>JAJDVQ010000048.1 GCA_022826045.1 Acidimicrobiia bacterium | reverse complement strand
CACCGCCGAACAACTCGGCGGCGCCAGCGCACGCGAGACAGCCGCCAACGTCGCCGCAGACACCGTCATCCGCGAAGCCCGCACCGCATCACCCGACGACGCCCGCTACAACACCTGGCAACGCTGGGAGCTCTACTTCACCGCCCGCTGCGAACGCCTCGAAATCCTCTACAGCGACACCAACCTCGACGTCGAAGCCGTCTTCACAGGACCCAGCGACAAAGGCGACGACATCCAGCCCACCTCCACCGAACTCAACAACGCCAAACAGGACCCACCAGGCAGCGGGCGGCCCCAAGCCATCTGCCGACGCAAACCCTGAGACCCGCACATCGCGCACCGACGACAGCAGCCATCACTCGTCCTGGCGTGACCGCCGATCGGCGGTCGCGGTCCCCTCAAGCGGCACCGGCGACGACCCGAAACGCTCACGCTCCCCCCGGACGTTGCGCAGACTGCACACCGGCAGCTTGTGCACCTCGAACCAGCCGCCGCCCGCCGCCAGCACACCCGGCTTCCAGAACGGAAGCGCCTCAGTGTCGGCGTAGGTGATCCCCAGCCGGGCGCAGCGCTCGCCGTAACGCCGATTCAGCGAGTCGGCCTCGAACTGATCATCGGGATGATGCGAACGCCACTCCCGCGTCACACCGTCGGCCGCAATCCGCGCCGCCCGGAACCGCGCACTGAAACTCCCCGCGTCAACACCCACGTCACGCACCACCGACTGCACCACCACCACCGCCGTGCCCGCAAACCCCGCCACCGCCGCCGTCAGCAACAACCAGCCAAGCGTCGTCAAACCGCTCTCGGACGACACCTCACATCCTCTCCGATGGCTCTGGGCTCACAGCTCCAGCACAGTAATCATGCCGGTGTCGCCGTTCACCTCGACGAGGGCGCCATCGGGGATGCGTCCCGTCGCGCCGGTTGCCGAGATGACACACGGCAGTCCGAGTTCGCGGCTCACGATCACCGAATGGCTGAGCGCTGCGCCGACGTCCACCACGACCGCGCTCGCGCTGACGAACAGCGGCGTCCACGACGGATCGGTGAGCGGCGCCACGAGCACATCGCCGGGCGACAGCGCTGTCGGGTCGCTGCTGTCGAGCACGATTCGGGCACGCCCGCGGGCGATGCCAGGGCAGCCGGGCAAACCTGCGAGCGTCTCGCCTGCCGCGAGCTTCGGCAGCTCAGAGGTCCCCCGGCGAGGCCACTCCGACATCGGCGGCGGGTCGCCCACGATGACGAACGGCTCCTGACGCGACGCGGCGGCGTCCCACTGGGCCTGACGCTCGGCGATCACCTCTGCCCAGCCGGTCGGGTCGTCGAGCATCTCGTGGATTTCGGACAGCCGCAGCATGCCGAACTCGGTCTGACCGCTGAACTGACCGCGCTCGACGAGCCGCTCCCCCAGCACCCGTGAGGCGATGCGGCACTCGTTGACGAAGCGCACGCAGTTGGTCTTGGTGCGCTCCCGTCCCGGCAGGTACACGGCTGCGGCGCCGAGGGCCAGGTTGAACTGCATCTGGGTGTCGGGGTCGGCCTCGAGCAATGCGGAGATCTCCGCAGCCAGCGCCTCTCGTTGGGCGGACAGCTCGGCCCGCCGCCGCGCCGGCTCTGCATCGTCGGGCGCCAAGCGCATGCGGTCGATTGCCGCCAGCGCGATGTCAGGGTCTGTCTCCCAGGTCGGACAGCTCATCTCCCATTCGTTCGGCCCTCGCGAGCCGAACTCGTACACGAACGAGTCGAAGGCCTCGTTGAACGCCGCAGCGTCGCCTGAAGATTCCCCGGCACCGGCCGCAGCCAAACGCTCGGCCAAGCCCGCCGGTCCCTCGTCGAACAGCGCGCCCAGCGCGCTCGACGCCGCAACCTGGCGCCCGAGCTGCCACATCGCATCGGAAGGCGCAGCAGATGCCACGTCGCCGAAGCCCGCCACCAGCTTGAGCGTGTCCTCGGGCCGTCCCAGCGCCGTGCACACCTGCTCGATCGCGCCCAGCGGCACCGCCGCCAGGAACGACACCTTCAGGTGACGGGCGAACAGCAGCCGGAAGCCGGCCCCGTCGCCGTAGCCCGACTCGAGAAAGTCGCTGATCCACTGGACGATCGCGTGATCGCCCATCTGGGCGAAGTCGGGCCGCTGTGCACGCAGCTCGGCGATGTTCTGCTCGTCTTCGTGCACCTCCGGCAACGCCGGCGCCGCGAACAGCATGAGGAAGGTCTCGCCGATGCGCTGCTCAGCTTCGGGGCTGGCGTCGTCGGGATGCGGTTCGTACGGCGGGATGCCCGGCTGCTCGCCGAAGAAGGTCCGGTCGACGGTGTCCACGTCGATGCCGGGGGCGCGGGCCCCGAAGACACGCCCGACCGCGGCGTTGAGATACGCGTAGCCGCCGAAGACGCCCAAAAAGACGCAATTGTCGGGATCGAACTCGTCATAGTCGAATGCGCCCATCTGCACGTAGGCGTCGCGGAAGCCCAGTTCGGAAATGCGAATGCCATCGTCGTTCTGGAACGCGAAGTCGAAGGTGCTCATCCTCACCGGATCGGGGAACACCTCGCCCACGTTGGCGCGCGTCCAGATGGGGTAGCGCTCCGAGGGCTTCGTGCCCACGAAGTAGCCGCCGCTCCGGTCTGTCAGATCCGCCATGTTCCCTCCCGGCGGTCGCGTTTGCACAATGCGCCGCACAGCCTCGCGCGTCGCGGCGCCGAACCTTGACACGCCGGCCTTGCGCCCCGCCGACTGCGGCTCCGGGGCGTGCGCTCCGAATACGAAACGGGCCGGGCAGCCGCCTCCCCCTCATGGCGGCTGCCCGACCAAGCCGTGATGTGATGCTAGACCGTCGCGCGCGTGTTGCGGCAAACTTGGAGACGCCGATGCCGGTGACCATCGAGCACTACCGGGATCTGGGCGAGTTCGCCTATGGCGCCTGCGAGGCGGTGAGCCCGCTCATCCGTCGGGTCATCTGCAAGAACCCGACGCCGTTCACCTACCGCGGCACGGGCACCTACATCGTCGGCCATGGCGATGTCGCAGTCATCGACGCAGGTCCTCCGCTGGACAGCCATCTCGACGACGTCATGGCGGCACTGGACGACGGCGAGACAGTCAGCGCTGCCTTGGTCACCCACACCCACAGCGATCACTCGCCCCTCACCGGCAGTCTGGTCGCCAGGACCGGCGCGCTCAGCTACGGCTACGGACCCCATGCGAGCGTGTGGAAGCTCGACCCGGACGACCGAGTCGATTTCTCCGACCACATCAGCGCAGAGGAACAAGAGAAGTACCAAGCCGAATTCGACGAGCTTCCCCCCGAGCTGAAGCGGGAAGGCGCCGACACAGAGTTCGTCCCCGATGTTGCGCTGGCCGACGGCGACATCGTGTCCGGTGACGGCTGGACCCTGCGCGCCATGCACACGCCCGGGCACTGCTCGAATCACCTCTGCTACGAGCTGGTCGAGGAGAACGCGCTCTTCTCAGGCGATCACGTCATGGGCTGGGCAACAAGCGTCGTCGGGCCGCCGGACGGCTCGATGCAGGACTACCTGGCCTCGCTGGCAAAACTGCTCGACTTCGACCACGAGCGGTACTGGCCGACTCATGGCCCGCCGATCCCCGAGCCGACCGCATACGTGCGCTCGTTCATCGCGCATCGCAGCGACCGCGAGGAGCAGATCATCCAGCACTTGCGCCCCGGTCCGTGCCGCATCGCGGATTTCGTGCCGAAGATGTACGCGGCCTACGACAAGCGACTGTGGTATCCCGCGGCGAGCTCGGTGTACGCGCACATGCTGCATCTCGTCGAGAGCGGGCGGGCGCGCGTTCTCGACGACGACAGCGATGGCGAACCCAAGCTCACCTCGATCTACGAGCTGACAGACTCCGCCTGAGCTGTGCGCCTCGTCATTGCACGCTGCACGGTCGATTACTCGGGCCGGCTCGATGCGCATCTGCCCGAAGCAGTGCGCCTGATCATGGTGAAAGCCGACGGCTGTGTGGCGATCCACGCCGACGGCGGCGCCTACAAGCCGCTCAACTGGATGAACGCGCCCAACCGGCTCGTCTGCGAACCCGACCTGTGGCGGGTCACGAACGACAAAGGCGAGCGTCTCGAGATTCGCCTAGCCGAGGTGATCAGCGACACCGCGCATGACATGGGGATCGATCCCGGGCTCGAGCGCGACGGCGTGGAGGCTCATCTGCAGGAGCTGGTGGCTGCACATCCACAGACGCTGGCTGAAGGCGCCGTCCTGGTGCGCCGCGAGTACCCCACCGACATCGGCCCGGTCGACCTGCTGTGCCGCGACGGCGAGGGAGCGACGCTGGCCGTGGAGATCAAGCGGCGGGGCGAGATCGACGGAGTCGAGCAGCTCAGCCGCTACCTGGACTACCTGAACCGCGACACCCGCTTGGCGCCGGTGAACGGCGTCTTCGCCGCGCAGGAGATCAAGCACCAGGCGCGGGTGCTCGCTGCGGATCGGGGCATCCGCTGCGTCGTGCTCGACTACGACGAGCTACGCGGCATCACCAGCGATGCCCTCAAGCTGTTCTAGATCTGTACTGGCTCAGGCGTAGGTGCACAGGCCGTTGTCGATGACCGTGCGCGCTTCGTCGGTGTCCTTCTGGGCGATCGTGCGGTAGATCGCGCGGCCCTCGCCGTCGTCCCACACCTGGATGGTCAGCGCATCGCCGGGAAACACCGGCGCTGAGAAGCGGGAGTCCATCGAGCGGAAGCGTGACGGGTCGCCCTCGCACAAGGTGTGCAGCAGCGCCCGGCCGGTGAAGCCGTAGGTGCACAGGCCGTGCAGGATCGGCTTGGGAAAGCCGGCGAGCTCGGTGGCGAACCACGGGTCGCTGTGAAGCGGGTTGTAGTCGCCGCTCAGACGGTACGTCAGGGCCTGATCGGACCGTGTCCGGTAGGTGACTTCGTAGTCGGGGTCGCGCTCGGGCGCGCTCACCAGCGGCGCCGTGCTGCCCGGCTCGCCGCCGAAACCGCCCGAGCCGCGGATCACGACCGAGCTGCGCAGCTCGAACAGCACATCTCCGCTGTCGGGATCGACCGCCGATGCCTCGGTATCGATGATGGCGTTTCGGCCTTCGCCCTTGTCCCACATGCCCGCGATGCGGTCGGTGATCTCCACGCTGCCCTCGGTGGGGATCGGCCGGTGAACGGTGATGCCCTGGCTGCCGTGCAGCAGCTTGCCCCAGTCGAGATCACCGGCGTTCGCCATTGCGCCGCCGGCGCCGAAACCGATCACGACGCCTTGGGTCGGGAACGCCCTGTGGTCGATGTTCTTGGAGTTGTGCGTCGTGAATTCCAGTTCGGATCCGAACGGATCCTCGGCCCCGGCGCCGATGCCGACGGCGTAGAGCAGCGAGTCTCGAAATGTCCACGAACGTGTCGTCGGCGTGCCGACGGCACCGACTGCATCCGGATTGAGTCCCATAGCTGTTGTCCTCTTCTGTTGTTTCAAGTCTGATTCAAGCTGGTCCAAGCGCCGAGCCGGTGGGCGCAGATGGCTCAGCCGCCCACTCCGCCGTCTGCAGGCGCTCCGTCCATGCCGCTGTTGAGGCGGGCGTCGCGCACGAGCTGCCATGCTGCATCGCCGATCTGCGTGGGGTCGTCGATGGCTTCAACTGTCGGCCCGCGCTCCCAGCCCTGCGCGACGGCAAGCATCCTTCCCGAGGCTTCGAAGACCCGGCCGCTCACACCGGCTGCTTCTTCGGAGCACAGCCAGGTGACGATCGGTGCGATGTAGCGCGGGTGCATGAGCGCTTGGTCTTCCTCTGAGGCTTGGCCCATGCCCAGATCCTCGGTCATGCGAGTCAGCGCACCCGGCGCCACTGCGTTGACGCGAACGCCGTAGCGCCCCAATTCGCGCGCCGCGATGATGGTGAACGCCGCGATGCCCATCTTGGCGGCGCCGTAGTTCGTCTGGCCTGGGTTGCCGTAAATGCCCGAGACAGACGTCGTGTTGACGATCGACGCGTTGACCTGCTCGCCGGCCTTCGACTTCTCCCGCCAGTAGGAACCGGCCCAGCGTGCGGGCGCAAACGTGCCCTTGAGGTGCACCTTGATCACCGCGTCCCATTCGGCCTCGGTCATGTTGACGAGCATGCGGTCGCGCAGAATGCCCGCATTGTTCACGACGCCATGCAGATCGCCGAAGGTCCCGATCGCTTGGTTCACCAGCCGCTGAGCCCCCTCCCAGTCCGAGACATCGTCTCCGTTGGCGACGGCCTCACCGCCCATGGCGGCGATCTCGTTGACTACGTCGTCGGCTGGGCCGGTGTCGGCACCGGTGCCGTCTCGGGCGCCGCCGAGGTCGTTGCAGACGACCTTCGCCCCGTGCTCGGCGAGCATGAGACAGTGCTCGCGCCCGATGCCCCGGGCACCCCCGGTCACGATGACGACCCGACCTTCGCACAGCTTGCTCATGGTGTCCTGAGTCCTTTCCCTGGCGCCTGTTGCTGTCCACGTACGGCGCCGCAGCACAGTCGCAGCTGCGGTGACGACGGCTCGGAGTATCGCACGATCGCCCGGTCTTCGCAGCGCTCACGCCTCAGCATGCACGCGTCGGAGGCTGACGCTCCGCAGCACCATGCGACCCGTACGCTCAACCTCCGTGCGATGGCCGTCGTGGGCGCCCAAGTGGTCGATCATCAGCGCAGCAGCGATCTTGGTGGCAGCGATCATTGCGACAGCCGTCCTGGCAGTGAGGGATCCGGCAGAAGCTCCCGTGCCGACGACCGCAGCGACGGCCGGAGGTCCGGACATGTCGGAGCGGCCGGAGGTCGTTGCGACGACTGAGGCCGGCACGGCAACCGAGGTGAGCCCTGATGCGCTGCGGCTCCGCATCGCCATGCTTGCGGCTGAGCTGGCCGCCACGCCGGTGGTGGTGCGAACCGATGGCGGCGAGGTACAGCTGACGGTCGCCGATCTCAGCATCACGCTCGAGAGCGACGCCACCTATGACGCCGTCAGGCAACGGCGGTCCACGGTGAGCGGGTCGGGCGACAACTCGGCGGCCGTGCCGTGGTCAGCGCTGTCGATTGACCCGCAGTTCTCCGACCGCCGCTACCGCGTCGAGCGGACCGTGGCCCGAGCCGTGCTCGCGAATGCCGCGGAAATCGGGGTGACGGCCATTCCCCCGTCAATCGTCGTCGTCGACGACAGCCTTGCAGTCGACTTGGGCCAGCCAGGTCAGGTCGTCGACGCCGATGCCATCGTGGACCAAGTCCTCGAGGGCATCGCACGAGGCTACGCCCGCATCGAGATCGAAGCGCAGCTCCAGCAGAGCTTGCCGCTCGAATATACGCCCGAGATGCAGCAGGTCGTCGACGAGGCGCACCAGCGCTACGGGCGCAGTCTCGTCGTGGCCTACCAGGACGAGACGTACGAGCTGACACTTGAGAAGATTGCGGGCTGGCTGGTCCTGGACCCGCACTCGACACCACCGGAGATCACCCTCGACACCGACGGCATCGGCCCGTACCTCGAAGAGGTATTTGCCGCGCAGTCCGCGCCGTTCACCACGGCGGCCATGACGGTCCAGGGCGGCGTGCCGACGGTGGCAGCCAGCGATGGCGGCGTGGCGTGCTGCGCGGACGAAGCGGGCGAGCTGGTGGCCGAGGCGCTAGTGGCAGGCATTGAGGTACCGATCGCGTTGCCGTCTCGCCCGGCGGTGAGCCGCGAGGAGCAGGCGTACTTGGAATCGCTGGGCATCGTCGAGCTCGTCGGCGCCTTCACCACCAAGCACGCGTGCTGCCAGGGCCGTGTGACCAACATCCAGCTCTTCGCGGAACTCATGCGCGGCGTGGTGGTGGAGCCCGGCGAGAGCCTGTCGCTGAACGGGCACGTGGGCCGGCGCACCGAAGAGAAAGGCTTCGTCGAGGGCGGCTTCATCGAGAAGGGCGTTGTCATCGATGACATCGGTGGCGGCGTGTCGCAATTCGCCACCACGATCTTCAATGCACTGATTCACGCGGGCATGGACATCGACGAGTACCAGACGCACTCGCTGTATCTCAGCCGCTACCCCTACGGGCTGGACCCGACGATCTCGTATCCCAAGCCTGACCTGCGGTTCACCAATCCCACGCCGTACGGGGTGTTGATCTGGCCGACCTATAACGACACGTCGATCACGGTGGAGATCTACTCGACCCGTAACGTCGTAGTGACGATCGGGGAGCCCGAGGAGGAAATGCGCGAGTTCTGCCGCCGGGTGCGAACCGATCGCATCCGGGTGTTCTCCGACGGCGCCACCGAGACCGACACGTTCCACGCGCGTTACCGGCCCGAGGAGGGCCGCAACTGCGACGGCACGCGCTCGGTGCCGCGGATGTGTGCGGATCCGCTGCTCGGGGCGCCCGAGTCCGCAGACGACGCGCGGGCAGCCCCCGGTGATGGGGATCCGGCCGGCGAATCCGAGGTCGAGATGGTCCCCGACGGCAGCGAGCGCGACGACGGGACCATCGTGGAGTGCCCGCCGCTCGAGTGCGTCGAGAAACCGGGCGAGCGTGACTCCGACCTCGAGCGCTACCCCGACGATCCCTGCCTCGACGTCGACCTCGAAGCACTCGCTCAGGAACGCGAGTCGAGCGAAGGCCCCTCAGGCGTGGGCGACGATGCCGAGAGCACCAAGGGCGAAGACGAAGGCGAGAACGACGACGGGACCGAATCCGACGACAGCACCGCAGGCGCAGATAAGTCATCGGGCGGTCACACCGGCGTCGACGAGACCACCGAGCCCGAGCGATCCTGAGGAAATGTCCCCCGTTGACGTCCTGATCGTGGGCGCCGGTCCGGCGGGCGCATCAGCCTCCGTGTGGGCTCAGCGGGCTGGTCTCAAGACGATGCTCGTCGACCGCGCAGCACGTGGGCGTGACAAGTGCTGCGGTGACGGCCTCACCACGCTGGCGCTGCGAGAGCTCTCCGAGCTCGGCCTGGAGCCCGAGCAGATCGACTCGTGGATGCAGGTCGATACAGCGTGGGTCCGCTCGCCCCGGGGCCGCATCATCAGGCTGCCGCTCCCCGACGGGCGCGGGCAGTTCGCCGCCGTCTGCCGCCGCGCACAGCTTGACGCTGCACTGGCCGACCTTGCAGTTGCGTCGGGCGCAGATGTCCGGCTCGGCGTGTCCTTCGACGGCTTCGCCGATGATGGCCGACGCGCGAGCACCGTATCGGCCTGCCTCAGCGACGGGCGCCGCATCGCGACGCGGTTCGTCGTCGCCGCAGACGGCGTCTATTCGGCTGTCCGCAAGGCACTCGACATCGGACCGCCGCGCTACCGGGGCGATTGGCACGCTTTTCGCGGCTACCTGCGCGCCAGCGGCCAGGCCGCAGCCGACATGTGGGTGTGGTTCGAGCCGGACTTGCTGCCGGGCTACGCCTGGTCATTCCCCCTCGGCGACGGCCGCGTCAATCTCGGATTCGGCGTGCCCCGTGACGCAGTCGGCGGCAGTTCGTCCAACAGCACCGGCACGCTCGACGGCGGCCAGATTGCCTCGGTCTGGTCGGGCCTCACCGAGCGGGCCCATATTGCGGAAGTGCTCGGCAGCCACGAACCGGACGGTCCCACCCGGGCGTGGCCGATCCCGGCCCGGCTGGGCGAGCTGCCGCTGGCCCATGGGCGCGTGCTGATCTGCGGCGATGCGGCCGCGGCCGCCGATCCGCTGACCGGAGAGGGCATCGGGCAGGCCTTGCAGATGGGTCGCATGGCAGCGGCAGCAATCGCGAACGGCGGCCCACCGCACAGCGTGGCCGCCCGCTACGAGCGCGCCGCGCGTGCTGAGTTCGTCCTCGACCACCGGCTGGCGCGGGGCCTGAGTCGGATCCTGGCCCATGAGCGGCTGACCGAGACAGCGTTGAGACTGGTCGATGCGTCGGGCCGGACTCGTCGGCAATTCGCCCGCTGGATGTTCGAGGACTACCCCCGGGCGGCCATCGCGACGCCCCGCAGATGGCACCGAGGCATGATCGATGCACAGGGTGCATACGCGTCGAACGTCCAACCGGTTGCGCCCACGGCCCCGAGCTCGCCAAGCTAGGCGGGTGACGAACGCAATTTCGCTCGACCGGAGCTTCGAGCCGGGCATCGACAACCGGCATTGCCGGTTCACCCGCGAGCAGTGGGCGAAGCTGCGCGACGCCACTCCCCTCGCGTTGACCGAGGACGAGCTCGAGGCGCTGGCCGGCCTCGTCGAGCCGGTGACGCTCGACATGGTCCGAGACATCTACCTGCCCCTGTCGCGGCTGCTGAACCTGCGTGTCGCCGCCAAGCGCCGGCTGCGCGCTACGACGGAGGGATTCTTCGGCAGGGTGCTGCCGCCGCGGCCGTACCTGATCGGCATCGGCGGCAGCGTCTCAGCCGGCAAGAGCACGACGGCGCGCATCCTCCAAGCCGTCCTGGCCACCTGGCCCGAGCATCCAGAGGTGGACCTGGTCACCACTGACGGGTTCCTGCTGCCGAACGCTGAGCTGACGCTGCGCGGCATTCTCGGTCGCAAGGGCTTCCCGGAGTCCTACCGGCGCGGTGAGCTGCGCGACTTTCTCCAGCGCATCTCCAGCGGGGAGCCAGATGTCGCCGCTCCGGTCTATTCGCACACCATCTACGACGTGACCGATGAGGTTCAGCTCATCAACCAGCCGGACATCCTCATCGTCGAAGGCCTCAACGTGCTGCAGACCGGTCCGCCGTCGAGTACGCCGTTCGTTTCGGATTTCTTCGACTTCACGATCTATGTCGACGCCGAGTCCGAGGATCTCGAGGAGTGGTACGTCGAGCGGTTCCAGCAGCTGCGCAAGACGGTATTCCGCGAGCAGTCGGCCTACTTCGCCCAGTTCGCGGACCTGCCTCGGGCTGCGGCCGACGCGGTCGCCCGCACCATCTGGCGCTCGATCAACCTTGTCAACTTGCAGGAGAACATCCTGCCCACGCGAGCCCGGGCCGACCTGGTGCTCGCGAAGGGCCACGACCACGTCATCGACCACGTCGAGCTCCGGTACCACTGACAGGCTGGCCGAGCCGATCCCAGTGAACTCCCCTGCCCCTGATCAGCCGGCTGCGGACCGGATGCCGGGCTGCACGTTCTGCGCGATCGCGGCGGGCGAGATCCCGGCACTGCGCTTCTACGAGGACGACTACGCCGTGGCGTTCATGGACCGGCTGCCGATGACCGTCGGCCACTGCCTGGTCATCCCCCGGCGGCATGTGACCGACGTCTGGGAACTCACCGATGACGATGCGGCGCACGTGATGCAGGCAGCACGCCGGGTGGCGAGCCTGGCGCG
Source organism: Acidimicrobiia bacterium (assembly GCA_022826045.1). Lineage (GTDB taxonomy): Bacteria > Actinomycetota > Acidimicrobiia > Acidimicrobiales > Poriferisodalaceae > Poriferisodalis. The sequence goes on along the minus strand of JAJDVQ010000048.1, from coordinate 57,960 downwards.
CGAGCGGCTGAAGCCGGCGGGCGTGAACCTGCTCAACAACAACGGTGCTGCGGCCGACCAGACACAGTTTCACTTCCATATCCACGTGATCCCGCGCTACGGGCGCGACAGGCTGCTGCACCCTTGGGAGCGGATCTTCGCACCGGCTGGCGAGATCGAATCTGCGTACCGGAAGCTCTGCGCGCCGGACCCCGAGGCCCGGGCGGCTGAGGCCCCTCCGAACTAGCGTCACCCTCCATGAACGACCGCTACGCCCCTTACTCAGCGCTTCAGATCGTGGGTCCCGACGAGGACGGCGTGCTCGAGATCGTGATCGACACGCCCGGACGGCTGAATTCGGTGGATGCGCCGAAGCACCTGGCGCTGGCCGATGTCTGGCGAGCGGTGGACGACGATCCTGACACCCGGGTGGCCGTCATCCGCGGCGCGAACGGCACCTTTTCCGCCGGCGGAGACCTGGACATGATCCAGGAGATCATGGACGACTTCGAGACACGCCAGCGGGCACTGCGCGAGGCGCGGGACATCGTCTACAACATGATCAACTGCTCCAAGATCATCGTGTCGGCGATCGAGGGCGTCGCCGTCGGGGCCGGTCTGGCAGCAGCGCTGATGGCCGACATCTCGATCGCCGGACGCAGCGCCCGGATCGTGGACGGGCACACCAAGCTCGGCGTCGCTGCAGGAGACCACGCAGCGATCGTGTGGCCGATCCTGTGCGGGATGGCCAAGTCGAAGTACTACCTGCTGACCTGCGACACGATCAGCGGCGAAGAGGCCGACGACATGGGCCTCGTCAGCAAGGTGGTCGACGACGATGCCGTGCTCGAGGAGGCCTTTGCAGTTGCCCGCAGGCTGGCCAACGGCAGCCAGAGCGCCATCCGCTGGACCAAGTACAGCCTCAACAACTGGATGCGGATGGCGGGACCCATCTTCGACACCTCGGCTGCACTCGAGATGCTGGGCTTCACCGGCGCGGACGTGCGCGAGGGGCACGCTGCGATCGTCGAGAAGCGCCGCCCGAATTTCGCCTGACCCTCGCAGAGGATCGAAGAGACGAAGACATGACGAAGCTGGATCCCCCTGACGAAGACCATCTCACCGCGCATGAGCGGGTCGCGCCGATGGCAGCCTCGAACACCGGTCCGCTGCAAGGCATCCGCATCATCGACTGCACCCACGCGCTGGCTGGTCCGTGGTCGACCATGATGCTCGCCGACCTCGGGGCTGATGTGATCAAGGTGGAACCGCCGCGGGGAGAGATGGCCCGCAAGATGGCGCCGTTCACTCGCGAGGACACCGAACGAAACTTCGGCGCCGGGTTCGCCAACTACAACCGCAACAAGCGAGGCGTCGCTCTCGACCTCACCGACGATGACCAGCGCCAACAGTTCCTGCAGCTCGTCGACACTGCGGATGCACTGGTCGAGAACATGCGCGCGGGCGTGATGGATGCGCTCGGAGTGGGCTGGGAGGTGCTCCACGAGCGCAACCCCAGGCTCGTGTACGGCGCCATCCGGGGCTTCGGCGATCCGCGCTCGGGCGAGAGCCCCTATGTCGACTGGCCGGCGTACGACGTCGTGGCCCAGGCGATGTCAGGCATGGTCTCGGCCACCGGCAGCGGTCCTGACGACCGGCACGTCGTGGGTCCCTACATCGGCGACACCTACCCCGGCACGATCGGCGCGATGGGAGTGCTGGCTGCGCTGTTCCACGCGCAGCGGACCGGCGAGGGGCAGTTCGTGGACGTCTCGATGGTGGACGCCGTGATGGCCCTCAGCGAGGTCGGCGTCACCCGTTACAGCGTGCTGGGCCAGCCCGATACGCCACCCAGCGGCAACAAGAACCAGCACATCGTGCCCTTCGACATCTTCGACACCATCGACGGGGCCATTGCCATCGGCGCCCCCACCGACAACCACTGGCGCGAGCTGACGGTCGCGATAGGCCGACCCGAGTGGGCCACCGCAGAAGAGACCCGCACCTTGCGGGCGCGATATCACCATCGCGAGGAGATCATCACGGCATTGACCGAGTGGGCCGCAACGCTCACCAATACGGAGGTCATCGCGGCCATCGGCGGCAAGGTGCCCTGCGGGCCGGTGAACCACCCCGGCGACCTGTTCAGCGATCCTCATGTGGCGGCCCGGGACATGCTTGTGGCAGTCGAGCAGCCGGTCGGTCGGCCGATCGTGCAGATTGCCCCGCCGATCCGCATGAGTGCGACGCCGCCGGGCATCTACCGGCGGGCGCCCAAGCTGGGCGAGCACAACGACCAGGTGCTCGCGGAGCTCGACGACTCCGATTGAGCGCACCCGCTCCGCGGGCGGCTCGACAACGAAGAGCCCACGGCTCACGGGTAGCGTGAACACGATGGGCAGGCGCAAGCGTCGAGTGCCGGCAGCGCGCATGAAGCCTCCCGGCTTCGAGCCGGTGGTCGCCGGCATGGTCTCGCCCCGGCGGGCAGTGCCTGCGGACATCGAGTTGCCGCCCTACGCGCGCAGCGGCCAGGCCTCTCCGGCCCCGAGCGGCGTGGCGCCCTCCGACCAATCCACCATCGAGGCCATGCGGCTGGCAGGCTCGGCTGCGCGGCGCGTTCTGGGTGCAGTGGCAGCAGAGATCGCACCGGGCGTCACCAGCGATCATCTCGACGAGGTCTGCCACGAGACCTGCATAGCTGAAGGCGGCTACCCGAGCCCGCTGAACTACAACGGGTTTCCCAAGTCGCTGTGCACATCGGTCAACGAGATCATCTGCCACGGCATTCCCGACAACCGGTCGCTGCGCGACGGCGACATCGTCAACTGCGACGTGACGATCTTCGTCGGCGGCGTTCACGGCGACCACTCCGAGACCTTCCTGGTCGGCGATGTAGACGCGCCCTCCCGGCGGCTGGTCGAGGTGACGCGCGAGTCGATGTACCACGGCATCGCGGCCGTGCGGCCCGGTGCATTGGTGTGCGATATCGGCAGAGCCATCCAGGCCCGCGCCGAGGCAGAGGGCTACGGCGTGGTGCGCGAGTTCGTCGGTCACGGAATCGGGCAGATCTTCCACCGGCTCCCCAACATTCCCCACTACTACGACCCTGCTGCACGCACCGAGTTGGTCGAGGGCATGACCTTCACGGTGGAACCGATGATCACCATGGGCCTGCCGCGCGCCCGGATGTGGCCTGACGGCTGGACCGCGGCGACTGCCGACCGCAGCCGCACAGCCCAGTTCGAGCACACCGTTGTGGTGACTCCGAGCGGCGCCGAGCTGCTGACTGTGAGCGATGACGAGCCGCAGCCCTTCCTTGCCGACGATCCGACAGCGCGTCTCGATCCGGCAGGCTGGCCACAGCAGTTGAGCACAGCGCCCGTACGGGCGGGCTGAGGTATGTGCCGGGTGCGTGCCGTGGCAGCTGCTGCGTGCGCAGTCACGGTGCTGTGCGTCGCCGCAGTGGGTGCGGTGGGGTGCGCCAGCGAGCCCGAAGCCGAGCCGATCCCGACGACGCTTCCCGTGCTGACCACGCTGCGGCCCCAGCTCACGACCACGACCATCGCCCCGCCGCCTCCGCAGCGCCGCATCTATGTCGTCCAGCCCGGCGACACGCTCAGCAAGATCGCGAACGGATTCGACGTGACCGTGCAGGCGCTCATGGAAGAGAACGGCAAGGAGGACACGCTGCTGCGCATCGGCGAGCAGCTCGTCATTCCGCCGACGGTTGTCGGCGCCGACAATTCGCAGTGACGGCGGCACGTGCGCTTGTTCGAAACCGGTGCAGGGGCGTGGCGGTGATCGCGCTGGGTGCCGCTGCCGCCGGGTTGTCGGGAGGCTGCTCGCTGCTGGATCAGGAGTCGCGTACGCAGGCCGCTGCGTCCACGGTGCCGCCGACCGCGGCACCCACGACGTCCACGACCGCGCCCGAGCTGCTGACGCCGTACACGGTGGTGCGGGGCGACACGCTCATCCAGATCGCCGATCGGCACGGCATCCACCTGAATGACCTCGTGCGGGTCAACAACATCGCCGATCCGACGATGATCTTCGTGGGACAGATCCTGCTGATTCCCCCGCCGCCGGATCCCGATGCCGGGCCGCTGCTCACCATCGCGCCGGCTACCGATCCGGTGCTGCCGCCGCTGCTGCCGACGACGACAGCACCGCCGATCACCGCTCCGGGTTCTGGCTGATGTCTGCGGCACGGCGGATAGCGGGATGGGACGAAGCCGTCGACCGCTGGTGGGAGATCCTGCGAGGGCGCAAGCTGGTCGATCGCGTCATGTACGGCGCTTCCGATGTCGGCGAATTCAGCCAGATCTGGCATGTGCTGGGCGCCATCCGAGCACTCGCACCGCGGCGGGAGGCATCCGATGCGCTTCGCTTCAGCGCGCTCATGGCGCTGGAGTCGCTGATTGTGAATCAGGGCGTCAAACGACTCTTCGGCCGGCACCGGCCGGGCACGGCGGCGGAGAACCCGACCCAGCACCGGCTGCGCCAGCCGATCTCGTCGAGCTTTCCCTCGGGCCACGCGTCGGCTGCGTTCTGCGCAGCCGCGGTGCTCTCGCGCGGTTCCCGGCTCGGACCGCTGTACCGGCTCGCAGCGGTCATCGTGGCTGTCTCGCGCATCCATGTGCGGCTGCACCACGCCAGCGATGTCATTGCGGGAGCAGCGCTCGGCGAGGCAATCGGCCGTATCGCCGCCCGCCTGATGCGGCGCTGAATTCAGGCCCGGGCGACGTCCTGGTCGCCCTTGGCGGTGACGGGCGCCGCTGCGGCTTCGTCGCCGCGGCGCAGCAGCGTGCGCACATCAAGCAGCACGTCGGTGACCTCGACTGAGGAGACCAGCTCGCGGCTGAAGAAGTCGCCCAGTGCGTGATCGATCACTTCGAGCGCATCGGAGATGATCTGGGGCTCAGCCGTCCGAGTCGGTTCGGTGGTCTCGGTCATCGGTGCTCCCTCGCCGCGCTCGGCGCCTCTGCAGGCGACGTTGCCGGTTGTGCTGCTCACCCTATCTCGCACTCGCGGTTCGTCACCGTCAGTTCACCAACCCGTCAGGGCCAGCGGGAGATCTCTGACGCGCCGCCTGCTGCCGACGCGCTCCTGTCCTGCGGTTGGATCCCATTGCGGTTGGATACGGTGCGCCGTCATGAGCACGACTGCATCTCGCGCGTCACATGGGCACGGGCGTCCCTCCATCGGCTTGACCGTCGGCAGCCTGGGCGTGCTGGGCCCGGACGCGATCATCGGCGTCGCCCAGGCCGCGCAGGCTCAGGGCTACTCATCTGTCTGGACGGTCGAAGCCACCGGAACCGACGCGTTCTCGACGCTCGGCGCCATCAGCCATGCGGCGCCCGAGCTCGATCTGGCTACCGGGATCATCCCGATCCAACTGCGAACCCCGCCGCTCGCCGCCATGACTGCTGCAACGCTGCAATGGATGCGCCCGGACCGTGACGTGCTCGTCGGGCTGGGCGTGTCGGCGCCGGGCATTCTGCGCCAGCACGGCGAGCCGCCCCCGGATCGCCCGATCGCCATGATGCGCGAGTACGTGGCACTGCTGCGAGAGTGCCTGAGCGGTGAGGCAGTGACCTTCGAAGGCGATTTCTGGCAGGTGCACCGGTTCCGGCTGGCCGTGAGGCTGGGCGACCGCCGGCCCAAGATCGTGCTGGCGGCGCTGAACCCCCAGATGCTGCGGCTGGCGGGCGAGATCGCCGACGGGGTCCTGCTCAACTACATGCCTGCCTCCCACGTGCCCGCAGCGGTGGCTGAGGTGCGTGCGGGAGGCGACGCGCAGATCATCTGCTACGTCCACGCGGCCGCCGGCGAGCTGGAGCGCTCTGCACGCTCGGCCCGGCGGGACTTGCTCAACTACGTGATGGCCGATGGCTACGCCAACGCCTTCCGGGCGGCGGGCTTCGGCGACGAGGTGGACGAGGCACGCGACCGCCAGTCCGAGCGGGACCGCGACGGCGCGCTCGCGGCGATCTCGGACGAGATGATCCAGGCCATCGACTTCATCGGCACACCCGCCGAGATCGGTGCCTTTGCCCGTGCATATGTCGATGCCGGCGTGGAGCACCCCGTGCTCATGCCGCTGCCGTGGGGAGATGACAGGCGAGCAGTTACTGACGCAACGGTCACGGCGTTCGCCGACGCGTTCGCCTGATTCGCCAGGACGCCGAGGGGACGCAGCTCAGTCGGCGGCGGCGACCCCGACGGGACAGGTCTGGCCGGTGCTGCCCAGGCCGCAGTAGCCCCACGGGATCTTGTGCAGGTACTGCTGGTGGTAGTCCTCGGCGTAGTAGAAGCGCCCGGCCAGGCAGATCTCGGTGGTGATGCGGCTCAGGCCGGCGTCGTCGAGCACAGCCTGGAACATGTCTCGCGACGACTCGGCGATCGCCAGCTCGGCCTCATCCGCGACGTAGATGCCCGATCGGTACTGCGTGCCGATGTCGTTGCCCTGCCGCATGCCCTGGGTGGGATCGTGGCCCTCCCAGAAGGCCTTCAGCATGGCGTCGAAGCTCGTGACGGCTGGATCGAAAACCACGAGGGCCACTTCATTGTGCCCGGTCAGCCCCGAGCACACCTCTTCGTAGCTGGGGTTCGGCGTGTGGCCGCCCGCGTAGCCCACCGCCGTCGTGTACACGCCGGGCAGCTGCCAGAAGATGCGCTCCACTCCCCAGAAACAGCCCATGCCGACCACGACGTGCTTGAAGCCTTCGGGGAACGGCGGCGTCATCGACGTTCCGAGCACGACATGCGCCGGAGCGACCGGCATCGTCTGGCTGCGACCGGGCAGCGCGGCGTCGGCTTCCGGAATCTCCAGCTTCCTCGACCACAACGCCACGGTGTTTCCTCCTGCTGTGCCATAGACGCTAGCGACGTAATGTCAGTGCAATGAGCGAGTCGCTGATTCCGGCCGAGACGCTGGAGCGCGTCGGCGAAGTGCTGTCGGGACCGGTCACCACCGTCATCGACCGGCGGGAGGCACAGCGCTACGCATACGCCGTCGGCGACGAGAACCCCATCTACTTCGATGAGGTCGCGGCCCAGGCGGCCGGGTACCGGACGCTGGTTGCGCCGCCCACCTACGTCGCCCACGCAGTGGTGCAGCCGAGAACGGCAGCGGACCTGCGCACCGACGGCCTGTACCGCGAGGGCACCCGGATCCGGCTGCGGGTCGACCGGGTGATGTTCGGCGGCGAGGAATGGGACTTTCTCGAACCCGTCTGCGTCGGCGACGAGATCACGGCCACCGTCCGGCTTGCCGCAGTCGACCAGAAGGAGGGCCGCAAGGGGCCCTTCGTCCGGCAGGTGCGCGAGACCACCTTCGTCAACCAATTCGGCGACGAGGTCGCCCGTTCCCGCATGATCGGCATCGCACGATGAGCACTGACACCGACACAGCCGCCGCAGCGCCGGACCTCGAGACGCTCGAGGCCGGCCAGCAACTGCCGCCAATGCACAAGTTCCCCGACGAGGCGCAGCTCTTCCTGTACAGCGCGGCCAGCCACAACCCGCACCGGATCCACTACGACCGCGAGTACGCCCGCTTCGAGGGGCACGATGACATCATCGTGCACGGCCCGCTGCAGGGCGCGTGGCTCACGCAGTTCGTGACGGACTGGGCGGGCCCTGCCGCCCGGCTGCTGGGCGTCACATGGCAGAACCGCGCCAGCGGCCTTCCAGGCGAGGAGCTGGTGTTCTCGGGCACGGTGACATCCGTCGACGCCGAGACGGGGGTCGTCGAGCTGGAGATCGCCGAGCACACCTCCGACGGGAGACTGCTCATGCCGGCGACAGCTAGGGTCCGCCTGCCCACGACGTAGGAGAGGGTTCACGCATGAAGATCGCCGTCGACTTCCCGTCCATTGCGTTCCGGGAAGGACCTCAGCGTGTGCTCGACCTGGCCAAGGCCATCGAGGATCTGGGCTACGACGAGATTGCCGCGTTCGACCACGTGGTGATGGGGCACCCTGGCGAGGGCCGCTTCACGATCTACCCCGCCAACATGCCGATTCTCGAAGCGCTGATGCTGCTCGCGAACGTGGCCGCGGTGACCGAGCGGGTGTCGCTTTCGACCGAGGTGCTGGTGCTGCCCCAGCGCCAGCCCGTGCTGGTGGCCAAGCAGATCTCCACGCTGGACACGCTGTCGGGCGGCCGGGTGCGTCTCGGCATCGGCGTGGGCTGGCAGGACTCCGAGTACGACGCTCTCGAAGAGGATTTCGGCACCCGGGGCAAGCGCATGGACGAGGCCATCGACCTCATGCGCACCTACTGGGCAGGCGGACGGATCGAGTACTCCGGCGAGCACTACAACAGCCACGACATGGGCATGGAGCCCGTGTCGCCCCAGGGCGCCGGCATCCCGCTGTGGATCGGCGGCGACAGCCGCGCCGCGCTGCGACGCACCGCCCAGAAGGGCGACGGCTGGATGGCGTCGGGCGTCAGCGACGAACGGGCGCTGGAATGCATGACGGAGATCCGCCGCCGGGCCGAGGAGGACTTCGGCCGCGATCCCGACTCCATCGGCATGCAGCTCATGCTCGCCCCGCCGCCCCGCTCCGATGCCGACAAAGGCTTCTACAAGGACTTGGACGCCATCGGCGAGCGGGCCGCCGTGGTCAAGGCGCTGGGATTCGACTGGGCCTCGGTGAATGTCACGGCCATCTTCCAGGCCGGTGCCCGCTCGGTCGATGCCATGATCGACCGGCTGGGCGAGATTCTCGAACGCATCCGGGCCGAGACCGGCTGAGCCCCGCCGGATCAGCTTCCGGCACCACGATCACCATTCAGGGACCACAGGACAGAACAGGACGGCCACCATGAGTCAGCCGCAACTCATCATCGACAACCTCAAGGCTTGCTGGGCGAGCTCGAAGGAACTCTACGGCTCGCTCGCGGGCGACCAGTGGGACGTGCAGTCGCACTGCCCCGACTGGACCGTCAAGGGCGTGCTGGCACACCAAGTGTCCGTCGAGCAAGGCCTGTCGGGCTGGCTGCCGGAATCAGTGGAGACACCGCCGCCGTTCGGCGAGATTCCCGGCCTCTTCTCGGCGGCCATGGCGATGAGCGGCGCGGAGCTGACGGCGCTGGCTGCCGAGGTGTGGGACGAACGCGCTGCACAGCTCGAGGCGCTCGACGAGGAGGTGTTCGACCGCGGATCGATGACCCCCGTCGGACCGGGCACCTACGGTCGCTTCATGGCCATCCGAGAGTTCGATCACTGGATGCACGAGCGCGACTGCCGCACCCCACTGGGCCTGCCGAGCGGCAACGGCGGCCCCGCCGCCGAGATGGCGCTGAACGAGGTGCACCTGTCGATCGGCTACATCGCCGGCAAGCGGGTCGGCCTGCCCGACGGCGCCACGATGCGCTTCGACATCACCGGCGCTGTCGAGCGCGACATCTACGTGCAGGTCGAGGGCCGGGCCCGCGAGGTGGACCACGTCGAGAACCCCACCGTCACGCTGCACTGCGACTCGATGGCGTTCATGGACCTCACCTGCGGGCGGATCGATCCTGAGGGCCCGATCGCTGCGGGCTTGGTGACGTGGTCGGGCGATGCCGAGCTCGGCGCCCACGCCGCGCGCAACCTGCGCTTCACGATGTAGTCCCACACGGCACCCTGATCTCGATAAGCCCTGATCTCCATAAGCCACAAGCAAGGAGCACCCACATGTCAGAAACGTCCCTGCCAGTACGGCACCTGTTCAGAATGGACATCGATGCCGACCTGTCCAATGCCGCTCGCATCCGCGGCGGGCCAGCCGGCACCCGGATGGTCGCCTCGGTCGACGGCGGCACCGTCACCGGCGAGCGCATCAACGGCACCATCTTGGGCCCGTCAGGCGACTGGCTCTACCGCGCTGCCGACGGCACGATGCACCTCGACGTCCGCATCTCGATCCGCACCGACGACGAGGTCGACATACTGATGGAGTACCAGGGGAAGATCTACGAAGACGGCAGTCCCCGCTCGGCGCCCACCTTCCAGACGTCGATGGAGGGCCCGTACAACTGGCTCAACAAGATCCAGGCCATCGGCATCGGCTCGCTCGACGACGGCAAGCTGGCCTACGAGGTGTACGAGCTGCTGTAACCGGTCGGCGCCGCCCCGGTACCGGGATGGGCCGCATCACCTGGCGCTTGCGGGTCCACGCGGGTAGCCGAACCACATCAGCGGGATGCACAGCGCCTGCAGCGCGCCCAGCAGCAGCCACATCCAGTTGCAGAGATGCACCTCGTGGGTGCCGCCGACCACCGCGGTCGCGGCGGATGACGTGGCATCGACCATTGCGCTGCTCCTTGTGGTGGCGGGGGTCGGACGGACCGGGGTGAGTCTTGCCTGCGCGCCGCCCGTTCGCCGGATTGCTGACGCGTCACCCGCCGCCCGGACCGGATTGGCGCGGACGACGCCTGCACCCTGAAGCCAAATGGGGGCCGGTGGTACGATCCGGCCATGACGGCTGTCACGCTCAATGTCGAACCGCTCGATGCCACGTTCGGGGCGTGGGTGCACGACATCGAGCTCCGCTCCATCGACGACGCCACCTTCGAGGCCCTGCACGAGACGTGGCTGGAGTACGCGCTGCTGATCTTCTCGGGCCAGTTCCTCACCAACGACGAGCAGGACGCGTTCGCGCTGCGCTTCGGCAAGCTGGAGTTCAACGCGGCACCCATCTCGAACGTCGGCAAGGACGGCAAGGTCCATTACGAGTCGAGCGACGACCTCGTGAAGTCGCTCAAGGGCAACTGGGGCTGGCACCACGACAGCACCTACATGCCGCTGCAGGCCAAAGGCGCTGTGTTCACTGCGGAGCTGGTGCCCCCCGACGGCGCCGACACCGGATGGGCCGACATGCGGGCGGCGTACGAGGTGCTGTCCGACGAGGACCGTGAGCTGGTGCACACGCTGGAGGCGCACCACTCGCTCTACTACAGCCAGGGCCGGGCGGGGCTGCTGCCGAAGAAGCAGGACGACGGCACCTACGGCATGTACGGCTACCACGACCTGGACATCTCGGTGCGGCCGCTGGTGAAGGTTCATCCCGACACCGGTCGGCCGAACCTGCTGATCGGCAGGCATGCGCACGACATCATCGGCATGGATCCCGAGGAGTCCGTGGCACTGCTGGATCGGCTCAACCGGGAGGCCTGCCAGCCGCCACGCACCTATCAGCACGCGTGGACTGCGGGCGAGGCGGTGATCTGGGACAACCGCCGTCTCATGCACCAGGGGGTGCCGTTCGACATGTCCCAGCCCCGCAAGATGTGGCACTCACGCATCGCCGGCGAGTTCGAGTCGGAGCTAGCGCTGAACCACACCGCCGAGTCGGCCGGCTTCAAGCACGGCCGCGACGCCATCCTGAGCTCGGTCGGCTGATGGCTGACGCAGAAGGCACGGTCGGCTGATGGCTGCGTACGTCATCACGCGAGTCGACGTCACCGACCCGGATCAGTACGAGAAGTACAAGGCGCTTTCGCCGGCCGCGGTCGCCGAGAGCGGCGGGAAGTTCATCGTGCGCGGCGGCGATTCGGTGACCCTCGAGGGCCCTGAGGAGCATCGCCGGCTCGTGGTGCTGGAGTTCCCCGACGTGGAGTCGGCGAAGAGCTTCTACGACTCCGAGAAATACCGTCACGCTCGCGATGTCCGTGCCGACGCCGCCGAGTTCCAGATGGTGGTGGTCGAAGGCGTCTAGCCCGGCCGCTCGAATCGATCTACGGTCCGGTACTGAGCACACAGGAGCAGGCACCATGACGCGCAAGTCGATCGAGATCGAGAGCTTCCAGCATGCGAACCCGATTCCCGCGGCGACGCGGATCGGGCCGTTCTTGACGTCAAGCATCACGCCGCCGACCGATCCTGGGTCGCGCGACGTCCCTGACAGCCTCGAGGAGCAGATCGACAACCTGTTCACCCACGTCGGCCAGATGCTCGAGGGCGCCGGAGCCACTTGGGACGACATGGCCAAGATGACGTTCTACGTCACCGATCCGGCCGCATCGCGCCCGGCCCTGAACGGGCCATGGCTGGAGCGCTTCCCCGATCCCGAGTCGCGCCCCGCCCGCCACAACATGAAGGTGGAAGGCGGCGGGCCGGTGCAGATCTCCTGCACCTTCGAGGCCTACATCGAAGACTGAGCCTCAGTCGTCATCCTCGGACAAGCCCACACCGCTGCATCACTCTTCGGGAAGTCCTACCCCGAAGCTGATCTGGCCGAGGGGGCCGAAGTCGGCGACGATGGCGTCGCCGGGGCGGATCGTGCGGGCACGGATGAACGAGCCCGACAGGATCGCGTGGCCGGCCGACATCGTGACGCCGAACTCGTGGAGCTTGCGCGCCAGCCAGGCCACCGAGTTGAGCGGGTTGCCCATGACGGCCGCGGCAGTGCCGGACTCTTCGATGTCGCCGTTGAGATACAGCGCACCGCCGATGTGGCGGATGTCGACGTCGGTGAGCTTGGTGGGGCGGCCGCCCACGATGATGAATCCGCATGACGCAGCGTCGGCGATGCTGTCGGCGACTCCGGCCTGGGTGCTGCGGCGGTTGTAGCGCCGGTCCACCACCTCGATGGCGGGCAGGATGAAGTCGGTGGCCCGCATCACGTCGATGGCGTTGGTGCCGGGCCCGCCGAGGTCGGATTTGAGCACGAACACGATCTCGATCTCCACCAGCGGCACGTTCAGGATCGACGCCGGCACGATCGAACCCTCGTCGAGGAACCAGTTGTCGAACAGCGTGCCGTAGTCGGGCTCGGTGGCGCCTGAGGTCGAGCGCATGGCCTTGGAGGTGAGGCCGACCTTGTAGCCCTTGACGACCCGGCCGGCTGCGACCTTGGCGTCGGTCACGTACTGGCCGATGGCGTACGCGTCGTCGTTGTCGGCGCCCGGGTAGGTGTCGGTGATCGGGTCGATCCACTCGCGGGTGTTCTCGGCATGCAGCAGCGCCGCGGCCGCTTCCCGCCGTTGTTCGTCGGTCAACTGCACTGCGCTCTCCTCGGATTCTGCCACGGGACTGCGAGGCTCGGCACCGCCGCGCAGCAGCGATTCAGGGTACCGAAATGCAGAATTCTGATTCCGAAGAACGCATCTCTGAGGCCATCGTCGACGGCGACTGAGCCACCCCGTCGTCGCTGCGCACACCCGGCACTCCCGTACAACGACACAGACGCGAGGGGGCCGACGGGCAGCAGCCCGTCGGCCCCCTGCTGCTGACCCGGAGGTCAGCTATGTGCGTTCAGCCGTTGTATTCGTACAGCGACGAACGCAACGAGACGAATCTCGTCCTAGCAGCCCTCGCCGGGTACCCATTCGCAGTTGGCTGACCTGCCGTTCACGTCGACGATTTCGCCGACGATCTGCCAAGTCTGCGTGGCGTAGTCGAACTGGCTGAAGTCGGAGCCCTCGATGAAGTAGGAATCGGCCGAGCCGTACATCTCAGCAGTGATGCCGTCGAGTGCCAGCGGGTGATAGATCGAGATCGACCGCACCGCAAGGATGAAGTTCGTCCGATTCAGCCCGCCCGGCAGGTCGGCTGCAACGCGCAGCGCCTCAACGTAGGGGTAGCCGTACATGTAGCCGGTGCCGTTCAGCGAGTTCTTCGGATCCAGCCCGCCGGCCTCCAAGGTCTCGTTGAGCCACGCGATGAAGGGCTCACTGGTGTACTGGGAATCGGTGGTGTCCTTGATGCCGCCGCCGACGATCATCCAATTGTCGGAGGCCTCTCCGCCCGGCTCCATGTAGTTCCGCACGGCCTTGCAGACCGACGGCATGAACAGTGCGCCGCCCTTGTCGTTGATGTCATCGATGAGGCCGTTCGCTGCAGCCTCGGTGATGCCCTGCACGCACGGGGCGCCTGCCGTCATCGAGATGAACACGTGAGGATCCTCGGCCTTGACGTTGGTCATCTCGTTGGTCAGCGTCGGTGCCGCAGGATCGTGACGCACGGGCACGAACTCGCTCACGACATCGGGGTTGCGATCAGCCCACTCGTGGAAGCCCAGTTCGTAGGCCAGTCCGAAGTCGTTGTCCATCACCAGACCGGCGACCTTGACAGGCAGCTGATCAGCCAGGTTCTCCTTGATCCAAGAACCCCACAGGATTGCCTCGGTCGAGTAGGAGAGCTGCAGACCAGTGGTCCACGGGTAGTGGTCCGGATCGCCCCAAGCCGGGTGGCCCGTCATCACGAACGGCTGCGGGATGCACTCGTCATTCAGTGTCCCGTAGACCGCCAAGGTGTTCGGCGAGCCCAGCGTGAGGATCGAGAACACGTTGCCGTCCTGGATCAGCTCATTCACGAACTCAATCGTCGAAGCGGCGACGTAGGCATCGTCGCGGACCAGCAGCGTCAGGTCGCGAGGTGCATCGTTGACCATGATCGGGTCGTTCTCGTTCACCCAGTCCAGGTAGTTCTCCCAGCCGGAGGCGATCGCTCCGTAGGCCGCGAGCGTGCCCGACTGAGCCGTGGTGTGACCGATGCGGACCTCACTGCCGGTGATGCCGGTGGTGTTCGACCAGTCGGCCGGGCACTCGTTCATGTCGATCGTGAAGCCGGCCGGACCGCGAAGAATGCCATCCTCGCCGACGCCGCAGTTGCCGCCGTTGTCCACATGCGCTGCAGAGAGCGCATTGACGATTTCCGCCCGACGTTCCGCCGCTGACGCAAAGAGAGTCTCGATGGAGGTTCGGTCGACCGACGCAGGGTCGAAGGCAGGGATCATGACGTCGCAGTCACCGATCTCGACCATCATCTCCTCTTCGGCCTCGTCTTCCTCCAACTCCTCGCCGGCCACGGCGGCCTCGAGGTCGTCCGCGGCAGCGCCGCCGACCTCTTCTTCTTCCATCATTTCCGCTGATGGAGCGGCTGTGGCCTCGGTAGCGACTTCGTCATCGCCCTCGTCGGCGTCATCGTCCCCGCCGCATGCGGCAGCGATGAGCGAGAACGCGAATAGCAGCGCCAGCAGACGCCAAATTCGCCGTTTGGTCATTTGAAACCTCCCCAGTGGGTGTGCAGAAGCTCTACGGCCCCCCAGCACATGGCTGAGACGCCGCGGGCTACAAGAAAACTACTCCGCGTCAGGAGACCGTGTTTTGTCTGGGTATGTCAATCGCGAGACGATTCGCTGCGAGTCCGAGCTCATGCGTCTCGACGCCGGGCGCGCCCCACGATCGCTGAGGCGAGTCCTCGCGGGAAGACGAAGGTGAGCACGATCAATGCCGCCCCAAACAGGAGCCGCTCGTCGTCGAAGAGGTCGAACAACTCACTGATCGCACCGAGGCCGTCAATGCTAGCGAGGCCCGACCCCGCCGCCGCAGCTGCCTCGCGGATCGCAACGCCGAGGACAGATCCCCAGATGCTGCCGAGACCGCCCAGCACTGCCGTCGCGTACAGCACGAGCGATTCCTGCGGCGGGAATGACTCCTGCGAGGCGAACGGCACGAGCACTACTTGGAGCGCGCCGGCAAGTCCGGCCAGCGCAGCACTGGCTGCAAATGTTGCGAGCCGATTGGTGGTCAAGTTCACGCCGTATACGGCCGCTGCCGTGTCGTCGTCTCGAACGGCGCGCATTGCCCGGCCCGGTCGGCTATCGACCAATTGTTGCACCAGCCACAGGGCCATCACCACGACAGCAACGCAGATCAGATAGCGATACAGCCCCTCGGACCAGCGGCTCGTGCCGAACCACGTCGGGGCGATCATTTCGGCATCGACCGTCCGTCCGCTGACGCCGCCGGTGAAGGCAGTGAACCGCTTCGACAAGGGCTGGAACACGATGGCGAGACCCAGCGTCACGAGCGCAAGGTAAATGCCCTTGATGCGCAGTGCCGGCAGTCCGACCACGGCGCCGAGCGTGCCTGCCAGCACCGCGCCGGCCAGAATCGACACGGCCCACGGCAGCCCCATGTCGGCTGCTGCGTAGGCCGTGGCGAATGATCCGACCGCCACAAAGACGCCGTGCCCAAGGCTGATCATCCCGCCGTAACCCGTAGCGAGATTCACGCCCAGCACGGCGAGCACCATGACCATCGCCTGGGTGTTCTGCGCCAACTGCGTCGCAGTGCTCGTCAGCGGCATCGCAACCAGCCACACAGCGAGCAGCCCAGCGCCCACCCAGCCGAGAGGACTGGTACCACGGCGAGTGCGTCGAGGAGCTTCCAACATCTGACTGCCGGTTGCACTCGCCTGATGGGCGCCGCCAGGCGTCTGCGGCGCAGGGGAGGCAGCGAAGACGGCATAGTCGCCCGAACGGTCGACATCGCCTCGACGCGGCATCGGAGTCGGCCAGTCGTCGTCGATCACACCCGCTCCAATCGCTGGGTGCCGAACAGGCCGGCAGGCCTCACCACCAGAACGATCACCATGACGACAAGTGCCGGCAGGACGCTGAGCTCGAAACCGATGAATGGGATGTACGCCGGGACGAGCGTCTGGCTGAGCCCGATCACGACGCCGCCGATAATCGCGCCCCTGGGCGAATCGAGACCGCCGAGCGTTGCGGCTGCGAACGCATACACGAGCACGCGCAGCATCATCTTCGGCTCCAGCAGCACAGAGCTGGCGCTCAGGGCCGCAGCGACTGCACCGAGAGCTGAGGCGAGCACCCAGCCCCACATCAGCGTCCGCGCGCTGCGGATGCCGCTGAGTTCGGCCGATTCCCGATTGAATGAAACTGCTCGAAACGCGAGGCCGCCCCGCGTTCTCTGCAGCAGCCAAGCCAGCGCCGCCAACAGCACGAGCAAGGTGGCCCATGCGCCGATCGCTGAGTACCGCAGACGTGCTCCAGCGACATCGAGATAGTCACTTGCCGCATCCGGAAACAGCGAAGGGAACTGCCGCGGCGCAGTCCCCCACCACTGCTCGACCAGCGAATTGACTCCTAAGAACAGGCCTATGGTGATGCTGACCACCGCCAATTCGGACGTCTCGCGCAATGGACGGATCACCAGTCTCTCTGTCACGCCGCCTGCGATGGCACCGAACACGACGGCTGCGCCGATAGCCGCGACGGTCGGATACGGCGCCCCGATGGCCGCGGCGAGCGAACCGCCTGTCAAGCCAGGCGCCGCTCCGACGAGCAGCACAAAGGCAACGTAAGCCGAGAACGTTGCCATCTCGCCCTGCGCGAAGTTGAGCAGACCGGTCGAGCGGTAGATGATCACGAGCGCGAGCGCCAAGGACGCATAGATGGCGCTATTGGTCAGGGCATCGAAGATGCGCTGCAACAGAAGCAGCAGCCCTGCATCCATGTCATACTCTCAGCTCAGCCTCGCGACCGATTGTGCCTCCCGGCAGCGGAGGCCAATAGGGGTTAGGCAGTGGCGTCTTCTCGCTCCGAGGTCTCCGCCTTGGCAGGCTCGAGATTCGAGTTCGAGAACACGAAGTATCGGAAGCCCACCAGCAGCGTCACGGCGATGGATGCGAGGCTCAGCACCAATGCGAGCAAACTCTGCGTGGGCCATGCGATCAGCCACCACCCCACCGGCGTCTCGCTGGCTTCGATCGCCTCGGAAGAGATGCCGCAGAGCTCGTCAACAGACCAATCGTTGAACTCTCCCCCTGGTCCAGAGCTGCAGAATTCGCCAGGAGTGCCCTTGAAGTCTTTGTACTTCGCCGCTTCTGAGACCAAGGGAACCACCGGCCGCTCCCTCCCGCCATCGGTCACGACCGCCTCACGTGCGAGATGCGTCACATGATGCGCCCGGAGCGCCAGGTTGAGGGCAAACGTCTTGACATAGGCAAAGCTGAGAACGCCGATGACGCCTGCCAACGTGGCCCGAGAGGTCACCGCAGCGGCATTCTCGCCCCGCAGGCCGGCTCGCGCCCCGAGTCGTTCGTTCATCGCGACCAACACGACAATCGGCGCCAGCACCACGATGGCAAACCGCAAGAGGAACGCGAACACCCCGACGATGAGGTTGTCGACGTTCATCAGCACCCAGCCGATCACCAGCAGCACTGGGCCGATGACTGCGAGTCTGAGTGCCCATGCCGACCGGGTCGAAGACGGGCCCGGGTCGAGGCGCTCCAGCGGTGTGATGGGATCTCCCGCCGGCGTCAGCGGCACAACCTGGATGATCCTTTTCTGCACTGCAGTGACCATCGAGGCAATGCCGCCTGGCGCAAAGAAGGTGAACAGAATCAAGATCAAACCGAAGATGGCGTTGGACAGGGGGCCGTCGCCGTCAAGCGTGTAGAAGCCCATCGGGATGCTGATTCTCTTGGTGAGGTCGCGAACCCAGACCACAAAGAGGCCACCAAGCACCGAGCCCTGCAATGTCCCCACACCACCGATCACCAAACCGATGATGAGTTCGATGGCAAGCAGGAAAGTGAAGTCCTGCCCGGCAACGAAGCCCTTGTCCAAGCACCACAGGAGTCCTGCGAGTGAGCCGAGCGACGCGCTCAAGGCAAAGTTGAGCGTCTTGTACATCGGCAAATTGACGCCGTAGACGGCAGCACCAGCCTCGTTGTCACGGATAGCCAGCACCGCTCGTCCGGCACGGCTGCGCATGATGTTGCGCACGAGCAGAACGACTATCGCCGTAATGAACAAGATGATCCAGTAGCGGTATGCATCAGCGCCCCGGGCACCGTCAACGCCAGGCAAGAACTCGAAATAGCCGGAGAGGCTGTCGACTTGGCGGTCGACCTCTTCCTCGACCTTCTTGCCATTCGGTCCGCCCGTGCGTTCCGCGATGCCGAGTTCATCTATGTTGACCAACGTCGGGAAGACCGCCGCCTGCGCGATAGTGACCAAGGCTAGGTATAACCCCTTGACGCGCAGAGCGGGCAGCCCGACGACGACCCCGACAGCGAATCCCAGAACCAAGACGAGCGGGATGATCATCCAGTAGTCCCAGGATTCGTCCTGCACCATCGAGGCAGTGACGAATGCACCGATCCCCATGAACGCAGAATGCCCCAATGCGAGCATGCCGTTGAATCCCACCACCAGATTCACCGCCAGAACGGCGACGATCATCACGATCGCTCGATTCATGCGGCCGATCTGGAATGGCTGCAGCACCAAGGGCACAAGGATTGCCAAAGCGATGGCATAGCCCCAGTACAGGGTGTTCCACTGACGATGCTGACGGTCGCCTTTGGAAACGACGATCAATGGCGAACTCATGAATCAACGACTCCCTTCGATACGTTTTCTAGACGCGCTCGATGCGGCGAGTGCCAAAGAGGCCCGAAGGCCGGAAGAGCAGCACGACCAGGATCAGCATGAACGCCGTTGCGAGTTGCAAGATGGAAAAGAAGGCCCACCCCATGACCTGGACGAAGAACCAGCTCACGACGACGCCCTTGATGAGCCCAACGACGATGCCGCCGATGATCGCGCCGCCCAGGCTGTCGAGACCGCCGAGCGCAGCGCCAGCCAGTGCATAGATGAGGATGAACTGCATCATGTTGGGATTGACGCCATTGAGCGATGGCGCCACAAGCGCCGCTCCGAGCGTTCCGAACACGGATGCCAATGCCCAACCGAAGCCGAGCGTCCGGCCGGTATTGACGCCGACGAGCCGGGCCGATTCGGCGCTCGAGGAGACCGCACGGAACGCCAAGCCCGCCTTTGTCCTGCCAAGCACCATGAAGAGCGCCGCAAGCGCCACAGCAAGCGTCACCCACGTGCCGAGGGTGCGGTAGTCGACGTTTGCGTTGAGGATCGTCCAGTAGGTACGGCCGGCCAGCTCGCACGTCGTTGCATCCGCGGCACCCGCAGTCGCTTCGACGAAGTTGCCCGAGGACACCTTGACGCACGAAATCGAGCCGTCGGCGACTTCCTTCAGCTCTTGGCTGCTCGGCGCCCAGCTGGGAAAGGTGCCGAAGGGCTCGTTCACCGGGCGCAGCTGGTAGTCCCAGATGTCACCCGCGACGGCGTTCACGATCAAGAACAGGCCAAGCGTGATCAGCACCACCGGCAGGTGGTCGTCCGGGTCGAACGGCCTTACCAGAGCGCGTTCGACTGCCGCCCCGATTCCAGCACTGATGAGCATGGCAAGCACAATCGACAGCCACAGCCACATGCCCTGCTCGACGTTCAATATGTACATCAGGAACGCGCCCAGCATCGCGAGCTCGCCCGTAGCAAAGTTGATGAGGGTGGTCGCCTTGAAGATCAGTACTAGTGCCAGCGCGACTGCCGCAAAGACCGCACCCTCACGCAGGCCATTGAAGGCGAATTGCGGCAGTACGTCCCATTGCCATTCCATGATCTTGCTTGAGTCCCTTCGCTCTAGGCGCCCAAGTACGCTTCCTGCACAGCAGGATCGTTCTTGAGCTGGTCGGCTGGTCCATGCAGAGCGATTTCGCCGCTCTCGATCACGTAGGCGTAATCGGCCATGTCCAGCGCCAAGTTGGCGTTCTGCTCGACAAGGAGCATGGTGAGCCCTGTCTCCTTGTTGAGCTGAATGAATCGTTCGAACAGGTCCTCGATGATGAGCGGCGCCAGACCCAGCGACGGCTCGTCCAGCAGCAGCAGCCTCGGTCGGCACATCAGCGCCCGGGCGACAGCCAGCATCTGCTGCTCGCCGCCCGAAAGTGAACCGGCGAGCTGATCGCGGCGTTCCTCGAGGCGGGGGAAGATCTCGAACCAGCGGCCGATGTCGGCGTTGACCTCTTTGTCCCGCCGGATGTAGGCACCGATCCTGAGGTTGTCCATGACTGACAGCTCGGGGAACGTGCCCCGGCCTTGCGGCACATGGGCGACACCGCGGCGAACGATGTCGGCTGTCTTGGCCCGGGAGATGTCTTCGCCCTCTAACAGGATCGAGCCCGATGTGGTGCACATGTTGCACAGCGCCCGCAGCGTCGTGGTCTTGCCGGCGCCGTTGGCGCCGAGGATCACCACCACGCTGCGATCCGGCACCTCGAAGCCCAGGCCGCGCAGGACTTCGACAGCCCCGTAACGCGCGTGCAGGTCTTCGACCTTCAGCATCATCTCGGTCATGACGAACTCCCCAAGTACGCCTCGATGACCTCCGGATCATTCCGCACGAGGTCGGGATGGCCGTCGGCGATCTTGCGGCCGAAGTTGAGCACCACGAGGTGCTCGCTGATGTTGAGCACCATGCGCATGTGGTGCTCGACCAAGAGAATCGAAAGGTTGTGACGATCGCGCAGGTCCTTGATGTCCTGAGCGAGCGAGTCGACCTCTTGGTGGGTGAGGCCCGACGCCGGCTCGTCCAGCATGATGAGGCGCGGGTTGGCGATCAGTGCTCTAGCCAACTCGATGCGCTTGAGCGTGCCGAACGGCAGGCCGGCCGCCGGGTGGTAGGCGTGTTCTTCGAGGCCGAGTTCTTCGAGCGCCTCCCATGCTCGTCGGCGCAGATCCCTCTCCTCCTTGCGGGTGCCGAGTCGGAACGCCGCAGTGAAGAAGTTGGCCTTGGTGTTGGTGTGGTCACCCACCATCACGTTCTCGATCACCGTCATGCCGCGCCACAACGCAAGGTTCTGGAACGTGCGGTAGACGCCGACCCGGCTGATCTGATGCGCCGGCATCGAGAGCAGATCGTGCCCGTCGAATGTCAACGACCCTGTCGTCGGGTCGTAGATGCGGCTGACCACGTTGAACAAGGTGGTCTTGCCGGCGCCATTCGGTCCGATGAGTCCGAGGATCTGTCCCTCGTCCAGAGAGAACGACAAATCGTCGAGCGCACGAATGCCTCCGAACTGCACAGAGATGTCTTGGACTTCGAGCAACGCCACGCGCTGAACCCCCTCAGGTCCGTGCCGATCCAGAGACCGGCCGCAGGCAAGTTATCAGGTCGGCTCGGCCTCGTGTCTTTCCGGATGGAACCCCATGGGGGCCGGGCCAGCGGGTGATGTTAGGTCACGACGAAGCGACATGTGCAAATGCTCCCGGCGATGTCTGGGATGTCTGGCGCAGCGCACCCCCGGTCGCATCGGAGGCCTGCGTGCCGGCAGGGCGCTCGCAGCCGGCTGGTTCGGGGAGGAGGACTCGAACCCCCAATGACTGGACCAGAACCAGTTGTGTTGCCGATTACACCATCCCCGAGGGCACGATCAGGCTAGTGGCGCGGCATCAGGAAGACCCGGCCGAATTGCCGGATTGTCCCGCTGGTGAGCCGGTACGGCGGAGTCGCTGCCGCGCTGCGTCGAGCCGGCCCAGGGCGGTGTCGCGGCCCAGCAGCTCGAGCGATTCGAACAGCGGCGGACCGACCGCGCGGCCGGTGATCGCGACGCGAACCGGGGCCTGCGCCTTGCCCAGCTTGAGACCGAATTGCTCCCCGATCGAACGCAGACAGGCGTGCAGCGAATCGGCCGTCCATTCCACCCGGGAGAAGTCGTCGAGCGCGCGATCGAGGATGTCGCCTGCCGGCGGCGCCAGCGCGGCATCCCAGGCGGCGTCGTCGATCTCGGGCTCCGCGAACAGAAAAGCGATGCGATCGGGAGCATCGGACAGCAGTCGCGTGCGCTCACGGATCAGCGGAGCGACTTTGCTCAGTGCCGCGCGGTCGAGGCCCGCTCCCCAGGGCCGGTCGTGCACCCATGGTTCGATTGCAGCAGCGAAGCCTGCGTCGTCGAGCGCGCGCAGGTACTCGCCATTGACCGCCGTGAGCTTGTCCATGTCGAACATCGCGGGTGCCGCGTTCACATCAGCGAGATCGAACAACTCGACGATCTCCGCGAGCGGCCGCACCTCCACGTCGTCGGGAGGTCCCCAGCCCAGCAATGCCAAGTAGTTGACCATGGCTTCGGGCAGCACACCCTGGTCGCGGTAGCTCGTGAGCGACACGTCGTCACGCCGCTTGGAGAGCTTCTTGCGCTGCTTGTTGACGATGAGCGGCAGGTGGGCGAACGTCGGCACGTCGGTCGCACCCAGCGCGGCGCGCAGCAGCACCACCCGCGGTGTCGTGTTGAGCAGATCTTCGCCCCTGCAGACGTGCGTGATGCCGAGTTCGAGATCGTCGACTGCGTTGGCGACGAAGAACGTCGCGCTGCCGTCGCTGCGCTTCACCACGAAATCCTCGATGGAGGCGTTGGGGAACTCGACGCGGCCCCGAACGACGTCGTCGAAGGCCGTCACACCCTCGTCGGGCACGGAGAATCGCACCGCACCCTCGTCGAGATACGCCTGCCCGCTGTCGAGCCAACGCTCGATCGCGGCGTCATACAGGCTGGCTCGCTCGCTCTGGAAGACCGGATCGCCGTCGAAATCCAGACCCAGCCACTCGAGCATCTCGAGGATCTGCTCGATGTGGGCGGGCGTCGCCAGCTCGGCATTGGTGTCCTCGATGCGCAGCACCATCTCGCCCCCGCAGTGGCGGGCGTAGAGCCAGTTGAACAGCGCTGTCCTCGCGGTGCCCAGATGCGGCAGCCCAGTGGGGGCCGGTGCGAATCGCAGCCGCGGGCGGGGCGTCACCGACGTGCGGTCGGCTCCGTCACCGTCGGAAGGCGCCGGGCTGCTGGTGCTCGCGGCGCCGCTCAGCACTGGCCGGTGCTGCAGTTCGGATCCGAGGCGTCGACCCAACGACCGACCGGCCGGCCGGCCAGCGCGAGCAGTCGCTGCAACGGCGGGGTGGACAGATCGACTGCGAGCGGTTCGAGACCCGGCCAGACCTGAACCGGGGGCGCCGCGGCCTGAACCCTGTCCACGAGCAGTTCATCGAGCCCGGCGCCGGCACTGATGGCCTGCTGGAGGTCGTAGCCCAAGATCGTCAGCTCCACGACACGCGTCCACAGCAGGTCACGCAGCCGGGGGCTGAAGCCTGCGCCGGCATCGAGTCCAGCAGCGACTGCGAGCACTGTGCGCACGCTCTCGACGACGGGCTGCGTCGGATCGGGACGATCCTCGGAGCGCCGGCCGAAGCCCAAGGAGGCGCCCGCCGCGGGTGTCGGTATCTCGACCGGAGGCGGCGGCGGCTGGCCGCTCATCTGCGCTGCGGCCGCCAAGTTCCCGTCGGCGACGCGCGCGAGCAGGTCGGCCACGGTGCGGGACTCGAGCGGCGGCGACAGCGGCATCGCCATGTGCTCCCAGGCCGGCAGCCGCATCCGGGCAGCGAAGTCGGTGCACGCCCGACGGTGCAGCCGCACGAGCTCACGGTCGGTCTGGGGCGGGAGGGTCGTGGCGGAATCCGGAGTCGTCGTTTGGGCCATGGAAGTCTCAGTCAGTGTTGCCGTGGGTGGGGCGGTCCGGTCGCTCATCGGGTTGGGTCACGCGTCAGGCCCATGGGATCGGTCTCGTAGCGGCGCCTGATATCGGCAGGAGTCAGCGCCAGCACTGCGGTCGGGACGCAGGCCACCAGCTTGCGGACCTCGCTGTAGTGGTGCGATTCCGCGACTCCCTCGAAGAGTGCCATCCGTCGCGCCACCAATTCTGCTGGCGGCTGCGAGTCAAGGAAGCCGAACGCCAAGTAGCCCGCTTCGAGGTCCCACACGACTGGTGCCCGCCCGAAGATCGAGGCGCGCTTGAGCGCGACGGCAACACAGCCTGCGTCGACATCGTGCCGATCCTCGCCATCGACGAGCAGCACCCGGTCGTCGAACAGGTGCACGAGACCGTATGCGTACCCCTGGTCAGGTCCCTGATGTCCGCGCGACGCGCCGGTGGGCTGCCCGCTGGCGAGGTCGCCGGGACGCTCGGCACGCCAGCGCCGCGGTGTCACCTCCGGCGACGAGTACGCACGGACTTCGCTGAGCGGCCCGACCCGGACGTGGCGCGGTGCAGCCATTGCCGCGCAGCCTAGAGGCTGAGCCCCGGGGCCTAGCGGCCCGTGAGCGAAGCGAACAAGAGCGGGCAGCACGGGGCGAAGCCGTGGCCCGAACGGCATGAGCTACTGACTCGGGCTGTCGCCCAGGCGGTGCCGCATGAGCGCGTAGAGGACCGAATCGCGCAGAGCGAGCCAGGACGACTCGATGATGTTCTCCGAGACGCCGATGGTGGTCCAAGTCGCCTCACCATCAGTGGAGTCGATGAGCACCCTCGTGACTGCCTCAGTGCCCCGGTCGGCATCGAGCACCCGGACCTTGTAGTCGGTCAGGCGGATTGCATCGAGCTCGGGGTAGTCGTCTCGCACGGCTTGGCGGAACGCGTTGTCGAGGGCGTTCACAGGTCCGTCGCCCTCGCCGACCGTCACCCGCCTGTCACCGCCGACGACGATGCGCAGCGTCGCCTCTGTGTCGAAGGTGGCCTCTCGGCCACGCTCCACCAGCACCTTGAACGACTCGACTTTGAAGAAGTCGAAAGTCTGGCCGGCGGCCTCGCGCAGCAGCATTTCCAGCGAGGCATCGGCTACCTCGAAGTGATAGCCAGCGTGCTCGAGCCGCTTCAGCTCATCGACCACATCGGCCATAGCGGCCTTGTCGATCTCGATGCCGAGTTCAGCCGCCTTCAGCTCCACCGACGCCCGTCCAGACAGATCCCCAAGCAGGAATCGTGTGCTGTTGCCGACTGCCGCGGGATCGACGTGCTCGTAGCTGTCGGGGCGGCGGGCGATGGCGCTGGTGTGCAAGCCCGCCTTGTGGGCAAACGCCGAAGTTCCCACATAGGGCTGCTGGTTCTGAGGCGGCATGTTCATGAGCTCGGCGACGTGATGCGCCACCGACGTGAACCGGGTCAGGCATTCCCGCGGCACCGTCTCGATGCCCATCTTGAGCGTCAGGTTCGGCACCAGCACGGTGTTGTCGCAATTGCCGGTGCGCTCCCCGTAGCCGTTGACGGTGCCCTGCACGTGGGTGGCGCCGGCAATCACGCCTGCCACGGCGTTGGCCACCGCACAGCCGGTGTCGTTCTGGGTGTGCATGCCGATCTGGATGCCGTCGAAGTGGCCGACCACCTCGCGCACGATGTTCTCCACCTCGTGAGGCAGCGAGCCGCCGTTGGTGTCGCAGAGCACCAGGCAGTCGGCCCCGTTGACCGCAGCCGCTTCGAGCACCGACAGCGCGAACTCAGGATTGCGCTTGTAACCGTCGAAGAAATGCTCCGCGTCGAAGAAGACGCGCAGCCCCTCGCCCTTGAGGAACTCGATCGAGTCGCCGACCATGGCAACGCCTTCGCTGAGCGGCTGCCGGAGCGCTTCGGTGACGTGGTAGTCCCACGACTTGCCCACGATGCACACCGTGGATGTGCCGGCCGCCACCAGCGCCGCCAAGGTCTGGTCGTCGTCGACACGTCCGCGTGGCCGACGCGTTGAGCCGAAGGCCACCAGCGTGGCGTGCTCGAGCTGCAGCTCGGTCGCCGCCCGGGCGAAGAACTCCTCGTCCTTGGGATTCGAGCCGGGCCACCCGCCTTCGATCCACTGGATGCCCAGCACATCGAGCTGGCGGGCCACCTTGAGCTTGTCTTCGGACGACACCGAGATGCCTTCGAACTGGACGCCGTCGCGCAGCGTCGTATCGAAGATCTCGACTCGCTCAGGCCACGAGGGATCGCGTACGCCTTCGCGGATGAGCGGTGCTGACGCGCCCGGTTCGGGCGTCGTGCCGGTGGTGTCAGATGCACTCATGCCTGTATTGCTCACGACGGTCTCACCCCTCCGAGACGCCGGCCGTGATCGCCTTGGCGATCTCCTCGGTGCCCACCTCAGGCACCGAGTCGTCGGCGATGGCGGCCTCGCACGCAGTTCGCACGCGCTCAGCGCACTCTGCTTCCCCCAGGAACTCCAGCATGAGCACGGCCGACAGGACCGCGGCCGTGGGGTTGGCGAGGCCCTTGCCGGCGATGTCGGGCGCCGACCCGTGCACCGGTTCGAACAGCGACGGTCCCGTTCGGTCCGGGTTGAGGTTGGCCGACGCAGCGAGCCCGATGCCGCCCGCCACGGCGCCGCCGAGATCGGTGAGGATGTCGCCGAAGAGGTTGTCGGTGACGATCACCTCGTAACGGTGCGGATCCTCCACGAAATGAATGCAGGCTGCGTCGACGTGGTTGTACGCAGTCTCGACATCGGGGTACTCAGCGGCCACCTCCTTGAACGTGCGCTCCCACAGGTCGCCCGAGAACGTCAGCACGTTGGTCTTGTGGACCAGCGTCAGGTGACGGCGTTCCCGCGCGCGGGCCAGCTCGAAGCCATAGCGGATGGCGCGCTCGGCCCCCATGCGAGTGTTGACCGACCCCTGCGTGGCGATCTCGTGCGGCGTCCCCTTGCGAAGGAACCCGCCCTCGCCCGCGTAGGCGCCTTCGGTGTTCTCGCGGATCACGGTGAAGCTGTGACCGTCGGGCAAGGTGAAGGGGCGCAGGTTCACGTACAGGTCGAGCTCGAAGCGGGTCTTCAGCAGCAGGCCGCGCTCGATGATGCCTGGCGGCACGTCGGGCGTGCCGACGGCGCCGAGCAGGATGGCATCGAACGTGCGCAGCTCTTCGAGCGTCTCATCGTCGAGCACCGTGCCGTCCCGCAGGTAGCGATGACCGCCCAGTTCGAATTCGGTCGTCGAGATGCCGGCACCGGCGGCAGCAATCACGTCGAGAGCGACCGAGGTGACCTCGGGTCCGATGCCGTCTCCGCCGATGACTGCGATGCGGTGAGTCACTGTGGTGCCCCTTGGGTGTTCGCGCGGGGAACGGGTTGCTCCCGCTCCGGGAATTCCAGCCAGATCATCCTGAAGCGCGATCGCGCCCCGAGTTCAAACTCGGCTTGCCGATCGCGCCAGAGAGTGTGCCCGGAGATGCCCTCGGTAACCTCGCGGGGTGCCCGAGATCCATCACATCTCTGCTGAGACCCACGATCGGCTGCAAGCGGAACTCACCGATCTGACCGGTCGGGGACGCATTGATATTGCTGCACAGATCGAGACGGCACGCCTGCTGGGAGACCTGTCGGAGAACGGCGACTACCACGCCGCCAAGGAGGAACAGGGGAAGATGGAAGGCCGCATCATGCGGCTGAAGTCCATCCTGGAGAACTGCGAGATCGTCGCCGACGTCGATGACAGCTCCGGCGACAGCGTCGTTGCGCCGGGCCTCGTGGTGTCCATCCGTTTCCAGGGCGACGACGAAGTCGAGCAGTACCTGTTCGGCTCGATCGAGGAACGCCGGTCGGGCATCGAGGTGGTCTCGCCGGGATCTCCGATGGGCCGGGCGCTCGAGGGCGCACGGGCCGGTCAGACGGTGACCTACGAGGCGAACGGCAACCAGATGAGCATCGAGGTCGTCGCCATCGAAGCCTGACTGGCCCCGACGACCGCGCCGGCAGGTTGGATTGACGCCCGCACAGGGTCCATAGTGGGGATGTGACAGATCCGGCAGCGGCGGGGCCGCGCACCCTCAGCGAGAAGATCTGGGACCGCCACGTCGTACGGACCGGCGGCGGCCAGCCCGATCTCCTCTACATCGACCTGCACCTCATCCATGAGGTCACCTCGCCGCAGGCATTCGACGGCCTGCGCATGTCCGGGCGCACGGTGCGCCGGCCCGATCTCACGGTCGCCACCGAGGACCACAACGTCCCGACTGCCGATCTGCACCTGCCGATCTCTGACCCGATCTCGGCCAAGCAGGTGCAGGTGCTGCGAGCGAACTGCGCCGAGTTCGGCATCACCCTGTACCCCATGGGCGATCCGGGCCAAGGCATCGTGCATGTCATCGGACCCGAGCAGGGACTCACACTGCCCGGCATGACAGTGGTGTGCGGCGACAGCCACACCTCCACGCACGGGGCGTTCGGCGCGCTGGCATTCGGCATCGGCACGTCCGAAGTAGAGCACGTGCTGGCCAGCCAGACGCTGCCGCAGGCACGGCCTTCCACGATGGAGGTGCGAGTCGACGGCGAAGCGCCGGCGGGCGTGACCGCCAAGGACATCGTGCTCGCCATCATCGGCCGGATCGGCACCGGCGGCGGCATCGGCCACATCATCGAATACCGCGGCTCGGCGATCGAGGCGCTGTCGATGGAAGGGCGGATGACCGTCTGCAACATGTCCATCGAGGCAGGCGCCAAGGCCGGCATGATCGCGCCCGACGACACCACCTTCGAGTATGTGAACGGCCGCCGGCACGTTTCTGTCGGGGCCGACTGGGACGCTGCAGTGGCCGACTGGCGCTCGCTCGTCACCGACGATGGCGCAACCTTTGACCGCTCGGTGTCCATCGACGCTGCGTCGCTGCGGCCGCACGTCACGTGGGGCACCAATCCCGCACACGTCATCCCGATCGACGGTGCGGTTCCGGCGCCGAGCGATTTCGACGACCCTGTCGAGGCGACGACCGCCCAGCGGGCGTTGGACTACATGGGGCTGACTGCCGGCACCCGGCTGTCCGACGTGGCAGTCGACACGGTCTTCATCGGGAGCTGCACGAATTCGCGCATCGAGGACCTGCGTGCGGCTGCGGCGGTGGCGCGGGGTCGCAAGGTGGCCGACGGGGTGCGCACGCTGGTCGTGCCGGGCTCGTTCGCCGTCAAGACCCAGGCAGAGGCTGAAGGACTGCACGAGGTCTTCACCGAGGCAGGCTTCGACTGGCGTGAGCCGGGCTGCTCGATGTGCCTGGCCATGAATCCCGACAAGCTCGCTCCGGGCGAACGCTCGGCGTCGACTTCGAACCGCAACTTCGAGGGCCGTCAGGGCCGTGGCGGGCGGACGCATCTGTGCTCGCCGGAAGTGGCCGCGGCGACGGCAATCGCCGGCAGCTTCGTCACGCCTGACGATCTGGCCTGAATCGAACAAGGGAAACGAGCTGATGGAGCCCGTGAGAGTGCATGAAGGCCGTGCGGTGCCGCTCGACCGTTCGGACGTGGACACCGACCAGATCATCCCCAGCGACTGGCTGAAGCGCGTCGAGCGCACCGGCTTCGGCAAGGGGCTCTTCAGCGAGTGGCGCGACGAGCGTGACTTCGTGCTGAACGACGAGCGCTTCGCCGGAGCGACGATCCTGGTTGCCGGTTCCAACTTCGGCACCGGATCCTCACGAGAGCACGCCGTGTGGGCACTGATGGACTACGGCTTCGTGGCGGTGGTCTCGCCCCGCTTCGGCGACATCTTCCGCAACAACTCCGCCAAGAACGGTCTGGTGCCAGTACAGATCTCCGAAGAGGCTGCAGCGCGGCTGCGAACCGCAGTGGCGGACGATCCCGACCTCGCGGTGACCGTCGACGTCGAGCGGCGAATGCTGAGCGCACCCGCTGCGGGCATCGAAGAGTCATTCCCGATGGACGACGCCACGCAGGAGCGATTCCTCGAGGGACTCGACGACATCGGCATCACGCTTCGCAGCGCCGAAGCCATCGACAGCTACGAGACGACACGGCCCGCCTGGCTGCCGACGACGCAGTCCCCGCCCGCACATCTCCCGGCGGCTCGGCGCCGCGGGCCAAAGCGCGAGGTGTGACCGCCGGTCGCGCTACGGTACCGCCACGCTTCGGGCGACTTGCTCGACCTGATCTCGGCATGACGCGGGCAGGCAAGCGTACGCGAGGGAGAGCGATCCATGAAGAAATGGCGACTGCTCGTTGCCGTACTGGCCGTATTTGCGCTTGTCGCTGCGGCTTGCTCGAGCGACGACGACGATGACGGTGCGGCGCCCGCGCCCACCGCGGCACCCGACACCGATGACATGACCGACGACGACATGGCCGACGTCGATGACGACATGGCCACCGACGACGACGACATGGCCGACGACGACATGGCCGACGGCGGCGATGACGACATGGCCGACGACGACATGGCTGCGGCCCACAGTCTGTGCAATGACGGTGCCAACGTCGGCGGGACGCTCATCATCGGCAGCACCCAGGTGCCGCGGCACCTCAACGGCACCGTGCAGTCGGGCTATGCGACCGCCGTGCCGGGCACGCAGCTCAACGCGAGCCCGCTGCTGTACGACGACGAGTACAACCCCATGCCGTACCTGGCAGAGAGCTGGGAGGTGGCCGACGACGGTCTCTCGGTGACGCTGCACCTTGTGGAGGACGCCGTCTTCCACGACGGGATGCCCATCACGTCAGCGGACGTGGCGTTCTCGGTCCTCACGGCGCAGGCGCATCACCCGTTCAAGCCGATGTTCGCGCCGGTGACCGGTGTGGACACGCCCGACGAGCACACCGCAGTCATCAACCTGAGCCAGCCGCACCCGGCGATCCTGCTCGCGATGTCACCGGGCCTGTTGCCGGTGATCCCCAAGCACATCTTCGACGACGGCCAAGAACTGCCGACCCACCCGCGCAATACGGAGGACTTCGTGGGCTCGGGTCCGTTCCGGTTGGTCGAGTACGAGGCCGGCACGATCATCCGCATGGAACGATTCGACGACTTCTTCATCGAGGGAGCGCCGTGTCTCGACGAAATCGTCATGCAGATCATTCCCGATGCGACCAACATCGTCCTGGGCCTCGAGAACGGCGAGATCGATCTCTCGGTCACGCTGGGCCCCTCGGCGAACATCCTGCGCCTGATGGACAACGAGAACGTGACGGTGAATTCCGACGGTCACGAAGCGATCGGGCAGATCCAGTGGCTCGAGATGAACACGGACGACCCGGCGCTGTCGGACAAGCGCGTGCGCCAGGCGATCGCCTACGCAATCGACCGCGACTTCATGATCGACGCGCTCGACCAGGGACTGACGATCCCGGCCACGTCCGGGATCGTCACGGCGAGCCCGTTCCACGACTCCACGGTCAACCCCTATGACCGCGACGTCGACCGGGCGACGGCGCTGCTGGCCGAGGCCGGCTACGGACCCGGCGAGCTGGAGCTCACCATCGACTACATCCCGCCGACGCAGGTGATCTACGCCGAGTACGTCGTGCAGGCGCTCGAAGACGTCGGCATCAACGTGGAGCTGAGCGTCTCGCCCGACTTCCCGACATGGGCTGGCCGAATCGCAGGCCGCGACTATCAGATGACGATCAACAACGTCTGGAACTGGGGCGATCCGGTGATCGGCGTCCACCGTACGTATCTCAGCGACAACATCGACAAGGGCATCTGGACGAACAACACCGGGTACTCCAACGCCGAGGTCGACCGGATCCTTGCAGAAGCCGGCCAAGAACTCGACGCTGGGCGCCGGGCCGCGCTGTACGGGGAGTTTCAGCAGATCGTGTCGGACGAAGTGCCGATCTACTACTTGACGACCCCGCAGTTCTGGCAGGCCTACAACCCACGAGTCCAGAACCCCCCGACCAACACCATCTGGGGCATGATGTCGCCGATGCACGAGGTGTGGCTGGATCAGTAACGGCAACCGAGTCCCGTTCCGGCAGCGCTGATGTGACCGCCGGAACTTCGCTCGACGAGGACGGAGCATGCTGAGGTCCATCGCTGCCAGGATCGCCCAAGCACTCGGGCTGATCCTGGCAGTGATGTGCCTCAATTTCCTGCTGATCCACCTGACGCCCGGCGATCCCGCCACGGTGATCGTGGGCGAGAGCGGCGCCGGCGACCCTGAGCTGCTGGAAGAAATCCGGGCACAGTACGGCTTGGATCGCCCATTCGTGGTGCAGCTCGTGACCTACATCGGCCGTGTCGCCATCGGCGACCTCGGTGAGTCGTACTTCTTCAATCAATCGGTCACTTCGCTGATATCGGCACGGCTGTGGCCGACCGTGCTGCTGGTGGGCACCGCGCTGTCATTCGCCGTCGCCGCAGGGACCATGGTGGGCGTCGCGACGGCGCGCCGTCCGGAGAGCCTGCTGAGTCACGGCGCAACCGTGCTGGCACTGGTGGGCTTCTCGATGCCGGTGTTCTGGACCGGCATCATGCTGGTGATCCTGTTCGCGTCCACATGGAAGCTGCTGCCGGTACAGGGCTGGCACGATGTCAGCTACGGCGAAGGCGTGCTTGCGAATGTCCTCGATGTCGGGGAGCACCTGGTGCTGCCGGCACTCACGCTCGGACTCATCTATCTGGCGCAGTACAGCCGATTGTCGCGGGCCTCCATGCTGGAGGTGCTCGAGTCGGACTACGTGCGCACCGCCAGGGCGAAGGGGCTGGGCGAGCGCCGGGTCGTGTACAAACACGCGCTTCGCAACGCGGTGATCCCCGTGGTGACGGTGATCGGCCTGCAGTTCGGAGCACTGCTGTCGGGCGCGTTGCTCGTCGAGACCGTCTTCAATTGGCCGGGCTTGGGTCGGCTTGCGTTCGACTCCATCCTTCGGCGGGATACCTCAGTGCTGCTCGGCGTGCTGATGGTGTCGTCGGTCATGGTGATCGTGGCGAATCTGCTGACCGATCTGCTGTACACGATCATCGACCCGCGCATCCGGCTGCGGGAGCGTTCCAATGTCTGATGCCGCTGGGCTCGGGGACGTGGCCGCCGCCGACATGGGCGTCACGCCGGGTCTCGGTGCCGGCGGCGGCGCAGGCGCAGCGCGGCCGGGGCGCGAGACCTTCCGGCTGTTCGTGCGCAACAAGGCGGCGGTGGTCGGAGTGCTGATGCTGGCGGGGGTCGTCTTCATGACGGTCGCCGGGCCCCGCTTGTACGACCAGGACCCGAAGGACATCGTGGCCCGGCCGTTGATCGGTCCCGGCGAGCTCACCGAAGCCCGGCTGGGCACCGACTACCTCGGGCGCGACGTGCTGGCCGGGGTGATCAATGGCGGCGCTACCAGCCTGACGGTGGCAGCGATGGCCGCCGCGATGGTGCTGGTCATCGGCATCGGCATCGGAGCGGTGGCCGGCTACTACGGCGGATGGACGGACAGTGCGCTCATGCGCTTCACCGAGTTCTTCCAGGTGCTGCCGGCGCTGCTCTTCGCGATGGTGGTGGTGGCGCTCTTCGAGCCGTCGATGTGGACGATCTCGTTCGCCATCGGCGTGGTGGCGTGGCCGGGGATCGCCCGCATCACCCGTGCGGAGTTCCTGCGGCTGAAGAACCTCGAGTTCGTACGCGCAGCCCGAGCCGTGGGAGCGACCGACTGGCGCATCATTCGCAAGGTGGTGTTCCCCAATGCGCTGCCGCCGCTCATCGTGTCGGCCACGCTCATCATGGGCACGGCGATCCTGTTCGAGGCGGGGCTGGCGTTTTTGGGCCTGGGCGATCCCAACACCACGAGCTGGGGCTTGATGATCGGGCTGAACCGGGGAAACTTCCTGACGGCGTGGTGGTCGGTGACCTTCCCCGGCCTGGCGATCTTCTTCACCGTGCTGAGCTTCAGCCTCATCGGAGACGGGCTGCAGGATGCCTACAACCCCAAACTGCGGGGACGCTGAGCGATGAGCGCTCTGCCGAACGGCAGCGGTGCGCCGGGCGAGGACACCGACGACTCCGGGGCGTCGCCGAGGCTGCAGGTTCGCGGGCTGACCGTCGGCTTCGACGAGTTCATCGCCGTGAACGACGTGTCGTTCGACCTGCGCGACGGCGGGACGCTGGCGGTGGTCGGCGAGTCGGGCTCGGGCAAGTCGGTGACTGCGCTGTCGATCATGCGCCTCATCGAGATCGGCACCCGGGCGGAGATCCGCAGCGGCGAAGTGCTGTTCCGCCACGAGGACGGCAGCGTCGACGACCTGCTGCAGCTGCCCGAACCGCAGATGCGATCGATCCGCGGCGATCGCATCTCGATGATCTTCCAAGAGCCGCTGACCAGCCTCAACCCCGTCTATACCGTCGGCAGCCAGATCGGCGAGGCGCTGCGGCTCCACCGTGGCATGAACCGCAGAGAAGCTCGCGAGCGCACCTTGGAGATGCTGAACCGGGTGCGCATTCCCGATGCTGCGCGCCGGATCGACCAGTACCCCCACGAGATGTCGGGCGGGATGCGCCAGCGGGTGATGATCGCCATGGCGCTTGCCTGCGACCCGGCAATCCTGATCGCGGACGAGCCCACCACCGCGCTCGACGTGACGATCCAGGCGCAGATCCTCGCCCTGATCGCGGAGATGCAGCGCGAGACCGGCGCGGCAGTGCTGATCATCACCCACGACATGGGCGTGGTGGCCGAGATTGCCGACGAGGTGGTGGTGATGCAGCAGTCTCGACTGGTCGAGCGCGGCAACGTCTCGGACATCTTCGATCGGCCCAGCGAGCCCTACACACAGTCGCTGCTGGCTGCGGTGCCGCGCCTGGGGTCGATGGCCGGCGTGGAGGACCCGCGGCGCTTCGAGCTGATCGATCCCGATGCGCTGGCAGCGGCTGCCACGCCGGGCGCGGGAAGCGACGGGGGGGCCAAGCTCGTGACGCAGCACGATGCCCCCGACGCTGAGCCGATTGTCGAGGTCGAGGCGCTCACCAAGCACTTCCCGGCCACCCATGGCGCCCGCGTGCACGCTGTGGAGCAGGTCAGCCTGCACATCGATCGCGGCGAGACGCTGGCGGTGGTCGGTGAGAGCGGCTGTGGCAAATCGACGCTCGCGTACCTGATCATCCGCCTGCTGAATCCGACCAGCGGCACCATCAGGCTCGACGGCGCCGACATCACGAACCTGGGGCCTCGGGCGCTGCGGCCTCACCGACGCAAGGCACAGATCGTCTTCCAGGACCCCTTCGCCAGCCTCGACCCCCGCCGCTCGGTGGGCAAGGCGATCTCCGAGCCGCTCGAAATCCATCGTGCGGTGCCCAAGCGGGAGATCAACGAGGTGGTCGCCGACCTGCTGCGGCGAGTCGGCATGTCGCCCGACGACATGCGGCAGTACCCGCACCAGTTCTCGGGGGGTCAGCGACAGCGCATCTGCATCGCCCGGGCCTTGGCGCTGCGGCCCGAACTGGTGATCGCCGATGAGGCGGTGTCCGCGCTGGACGTCTCGATCCAGGCGCAGGTCATCAACCTGATGATGGACCTGCAAGAAGAGATGGGCTTGTCGTACCTGTTCATCAGCCACGACCTCGCCGTGGTGGAGCGGATCGCTCACCGGGTCGGCGTGATGTACCTCGGCCAGATCGTCGAGCTGGGTCCGCGCCGGGCCATCTTCGAGAACCCCATGCACGACTACACCAAGCGGTTGCTCGACGCGGTGCCGATCGCCGATCCGGCTCGGCGCCGCACCGACCGCTCCGTGCAGACCGACGAGGTGCCCAGCCCGGTCTTCGAAGCCGGCACCGCCCCCGAGCCCGTGACCCTGGTCGAAGTGGAGCCGGGACACCTCGTGGCGCAAGCCACAAGCGACTGACCCACCGTCGTACAGGAGGCCAACGATTTGATGACGACAGCCCATGCCGACCGCAGCGAGACGAACGAACCATTCGTGATCTACCCGGCTCGCCGGGTCATCACCATCAACCCCGCGTTTCCCTACGGCGAAGCCGTGGCCGTGGCCGGAGACCGCATTCTGGGCGTCGGCAGCACCGACGAGCTGGCGTCGTGGGGCGAGCACCGCATCGACGATCGCTTCGCCGAGCACGTCATCATGCCCGGGTTCATCGAGGCCCATTGCCATGTGATGTCAGGCGGCCTGTGGAACTCCACCTACGTCGGCTACTTCGACCGGCGCGATCCCCAAGGACTTCTGTGGCCGGGCTGCACGTCGATCGACGATGTGCTCGAGCGGCTGGCCAAGGCCGCGGCGGACATGACCGACGATTCCCAGACGCTGCTGGCGTGGGGCCTCGATCCCATCTACTTCCCGGGCGAGCGGCTCGTGGCCCGCCACCTCGACACCGTGACTGGCGACCGGCCGACGCTGATACTGCATGCCAGCGGGCATCTCGCCACCATCAACTCGGCGCTCATGGACCGGTGCGGCATCGACGAGACGGCGACCAGTCCCGGCGTGGCCCGGGGCGGCGACGGCCTGCCGAACGGCGAGCTGCACGAACCCGCCGGGATGATGCTGGCAGGCGAGGCATTCGTCGACATGATGAAGGCCAACCGCAGCGAGCAAGCCCGCTGGCGCTACGGCAACGAAGCACGCAATGCCGGCCACACGCTGCTGACCGACTTGGGCACGACGCAGCTCTGGGACCCAGACCAGCTCAGCAACTGGAAGAAGGTGACCGGCGACCCGACATATCCGGCGCGAGTCATGGTGGCGATGTCGAACCTGTTCGGGGCCACGGCCGAGCCGGCCGAGCTGGCCGAGCTGTGCGTGCAGCTGAAGAGCGAGCAGACCGACAAGCTTCGCTTCGGCATCGTCAAGCTGATCCTGGACGGCTCGATCCAGGGCTTCACCGCCCGCATCAGCTGGCCGCACTACTACAAGCCGCCGCCTGGGCACATCGGCAACGGTTTGTGGCTGACGGCGCCCGACCAGATGGCCGATCTGGTGGAGCCGTACCACCGGGCGGGCCTCACCGTGCATTGCCACTGCAACGGCGACGAAGCCTCCGAGGTGTTCATCGACGCGGTGGAGCAAGTGCTCGAGCGTCATCCCCGCTGGGATCACCGCCACACGGTGCAGCACTGCCAGCTCACCACGCCGGACCAGTACCGCCGCATGGCAGCGCTGGGCATGTGCGCCAACATTTTCTCGAACCACATCTACTACTGGGGCGACCAGCATCGGGACGTGACCGTGGGGCCCGAGCGTGCGGCGCGGATGGACGCCTGCGGCACCGCGCTGGCCAGCGGCGTCAGCTTCTCGATCCACTCGGACTCGCCGATCACGCCGCTGGGTCATCTGCACACCGCATGGTGCGCGGTCAACCGGTTGACGGCATCAGGCCAGGTGCTGGGGCCCGACGAGCGAATCGGCGTGCCGGACGCGCTGCGGGCCATCACCATCGAGGCTGCTCGGCAGATCAAGATGGACGCCGAGATCGGCAGCATCGAGGCCGGCAAGCTGGCCGACTTCGCCGTGCTGGAAGACGACCCGCTCACTGTCGACCCGATGGCGCTGCGCGACATCGGCGTGTGGGGCACCGTGCTGGGCGGCGTGCTCCAGCCCGCGCAGACCAGCGACGCGTAGGGGCCGCTCCAGCGGCGGGCGCACGGCGTTGCGCGGCGATGTCGCGGGTGCGGGCAAGATGAGGGGCAGATGAGCATTCAGCGCCTTCCCGTGACAGTCGTCGGCGGCTACCTCGGCGCGGGCAAGACGACGCTGGTGAACCATGTGCTGCGCTCGACCGAGGAGCGCATCGCAGTGATCGTCAACGACTTCGGCGAGATCTCCATCGACGAGGACCTCATCGTGGCCGCCGACAGCGACAAGCTGACGCTGGCCAACGGCTGCATCTGCTGCACGCTTGCTGACGGCTTCGCCGCCGCACTCATGCAGATCCGCTCAGCGGGCACGCTCCCGCAGCGCCTGCTCATCGAGGCCAGCGGTGTCGCCGACCCGACTCAGATCGCGGCCTACGGCCACACGCCCGGGCTGCGACTGGATGCCGTGGTGGTCATGGCGGATGCCGAGCAGGTACGACGCCAAGCCAACGACCGCTGGGTGGCCGACACCGTGCGGATGCAGCTCGCGGCTGCAGACCTGCTGGTGGTCAACAAGATCGACCTGCTCGACGATGCCGACAAGGCCGACGACCTGTGCGACTGGCTGGCCGGGCTTTCGGCCGGCGCCGCTGTTGTCCGCGCGAGTCGAGCTGCGGTGCCCATCGATGTGCTGCTCGGCCCCGGATCGGCCAGTGACGCGGCCGACACCTCTGAACGACCGGCGCCCGCGGGGGTCGTTGCTCGCGGATGGCACACGGTGGAGGATCTCTTCGAATCGCA
Source organism: Acidimicrobiia bacterium (assembly GCA_022826045.1). Lineage (GTDB taxonomy): Bacteria > Actinomycetota > Acidimicrobiia > Acidimicrobiales > Poriferisodalaceae > Poriferisodalis. Next base: position 19,476 of record JAJDVQ010000048.1, on the reverse strand, counting down.
GACCGTCGTCCTCGACGCACCACTGCCCATGCCAATCATCGAGGCGCTGCTCGCCGACCTGCCCGACGGCATCGCCCGCATCAAGGGATTGCTGCAAGCAGTGCCACCCGCCAGCACCGAGGACGCGAGCGAAGCGAACGCCGCCGAGGCCGCCGCCACCGCCTGCCTGGTCGAAGCCGTCGGCAAACGCACCTCGATAACTCCCCACGCCACGGACCTCACTCAGCCACCGCCCCAGTGGGCCATCAGCCTCATATCCCTCAAGGGTGCCCTCGCTCCCGACTGGCTCCGTTCGCATCTGCAACCAAGCTGCTGAACCGTTCCGTTCACGACCGATTCGAAACATCCCGACAGGCCTTGCCTAGCAGGCGAGGTCAGATCTCCCAGAGGTACGACAGGGGAAGTGCCACGATGCGATCTGCCACGGGCAGCGGTGCTGAGCCTGTGTAGAGAACGAGGCCGATCTCGAACCTGTCTCGGATGAGATCCCTGAGCCATGTCAGCCACTTGGCGTCCGTGGGCCGCACCGTCGCACCGGCCTTGATCTCCACCGCTATCACCCGACCGTCTGGACGCTCGACAAGAAGGTCCACCTCGCGTCCGCGGGAGTCGCGGTAGTGACAGAAGTTGAGAGGCTGGCCCATTGCCGCGGCTTGGCGACGCAGCTCGTTGACCGCGAAGGTCTCGTGCAGCGGTCCGCGCTGCTCGCTGGCCGGACCATCCAGCGAATTCGCGGTGAGCCCCAGCAGCGCCGTCGCGAGTCCGGTGTCGTTGACATGGACCTTCGGGCGGCGCTTAGCGCGTGTGGCCGCACCAGTAGCCCAGCCGGACATGCGGCTAACGAGGTGAGTCATCTCCAGATACGACAGGTAGTCGGCTGTGGTGTCGATGCCGCCCAACTCCAGGTCGCGATGGATGTCGCGCATCACGAGTTCTGAGGCCGTCCTGGCCGCGGCCGCTCGGAGCAAACGCGCCAGCTCGGTGGACCGTCGAGCCCCAGTGACCTCGACGATGTCGCGGGTCACAGCGGTATGCACGTATGCGTCGAACCACAGCCGGCGATCTGATTCCCCCAAGCTGATTGCTTCGGGATAGCCGCCGCGACAGATGCGGTCGGCATAGTCGGCCCGGGTCACTGCTGACGGTGCGGCATGCAGCAGCTCTTGGGTCGCGGTCGCTTGGGCGCGACCGTCATCCAGCAAGAAGGTCAACAACCCGTTGCCAGTGCCTTCCATCTCGACCTGCGAGAACGGCGCTAGGTCGAAGAACACTGCTCGGCCCGCCAGCGACTCCGAGAACACCGGAACCGTCAGGAAGTTCGTCGAGCCCGTCAGCAGGAAGCCTCCCGGGGTCGGATCGGCATCGACCGCCAGCTTGACGGCGCGGATGAGGTCGTCGCCGGCCCGCTGTACCTCGTCGATCACGATCGGTCGGGGGCGGTCGGCTATGAAACCTGTCGGATCGTCGAGCGCGAACGAGCGAACTGTCGGATCGTCGAGATTGAGATAGGTGCCACTGCCCACGATCCGGTGCGCCAAGGTCGTCTTGCCCGACTGCCGTGGCCCCCCGAGCACGACGACTCGAAAGGTGTCCAGCGAATGCCGCAACCTGGGCTCAATGCGACGTTGGACTTCCCCGTGCCCAGTCACCACCGATATGCCTCCTTGCCCTCATCCCGGCTCGATATGTCGAACCCGGCAACTGCGCCGGTTTACGTCCTCACTTTCTCTGGCCATGTAAGACTACTAGGTGTTATACCGCATGGCTAGTAGGTGTTTTGCCAACCTGTAGCGGCGGTCACTTCCAGAGGGCGCAGATCGGGATGGCCTCGATGCGGTCGCCGAGCGTGAACCGATCCGAGGCCTGTATCGGCCGGAATGTCCCTATTGCGCACACTTCGATGTATGTATTGCGCATCCCGTGATGCATCTTTTGCGCATGCACCAGTGTCGCTGCGGCGCAATCCGCCGAGACTGAGTGCGCCGATGGCATGAGTGCTCGGGTCGCCGGGGGCGGTTGCGTGCCAGACTCTTCGGGCGGGCAGCCGACTGCACCGAGACCTTGATCCTGAGTTCTGAGCCTGGAGTGCCGACATGGCGATCACCATTCCTGAACCTGATGTCAACAATGTGTGGCGACTGGAGACGCCGGGCAACGAAGGGTGGCTACGCTCTGCACGGCCGGATGCCGATGACAAGTTCTTCATGTGCTCGGCGGACGGGCATGTGCAGGAGCCGAACACGTTTCTGTACGACCGCATCGACCCGGCGTACCACCACCGGCTGCCGACCATTGCCGTCACCAAGGCGATGGATGTTCATGGCAAGGGCGCAAAAGGCGACGGCGCCGAGGGTGAGGGTGGCGGTACCACTGGCGAAGCCATCGACAGCACGGGCAAAGCCAGCAGCGGCGCGACCGAGGAGCAGTTCTTCCAGAAGGCCGAAGGCTTCCGCCCGGCCAAGCTCAACTGGACCAAGCCCTTCGAAGGCCACGAGAAGCTGCGCAACCAGTCCGGGCGCAGCCCCGAGACCCGGCTGGCCGACCTGGCGCTGGACGGCTGCGACGCCGAGATCCTGTTCCCGAACAAGGGGCTGAGCATCTGGGCCACGCCCGATGCCGACTTCAGCCACGCCATGTGCCGGGCCTACAACGAGTGGGCCTGGGAGGAGTTCGCCGACTACAACGACCGGCTGGCCCCGATGGCCTGCATCGCTCCCGCCGCGCTCGACAAGGCCATCGCGGAGATCCAGCGCTGCGCGGCGCTCGGGTTCAAAGGGCTGAGCCTGCCCGCCAAGCCTGTGTTCGGGCCGCCAGACGTGGACGACCTCAACTACAACCTGCGCGAGATGGAGCCGCTGTGGGACTGCATCGACGAGGTCGAGCTGCCGGTCACGTTCCACGTCTCGACCGGGCGTGACCCACGCACCTCACGCAGCCAGGGCGGTGCGGTCATCAACTACGCCGTGCACTCGCTGGCGCCTACGATGGAACCGCTGGTCAACATCTGCGCCTCGGGTGTTGCAGAGCGGCACCCGAAGCTGCAGTTCGGATCGATCGAGGCCGGCATCGGCTGGGTGCCATGGATGCTGACCGCCATGGACGAGGCCTACCTCAAGCACCACATGTGGGTGCGGCCCAAGCTCGAGATGCTGCCCAGCGAGTACTTCAAGCGGCAGGGCTTCGCGAGCTTCCAAGAGGATCCCGCGGGCCTGGATCTCGCCCGTGGGCACGGCCTCGTCGACAACTTCCTGTGGGCGAATGACTTCCCGCACCACGAAGGCTCATGGCCCTATTCGGCCCAAGCCATTGAGCGCACGATGAGCCACCTCGACGACGGTGAGCGGGCCAAGATCCTGGGCCTCAACAGCGCCCGCATTTTCCGCTTCGACATCCCCGAGCGCTACCTTCACCATCCCGACGCGGCCGCAGTCGCGAACCAGCACTGAAGCTCGTCCGTCCGCGATCGCGGCGATGTGGGAGGGGCGGCCGCCGGACTGCTACGCGTTGACGGCGTAGGGCACGGGATCGCCTGCTAAGGCCAGGTTGACCTGTTCGGCGATCTGGGCGCCGGCGCGGTCTTGCGCCTCTGAGGTGCTGGCGCCGAGGTGCGGGGTGGCCACCACATCGGGTCGGCCGAACAGCGGCGACTCAGTCGCGGGTTCGGTCTCGTAGACATCCACTGCGATGCCGCCGAGCCGGCCGGCGTCCAATGCAGCGGCTGCCGCCGCCTCGTCGAGAATGCCGCCACGAGCGGTGTTGACGATCAATGCATGCGGGCGGCACCTGGCCAGATTCTCGGCTCCCAGCAGCCCCGCGGTCTCCGGCGTGCGGGGCATGTGCAGTGTGATGATGTCCGATCGTTCCAGCAGCTCGAGGAACTCCACCATCTCGACGTCGGCGGCTCGGCCGGATTCCGCGCTCACATAGGGGTCGTAGGAGACGAGCTCTACGTCGAACGGGGCGATCCGCTGCGCTACTAAGCGGCCGACTCGGCCGAGGCCCACGATGCCGATCGTCTTGCGGTAGATCTCCATGCCGCCCCAGCGACTGCGCTCCCAGCGGCCGTCGGCGAGCGCCTGGTGTGCTTGAGGCACATGGCGCGCCAGCGCCAGCATGAGCGCCACGGTCATCTCGGCTGCCGACACGACGTTGCTGTACGGCGCGTTGCACACGAGCACGCCGCGCTCGGTTGCCGCGGCGACATCGATGTTGTCGAGCCCTACGCCTGCACGCCCGACCACGACGAGTGCTTCGCCAGCTGCGAGAAGGTCAGCGTCGACCTGAGTCGCCGAGCGAATGACAAGCGCCTGTGCCCCGGCGACGGCGTCGCGCAGCTCGTCGGCGCTGAGCCCCGTACGGACATCGACGTCGTGGCCGGCCGCGCGCAGCAGGTCGAGGCCGGCATCGGCCAACGTCTCGGCAACCAAGACCCGTGCCACGTCACCCGACCAGGTCTGCGATGCGGCTGATGCCTTCGGCCAGGTCGTCGAGCCCGAGAGCGAACGAGAAGCGCGCGTAGCCGGGGGCACCGAAGGCCTCGCCGGGCACGAAGGCCACCTTCGCGTGCTCGAGCACGGCCGCGGCCAGCTCGAGCGTGGTCGTGGCTTCCGTGCCGCCGTAGCTGCGCCCCAGCAGCCCTTCCATGTTCGGGAATGCGTAGAACGCGCCCTCGGGCTCGGGGCAGTCCACGCCGTCGATCGAGTTGAGCATCTCGGTGATGCGCTGGCGCCGCGTATCGAACGCCGAGCGCATCATCGCGACTGCCTCGAGATCTCCCGAGACCGCTGCGAGTGCCGCCGCCTGAGCCACGTTGCAGACGTTGGACGTGGCATGGCTCTGCAGGTTGGTGGCCGCAGCGATCACGTCTGACGGCCCAGCCATCCACCCGACCCGCCAGCCCGTCATGGCGTAGGTCTTGGCCACGCCGTTCACCACCACGCAGCGGTCGGCGATCTCGGGCACCAGTACCGGGAGCGAGTGGTGCCCGGCGTCGCCGTAGGTCAGGTGCTCGTAGATCTCGTCGGTGATCACCCACAATCCGTTCTCGACGGCCCACTGGCCGATCGCCACGATCTCGTCGTGCGGGTAGACGGCGCCGGTTGGGTTCGACGGCGACACGAACAGCAGGGCCTTGGTGCGGTCGGTGCGCGCCGCTTCGAGCTGTTCGACGCTGATCCGGAAGCCCGACTCAATGCCGGCGAACACCTCCACCGGGGCGCCTCCGAAGACGCGGATCGCTTCGGGATACGTCGTCCAGTAGGGCGCTGGCAGCAGCACCTCGTCGCCGGGGTCCACCAGCGCAGCCATGGTGTTGTAGACGGCTTGCTTGCCGCCATTGGTGACCAGAAACTGGCCGGCATCCCAGTCGAGACCGCTGTCACGCTTGGTCTTGGCTGCCAGCGCGGCCTTGAGAGCGGGCTGCCCCCCGGCAGGCGAATAGCGGTGATTGGCAGCGTCGCGGCACGCGGCGGCCGCTGCGTCCACGATGTGGGAAGGCGTCGGGAAGTCGGGCTCGCCGGCGCCGAAGCCGATCACGTTCTCCCCCGCCGCCCGCAGCGCCTTCGCCTTGGCATCCACCGCCAGGGTTGCCGACGGGGCAATGCCCGCCAACGCTGTCGAAACTCGATTGCTCATTGAGCGTCTCCCGTCTGCTCGACACGCTGCCTCGAACGCCCGACAGTCTCGCCGCCCAGCGGTCGCATCAGGCGCGGAGGCCCTCGTCGGTGTCGCACTTGTTGCTTCCCCGCTCTTGTTCCCCATCCTGACGCGATTGGGCTCACGGGCCGCTCGGGCCACGGCTTCGCCTGCCGCCTCAGCTTCGGTAGCGAAAATGTGGTTGTCGGCAGCACGGCCGGGCGCAATAGTGGCAGCCAATGGCTGTCACTCCCTCTTCGATTTCGATTCCCGCAGAACTGCGGCCTGCCGACGGGCGCTTCGGCTCAGGGCCGTCCAAGGTTCGGCCCGAGGCCGTCAAGGCGCTCGAAGCTCGTGCGCTCGACTATATGGGCACATCGCATCGTCGCACCGGGGTGCGATCAGTGGTGGGCCGGCTGCGCGCAGCCATGACCGAGTTGTTCGGACTCGGCGACGACTGGGAGGTCGTACTGGGCAACGGCGGCAGCACCGGCTTTTGGGACGCGACGGCCTTCTCGCTGATCGAGCGGCGCGCCCAGCACCTGACCTTCGGCGAGTTCTCCGAGAAGTTCTCGGCCGTCACTGCTGCCGCACCGCACCTGGAGGACCCGATGGTGATCACGGCACCGTACGGCAGCCACCCCGTGCCCGAGACGGCAGATCCCGCTGAGATCGACGTGTACGCGCTCACGCACAACGAGACATCGACCGGCGTGGCGATGCCGCTGACGCAGCCACAACTGGATCCGTCGCGACAGGGCGACTCGCCGGCGCTCGTCATGGCCGACGCCACCTCGGCGGCCGGAGCGATGATGTGGGACCCCCGAGATGTCGACTGCTACTACTTCGCCCCGCAGAAGGCGTTCGCTGCCGATGGCGGGCTGTTCATCGCGCTGTGCTCGCCGGCCGCGATCAAGCGGATCGAGCGGATCGATGCTTCAGGTCGCTACAAGCCCGCCACGCTCGACTTGGCGATCGCCGCCCGCAACTCCCGCCAGGATCAGACCTACAACACCCCGGCGCTGGCCACGATCCTGCTGACGCTCGAGACCGCAGAGTGGATGCTCGACGGCGGCGGACTCGGTTGGGCCGCATCCCGCTCGGCGGCGTCGAGCGGCGCCGTGTACGGCTGGGCAGCAGCCCGTGACTTCGCCTCGCCGTTCGTTGCGGACGAGGCCATGCGCTCCCCAGTCGTGTGCACGATCGACTTCGAGGGCGTCAGCGCAGACGACATCGCAGCGGCACTGCGGGCCAACGACATCGTCGACACCGAGGGCTACCGCAAGCTGGGCCGCAACCAACTGCGCATCGCCGCTTTTCCCGCGATCGATCCGGCCGACGCCGAAGCCCTCACCGCCTGCATCGACTACATCGTCGGGCGGCTGTAGCAAGGTGCCCAAAGAGTGCCCAATCCGCCGGACAAGCGATGCAAGGTCACCGGCCAGTGCGTTGCCCAGCCGCCGAACAGCGACTGTTGCAGCAGCCCGCCGGCGCCGCTTTCACCATCCCAGCCGGGTGGACGGCCTGCTCAGGTGCTCACGACAAGGGTGCCTGCTGCCTTGTCGTGCCAGCCTTGATAGACGCGATCCCACGTTGCACTCACGTAGCAGAGGACTGACAGGATCCAGCCCACCACGGGGATCCCCGCGAGCAACGCGGGAATCGCATATCGACCGAATGCCTTGCCCCAGCCGGGCAAGCCGCCGTGTGTTGCGTGGATCACGCTGATGCCGACCATTCGCTTGCCCAAGGTCTGGCCCCACAAAGCGATCTGCACCACCTCGTAGCCCACACCGAAGATGATGCTGACAATGAGGCTCGCCACACCGAAGGTCGAGAAAACAGACGCGTCGCTGGCACTCGACATTGAGCCATAAAACAAGAGGAAGGCAATGAGGACCGCAGCCAAGATGATCGTGTCGAGCACGCGGGCGCCGAATCGAGCGCCGATTCGGGCCAACTCAACAGTTTCGCCGGTTCCAAGTTCAGCCCAGCCAGTTCGTCGGTTGCCATCGTGGGATGGGGGCTCGCTGTACTCGCTCATCAGTGACCCCTGCTGTGGCTGCCGCTGCACTGCGCAATCGTGTGCGAACCTAGCGCGCTCAACAACACCCGTTCCGGCGCAACGCCGAAGAGCCGACGACTAATTCAGCGATGGGCCGTCGGGATACTGGGACAGCAGGCAGGCGGGCGGAGCCTGGCGCGCCAGCACGTCGTACCAGAGGGCGGCAGCGTCGGCGGTGAGGTCGCCTGGCACGGCATCGAACACCCACCAGCACCCGGCCTCAAGTTCTCCTCGCAGCTGGCCGGGACCCCAGCCGGCGTGCCCTCCGTAGATGCGCACTGCGACGACCTCGGTGCCGAGGTCTGAGGGATCGGCCGTGAGGTCCACGAGACCCACTCCCCTGGTGACCGAGCGCCAGACACCGCCGGCATCAGACGATTCGCCTGTGGCGCTGGGAGGCGTCCGCTCATGTGCGGCGGGCGGGGCCAGGGTCGTTCCCAGGGCCAGCAGGCCTTGTGGCTCCACCGGTCCGCCGAGCCCGACCGCAGCCCCTTCGGAGAAGCGAGGCGCCCAGCGCGGAACCGCAGCCGCGCACGAGATCTCCGAGTTACGGTTGATGACAACGCCGAGCGTGCCCGCCTCTTGATGCTCGATCACGAACACCACCGTGCGATCGAAGCTGGGGTCGACCAGGCGCGGCGTCGCGACCAGCAGGTCACCCGCCCGAGGCACTCGCACCGGCGTCGCGATAACTTCGACCACGCCTCGATTCTGCCACCGTGTTCCGGCGGGTCAGGAAACGGCGCCGCCTGAGGCCGCGGTCACGTCCTGGCGTCCCGCGGTGATCCACGGCATCATCGCCCGCAGCTCAGCACCGACCTGCTCGATCGGATGCTGCTTGCCCTCCTCGACCATGCGGCGGTAGTTGGGCAGCCCGTTGCGGTTCTCGTCGATCCACTCCCGGGCGAAGCTGCCGTCCTGGATCTCGGCGAGAATGCGCTTCATCTCGGCGCGGGTCTCGTCGGTGATGATGCGTGCACCCCGGGTCATGTCCCCGTACTCGGCGGTGGTCGAGATCGAGTAGCGCATGCCCGAGATGCCGGCCTCGTAGATGAAGTCGACGATCAGCTTCACCTCATGCAGCGTCTCGAAGTAGGCCGACTCGGGCTGGTACCCCGCTTCGACCAGCGTCTCGTATCCGGCCCGGATCAGCTCGGTCAGGCCGCCGCAGAGCACCACCTGCTCGCCGAACAGGTCGGTCTCGGTCTCCTCGGCGAACGTGGTGGTGAGCACGCCGCCCCGTGTGCCGCCGATGCCCTTGGCATAGGCCAGCGCGTCGGCCAGCGCTTGCCCGCTGGCGTCCTGGTGAATCGCCACGAGCGCCGGGACGCCGCCGCCCTCGACGTAGGTGCGCCGGACGTTGTGGCCCGGTCCCTTGGGGGCGATCATCCACACGTCCACGTCGGCAGGCGGGCTGATCTGGCCGAAGTGGATGTTGAAGCCGTGTGAGAACGCGATCGCGTTGCCCGGCTGCAGATTCGGCGCGATCGACTCGCCGTAGATGGCGGCCTGGTCGGTGTCGGGCAGCGCCATCATGACGATGTCGGCTTGGGCAGCGGCACCCGCCACATCGGCGACGCGCAGGCCCTCGGCCTCTGCCTTGGCGCGAGACGACGAGCCTTCCCGCAGTCCCACCACGACGTCCACGCCGCTGTCGCGCAGGTTCAGGGCGTGAGCGTGACCCTGCGAGCCGTAGCCCATGACCGCCACCGTGCGGCCAGCGAGCTGGCTGAGGTCTGCGTCTTCTTCGTAATAGATGGTCGCGGGCATTCGTGTCGTTCCTCTCCGAGTCAGCGTTGGCGGGAGTCTGCCAGCCTCAGGCGGTCATGCCGACAGCCGGTTCATCGGCATCGAGTGCCCGCAGCGCAATGCGGCCCGTGCGCTGCAGCACATGCAGACCGAACGGGCGCAGTTGGCGCTCGCACCGGTCGAGCCGGTCTGGATGGGCGCTCACGCTCACAATGGCCTCGCCGTCGGCGTGGTCGAGCACTTCCCCGCCGTATTCGGAGATCACATCGGTGACGGCTCCGAGGTCGGCGGCGCCGACACGGGCCAGCATCAGCTCGCGTTCGAGCGAGTCGGAAGGGTGCAGCTCGCTGATGTTGACCACGTTGACGAGCTTGTCGAGCTGCTTCGCGATCTGGTCGACGTCGGTGTTGCGGACGTCGACCACGATCGTGATGCGGCTGTAGGCCGGATCGTCCGTCGGGGCCACTGCCAGCGAGAAAATGTTGAAGCCGCGCCGGCTGAACAGCCCGGCGATTCTCGCCAGCACGCCGAACTTGTTCTCCACGATGGCCGCGAAGATGTGCAGGTCCGGCTCCTGCGGCAGGCTCACTACCGCAGTTTCCTCAGGCGACAGGCTCGTGCCCTGCGCGCCGCTCACGACGGCACTATCGCTTTGCGCGCCGCTCACGACGGCGCCGAACCCTTCAGCGCTGCATCGGCGTCGCCCTCGGGACCGAGGATGATGTCGTCGTTGGAGCCGCCGGCCGGCACCATCGGGTACACCTTCTCCTCGGTGTCGACGCGGAAATCGACCACCACCGGGCGGTCGTTGATGGCATTCGCCTTGGTGATGGCAGGCACCACTTCTTCCGCGGATTCCACCCGGATGCCCACGCAGCCCATGGCTTCGGCCCAGCCCACGTAGTCGGGATGGTCGGCGCTGAGGTACACCTCGCTGTACCGCTCGGCGTAGAAGAGCTCCTGCCACTGGCGCACCATGCCCAAGTAGGCGTTGTTGAGGATGCCCACCTTGACCGGGATGTTCTCGGCGCTGGCAGAGATCAGCTCCTGCGCAGTCATCTGGAAGCAGCCGTCTCCGTCGATGGCCCACACGGTCCGGTCCGGCTGGCCCACCTTGGCGCCGATTGCTGCGGGCACTGCGAATCCCATCGTTCCCAAGCCGCCGGAATTCACCCAAGTGTACGGGTAGTCGAATTGCCAGAACTGGCTCGCCCACATCTGGTGCTGGCCCACGCCCGCCACGACGATCGTGTCGTCGGGGGTGTGATCACGCAGCTGCTCCACCACGAACTGCGGCTTGAGGGGGTAACCGCCCGACGGCTGGTCATATTGCAGCGGGAACTGCTCCTGCCAGCCCGAGACGGTCGACTTCCACGCGGAGCGATCTGCGAGGGCGTCGGCGACCGCGCTGCCGTCGCCGGGACGCAGCGCCTCGATCAGCGCTTCGATCGCGACCTTGGCGTCACCGGCGATCGCCACCTCGGGCACTCGTACCTTGCCGTGCTCGGCTGGGTCGATGTCGACGTGAATGACCTTCGCGTTCGGGGCGAAGTGTGCTGGATTGCCGGTGACCCGGTCGTCGAAGCGCGCACCGAGGTTGATGAGCAGGTCGGCCTGCTGCATCGCCGTCACCGCGGTGTAGTTGCCGTGCATGCCGGGCATCCCGAGGCACAGCCGGTGGCTGTCGGGAAAGACGCCACGCGCCATCAGCGTCGTCACCACATGGATGTCGCACATCTCGGCGAGCTCACGCAGGGCTTCCGCCGCGCGGGCCTTCAGCAGTCCGCCGCCGGCGTAGATGACCGGGCGCTCGGCTGCGCGGATGAGCTGCGCAGCTTCGGCGATGGCTGCCGGATCGACCTCATGGCGGGGCCGGTACCCCGGCAGTTCGACGCTGTCAGGCCAGTACCACGTCATCATCGCGTTGCTGACGTCCTTGGGCAGGTCGATCAGCACGGGGCCGGGTCGTCCCGTCGTGGCGATGTGAAATGCCTCGGCCACGATGCGCGGGATGTCGGCAGGGTCAGTCACGAGGTAGTTGTGCTTGGTGACCGCCATGGTGATGCCGGTGGTGTCGCACTCCTGGAAGGCATCCGAGCCGATGGCCGACATGGCCACCTGGCCGGTGACCACCACCAGGGGGATCGAGTCCATGAAGGCGTCGCACAGCGGCGTCACGATGTTGGTGGCTGCCGGGCCGCTGGTGACCATCGCAACGCCGGGCTTGCCGGTGACGTGGGCGTAGCCCTGAGCCATGTGGCCCGCGCCCTGCTCGTGGCGGACCAGCACATGACGGATCGGCGAATCCAGGACGGGGTCGTACACCGGAAGGATCGCGCCGCCGGGCAGGCCGAACATCACCTCGACACCGCTCATCTCGAGGCTTCGCATCAAGGCCTGAGCGCCGGTCAGCTCCATCGATTCTCTCCTGAACAATCTGCGTCCACAAACAAAAGCGCCTCCCGAGCGGGAGGCAGGGCGAGCGCGTCGAGACGGGCTCGCCTAGACAAGTACCCCCAAGGCGCACTCGAGCAAGTGTGCTGGCGTGCGCATCGGCTCATTCTGTCGTGCTCATCGGGCAGGCACAACCTTGAGGGTGCCCGTCAGCGGCCGGAATCTGGCTCCCAGCCCACCGAGCGGGCGTACATTGACCGGGTGCCCCGCAGACGGCTGTTCAGCCTCGTGGCCTGTGCTGTGGCGATGGCGGCCGGGGCCGCAGCGACCGGATGCTCGGGCATCGACGACCGCACAGATCCGGCAATCGACAATCCGGCGGGCGGCGGCGCAACCGCCTTGGCCGAGCCGGCCACGACGCTGCCGCTCACCCAGACGCCCGAATACGTGGCGTCCAACACACCGTGTCCCGCAGGCCTTCCCGAGATCGGGGCCGTTGGGGTCGCGGAGGCCGCTCTCGGGCGCACCGTGACCCTGGAACCGTTCCTGGACGTGCCCGAGGCCACCGTGATGGTGTTCGATCCGACGACAGCCGGCGGGTCCCGCCGCGGCGGCGGCTTTGTCGGCGACCGCCGGGGACGCATCTGGCGCTTCGAGGTCGATGGAAACCGAACTGCGGTGCTCGGTGACGGACCGGCGGCAGATTTCTCGTCGAATACAGCAGCCGAGCACGACCAGGGACTGGTCGGCATGACCGTCGGGCCGAACGGGCGGCTGTGGATCAACCGCACCGACCGGCACGGGGACAGCGTGGTGACCGTGCTGACGCCCCGAGACGACCGCTCGGGGCTGCAGGGCGAGTTCGCCGATCTGCTGGCAGTGCCTCAGACGAATGCCCAGCACAACGGCGGCGCCCTGGTGTTCGGGCCGGACGGGCTGCTGTATGTGTCATTCGGCGACGGCGGCGGCCTCGGCGACCCCCATCACCACGGTCAGAATCTCACCACGCCCCTCGGCGCGATCCTGCGTTTCGCCGTCGAGGACCGCGGCAGCAGCGACGCAGGCGACTGGCGTCTGGTGCCGGCTCCGGGAAATCCGGACCTGGGCGCCGCCAGCGATCCGCGCATCTGGGTCTACGGCGCCCGCAACCCGTTCCAGATCTCTCTCGACGCGATGACCGGCGCGCTGTGGGTCGCCGATGTCGGCCAGCAGTGCATGGAGGAGGTGACCGTCCTCGGGCTTGACGAGGCCGGGGCCAACCTGGGCTGGAACTCCTATGAGGGCAGCCGCCGGTTCGTCGGCGCCGAGCTGGACAACCATCGCGAGCCCGATTTCGAGTACCGGCACGGGCGCGGCCTCTGCGCGGTCATCGGCGGGCACGTCTACCGCGGCAGCGAGCTGGAGTGGCTGACCGGGCGCTACGTGTTCGCCGATCTCTGCGGGGGCGACATCTACGCAGTCGCCGTGCAGCCCGGTGCGGAGCCCGACGAGGTGTGGAGTCTGGGCGTCAGCACACCCCGACCCGTCGGCTTCGGCGTGGACACCGCCGGCGAGCTGTATGTGATCGACATCGAGAGCGGCGTGTGGCGCCTCGCCGGATGATGCACCCAGCGTCGACCGTGCCCTGGAGGTAGCCGTGTTTCGACGCACGGTCTACGACCGGGAGATACTGCTGCTCGCAGTGCCGGCGTTCGGCGCGCTGATCGCCGAGCCGCTGTATGTGCTCACCGACCGGGCGATCGTCGGGAGACTCGGCACGCCCGAGCTGGCGGGGCTGGCCATTGCGTCGGCCATCCTGCTGAGTGCTCACGCAATTCTGATCTTCCTCGCCTATGGCACGACCGGCCTCGTCGGCCGGCTGGTGGGGGCCGGATCGCTGCGGCGAGCAGCCGAGCAGGGCATCGCCGGCATGTGGCTGTCGATCGGGCTGGGCGTGGTGTTCAGCCTGGGCATGTGGGCCGGCTCGGGCTATCTCGTCGATGTGTTCGACCCGACCCCCGAAGTCGCTGATCACGCGCTCACGTACCTGAGGATCAGCCTCATCGGCTTTACCGGATTGCTGGCGGGCATGGCGGCGACGGGTTACCTGCGGGGCACCCAGGACACGGTCACCCCCCTTGTGATCGCCGTCGCTTCAGCGGCGGGGAACTTGCTGATCGAGCTCGTGCTGGTGTTCGAGCTCGACATGGGCATCGCCGGCGCGGCATGGTCGACGGTCATCGCACAGTGGGGTGCCGCCCTGGCCTTCGCCGTCGCCGTCCATCGCCACGTTCGGGCGGTCGGCGCGCGGCTGCGGCTCGTTGCTTCTGCGGCGTGGCGTTACGCCCGTGTCGGCGCCCAGATGTTCGTGCGCACGGCATCGTTGCGGGGCGCGTTCGTGCTGGCTGCGGTATTCGCGGCCCGTATCGGCACCACCGAGGTGGCATCGCACGAGATCGGCGTGCAGATCTGGTCGTTCTTCTCGCTCGCCCTCGACGCAGTGGCGATTGCTGGTCAGGCCATGGTGGCCAAGGAACTCGGCGCCAGCCGACCCGACGTGGCTCGCGCAGCCAGCGTCCGCATGATCGGCATGAGCATCCAGCTCAGCGCGGTATTCGGGCTGGCACTCGTGCTGCTGCGCGGACCGCTGGCATCGATCTTCAGCAACGACCCTGCTGTCGTCGCGCTCAGCGGCTTCATCCTGCTGTTCGTGGCGGTCGCGCAGCCCGTCAATGCCGCCGCCTTCGCCTTCGACGGCATCTTCATCGGCGCCAGCGACTTGGGCTTTCTGGCACGGGCGATGGCCGGCGCCGCTGCAGGTTTCGCGATTGTCGGCGGCGCGGTACGCATCCTGGATCTGGGCATCGGCTGGCTGTGGGCGGCGCTCACCCTGTTCATGTTCTTTCGCGCTGCGCCGCAGTGGGTCCGCTTCAGAGGCGACGCCTGGCTGCGCACCGGCGAGGACTGAGCGCCGACGTATCGAGGCGACTCGATACTCCGAAGATGGTCGTATGAGGTTGAGTCAAGCGGCCACTTCACGGCGTGCTTCACAGCCGGCGCTCATCCCAAACATCTGCTGCACCGATTGCGCGATAGCGCGTCCGAGAAGTGGCGGAACCGCGTTGCCGATCTGCTTTGCGATCTTAGTTCTGTTGCCTGTGAACCTGAAGTCGTCGTCAAACGATTGAAGTCTCGCGCCTTCGCGAATTGTCAAAGCTCGATCCTGATGCGGGTGAATGCACTTGTTTGAAGCTGGGTGTACAAAGTTCACCGTGATTGTGACCGAAGGCTCGTCTGGTTCAAGCCGGGAATAACATGACGAAAACCCAGAGGAGATTAGATGGCCCGGCACCGAATTGATATTTGAGCCCGAATGTCTAATGATCTCCAACATTCGGCTCGAGTGTGCAGTGGCGACATGCCACTCCAAACATGTGGATCGCGCGCGTCGTTGCTTCTGGTAGTCGGTTTGAGGATCCTCGCAATAGATTTCGGCCTGCTCGCCCGCAGCTAACCAAGGAAGATCACCAATTGCCTCCATCACGGTAACGGCCCTTGGAAGTTTGATGTCGTCTTCTTCAAAGAGAGATACGATGCCATTATTCTCGGCCGGTGCCAAGATGCGATGCCGTTCACGTAGGCCGATCGTACGGAAAACGCCCGCGTGCGTGGGCTTCGGAAAGCTGAGGCTCATGCCTTCTAACGCGCCAATCATAATGAGACGCTCGCGCTTTTGCGGCACTCCGAAGTGGGCCGCGTTGAGGACTCTCCAATCTACGTCGTAACCGAGTTCAGAAAAGCAACACTCAATCTGCTCTATGGTCGTACCGTTCTTGTAGGTAGCGAGGCCAACTACGTTCTCCATGACAAAGACTGCCGGCCGAAAATAGTTGACATAGGATGCAAACTCTTCAAAGAGACTGTTCCGAGGATCGTCCTCAGTCATCGAGCGAAACGGCCTAATCGATGAGAATCCTTGGCACGGTGGTCCTCCGACAATGACGTCAACTTCGCCGCGCGCCAAGCCAGTCTTCTCGGCAACGACACCGAGTCGCACTTCTCTGATGTCGTCAGTGAAGGTCACCGCCCGCGGATGATTCAAGCGAAACGTGGCAATCGCCTCGGGGAGCATGTCAATTCCGTACACGACCTCGAACGCCCCCGCATCCTCGAAGCCCTTCGAGAATCCTCCCGTGCCAGAGAACAGGTCCATGATTTTGAGCGGAGCCACTGCACCTACCTTGTCACCGAACTATCGCGCATTCGGCGAGACTATAGTCTCGCCGAATGGAATATGGGTGGATTTAGGCTCGGGCACCGTGGCGCCCAGTGCAGATGACGAGGAGGCCGAGACGGCACGCGCGGTGGCGCGCGCCGTCGGCACTGTGGTGAGCAGCCTGCGCGACCAGCGGGGCTGGTCGCTGGCTGAGCTCGCGGACGAGGCAGGCAAGCACCGCACGCACCTCGGCCTCGTCGAGCGCGGTGAGCGCCACCTGAGCGTGGAGTCGGCGTACCGCCTCGCCCGAGCCTTGGGCCTATCGCTGACGGCGCTCGTCGACATGGCAGAAGCGCAGGCGGCAGGCGTGGACTTGCCCGTTCGCCTGCCGACACGGATTCCGCCGCCGGCTGCGGCTCGCAACGCCGACCACGTAAGCGACACATCTGGTCTCGGGGAAACCTGGATTAGCGGGACGATCGCCAACACCTACCGGAGGCTAGACCTAATCGACGAACAGCTTGTGAACGCGGGTACTCAACCGCTAGCGGAGATTGTCGAACTCGCGAACCTCTCAGCCATGATCGGAAATCTCCTTCGCTCTGCACTCGCGGATGCGTCGGAAGGACGGTACCGAGGCAACGATCCGCACAAGTACCCGGATCTCGTCTCGCAGTCGGATCGCGCGCACGATCTCGAGATCAAGGTTGCACTGGAAACCAACCGACCCAAGGGACACCTGCCCAAGCCGGGACATCACCTCGTTTTCCGGTATGTGCTCGGGGGCCGCCGAGGGGAGTACATCCGCGGCCAACGAGGCAACGTCGTGTGGATCTGGGAAGCCCGCCTCGGTCATCTCAGTGCTACCGATTTCGACGACTCGAATACTCCGGGCGATTCCGGCAAGACCGCCGTCATCAAGACACGCGTGCTCGACGAGATGACTTGCGTCTACTACGACCAGCGCTTCTTGCCATATGCCAAGCCTCGCCCTGGACATCGGTGAGCGGCATCGCTTCAGTTGATCGGGTTTGCCTCGTGCCACAACGGGCGGCGCGCATATGAGCCGGGAGCGCGTCGGGTTCAGAGTCACCCGGCAGGTTGGTGTAGGCATGGCTGCTTTCCGGCGCGATCAACGCCCGCGATGCCCTACGCGTTGGTTACCGTCGACGCGGTGAGCCGCCAGACGATAGAGCAGTCCACATTGAGTTGGTCGAGCCTGTCCGGCACCGACCCGCGTGAATCGCAGGAATCTCTGTTCCCCGGACGGACTGGTTGGAGCCAGCGTGGGACGGTATCCGGGCTTGCTCGGCGGGTCGCCGGGTCGCGGAACTCGAAGGGTGGCCTGCCGAAGATCAGGCCGAGCGCACCGGGCCAAGATTCAGGCTCATCGGCCATCTGACATGTCGACGGTCCGGCCGAAGAGCAACTCCATCTCACCTGGCAGCGGCCAAGGATGATCCATTCGCTACTTCATCCAGATAGAGGATGTCGCACCGGACCTCAGGGCGCTTGCGCTCCCCGGCCACCGGCAGGAAAGTCTCGGCTATCTCGTCCGGCACCGGGATGAAGGTCCGATCTTGCGAGAGGATCGTCGACGTCACGCGGGGTCCGCCACCGGATGCTTCTCCAACCAGTCCCGGGCACAGGATGTCGTAGTAGAACCCAAACTGGCCTGAGTGGTGCTGGAAGACGAAGACGACTTTTCGTCCGCCCCAAACCGGCTCTTCGCGTTTTAGCGTGGGGTGAGTGTGTCGAGCAGGTCCAGTCGGGTTTGCCTGCATAGAGCAGGACTCGTGTGCGGTAGTGGTCGAAGTTGGCGTTCCCGAACGACACCCGCTTGATCAGCTTCGCGAGGTTGTTGGCTGCCTCGGTCGGCCCGTTGGTGACACGTGAGCGGTGCCAGTTGGCGTTCTGGGTGCGCCAGGCGGCGAGGGTGCGGCCGAGCTTGTCCGGCTCCGGGGAGAACGTGTCGTCCTGGAGGTCGCGGGCGAGCTCGTCGAGCGTGTCGACAGCGAGCGGGTGTTGGGGGATCCGGTAGACGCCGCGCAGGGTCTCCTTGGCGTGCCACGCGTCTCGCACCTCGCCGCGTGGGTCGCCGGCTGCGAGCAGGCCCCGCAGCTTGTGTCGTCCCTTGTCGGTGACCCACTCGGCGGCGGTGAGCAGCAGCCGCCGTATCCGATAGAGGGGGTCGTGCTTGGTGCCTCGCCCGCCGGTGGTCTCGTTCTGCACTCGGCGGCGCACGTCGTCGACAGCGGCGTTGGCGAGCTTGATCACATGGAACGGGTCAGCTATCTGCCGGGCGCGGGGCAGCGCGTCGGTGAAGGTCTTGCGGTACGGCCCCGACAGGTCCATCACGCCCCAGCGGACCCGTCTTCGCCGCCGCGGCGACCGGGCCTCGATCCATCGGGTTGCTCCTTGGGCGCTGCGGCCGGGCACGATGTCGAGCAGCTTGCCGCGGCGGGTGTCCACGATCGTGGTGCCCCAGTGCTTCTCGCGGTAGCGGCCGCGGCGGAACAGCAGGATCCCGTCGAGGCCCAAAGCGGTCACCCCCTCGACACGACCGGCGTCGGCGTCCAGCAGCGCAGCCCCCCAGCGATGCACCGCGGCCATCACCGTGTGCCACCCCGCGCCCAGATCGGCGGCGATCTCGCTGATCGCCCTTCCCGCACCGGCGCGGCGGGTCGCATGCCGCGCCGCCCGGCTCGTCATCCGCGCCCTGGGCGGCGCGACTGTCGGGTCCTGGTCGGTGAACGTGCGCACAGCGCACGACCCGTCGGGGCACAGCCAGCGGCGCTTGCGCCACCCCAGCCGCACCGGCCGACCGAACGCCGGCAGATCGGCCAGCTTCACCTTGGCCGAACCGTGCGCCCACACCGGCCCCCCGCAGCCCTCACAGCACGGGCGCCGGACCAGCTCGATCCCGACCGGCAGCGGGCCGTCGCGCCGGTCCGACACCTCGGTCACCGCCACGCCGGCGCCCAAGCCGACAACAGCATGCAACGCGCGAATAGCGTCAAGCCTCACAGGGAACCTCCAGAACTCAGAGATGCCAACCACCTCCGATTCTGGGGGATCCCTCCCTATGCCGCCCGCACCCTCAACGGCTCACTCCACGCGCAAACGCGAAGCGCCGCAATAGCAATCGTTGCCGTGCCACGAGGCGAAGCCGACGATGGCGAGATCAAGGTCGGGATAGTCGAAGAAAACAATGTCATCGCCATGGGCCGTGGGGTCAGGGTCCACTCCGGCATAGAACGCTGCCCAAAAGCGTCGAAACGGCTCGAGCCGTGAGTCGTAAGAGCGTTAGCGGATTGATCGGTTGTCGGGTTGCCAGCGGTTGCGGTGGTCGATGAGCTTGATGGTGATGATGAAGGCGACGGCGAGGGCGATCTGGGCGAGCCGGTGGCGGGGCTTGCGGTCGGTGTTGCGGCGGAGC
>JAJDVQ010000055.1 GCA_022826045.1 Acidimicrobiia bacterium | reverse complement strand
GCACACAAACCAAGCCCCAAACAAGCCCCGCCCGGCCCCCCACGCCCGCGCTGCGCCCGAACTCGCCGCCCACCCCCAACAGCCCCAGCACCAACCGCCACGACCCCCACCAACCCACCCCACCGGTGGATCCGGGCTAAGACTCGGCCCACGCCTAGAGGTGAGCCTCGCGTAGCCACTTCCTCATGGCCTCGTGCACGAAGGACACCGAACCTCGCGATGGCCGGTACAGGGTGCCTGCGGCCTCGAGGCGTGTGAGATAGGTCGCGAGATAGCCGGAGCTCTTGTCGAGCGCTGCGGCGAGGTCTCGTCGCCGGACCTCTGCATCGGCGAAGCGGCTCATCTCAATGAGTACGCGCCTGTCGCCGTCGGAGAGATCCCGCCAGACCGGTCTGAGGACCTGTTCCACCATGGCGAGGTTCGCGATCCGGATTCCGGCCTCGGCGTCAGCGAGGGTCACACCGCCGTCGAGGTCGGTGCATGACTCCCACATGTGGTAGCCGACGAGCTGAACCATGAAGGGATATCCAGATGCGGCCGAAGCAGCAGCCTCCAGCGCCTCGCTCGTTACGCGATGGCCCGAGTCGACGATGGGCGCCCGCAGCGCGCGCATTGTCTCGGCGCGCTCCAACGGTTGGATCGGTGTCCGGGCGATGCGCTGGAAGAACGTCATCGCGTCGTCAGCGAGAATGCCGTCTTCCATGCTCGGCAGGCCAGCGCCCACGAACATGACCGGCTTGGCGTCGACCTTGGAGACCGCCTGCAACGCATGCGCGAACTCACGCGCTGAGTCGATGTGCGCCTTGTGAAACTCGTCCAGAGTGAGCAGAGCACCGCTGTGCTTGGACTCGGCCAGTTCGCCGAGCGCGCCCATCGTCCGCAGCATCCGGGTTCGCGGCCGGTCGGCGCCGGCTGCGCTCTCGGCTAACTCGATTCCGCCGCCGGTGCCCAGCACAGACAGGTTGAGCGAAGAGATCCTCCGGCGCGAGCGGCGATCGTCGAGCTCTGCAACGGCATCCGCAAGCTGTTCGGTGATCAGTCCCGACAGGTTCTCAGACGGTGTGGCGGTGATCGGCACGGTGGCCCATCCGGCTTGCTCCGCTGCGTCACGCATGGCCTTGAGCAGGACGGTCTTGCCGGAACCGCGTGGACTAGCGATCAGCATGGTGAAGTCCGGGTGCGTCGGCCCGGCCGCCATCGCGACACGCAGACGTTCGAGCGGTTCCTCACGGCCGACGAGCGTGTGCGGAGCAACGCCGAACGATGGCCGGAACGGGTTCTGATCGGTCATTGCTGCGTATCCAGTCGATGGTCCACGCAGTTCAGCCTATTTGGCATCGCTAAAGAAGGCTAAACAAAGCTAAACAAAGCTAAAATTCGCTAAAGAAGCTGCGGCAAGCTGGCTATCACAACGGCTGCTGGCCTCACGCGGATGTTCATCCGGCGCTGCTGGCGCGATGGCGGGACTCAGTCGTCGGCGGCTTCTAGGGCGTCGATGAGGTGGATGGCGATGTCGGCCACCTTGACCTGGTCGTCTTCGACGCCGTGGCCCTTCACGCCGTCGTCGATCATGATGAAACAGAACGGGCACGCCGTTGCGATGCGGTCGGCGCCGGTGTCGAGCAGCTCACGTGAGCGCTCGTCGTTGACCTTGGTGCCGATGGTTTCCTCCATCCACATGCGCGCCCCGCCCGCGCCGCAGCACATGCCCTTGGTGCCGTTGCGCGGCGCCTCCACGATCTCCACGCCGCCGAGACTGCCGATCACGTTGCGAGGCGCGAGGTACACGTCGTTGTGGCGTCCCAGGTAGCACGAGTCGTGGTAGACGACCCGTTCGTCGAGGCGGGCATCGCTCAGGTCCAGCCGCCCGTCGGCCACGAGCTGCTCGAGGAACTGGGCGTGGTGGATGACTTCCCAGTTCCCGCCGTACTGCGGGTACTCGTTGCGCAGCGTGTTGAAGCAATGCGGGCACTGGGTGATGACTTTGCGGACACCCATGCCGTTCAGCGCTGCGATGTTCTCCGCCGCGAGCATCTGGAAGAGGTACTCGTTGCCCGATCGCCGAGCGCTGTCGCCGGTGCAGTTCTCGCCCGGGCCGAGGATGGCGAAGTCGACTCCGGCGCGGCGCAGCAGCTTGGCAGTGGCCACCGAGACCCGGCGGTTCTTGTCGTCGAACGATCCGGCACAGCCCACCCAGTACAGGTACTCGTGATCGAACGGGTCATCGGCGTCGACCACTTCGACGTCGAGACCGTCGGCCCAGTCGGCCCGTTCGCCGTTGTTGAGGTTCCACGGGTTGGCGTTGTTCTCCATGCCGCGGAACGCGCCGCCCAGCTCGGCGGGGAACTCGCTCTCCATCAGTGTCAGGTAGCGGCGCATGTCGAGGATCTTGTCGAGGATCTCGATGTTGACCGGGCAGTTCTCGTCGCACGCCTTGCATGTCGTGCACGCCCAGAGCTCGTCGTGGGTGATGCGCTCGAACACGGAGTCGGCCGACACGGTGATCTCCGCATCGGTGCCGATCGGCGGCGTCACAGCGCCGTGCTCGCCGGTCGCCGCCATGATCTCGCCGGTCTTCAGCACGATCTCGCGGGGATCGAGCGGCTTGCCCGTTGCGTGAGCCGGGCACACCGCAGTGCAGCGGCCGCACATCGTGCAGGCGTCAGTGTCGAGCAGCTGCTTCCAGGTGAACTCGTTCACCGTCGATACGCCGATGGTCTCGATGTCCTCGGCTTCCATCAGGTCGGGCACCATGCGCATGGCGCCCTTGGGCCGTTCCCGGTCGCGCAAGTACATATTGAGCGGCGAGGTGAACATGTGCCGCAGCATCGTGATGGGCAGCATCACCAGGAAGGCCATGAAGCAGCCCACATGGGCGATCCACCACGCCTGGTGCCAGCCGCGGATGTTGGCAAGACCGTCGAACGCAGCCGACAGCGGGTAACCCACGAACGACCACTGCTCGTATGCCGGCCGACCGTCGATCACGATGCGCATGGCCTCGGCCACGAAGCCCGTGGCACCGAGCGCTGCCAGCACGACCAGGATCATCATGTGCTCGGGCCGCGACTTGATCCGGATGCGATACGGGCGGGCCACGTAACGCCGCACGATGGCCCACACTGCGCCGACGAGGAAGATCACACCGGCGAGATCGCCGACAAAGCTGAAACCCTGGTAGGTGGGTCCGACCAGGAATTTGGCCGCAGTGGGCAGCTGGTGATTGATCTCCAGCGTCGTGGTGACAGCCAGCAATACCAGGAACCCGTAGTAGAGCAGCGCGTGCATGACGCCGGCAGCGGGATCGCGCAGCAGCGTCTGCATGAGCACGCCGCCGCGGTAGTCGGCCAACCGGCGATGCGCGTTGCGGGTCGTCGTCGAGCGCCGGTCCGGTGCGCCGCGCTGCCAATTGAGCGTGCGCTGGGCGAAGTTCCACGCCCCGTAGAGAATCAGTGCACACGTCAGCGCATAGAACGCGAACTTGACCCCGCCTGGAATGTTGCCGAACACCTCGCGATGAGCCGCGTCGGTGTCGTCTCCGAACTGCAATACGGCTGCAGCGATGCCTGAGGCGGCAGTGACTGCTGCGAAGGCGATGCCGATGCCCAGCACCAGCTGGTGCGGACGCAGGGGTGGCTTGCTCACGCTGGTGAAGTTACTTGACGTCCCTGCTGCGACCCGAAGTCCCGATGCGCCCGCGGTCGTTCACGGCGCGGCGGAATGTGCTGCAACGAGGTCTCAAGCGTGGTGACGATTCAGCCGTAGAGCTTGCGGTTCGCCTTGCGGAGGCGACCGGCCAGCTCCGACAGCAGCTTGTGCGCCACTGACGGCGTGCTGTCGATAATGCCCTTCAGCGCGCGGCGAGACAGCATGATCGCCTCCATGTCGGTGGCAGCCACCACCGACGCGGTACGCGGACCGTCATCGAAGAGCGCCATCTCGCCGACGGTGTCGCTCGGGCGGAGTTCGGCGACCTTGCGGCCGTTGCGCCGCACCACAGCAGAGCCGCTGACGATCACGTAGGCGTAGCTGGCGCCCGCGCCGCCGCTGCCCTCCTCGACGATGTTGTCGCCGGCAGTGAATTCGACCTGCTCGGCGGCACGTGCGATGTGCTGGAGTTCCTTCTTGCTGCAGTCCGAGAACAGATCGATCTCACGCAGACTCTCCACACGATTCGCCACAGACATATCCCGCTCCTTGGGTGAGTGGCCGTTTGCGCTGGGACGGCCAAGGCCCCACGAGCGCCGGACCGTAGCACGCGCCCGGCCCCGAAGACGCGCCAGAGGCTACCGCCGTCGCTGTGGCTCCTGCCATGACAGGCATCGGAACGGACGGTCGAGGTGCAACTTTGATGTCCTGCAGGTGCTGAGAAATGGCTGCACATGCGCGCTGTCATCGAGGTTGCGTGCAATAGGGCGCGGCGCGTGCGACGCTTGGGATTGCCGAACGGTTCGAGAATTGCGATCAGTTCGGCGCAGTCGGGAGGACGCAATGGTTGAGGAGTCTGTGGCGATGGTGACCGCGGTCATCAAGCCGCACCGTCTGGAGATGGTCCTCGAAGCGCTCCGCGATCTCGACATCACCGGGCTCACGGCGTCAGAAGTACGGGGATTCGGTCGCCAAGGCGGCCACACGGAGACCTACCGGGGCACCGAGTACCACATCGACTTCATCCCGAAAGTCCGCATCGAAGTGCTCGT
Organism: Acidimicrobiia bacterium; assembly: GCA_022826045.1. Lineage (GTDB taxonomy): Bacteria > Actinomycetota > Acidimicrobiia > Acidimicrobiales > Poriferisodalaceae > Poriferisodalis. Next base: position 60,702 of record JAJDVQ010000055.1, on the reverse strand, counting down.
CGCCACTGAATTGGCGGAGCGGGTCACCGACGCGATCGTGGAATCCACCCGCACCGAGCGCATCGGCGACGGCAAGGTGTGGGTCACCTCGGTCGACAGCGTCGTGCGCATCCGAACCGGCGAGCGCGGCATCGACGCCCTGTAGTCAGATACGACCGCGGCGAGGGCAGCTGTGCCCCCGGGGTCAGCGGAGGTAGCGGTCCTCCACGGCGCAGTGCGTGGCGACGGACAGGTCATCGCTGAGCTCGTACACCAGCGGCACGCCGGTCGGGATGTTGAGTCCGGCGATCTCGGCGTCGCCTATCCCGTCAAGGTGCTTCACCAAGGCCCGCAAGCTGTTGCCGTGGGCGGCCACCAGCACGGTCGCGCCGGCTCGCAAGTCGCCGACGATGCCCACATGCCAGTAGGGCAGCATGCGCGCCACAACATCGGCCAGGCACTCACCGCGCGGCGCCTCGCCGGGGGCCAAGCCCGCATAGCGGGGATCGTTCGCGATGTCGAAGGCGTGCCCGGCGGGCATCGGTGGGGGAGGCACGTCATAGCTGCGACGCCACAGATGGACCTGATCGGCGCCGTGCAGTTCGGCCATCTCGGCCTTGTTCAGACCGGTGAGCGCTCCGTAATGCCGCTCATTCAGGCGCCAATGACGTCTCACGGGCAGCCAGCCCAGCCCCATCTCGTCGAGTGTCGTGTTGGCCGTCTGGACGGCACGCCGCAACAGCGAGGTATGCACGATGTCGGGAGCGATGCCCGCGTCCGCCAGCGCAGCCGCCGCAGCGCGCGCTTCGGCTTGGCCCTCATCGGTCAAGCCGACGTCCCACCAGCCGGTGAAGCGGTTCTCGAGGTTCCACTCGCTCTGGCCGTGGCGCAGCAGCACGAGGGTGTGCTTGTCGCCCGGCGATGGCATGGCGTGCACGGTAGCCCGCACGGCGCAGCGTCTCCTGCCGCCTCCGCCGCCACATGCTTCGTTGGCATCGTGGCCGGTAGCATGACTCAGAGAATTTGCTAATAGTACAATCAACTTATATGCTTGTCTGTAACACCAATCCACGTTTCGGACCCATCTGGGCCGTGACACCTCACGATGAAAGGCGCAATGATGCCCAAGGCTGTCGGAATTGACCTCGGAACCACGAACTCGGTGGTGGCTGCGATGGAGGGCGGCGAGCCCGCCGTCATTGCCAACGCCGAAGGCGACCGCACAACCCCGTCGGTGGTTGCCTTCGCCCGCAACGGCGAGGTGCTGACCGGCGAGGTCGCAAAGCGGCAGGCGGTCACAAATCCCGAGCGCACCATTGCCTCGGTCAAGCGGCACATGGGCACCACCTGGGGCAAGTCCATCGACGACAAGAACTACACGCCGCAGGAGATCTCGGCCCGAGTGCTGCAGAAGCTGAAGCTCGACGCCGAGCAGTACCTCGGCGACACGGTGACCGAGGCGGTCATCACCGTGCCGGCGTACTTCGACGACGCACAGCGCACCGCCACGACCGAGGCGGGAAAGATCGCCGGCCTCGACGTGCTGCGCATCATCAACGAGCCCACGGCCGCTGCGCTGGCGTACGGCCTCGACAAGGAAACCGAGGACCAGACGATCCTGGTGTTCGACCTCGGCGGCGGCACGTTCGACGTGTCGGTGCTCGAGATCGGCGACGGCGTCTTCGAGGTGAAGTCCACCGCCGGCGACACCCATCTCGGCGGCGACGACTGGGATGCGGCCGTGGTCGCGTGGCTGGTGGCGTCGTTCAAGGGCGACCACGGGGTCGACCTGAGCACCGATGCAATGGCTTGCCAGCGTCTGCGGGAAGCAGCCGAGCAGGCCAAGAAGGACCTGTCGTCCAAGCAGACCACCCAGATCAACCTGCCGTTCATCACCGCGACCGACAGCGGCCCTCTCCACCTCGACTACGAGCTGAGCCGGTCCAAGTTCGAGGAGATGACCTTCGACCTGCTGAAGCGCTGCCGGGCGCCATTCGAGCAGGCCATTGCCGATGCCGGCCTGGCGAAGGCCGACATCGATCACGTCATCATGGTGGGCGGCTCCACCCGCATGCCTGCCGTGCAGAAGCTGGTGACCGAGTTCACGGGCCGTGAGCCTCACAAGGGCGTGAATCCTGACGAGGTGGTCTCGGTGGGCGCTGCCATCCAGGCCGGTGTGCTCAAGGGCGACGTCACCGACGTGCTGCTGCTGGACGTCACACCGCTCAGCTTGGGCATCGAGACCAAGGGCGGCGTGATGACGCGCCTCATCGAGCGCAACACCACGATCCCGACGCGCCGGTCGGAGATGTTCACCACCGCTGAGGACGGTCAGCCGTCGGTGGAGATCCACGTGCTGCAAGGCGAGCGGGAGATGGCGGCGGGCAACAAGACGCTGGGCAAGTTCCAACTGGTCGGTCTTCCGCCGGCGCCGCGGGGCGTCCCGCAGATCGAGGTGGCGTTCGACATCGATGCGAACGGCATCGTCCACGTGTCGGCGAAGGACAGCGCGACCGGCAAGGAGCAGTCGATCACCATCACCGGGCAGTCGGCCATGTCGCCCGATGAGATCGAGCGGATGGTCTCCGATGCCGAGGCGCATGCCGCGGAGGATGCCCGTCGGCGGGAGGAGGCCGAGATCCGCAACAACGCGGACACGCTCGTGTACCAGACCCGCAAGCTGCTCGACGAGCAGGGCGACAGTGCCTCCGCCGACGACAAGGAGCCTGTGGAATCCGCCTTGGCGGCTGCCAGCGAGGCCCTCGAGAGCGACGATCTCGACGCCATCCGCTCGGCCACCGAGACGCTCGCTGCGGCCAGCAGCACGTTCAGCCAGAAGCTGTACGAGTCTGCGGCCGCGGATACCGCGGCCGGCGCCGACAGCACCGGTTCTGACGATGATGTCGTCGACGCGGAGATCGTGGACGAGGAGAAGTGACCGAGACTGAGACCGAGCTCGACCCGGCGGCGGAAGCAGTCGGCGAGAGCCCGGAAGATCTGGACGATCGAGAGGCTGAGCTGCAGTCTCAGCTCGAAGCCCTGACAGTTGAGCGGGACGACTATCTGAACCAGCTGCAGCGCCAACGGGCGGAGTTCCAGAACTACCGGAAGCGAGTCGAAGCGGAGCGGCGCCAGCAGGTGTCTGCCGGCGTCAGCCGGTTGGTCGAGTCGCTGTTGCCGGTGCTCGACGGATGCGACGCTGCTACTGCACAGGGACACAGCGAAGTGGCCGCGGTCGGCCAGTCGCTCATGGTGGCCTTGGGCAAGGCAGGGCTCGAGCGAATCGACGCCATCGGGGAACCGTTCGACCCCACCCAGCACGAGGCGGTGACGATCGAGCAGGCGTCCGCCGCCACCGACCCGGTGCCGGACGAAGACGCTGACTCCCCCGATATTGCAGCAGCAGCTACCGAGGCCGCGGCGCCAACCGACGCTGGCGCGCCGGATCATGCCGATGAGGCCCGCCAGGTCGTAACGGCGGAGCTGCGCAGCGGATTCCGTTTCGACGGCCGTGTGCTGCGTGCTGCCATGGTCAAGGTGCGCACGGGGTAGGGGGCCACGATGGACCCACGACGCGAGTGGTTCGAGACCGACTACTACGCAGCCTTGGGAGTCTCGCCCGACGCGTCGGACAAGGACATCACCAAGGCGTACCGGAGGCTCGCGCGCAAGCACCATCCGGATTCGAGCGCCGGCGACGAGGAGCGTTTCAAGCAGATCTCGGCGGCGTACGACGTCATCGGTGACACCGAAAAGCGCGCGGCCTATGACGAGGCGCGCCGCATGGGGCCTGCCGGTTTCGGGCCCCAGATGGGCGGCTTCGCATCAGGGCCGGGCGGTTTCAGCATCCGCATCGAGGATCTCGGCGACCTAGGCGGCATCTTCGGCAACCTCTTCGGCGATGGGCGCGGGAGAGCGGGCCGCGGCGGCTCCATGCCGACACGCGGTCACGATCTCGAAACCCGGCTCGGCATCTCGTTTCGTGACGCGGTGTCGGGAGCAGTCACGGAGGTGGCTGTACCCGCCGCATCGACAGGCGGGATGCGGAAGGTCAAGGTGCGCATCCCGGCCGGCGTCGACGACGGCGGGCGCATCAGACTGGCGGGCAAGGGGTCGCCGGGTTCGGGCGGCGGCCCAAACGGCGATCTGTTCGTGCTGGTGGACGTGACACCCGATGACGACTTCGGCCGTGACGGCCGCAACTTGACCGTCAGCGTGCCCGTCACGTATCCCGAGGCCGTCTTCGGGGCCGATGTGAGAGTGCTGGACTTCGAAGGGAATTCGGTGACCCTGCGCATCCCGCCGGGAACCCCGTCCGGCAAGACGTTCCGGGTGCGCGGTCGCGGCGTCACTACTCGCCGCGGCACCGGCGACCTGCTGGTGAGCGTCGACATCGCGGTGCCGACGAAGCTGTCTGCGGCCGAGCGGGAGGCCATCGAGGCGCTGCGCGACGTCACCGACTTCGAGACAGGGACGAGCCGGCGACAGCTTGATGCCGAGCCCGAACCGGCAACATTCGCCGATACCGCAGGAGCACAGCGATAGCGACCAAGGAACACGGTCATGAGCGAACAACCAAGGCGAACCCCATCTGCGTCCGAGCGCAACCGGGCGCTCTACGTCATCTCGGTGGCAGCCGAGCTAGCAGGTGTGCATGCGCAAACGCTGCGGATCTATGAGCGCAAGGGTCTGCTCGCCCCTGCCCGCACCTCTGGCGGCAGCCGCCGCTACAGCGACCGTGACATCGCCATGCTCAACCGCATCAGCCAGCTCACCAGCGAGGGCCTCAATTTGGCAGGCGTCAAGCGCGTGATGGAACTGGAAGAGCGCGTGGCAGCGCTGGAGCGCCAGCTTGCCGACGCGCAAGCCGAGGCCGCCACGCTGGTGGCTGAGACGCACCGGCAGTACCGGCGTGACCTCGTGCCGCTGCCGCAGACCGATCTCATCAGGCGACCGGGTTCGGGGCCCGGAGCAGGGCCGGCCCCGCCGCGCTGAGTCGCTCGGTCCACGGGGCAGCGCATTAGTCGGTCAATAAATCTAAGTCTTTAGATGTCAAGTTTTCTGCTAAACTTGACATCATGAAGCACGACGCAGATCCCCACAACCGTCCGCTGCCTTCCGGCCCGCTGACGCACAAGTGCCAGGAGGCGCTGGCATCGGCGGTGAGCACCGCGCAGAGCCAAGGCCATCCCGAAGTCACCCGAGCGCACCTGCTGATGGCACTCGTATCGCAGCCCGAGGGCTTGGTGCTGCCTGTGCTCACACGCGCCGGAATCGAACCCGCTGCCATCCGTACGCGTGCGCTTGAGGCACTCGAGCGGCTGCCACGCAGCTTCAGTACGCAAACCCAGGCGCAGCCCGCGCTGGCTAGCGAGCTGGCCGAAGCGCTGCAGGCTGCCGACGCAGAGCGCGCCCGGATGGGCGATGACTACCTGTCCACCGAGCACCTGCTGCTGGCGGTCGCCGACGACGTTGACGCCGACCGCGATGCGCTGGCGGCGCTGGTCGGCGAGCTGCGCGGCAGCACACGGGTCACGTCGCCGACTCCGGAGAATTCCTATGAAGCACTCGAGCGATTCGGCCGCGATCTCACGGCCGAGGCTCGCGATGACAAGCTCGATCCCGTCATCGGCCGCGATGACGAGATCCGCCGAATCATCCAGGTGCTGTCGAGGCGCACCAAGAACAACCCGGTGCTGATCGGTGAGCCGGGTGTGGGAAAGACGGCGATCGTCGAAGGCCTGGCCCGCCGCATCGCCGAGGGCGACGTTCCCGACGGCCTGCGCGACAAGCGTGTCGTCGCGCTCGACCTGGCTGCGATGGTGGCAGGGGCCAAGTACCGGGGCGAGTTCGAGGAACGGCTCGAAGCAGTGCTGAACGAGATCGCCGAATCCGACGGCGAGATCATCACGTTCCTCGACGAGGTGCACACGCTGGTCGGGGCGGGCGCGGGCGGCGACAGCTCGCTCGACGCCGCCAACATGGCAAAGCCGATGCTGGCGCGCGGCCAGCTGCGCCTTGTGGGCGCGACGACGCTCGACGAGTACCGCCAGCACATCGAAGACGACGCTGCGCTCGAACGGCGTTTCGCGCCCGTCTACGTGGGTGAGCCATCGGTCACCGATGCGGTGGCCATCCTGCGCGGGCTGAAAGAGCGCTACGAGGTCCACCACGGCGTGCGCATCACCGACGCAGCGCTGGTGGCTGCTGTCACCCTGTCGGATCGATACCTGCGAGAGCGCTTCCTGCCCGACAAGGCCATCGATCTGATGGACGAGGCCGCCAGCCGTCTGCGCATCGAGATCGATTCGGTGCCGCTGGAGATTGACGTGTGCGAACGGCGCATCCGCCAGCTCGAAATCGAGGAGCTGGCGCTGAGCGGCGAGGAATCGTCGGATGGATCGTCGAATGGGTCGAGCAGCAGTTCATCGGGAAGCCAGCGACACGAGAGCCAGCGCCGCGACGCCATCGCCGAAGAACTGGCGTCTGAGCGCGAGCGGGTTGCGGGGCTGAAGGCGCATTGGCAGGCGGAGAAGGCGGCCATCGATCGGATCAGGGCGTTGAAGTCCGAAGCCGAGACGCTGGCTGCCGCGGTCGAGCGGGAAACCGATCTTGAGCGGGCCGCGGAGATCCGCTTCGGGCAACTGCCCGAGGTGCACCGGTGTCTCGATGAAGCAGCCACCGAGCTGGCACGTCTGCAGGCCGGCAAGCGCATCCTGCGGGAAGAGGTGGACGCGAACGACATCGCCGAAGTGGTGTCACGCTGGACGGGCATCGCCACGAGCCGGCTGCTCGAAGGAGAAGTGCACAAGCTGGTGCACCTCGAAGAGACGCTGGCCCACCGGGTCGTCGGCCAGCAACATGCCGTTGCCGCGGTCGCCAATGCCATCCGGCGCAGCCGTGCCGGGCTGAGCGAGCCGGATCGGCCCATCGGGAGCTTCCTGTTCCTGGGCCCGACCGGTGTCGGCAAGACCGAGCTGGCGCGTGCGCTGGCCGAGGCGCTGTTCGACGACGAGCGAGCCATGGTGCGCATCGACATGTCGGAGTATCTGGAACGGCATTCGGTCAGCCGGCTGATCGGCGCGCCTCCCGGGTACATCGGCCATGACGACGGCGGCCAGCTGACCGAGGCCGTCCGCCGCCGGCCGTACTCGGTGGTGCTGCTCGATGAGATCGAGAAGGCACACGCCGATGTGTTCAACGTGCTGCTGGCTGTGCTCGACGACGGTCGGCTGACGGACGGTCAGGGGCGTACGGTCGACTTCTCCAACGTCGTGCTCATCATGACGTCGAACCTGGCGGTTGACCCAGCGGAGTTCTTCGCACCGGAGTTCATCAACCGCGTCGACGAGATCCTGCAGTTCGACGCCCTCAGCCGCAGCGATGTGGCAGCCATTGCCGAACGGCAGCTGGAGATCTTGGGTACCCGTCTTGCCGATCGCGAGATCACATTGGAGGTGACCTCCGAAGCAACAGCGCTGCTCGCCAACCGCGGGTACGACCCCGCCTACGGCGCCCGGCCGCTCCGGCGCTTGATCCAGCGTGAACTGACCGACCCGCTGGCCTCTGGTCTGCTCGACGGCACGTTCGCCGATGGCGACGCCGTGACGGTCGACAACATCGACGGCTCGTTCACCCTCAGTGCGTCATCGAGGGGGCACGCACCGTGGCCGCAAGCCTCCTGAGCGGGGCCGCGCGGGGCCGGTCGGCAGCTTCCTGAACGTTCTGCCGGACGGCCGGATCCGTCGGAAATCCAGCGGCCCCGGAGGGGTCGTTCCCTAGACTGATTTGGTGACGACCACAGCGTCCTGTCGGCTGGCGATGGGCTGACGCATGCCCGGCTCAATCGTCGTAGGAACGCAATGGGGCGACGAGGGCAAGGGCCGCATCGTCGACATCGTCGCCAAGGAATGCCAGCACGTCGTTCGCTACCAAGGCGGCCACAACGCAGGGCACACGCTCGTGGTCGGCAGCGAGACGTTCAAGCTGCAGCTCATCCCGAGCGGCGTCCTGTACGACCACGTCACGCCCATCATCGGCAACGGGGTCGTGGTGAACCCGTGGGTGCTGCTCGGCGAGATTGACATGCTGACCGAGCGGGGCGTCGACTGCGGGCGCCTCATGCTCAGCCCGGCGGCACACCTGGTGCTGCCCTACCACCAGATCGTCGACGAACTGGTGGAGGAGCGGCACGGCCACGCCGGGCTGGGCACCACCAAGCGGGGCATCGGGCCCGCCTATGCCGACAAGGCAGCGCGGGTGGGCCTGCGCATCGAAGACCTGCTGGAGCCAGCAGTGCTGCGCGAGCGGCTGCACAACGTGCTCGACGACCGCAACGACTACCTGCGCCGAGTATTCGATCATCCGGGCATCGATCCTGACGCGCTGACCGCGCAACTGCTCGACGAGGTCGCGCCGCGCCTCACACCGTTGCTGGCCGACACCATCGGCTGGCTCCACGAGGCACTGCACGCGGGCGAACGCGTGCTGTTCGAGGGCGCCCAGGCCACGTTCCTCGATCTCGACCACGGCACCTACCCGTTCGTCACGTCGTCCAACCCGGTGGCAGGGTTCGCGCTGGTCGGCTCGGGCATCGGCCCCGGCGCTGTCGATCAGGTCATCGGCATCGCCAAGGCGTACACGACCCGGGTGGGCTCTGGCCCCTTCGTCACCGAGCTCGACGGCGAGGTCGGCGAGCATCTGCGAGATCGCGGCGCGGAGTACGGCACCAACACCAACCGGCCGCGCCGATGCGGCTGGTTCGACGCCGTCATGGGCCGTCAGGCAGTGCGCCTGAACGCCTGCACCGAGATCGCGCTCACCAAGCTCGACGTGCTCGACGAACTCGACACGATCAAGGTCTGCGTCGCCTACGAGGTGGACGGCCACCGCTACGACTACCTGCCGCACCTGCGCTCGCTGCATGACCGGGCTGTCCCTGTCTATGCCACGCTGCCGGGCTGGAAGACGCCGCTCGACAACGTCACCCAGCGGTGGCAGTTGCCCCGCCAAGCGGTCGACTACATCGTCTTCCTCGAACGTCAGCTCGGCCTGCCGATCCGGTATGTCTGCGTCGGCCCCGGCCGCGAGCAGTACATCCGCTTCGCAGCGTGAGCTGCGAAGTTTGGGCCCAGCGCAGCGTGAGCTGCGAAGTCGGACTCGGCGCGGCCTGAGAGGACTCCCACCGAGATGCACGTTCGGTTCACACCCCCTGTCCATGAGGTTGGCGGCCGATGAAGGTCTGCGTGGTCGGCCAAGGCGGGCGCGAGCACGCGTTCGCGAGCGCTCTCGCCCGCACCGCCGATGTCGTTGTCACTCCAGGCAATCCCGGCATTTCGGGCAGTGTCGCAACACCGCCCACCGAGATCGCTGCCGATCTGTTCGTGATCGGCCCGGAAGGGCCGCTGGCAGACGGCCTCGCTGATCGTCTGCGGGCAGACGGCCGGCTCGTCTTCGGACCGGGCGCGGACGGCGCCGCGCTGGAGAGCTCCAAGGCGTGGATGAAGGAAGTCGTCAGCGCCGCTGGCGTGCCCACCGCCGCCTACGCCTCGTTCGACAGCGACCCAGCAGGGCGCCGTGCAGCACACGCCTACCTCGAGACGCTGCCGCCGCCGTATGTGGTCAAGACCAGCGGGCTCGCTGCCGGCAAGGGCGTGCTGGTCACCGACGAGCTGGCCGAAGCCCATGCTGATGTCGACGCCAAGCTGGACGGCACTGCGTTCGGGGATGCCGGCCGCCGGATCGTGATCGAAGAGGGAATGGGTGGCCCCGAGGTGTCGCTGTTCGCGCTGTGCGACGGCCGCCGCGCGGTGCTGCTGCCCACGGCCGTGCGCGATCACAAGCGCATCGGCGACGGCGACACGGGGCCGAACACCGGCGGCATGGGCTGCGTCTCGCCGCTGGCCGATGTCGACCGGGTCGCCTGCGACGAACTGGCCGCGATGGCATTCGAGCCGACGCTGGTTGAGTTGATCCGCCGGGGCGTCGACTATCGCGGCGTGCTCTACGCGGGCTTCATGCTGACCCCCGACGGGCCCCGGCTGCTGGAGTTCAATGCCCGCTTCGGCGATCCCGAGGCACAGGTCACGCTGCCGCGTGTCGAGAACGATCTGGCGCTGCTGTTCGCAGGGGCCGCAGCCGGCGAGCTGACCGACGAGATTCGAGTCTTCGACGACGCCATGGTGTGCGTCGTGTGCGCCGCCGAGGGGTACCCAGCGGCGCCGCGCACCGGCGATGTCATAGCGGGCCTCGAGCGGGCGCGCGAAATGCCAGGCGTCACCGTGTTCTGCGCAGGCGTCGGCGCTGGCGACGCGCGGACGGTTCCGTCCGAGTCGCTGGTGACCGGGGGCGGCCGGGTGCTGAATGTCTGCGGCCGAGGGCCCGATGTGGCGGTGGCACGCGACCGCGCATACGAAGCCGTGCGGCAGCTCAGCTGGCCGGGCATGACCTACCGCAACGACATCGCCGCTGCTGAGGCCGCGGCAGCCGCCAGCCTCAGCCGATGACGGCGTCAATGGGCGTCGTCGGGTGCCTCGGACATCGCCCCATCACCCACTCCGGGAGGCGAGACTCAGACGGTACGTCGATGGGCAACACGCCGATGCAGGTCAGGAGAGCAAATCGATGAAGGTCGCCATCTTGATGGGCTCACCGAACGATGCGTCGAAGATGGCACCAGCCGCCGAGATGCTCGACAGGTTCGATGTCGAACACGTGACTGAGGTGATGAGCGCTCACCGCACACCTGCAGCCGTGGCGTCGTTCGCTGCCGGAGCACGCGACGCCGGCTTTGCCGCGGTCATCTGCGGGGCGGGCATGGCGGCGCACCTGGCCGGCGTGGTGGCTGCGCACACCGCCCTGCCGGTGATCGGCGTGCCGCTCAGCGGCGGCCTTGCCGACGGCCTCGATGCGCTGCTGTCGACGGTGCAGATGCCAAAGGGCATCCCGGTCGCCACCGTCGCGGTGAACGGCTCGGCGAATGCGGCGGTGCTCGTGGTGGAGATGCTGGCGGTGACCGATGCGGAGCTCGCTGCCCGCCTGGACGAGTTCCGCGCCGCTGGCGCCCGGTGAGGTCGGCGTGAGCCCCGAGGTCATCCCCAACGTCCTGGCGACGCGCTATGCCTCGCCTGAGATGGCCGAGCTGTGGTCTGCCCGTCACAAGGTGATCCTGGAACGTCGGCTGTGGATCGCGGTGCTCGAGGCCCAGCGAGACGCGGGTGTCGATGTGCCCGACGGCGCGCTGGAGGCATACCGCGAGGCGCTCGGTGAGGTCGACCTCGCATCCATCACCGAGCGCGAGAGGATCACGCGCCACGACGTGAAGGCGCGTATCGAGGAGTTCTGCGCCCTCGCCGGCTACGAGCAGATCCATCGCGCCATGACCTCGCGTGATCTCACCGAGAACGTGGAGCAGTGCCAGGTTCGAGCCTCCCTAGAGCTGGTGACTGAGCGCATGGCGGCGGTCATCGTGCGCATCGCCGCGTTGGCGAGCGTTCATCGTGACCGGGTGATGACCGCCCGCACGCACAACGTGCCTGCACAGGCGACCACGCTCGGCAAGCGCTGGGCATCGATCGGCACCGAGGCACTGGTGTCGCTCGAACGCATCGAGCAGCTCATAGCGCGCTACCCGCTGCGCGGAATCCGCGGGCCGGTCGGCACCCAGCAGGACATGCTCGAGCTGCTGGGCAGCGACCGGGCAGCCGCTGAACGTCTGGAGCGTCGCATCGCCGACGAACTGGGCTTCGAACGCGTGCTGGGATCGGCCGGACAGGTCTATCCCCGCTCGCTCGATCTCGACGTTGTCGCAGTGCTGGTCGGCGCCGCGGCGCCGCTCGGCAACTTGGCGCTCAGCGTGCGCCTCGCCGCCGGTCACGAACTGGTCACCGAAGGCTTCGCTGCCGGTCAAGTCGGTTCGTCTGCCATGCCGCACAAGATGAACACCCGCTCGTGCGAGCGAATCACCGGCCTCGTGACGATCCTGCGCGGGCACCTGACGATGGCCTCGCAGCTCGCAGGCGACCAATGGGATGAGGGCGATGTGAGCTGCTCGGCGGTGCGCCGCGTCGTGCTCCCTGACGCCTTCTTCGCGCTCGACGGAGCGCTGGAGACGGCCTTCAGCGTCCTCGACGGTTTCGCGGTCTTCCCGGCTCGGGTCGAATCCGAACTGGCCGCATACCTGCCGTTTCTCGCCACGACCCGCTTGCTCGCCGCCGCCGTGGCGGCGGGCGCCGGCCGTGAGGAGGCGCACGAGCGCATCGGAGCCCATGCGACCGCCGCGGTGCTCGCGCTGCGCGAGGGCACCGTCGAGCACAACGATCTTGCGGCCCGCATCGCCGCCGACCCGTCGCTGCATCTCAGTGCCGACGACATCGCAGCAGCACTTGCAGATCCGGCTTCGTTCAGCGGCCGTGCTGCGGATCAGGTCGACGAGTTCGTGGCCGCTGCGGGCACGGTGGCGGAACGGTACGGCACAGCCGTCGACTACGAGCCGCGCGATGTGTTGTGAGCCGAACGGCGCGCAGCGCAGCGACGACAAGCCGTCACCAGCGATCAACGATGACAAGCCACGACAACAAGAGAGTGCAACGTGAGCGAGCTTGAGCTAGTCCACCGCGGGAAGGTACGCGAGATGTACCGCGTCGACGACAGGCACCTGTTGATGGTGGCCAGCGACCGCATCTCGGCCTTCGACGTCGTGTTCAACGAACCGGTGCCCGACAAGGGCCGAGTGCTGACGGCCATGACGGCGTGGTGGTCGACATGGCTCGGCGACATCGCCCCGACCCATGTGGTCTCCGCCGACACCGCCGACTTCCCGGCTGCGGCGCGACGACCCGAATGGGCCGGCCGAGCGCTCCTCGTTCGCCGGGCCGAGATGCTGCCGATCGAGTGCATCGTGCGCGGGTACATCACCGGCTCGGCATGGAAGGAATACCGCGAGCGCGGCACCATGCACGACGAGCCGCTGCCGGCCGGTCTGCTCGAGTCACAGCAGCTCCCCGAACCAGTCTTCACGCCGTCCACCAAGGCAACCGATGGGCACGACGTGAACATCTCGTTCGCTGCTGCCGCTGAGCTGGTGGGCTCCGAGGCGGCTGCGGCCGCCCGCCGAGTGTGCGTCGATGCCTACAGCACGGCGGCCGCACATGCGTCCGAGCGGGGGATCATCATTGCCGACACCAAGTTCGAGCTGGGCTATGTGGACAGCACCCTGGTGGTCGCCGACGAGTGGCTCACACCCGACTCGTCTCGCTTCTGGCCCAAGGATCACTGGCGGCCCGGCGCGTCGCCGCCGTCGCTCGACAAGCAGCCGGTGCGCGACGCCACCGAAGCCACCGGCTGGAACAAGGAGCCGCCCCCGCCGCCGCTCACCGCTGAGGTGGTTGCCGCCACCCGTGCTCGCTACATCGAGGCGTACGAAACGCTGACCGGCGAGTCGTTCGACGACTGGTTGGCGCACCCCGGCGTGCCGGCGAGAGCCACCGCTTCATGAACCGCTGGGATGTGCTGGTGGAAGTCTCGCCACGAGCCGAGATTGCTGATCCGGCCGGCGCCACGATCGAGCGAGCCCTCGCAGCGCTCGGATTTGCAGGCGTGAGCGGCGTCAGGGTCGGCAAGGCCATCCGCATGGAGGTCACCGCAGCCGACGTGTCCGAAGCCTGTTCGGTGACTGAGCAGATGTGCGACCGCCTGCTGGCGAACCCGGTGATCGAGGACGCTCGCATCGAGCTGCGTGCCGCGGCGCAGGATCACAGCCGATGAGTGTGCCATTGAGTGTGACAGTCGGCGTCGTCCAGTTCCCCGGCACGAACTGCGATCTCGACACGATCGATGCTCTGGCCGACCTCGGGGCGCGGACAGCGCTGCTGCGCAGCGACGAGACCTCGTTGAGCGGTGTGGATGCCGTCGTCATTCCGGGCGGGTTCGCGCATGGCGACTACCTGCGTACCGGCGCGATCGCCCGCTTCTCGCCGATCATGGACGCGGTGGCGTCATTCGCAGGTGCCGGAGGTCCCGTGGTCGGCATTTGCAATGGATTCCAAGTACTGACCGAGGCGGGCCTGCTGCCGGGAGCATTGCGACCCAACGCCGGGCTCGCGTTCCGTTGCCAGCCGCAGCGGTTGATCATGGTGTCGGTGAGTCATGTCTTGGGACATGGTCTGTCGCCATCGGATGAACTGAGCATTCCCATCAATCACTTCGAAGGGAACTATGTGTGTGACCGCGGGACCTTGCAACGTTTGCGCGAGAACGGCCAAGTCGTGATGCGCTATGTCGCCAACCCGAATGGATCAGTGGACGACATCGCCGGCATCTGCAACGGAGCCGGCAATGTGGTGGGTCTGATGCCCCATCCGGAACGGGCTACGACTGATCTGCTGGGTTCTGCTGACGGACGCAAGTTGCTCGAAGCACTGCTCTACGCAGCAGCCAGCACCCGCCAAGCCGTCGGCCACTACGCGGCATGAAGGTGCGCAGGGCTGCGATGGCTCGGGTTTCGCCGGCCGAGAGCCGGGAGATCTGAGGTGTCAGCCGCCCCGTGTGATGCCCGCACGGGCCAGCATGTCGGCCGGAACGCCGAATTCTCGCCATGTGGCGTACTGGATTCCCTTGCGCTGGCCGTAGTTGGCGGCGTGGGCGACAAAGCCCTCTTCGACAGAGGCCATGTCGGGTTCGACCTGCAGTTCCTCGATCGCGGCTTCGATGTCGCGACGTTCCTGCATCAGGAGCAAGCGCTTGATCGGCTTCGCCTCGCCGATCTCGGCGTCGATAGCGTCCCGCTTGGACGTCAGAGACTCAGCACTCGGACGGCGACCCGGCTTGGGGCGATTGGTTTCGAGGGCCTCGAGATAATCCCGCACTGCCGTGGCCTCGATGCGGCCCGCGGCTATCGCCGCTTTGTGTTCGTCGGACATTGTTCGTTCGCTCATGACGTCTGTATAGCACGACGCTTTCCGATATCCAATGAACTCGGGTTGATGTGACTGCAGTAGTTTCCGATTCGAGCAGCATTCATGCGGCACTCGGCCTGACTGATGCCGAATACGAGCGCATTTGCGAGCTCTTGGAGCGTGAACCGAACCATCTCGAACTCGCGATGTATGCGGTGATGTGGTCCGAGCATTGCTCGTACAAGTCGTCGCGCCGCCATCTCGCCCGATTGCCGACCGAAGCCCCGTGGGTGCTCGTCGGACCAGGCGAGAATGCCGGTGTCGTCGACGTCGGCGACGGCATTGCCGTTGCTGTACGCATCGAGAGCCACAACCATCCCTCGGCTATCGAGCCATATCAGGGTGCGGCGACCGGAGTCGGCGGCATCCTGCGCGACATCTTCACCATGGGCGCGCGACCCATTGCCCTCGCGGATCCTCTGCGCGTGGGGCCGTTGGACGAGCCGCGCAGCAACTGGATTGCCGAGGGCATCGTCAGCGGTATCTCGGGGTATGGCAACAGCGTCGGTGTTCCGACTGTTGCCGGCGAATTCGTGTCGTGCGAGACGTACCGAGACAACCCGCTGGTGAATGTGGCTGCGCTCGGGATCATGCCGACCGAGCGTCTGGTGCTCGGCCGCGCCACCGAGGTGGGCAGCGCGGCCGTGCTCATGGGCGCGAGCACCGGCCGCGACGGCATCGGCGGCGTCAGCGTGCTGGCGTCGGCGGGATTCGACGAGGCCGTCGACGATTCGACGAAGCGCCCGAGCGTTCAGGTCGGCGATCCCTTCGAGGAAAAGCGTCTCATCGAGGCATGCCTGGAGCTGCTGGAGGCCGGGCTCGTCAGCGGCATCCAGGACCTCGGCGGCGCGGGCTTGACGTGTGCTGCAAGCGAGACGGCCTCGCGTGGCGGCACCGGCATGGAGGTGGATGTCAGCGTCGTGCCGCTGCGCCAGCACGGCATGGAACCGTTCGAGATCATGACATCGGAGTCTCAGGAGCGCATGCTGGCGATTGTCTCGCCGGCCAACGTCGATCGGGTGCTCGAGATCTGTTCCCGTTGGGAGGTGAGCGCGACGGTGGTCGGGCGCGTGACCGGCGACGGCATGCTGCGCGTGCGCGACGGGGCGGACGGCGCGGTCTTGGCCGAAGTGCCTGCGAGCACGCTGCACGACGATGCGCCGTCGTACGACCGGCCGATGCGGCCGCCGGCGGATCTGGCCCTCCGGCGCAGCGTCGACCCGGCGGCCGATCCCGCCGCGGGCAGCTCCAGCGACTGTGCTGCGGACCTGCTGGCGATGCTCGCCGATCCGAGCTGGGTGTACCGCCAGTACGACCACCAGCTGTTCCTGAACACGGTGGTCGGCCCGGGCCGCGACGCCACGCTGCTGCGACTGCGAGACCCCCGCAACGGTGCCCCGACCGGTCGCGGCCTCGCCGTGTCGGTGGACGGCAACCACCGCTGGTGCGATGCCGATCCCCGCGGCGGCACCGCCATGGTGGTGATCGAGGCGGCGCTGAACCTCGCCTGTGTGGGCGCCGACCCCCTCGCACTCGTCAACTGCCTCAACTTCGGCAATCCGACCCATCCCGAGGTCATGTGGCAGCTTTCCGAGGCCATCGACGGCATGGCTGAAGCCTGTGACGCACTCGGCGTGCCCGTCGTCGGCGGCAACGTCAGCCTCTACAACGAGACCAACGGCACCGATATCAGCCCGACACCGGTGGTGTGCCTGCTCGGCGTGCATCCCGACCTTGTCCGTCGGCCGATCGCTGACGAGCTGCCGCCGGGCACAGCGCTCATGCTGCTGGCCCCGCCCGGCCCGGCCGCGCACGACGGAGATGCTGCACTCGATGCAGCCGCCGAGCAAACGGCGAGCGTGGCTGACGGACCGGCTCGCCAGGTGGCGCTGGGCGGCAGCCGGTGGGCGTGGGAACGTCGTGGCTGCCGTGACGGAGCGCTGCCCGAGCTCGATCTGGCAGGCAGCGTCGCAACCGCCCGATTCGTGGCTGCAGCCGTGCGGGATGGCCTCGTGCAGTGCGCGCACGATGTCTCCGACGGCGGCATCGCCGTCGCCATCGCGGAGATGTGCTGCCACGGCGGTGCGGGCGTGCGGGCGAGAGTGCCGTCGCTGGGAAGCCCGGCGCCGGCGGCACGAGCGCTCTTCGCCGAGCCGCCGGGCCGCGTCCTGGCAGCCGTCGAGCCGGGCAACGTCGAGCGCCTGGTGAGCGCAGCCGCATCAGCGGCCGTTGCCTGCCGCCCGCTGGGGTCGTTCGGCGGGTCGAGAGTGCAGATCGGCCGTATCGCCGAACCCAGTCTCGACATCGACCTCGCGCTCGACGACACACGTGCCCGGTGGAGCGGTGCGTTGCCCGAGGTGTTCTCACAACCCGTCGAAGGAGCGGCGGCATGAGCGTCACGCCGGAGAGGGGAGCGCACCTCGACGGGGCGAGCGAGCCGGAGGCGGGCGTGGATCTGGTCAAGCCGCGCGAAGCCTGCGGCGTTTTCGGCGTGTATCAGCCGGGCGGCCCCGTCGCTCACCTGAGCTATCTGGGGTTGTATGCCCTGCAGCACCGCGGTCAGGAATCAGCCGGCATCGCAGTATCCGACGGCACCCACATCACGGTCGTGAAAGACATGGGCTTGGTGGCCAGCGCATTCGACGACCGCGTGCTCGCAGGGCTCGAAGGTGATCTGGCCATCGGGCACACCAGATACTCCACCACCGGATCGAGCTCCTGGCGTGCGGCGCAGCCGTTCTACCGGGGACTCGACGGCACCGAATTCGCACTCGGGCACAACGGGAACCTCACCAACACGGCCGAGCTCGCGGCGGCCTCGGGCATGCTCGACGGCACCGTCACCAGCGACAGCGACTTGGTCGCCGAACTGGTTGCCCAGCGCATCACCGCCACACCGCAGATCACCCGCACCCGTCCACGCGAAGCGGTCACCGAGGGGCTGCTCGAGGTTCTGCCCAGCCTGCGCGGCGGTTTCACGTTCGTGGTCGCCGACCGCGACCGCCTGATCGGCGTTCGCGATCCGCACGGCATCTGGCCGTTGTGCCTGGGTCGACTCGATGCCGACGAGCACGCGGCCGAGGGGCCCAAGCGCAGCCAACCCAGCACCGGCCTGCCCGGCATCGATCAGCCCGGCGGCCATCAGCCCAGCGTCGCCCAGTCCAGCGGCGGCTGGGTGCTGGCGTCGGAGAACCCTGCGCTGGAGGTGGTGGGCGCGACGTTCGAGCGCGAGATCCAGCCGGGCGAGATGATCATCGTCGACGCAACCGGGTGCCGCTCGCTGTGGCCGTTCGCGGCCCGGCCGGAAACCGGTCACGGGGTGCCACCGCATCTGTGCATCTTCGAGTTCGTGTATTTCTCGCGCCCCGACACCGCGCTGGCCGGCCAGAACGTGCATGCAGCCCGCCAGCGCATGGGCGCTCATCTGGCCACCAATGCGCCGGTCGATGCCGACTTGGTGATGCCCGTTCCCGAATCGGGCATTCCTGCAGCGCAGGGCTACGCACGCGCCAGCGGCATCGCCTACGGCGACGGCCTTGTCAAGAACCGCTACATCGGTCGCACGTTCATCGCTCCGAACCAGCACGTCCGATCCTTGGGTGTGCGGACCAAGCTGAACCCGATCAGCTCCAACATCGACGGTCGCAGGCTCGTGGTGGTCGACGATTCGATTGTGCGTGGCACCACCACCCGGTCGATTGTGGACATGCTGCGCGGCGCCGGCGCGGCGGAGGTGCACCTGCGCATCTCCTCGCCCCCGTACCGCTGGCCGTGCTTCTACGGCATGGACACCGGCACTTCGGACGAGTTGCTGGCTGCGAATCGTGACCTGGTCGAGATCGAGGCGTACCTGGGAGTCGACTCGCTGGCCTACCTGAGCCTCGATCAGCTCGTCGAAGCCACTGGCGTGCCCGGCGGCGGGTTCTGTCATGCGTGCCTGACCGGCGAGTATCCGGTGGAGATCGGAGCGGGGGCACGCGCCGAGGTCTTCGGCAGCGTCGCCGACGAGCCGAATCGCTCACTGATCGCGACGGGCAGCGTGCAGCCGGCCGCTGTCGCCGAACCCGTGGCAGGGTGACGCTGCGTTGACCATCGCTGCCCGACGATGCCCGAGCCGATGACGCCCGAATCTGCGGATTCACCCGCCAGCGGCCCCGAGGTCGGCGACTGCGCGCCGTTGACGTACGAAGCGGCGGGAGTGAGCATCGACGCGGGCGACGAAGCAGTGCGGCGCCTGGCGCCTCATGCCCGCAGCACGTACCGGCCTGAGGTGCTGAGCGACATCGGAGCGTTCGGAGCGGTCACAGCGCTGCCGGAGGGCTTCATCGACCCAGTGCTGGTGAGCGCGAATGACGGCGCGGGCACGAAGCCCCTCATTGCCGCGGCGCTCGGCCGGTGGGACACAATCGGGATCGACGTGGTGGCCATGTGCGTCGACGACATCGTCACGCTCGGCGCACAGCCGCTGCTGTTCCACGATCAGATCACCGCAGGACGCCTCGACCCTGACGTCGTCGAGGCGATCGTGACAGGTCTGGCTGCAGGCTGCCGCAGCGCCGGCTGCGCGCTGGTCGGAGGCGAGCTGGCCGAGCACCCCGATGCGCTCGCTCCCGGCGACTACGACATCGCCGGCTTCGCCGTCGGGGTGGCCGAACGCGCGCGGCTGCGAGGCCCCACCACCACCGGCGCTGCGACGCTCGTGGGGCTGGCGTCGGGCGGGCTTCGATGCAACGGCTACAGCTTGGCCCGTCGTGTCCTGCTCGGTGAGACGCCCGATCCGGCCGTGCTTGGCTCGTCGGCCTGGCCGGGTGCCGATCACTCGTTGGGTGACGAGATGCTGCGACCGTCGGTCATCTACGCCCCTGCGGTGCTCGCGCTCTTCGATGAATGCGGTGCCGTGGGCGCAGCGCACATCACGGGCGGGGGACTGGTTGCGAATGTGGCCCGCATGCTTGGCCCCAGCGTTGATGCGGTGCTGCAACGCGGCTCCTGGCCGGTGCCCAGGATCTTCGACCGCATCGCGGATGCTGGCCCAGTCGCGCCTGAAGAGATCGAACGCGTCTTCAACCTCGGCATCGGCATGGTGGTTGCGGTGCCCCCGCCGGAGGCCGACGCGGCGGTTGCGACTGCGCGCGGCGCAGGTCACGAGGCCTGGGTGATCGGCGAGATCCGCCCCGGCACAGGCACTGCCCACCTCATCGACGCTGGTCCTCGCTGAAACGCCGCCCTGTTCGAATGAGCAGTCGGATGTACCCAGTGTTGTGGCTGCTGCGATGGCTGTGATACAACGGGCGTTCCGAGTCGGCCTCTGGAGGTTGCTGGATGTCTGATGCGAAGGTCCCCCCCGTTGAAGGAGACATCGACGAGCGCGAGCTCACCTCTGAGGAGCTGCAGCATGTGAGCGGTGGCAAAGGGTCTGGGTCGAGCAGCTCGTCATCCCCCTACGGCACTCACACGACCCAGAACAACTACTCGGGCTCCAGCAAGTAGGGCGACGTTCCATCTGGCGTTTTCCCCTCGAATGAACACGTCAGCTAGCGCGGGAAGTGTCCGCGTCACAGCAGGGGTCCGTCGGCACTCGTGCGTTCTAGTGTGTGAATCCGATGGCACGACGCAGACAGCTGTTTCGCGAGGAAGCCCTCGCTCGCCGTGGGCGGGCGGAGCCTGTCGACGGGCTGTTGCGCATCACAGCACCGCACGAGTGGCTGTTCTTGGCGCTGCTCGCCGCGGCGCTGCTGGGCGTGCTGGCTTGGACGGTCTTCGGGACGATTGAGCGGGGCCATTCAGCCGACTGCCTGCTCGTGGGGCGTGACAACGTCGGTGAAGCGTCAAGCGCAGGCGTTGCTGTGCCTGCGAACTCGCAACTGGCAGTTCTCGCGCTCCTCAGCCCTCGTCAAGCGCGTGATGTCACGGTCGGCATGGGTGCGCGTGTAACACCGGTTGGCACCGATGGCGCCTTGGACGCAGTCGTCCGGGAAGTCATGCTCGGCGACTCGCAAAGAAGCGAATTTCTGCTCGACACCGCGCTGTGGGACCCTGCCGCCACACACCGTGTCTGGCTGGAACTGACCGATGACGCCTCCGGAGCGGCGCTGTCGGGCAGCGCCTGTCGTGTGCGCATCGTGACTGAGCACCGGTCGCCTATTCGCTTCATCGCCACGGCCGGCCTCCGGTAGGCGCCAGTGCCGACGCTGCTGCGACGACGCAGCCTTCGCACGCCGCTGATTCCCCAGCTCGAGGCGGCCGAATGCGGAGCCGCGTCGCTGGCGGCCGTCATGGCCCATTTCGGCCGCTGGGTTCCCTTGGAGGAATTGCGCGACGACTGTGGCGTCGGTCGCGACGGGGCCAGTGCCGCTGGGATCGTGCGTGCTGGCAGCAAGCACGGCATGGAGGTCCGCGGCTGGCGCAAGGAGGTCGACTCGCTCGCCGAGACAGACCTGCCGGCCATCCTGTACTGGGAATTCAACCATTTCTTGGTGCTCGAAGGCATCGTCGGCGACCGGTACCACCTGAACGATCCGGCCAACGGCCGTCGCCGCGTGAGCCGTTCGACTGTGGAGCGTGCATACGCGGGCGTGGTGCTCACCGCGTCGCCGACGGCGTCATTTCGGCCAGTCGGGGAGCGCCCCAGTGCGTGGCGTGCACTGTGGCCGTGGCTTGCCGGCACACGTGGCGCGCTCGCATACGTGGCGCTGGCCGGGCTGCTGCTGGCCATCCCGGCCCTCGCGCTGCCCGTGCTGCTCGGCGTCTTCGTCGACAGCGTGCTGGCCGGCGAGGCGCCCCACTGGGGCGGCTTCGTGGTTGCTGCCATGGCGTTGGCGGGTGCTGCGGTCTACCTGCTGACCTGGCTGCAGCAGCGCATGCTGCGCCGGATCTCCATCGGCGTGGCCGTGGTGCGTTCCCAGCGGCTGCTGCAGCATCTGCTGCGCCTGCCCAAACAGTACTTCGCTCACCGCTTCGCGGGCGATCTCACCACCCGAGTCGGATTGGTGGACGAGATCGCCGACGGCGCCGGTAGGCATCTCGTGGGTCTCGCGGTGGAGCTGGTGACCAGTGTCGCATTGTGGGCACTGCTTGTGGCCTACGACCCGCTCATTGCCGCGAGCGTGCTGGCTGTAGCGCTGGTCAACGTCGCCATCGCGCGCTTGGTGAGCCTGCGCCGCACGGATCACCAGCGGCTGCTGCGGCGCGAGCAGGCCCTGCTGTTCGGCATCGAGACCACCGGGCTGCGCCAAGCCGACATGCTGCGCGCCACCGCAGCCGAGAACGACTTCTTCGTCCGCTGGAGCGGCCACCAAGCGCGTGAGCTCTCGGCTCGTCAGCGGGTGGTCGAGCTGGCCTATGTGAACGCGGCGCTGCCGGGGCTGTTCCTCGCGTGCGGCACGCTGGTCGTGCTGGGGCTCGGCGGCTGGCAGGTGATCGAAGGGGATCTCAGCATCGGCGAGCTGATCGCCGTGTACGTCCTGGCGGGCAGCTTCCTCGCCCCGGTCGGGCGTTTCGTGCTGTATGCCGACACGTTCGAGCTGCTCGGCGCCGATGTGCAGCGTGTGCGCGACATCTCCGCCGCCGAGCCGGATCCGGCGGTTTCTGCTGGCGCGGCATCCGAATCCGGCGACGGGTCGCCGACTGACCGCGTGATGACGCTGAATGGCCGTCTGCGGCTGGCGGGCCGGGTGGAGGTGTGCGAGCTTCGCTTCGGCTACCGGGGTCGGACCGAACCGCTCATCAACGGGCTCAGTCTCGCCATCGAGCCCGGCCAGCGCGTCGCGGTGGTCGGGCCGACCGGCTCGGGGAAGTCGACGCTGCTGCGCCTGGTCAGCGGCGAGTTCGAGCCGTGGTCGGGCGAGGTCCTCTTCGACGGTGTGCCGACGCGTGAGGTCCCGCGCCCGGTCTTCGTCGGATCGGTGGCCACGGTCGATCAGCAGATAGCACTGTTCGACGGCAGCGTGCGCGAGAACATCACCATGTGGAATGCCGCCGCTTCGGAGGCGGACATGGTGGCCGCAGCGCGCGACGCCATGATCCACGACGACATCATGCGCCGACGCGGCGGCTATGAGGCCCACGTCCGGGAGGGGGGCGCCAACTTCAGCGGCGGCCAGCGCCAGCGGCTCGAGATAGCGCGTGCTCTTGTCGCTCGCCCCTCCGTGCTGCTGCTCGACGAGGCCACCAGCACGCTCGACGCCGAGACCGAACGGCGCATCGACGACGCGCTGCGCCGTCGCGGCTGTTCGTGCCTCATTGTCGCGCACCGCCTCAGCACGATCCGCGACTGCGACCAGATCATCGTCATGGACGGCGGCCGGGAGGTGCAGCGGGGCAGTCACGACACGCTGCTCGCCGACGCCGACGGCCTCTATGCCCAGCTGGTGCGCTCGCAATGAGCACGCTTGCTGCGGCATCGGCAGCGTGGGGCGATGACGGAGGCCCGCACGATGCTCCGCCTGCGGTGGCCGCGCTGGCGCAGATGAGCCGCACGTCGCGCATTGCGCAAGTCGCGCTGGGCGAGAGCGAAGACGTGTCGAGCGCGGCCAACATGCCCATCGCGCTGGACGACCCGTCGCAGGTCTGCCTCGTGGTTCGCGGCGCAGTCGACGTGTTCCTGTTCGAGGTCGAAGACGGACAGGCTGCTTCGAGCGCACGCCATGTGGCACGCGTCCAAGCGGGTCAGCTGGTGTTCGGGTTCGCGACGAGCGACGTGTCGTTGACAGCCGTGGGCAAGGGCCTGCCCGGCACGCGTCTGGCGATGCTGCAGCGCTCGGATCTGGCCGATCCTGCACTGGCCGACGAGCTCGCCGCTCAGGCCGACGCCTGGATCGCCTCGGTCTCGCGCGCCATTGCTGAACCGATCGAGCCGCGCCCGCGCCCCGCTGCCGTCGTTGACCCCGCTGCCTCACAGAGCCTGCCCGCCTCAGCCGTCGCCACAATCGTGTCGGCGCGGCCTGGCACCGTTGCGTGGGCCGCGTCCGATGCCGTCGATGTCGCCTATTTGGGCACCGAAACGCTACCGCAGTCCGCCGCCGCTGTGCCGTTGACCTCCGACACCTGGCTCACCGCGCCTCCGCACGGCACGCTGCGCATCTCCACCTCTGCGGACCTCGCAGCCGACGGCCGGCTCCTCGAAGCGCTCGACGACTTCCACCGGCTCGCGCTGAGCGCGGAACAGCTCAACCGGATGCTGGCGCGCGCCGATGCGGTCAACGAGCAGACCGCACGTGAGGCGCTGCGCCGCCGTGACGCCGAGTCGGCTGCGGTCGGCCTCAGCCGGATCCATGAACGCCACCCCACGCAGGACGTCCACGGCGCCTCGATGCTGATGTCGGCGCTGGCGCTGATCGGCAAGCGCCAAGGCATCGACTTCAGGGCGCCGGTCCGTTATGGCGACTCGGGCGACGCTGAGCCCAGCTTGGCCGATGTCGTGCGCGCATCGGGCGTGCGGGCGCGCGAGGTTCGGCTCAGCTCCGAGGACCGCTGGTGGCTCGGCGACAGCGGCGCGATGCTGGGCCGCCGCGCAGCAGATGGCCAGCCGGTCGCGCTGCTGCCGCATTGGACCGGCCGTTATCGCGTGGTCGATCCTGTCGACGGAACCTCACGTCGCCTCAGCGCCGAGCGCGCCGCCGAACTCGCGGAGACGGCTTGGCTGTGCTACCCGACGTTCCCGCCTGAGAAGCCGGCGAACGCACGCGACCTTGCCCGCGTCGCCCGTCAAGGGCTCGCGGGAGATCTGGTGCGCTTCGTTGCGGTCGGGCTTGTCGCGGCTGTGCTGATGCAGGCGCCGGCGGTGGCAGTCGGTGTGCTCACCGACTGGGTGCTCGTGAGCGCGGCCGGCGACATGCTGGTTCAGGTGATGATCGCGCTCGCTGGCTTCGCCGCGGTGGGCGTGGTGTTGCAGATCTTGCTCGGGACCTCGCTGATGCGCATCGAAGGGCGCGCTGCGGCACGCGTCAGCGCCGCAGCCTGGGATCGTGTGCTGTCGCTTCCGCCGAGCTTCCTTCGGAGGTTCACTACCGGCGATCTCGCCTCGCGCATGGCGAGCTTCCAATGGATGCGCGATCAAGTGTCGGGTGTGGTGGCGAATTCGCTGCTGGCGGTGGCGTTCCTGGCGCCCACGCTTGCGATCCCTTTCGCCTACGACCTGACGCTCGCGCTGGTCAGCCTCGCGCTGGGTGCGCTGAGCGTGGCCGTCGGCGCGCTGGTCGGGCTGTGGCAGTTCGGCCCGCAGCGGCGCAGGTTCGCAGCTGAGCGTCGCGCCACCAGCGAGCTGCTGCAGTCGATCAGCGGGATCAGCAAGCTGCGCAGTGCCGGCGCCGAGCCGTCCGCCTTCGCCCGATGGGCGGGCCACTATCGCGATCAACAGCTTGCGACCATTGCGGTTGCACGCCTCAACGAGCACCTGATGTCGCTGGGCGCGGCGACGCCTGCGCTGATCGGCGCGGCCCTGTGCGGGGTCGCCGTGTGGCGCGGGGAGGATCAGCTGCAGGTCAGCGATTTCCTCGTCGTCTACGCAGTCGCCATGACCTTTTACGCAGCCGCGGCCAACCTGGCCCGCTCGTTCGAGGCGGTGGCAGCGGCAGTGCCCGCGTATGAGCAGGTCCGCCCGGTGCTGCGGGAACGCCCGGAGCCGTCCGGCGCCGGCCGCGGCGGATTCGAGATCGGGGGTGAGGTCAGCTTCGACCACGTCAGCTTCCGCTACGACCCCGACACCGAGATCATCACCGACGTGTCGATCAGCGCTCGCCCGGGCGAGTTCATCGCGATCGTGGGCGACTCCGGTGCCGGCAAGAGCACGCTGATGCGGCTGGGGCTCGGTCTGGAAGAACCGACCTCAGGCAGCGTGTATTACGACGGCCGCGACATCGCGTTCCTTGATCGTCATGTGCTGCGCCGGCAACTCGGCGTGGTCACCCAGGACACCGCTCTGCAACCGGGCAGCCTCCTCGACAACATCATCGGGATGGGCGACGACTTGACCGTCGATGACGCGTGGAATGCGGCGCGTCGCGCCGACATCGCCGACGAGATCGCCGAGATGCCGATGCAGATGCACACCGTCGTCACCGAAGGCTCGACATTCTCGGGCGGGCAGGCCCAGCGAGTCCGTATAGCTGCGGCATTGGCACGCAACCCACGCGTGGTGTGGCTCGACGAGGCCACGAGCTGGCTCGACTCTCGCAGCCAAGCACAGGTGATGACCGGCATCGAGCGCCTCGCCGCCACCCGCATCGTGATCGCCCACCGTCTGTCGACCATCCGGCAGGCCGACCGGATCTATGTGATGCAGTCAGGACGCGTGGTGCAGGTCGGCAGCTTCGACGAGCTGTACGGCGCCGATGGCGTGTTCAAGCGGCTCGTGGAGCGCCAGCTCGCCTAGCCTCGGGTACCGCAACTCTTCAGATCAGGTCGATCTCCCGCTCGGCCGATGTTGCCCTGTCGGTCTCCGGCATCAGCTGCTGCCGCCGCCGAGTGAGTGGTGTTACAGGCCCGCTGCGGTCCCCGTTGCGGCCTTGGCCGTGCCCGACGCGGCGGCCCCGGCCCCGGGGTTGACTATTTGGCCGCCCGTGCTGACACCGGTCGCGCCTTGGACCTGTTCAAGCTCAGCTTCGGTCAACTCGTCTCCCTCAGACGCAATGGTCGCCTCTGGGTCCTGGTGCTCATCGATGTCAGACATGACTGCTCTTTCATTGCTGGGCGGTCTGCTGTTGCCGAGCAGCCCGCTGATGTTCGACGGACGTTAGCCGTTGCTCGGAGTTGGGCTTGAACGACACTGCGGCAATGCGATCGCTTTGGCGCGGCCGCCGACTCCTGCTGCATCATCGAGATCGGGCGTCAGGCCAATACCCTCCGGTGCCCGAACACGCAGGAGCACTGATGACGGCCACTGCAGGGTCTCGACCCACCGCTGCTTATTCCGCCACGCTCGAAGTCGAGCTGGCCCACCAGCCGGGCACGCTCGGCCGGCTGTGCACCGCTATCGGCGACGTGGGCGGCAACATCCAGAGCCTCGACGGCTTCACGATCACACAGGGCTCGCTGCGCCAGCACATCGTGGTGGATGCGTCCAGCGAGCAGCACATCGTCCAGATCTGCGACGCAGTCAACGGGCTCGAAGGCATCACGGTCATCGCTGCGCTTGATCGCACCTTTGAACTGCACGCCGGCGGCAAGCTTGAGACGGTCACTCGCATCCCGCTGCGCAATGCCGATGATCTCTCCATGGCCTATACGCCCGGCGTGGCCCGTGTCTGCCGGGCGATCGCTGATGAGCCCGAGCGGGTCCACGACCTGACGATCAAGGGCAACACGGTCGCGATAGTCAGCGACGGCACGGCGGTGCTGGGTCTCGGTGACATCGGCCCGGCCGCGGCCATGCCGGTCATGGAGGGCAAGGCGCTGCTGTTCAAGGAATTCGCCGGTGTGGATGCGTTCCCGATCTGCCTCGACGTCAATGAACCTGACGAGATCGTGGAGACGGTCATCCGGCTGGCGCCCACCTTCGGCGGCATCAACCTGGAGGACATCGCGGCGCCCGGGGCGTTCGAGGTCGAAGAGGCGCTGCGCGCTGCGCTCGACATCCCCGTGTTCCACGACGACCAGCACGGCACCGCAGTGGTCGCCTTGGCAGCGCTCGAGAACTCGGCGCGGATCGTGGGCAAAGAGCTGGCGAACCTGCGCTGCGTCATCCTGGGGGCGGGTGCGGCCGGCGTTGCGACCGCCAAGATCCTGTTGGGCGCCGGCATCGGCGATGTGATCGCCTGCGACCGCAAGGGCACCATTCACCCCGGCCGGAGCGAGCTGAACCACGCCAAGGAATGGCTCGCGGCCAACACCAACGCCGAGCGCGTGGCCGGCTCGGTGTCCGATGCGATGGCCGGCGCAGACGTGTTTCTCGGCCTCAGCGGTCCGGGACTCATCACCCGTGACGACGTGGCGACGATGGCGGAGCGACCGATCGTGTTCGCGATGGCGAACCCCGACCCCGAGATCCTGCCCGACGACATCGGCGACATCGCGGCTGTGGTGGCCACCGGCCGCAGCGACTACCCCAACCAGATCAACAACGTGTTGGCATTCCCCGGGATCTTCCGGGGTGCGTTCGACGCGGGCGCCACAGACATCACCGAGAACATGAAGATCGCCGCCGCCGAAGCCATCGCCGCAGGCGTTTCCAGCGACGATCTCAGCCCCGACCTGGTCATCCCCACAGCCTTCGACCGCTCAGTAGTCCCCGCAGTGGCATCAGCCGTAGCAACAGCCGCCCACCAAGACAACGTCACCCGCCGCTAAACGCCCCGCGGGGACGTGCCACCACGGCACCCCTTGAGTTTGCGAGCGGGGGCGAAGCCCCTTCGCTCGCCCTAGGCAGTGGTCGGGACCGGCGTCGATCCGGTGACCTCACGCTTTTCAGGCGCGCGCTCTGCCAACTGAGCTACCCGACCGCGGTCCCGACGGGATTTGAACCCGCGACCTCTGGCTTGACAGGCCAGCGTGAACTCCAGACTTCACCACGGGACCAGTTGCATTGCTGTGTGCTTGCCACGACGTCGAGATCGGGATCTCCGCCGATGCAAGCGCAGCAACGATAGCCACCTCGATCAGCAATCAGCGCCCATTTCGGAGTGCTCGTTCAGCTATCGGATGTCCGATGTGCGATCATCGACGACAGTTGGCGATGAGCAGTGATTCGGTGACACCCCCTGCCTATTCTGGTCGTGTGGTGACCGAACGAACGCGCGCTTCCGCCGGGTTTGACGAATCGCGGCCGCATTGGTCACTGCACCGCGGCGATGTTCTTGACGTCTACGTGGAATGGCCTCAGCCTTCGCTGATCATGTCCGACGGCGCGTACGGTGTCGGCGGGTTTCCAGGCGATCCGCGCACTCCGTCGGAGTTGCCGAACTGGTACGCCCCGCATATCGAGAACTGGACGAAGTTCGCCCACCCGGCTACGACGCTGTGGTTCTGGAATACGGAGATCGGTTGGGCGAGCGTGCATCCGCTGCTGGCGGACGCTGGCTGGGATTACGTCCAGAGCATCGTCTGGGACAAGGGGCTCAGTCACATCGCCGGCAACGTCAACGGCGACACGATCCGCCAGTTCCCGGTGGCCACCGAGGTCTGCGTTTTCTACCGGCGACGCCTGGAATTCGAGACAGCAGAGGGCGTCATGCCCGCCAAGCAGTGGCTGCGCCATGAATGGCTGCGGGCTGGCTTGCCCCTGTACCGCGCAAACGAGGCGTGTGGAGTCGCCAATGCAGCGACTCGAAAGTACCTGACCCAGGATTGGCTTTGGTACTTCCCACCGCCCGAGATGCTGGAGCGCCTAGTCGCCTACGCGAACCGCCATGGTGACCCAAAGGGTGCCCCCTACTACTCCGTGGATGGCGTTGCGCCCCTCACTGCGTCGGAGTGGTCGCGGCTGCGCCACGCTTGGACTCATGCCCACGGCCTGACGAACGTGTGGCCCCGACCCGCGCTGCACAGCGACGAGCGCTACAAGGGCAATGGAATCCGCTCCGCACCGCGTGTCCACAATCCGGGCCGCCATGCGTCTGTCCACCTCAACCAGAAGCCGGTCGAGTTCATGGAGCGCATCATCACAGCGGCCACCCGTCCAGGCGATGTGGTCTGGGAGCCGTTCGGCGGTTTGTGCAGTGCCGCCGTCGCAGCAATTGTGTGTGGGCGGCATGCATTCGCAGCTGAGCGCGTGGACCACTTTGCCGATGTCGCCGAGCAGCGGCTTTTGGACGCATCGGCTGCTCCGCGCAAGAACGTCTGATGCCCAACGAAGCTCGCGCCGCGAGCGCGGACGAGCCAACCCCACCCGAGCCGGGCCCCGACCATCGGGTCACATCTCTCTCCAACAGGGTTCGGGATGCGCTCACCGCGTTGCCGATTCACTTCCAGTCGCCGACCGTTATGGAGGGTCTCGATGCGACGGATCTATTCGCGCTGAACACGGTTCTCGGAGCGACGATCGAAGTGCAGGTGGTGGAAGCACTGAACAGGATGCGCGATGTCTGGGATCCCGATGGCGAGTGGCCTCTGCACGAGTTTGTGAGGCAGGCGCAGACGTTTCCGGATGTCCTCCTGCGCAGCCGCAGCGCGCAGGGGGTCAACGACGTGGCGATGGGAATCGAGCTGAAGGGCTGGTACTTGCTCGCGAAGGAGGCGGTACCGAGCTTTCGGTACACGGTCACGCCGATGGCTTGCAGTCAGTGGGATCTGCTCGTCGTGGTGCCTTGGTGCTTGTCGAATGTGGTTTCGGGGAAGCCGCGCGTGCTTGCACCCGGCATCTGGTCGGCCCGTTATGCCGCGGAGTATCGCAACTACTGGTGGCAGAACGTCCGGAGTGCCCGCAGCGACACGACAATTCGCATGCCCGCCGGGGTCGAGCCGTACAGCGGCCGGGATCACACGGTCGACGAACCGGTCTCCGACAGCGGCCACAACTTTGGCCGGATTGCCAGAATCGGCATCATGGACGACTGGATCGATGCCGCGATCCGTCAGCCCTTGGCCGGCATTCCTGCTCGCGACTGGACAGCGTTCTTGCGAAAGCACACCGACGACAGCGATCCGGAGACCGTTTGGTCGCTCTTGAGCGCCGAAGCCGCCGATGTGCTCGCGGGAGGAAGCGCAGCGCGTGCGGAAGAGGTGCTTGCCACCCTTCGACGTCTGGCAGCACTGCTCGGCGCGGGTTGAATGCCTGCGGTTGCGTGAGCGGCCTGTCTAACAAGTTCAGCTTGACACGGTGATGGTCAAGCGCCCTTGAAGCGAGGTGTAGCTTCGGCAGCAGTACTTAGCCCGGATGCACCGGTGGGGTGGGTTCTCTTTCCGACTTCGGCGCAGGCGCGGTTCACCAACGACGGCCATGGCAAGCCAACGGCATGAGGCCTGCCGAGTACCCCTGCTGACTCGGAAGAGCCTGTCGTCGGTCGGGCGCCTCAACGGGCCGAGCCACCTCGATCAGCAATCAGCGCCAGCGACCGCAGCACGCAGGCGGTCGGCGAGATCGCCGCGAGACAGCACCGACACTCCCTCGCCGCCGCACCACGCTGACAGCGCATGCAGCTCGGCTGCCAGCGCCTCCAGAGCGTCTGCGGAGGCCGCGGCGCCGCTGGGCCACGACGCCGGCTCAGCCCACGCAGCCGGTACTTCCAGCACGTTGCGTTCCCGGTCGAAGCGCACATCGAGGCGCGCCGCCAGCGCATCGTCGTGCAGGAACGGCAGCACGAAATAGCCGTACTGCCGTTTGGCCTTGGGCGTGTAGATCTCGATGCGGTAGTGGAAGCCGAACAGCCGCTCGGCGCGGGGGCGGTGCCATACCAGCGGGTCGAATGGGCTGAGCAGCACCGATCGAGACCGTCGCCGGGCAGCGCACTGGCCGGCGGGCACATACCCCGGCCGATCCCAGCCCTCCACTGCCACCTCGATGAGTTGGTTGTCCTCGACGAGCTCGGCGATGCGAGCGGGCGCGATGCGCTTCGGCAGGCGGTGGTAGTCGATGAGATCGTCCGCAGTGGCCACTCCGAGGCACCGGACGGCGTCTGCCAGCAGCGCCCGATGCGCGTCGGGTTCGTCCACGACAGTCGCCACCACTTCGCTCGGCAGTACCCGTTCGATCACGTCGTAGCGACGCACGAAACCGACACGGTCGGCCACGCCAACCCGACCTGCCCAGAACAGCCATGCCAGCGCCAGCTTCCCGTTGCTGCGTGTTCCCCAGGGTCCGCGTACGCCGGGTCCCCAGTCCATCGCGGCATCCACTTCGGCGGTGGAGGCGGGACCATTGGCGTCGAGCCAGGCAAGCGCCGCTCGAATCTTGGGCTGGTTGGCCTCTCCGAAGCGGGCGTAGCCGCTCCACATGTCGCCGACAGCCCCCCGGCGCATCCGCCAGCCGAACAGCGGCCAGTCGGCCACACGCACGAACGATGCCTCATGGCCCCAGTACTCGGTCAGCTCCCGCTCGTCTGCCCGGCGTGCGTACGCCGCCCGCTCGAGCAACCCCAGCACGGCGTCGTGCGTGCCGCCCATCCGGGCGCGCAGCACCAGCAGGTGCGAGCGCGCCAGCACGTTGACGGCGTCGATCTGCAGCAGGCCCATGTGGTCCATGGCCCGCCGCAGGTGCCGGACGTCGAGCCGTCCGTCCGGCAGCGGCGAGGCAACCCCTTGGGTGCCGATAGCAAGCCGTCGTGCCGCCCCCAGGCTGAGGCGAGTGGGCCGGGCGCGAGTCACTGCGGCGGCTCGGCGCCCCGGTCGACGGTGCGCGCAATCAATCGACGCATCGTCGTGAGGCGAGCGCCGTCAGCAAGCCCTGGCGTCGCTCAGCGTTCTTCTTTGAAGATGACGTGCCGACGCAGCACCGGGTCGTACTTGCGCAGCTCGATCCGGTCGCGGGTGTTGGTCTTGTTCTTGCGGGTCGTGTACGTGTAGCCGGTGCCCTCGGTGGACTTGAGCTTGATGATCGGCCGCTTGTCGCTCTTGGGCATCAGACTTTCTCCCCACGACGGCGCAGATCGGCCACCACCGACTCGATACCGCGCTTGTTGATCGTCTTGATGCCCTTCGCGCTGACAGTCAGCGTGACCCAGCGCCCCTCGTTGGGCACCCAGAACCGCTTCCGCTGGATGTTCGGCTTGAACCAGCGCTTCGTCCGCCGATGCGAGTGCGACACGTTGAAGCCCGAATGCGGCCGACGGCCGGTGACTTGGCAGATGTTGCTCATCCGAAGCAGCTCCCCGCGGGTGGGCTTGACAGCGGCGCACAAGGCTACCGAGCGGTCTCCTGCTGACCCACTCAGCCGGCCGCCAGCCGGGGGATGATCTCGTTGCCGACGCGTTCGAGCACCTCGTAGCGGGGGTCGAAGTTGGGCAGGATCATGATCTGGTCAAGCCCTCGTTCGCCCAGGTCCGCCAGCCGCTCGGTGACCTGGTCGGCAGTGCCCACGATGCAGGTGGCGTCGATGAGCTCGTCGTTGAGGAACCGGGCTTCTTCGGGCAGTACCCAGCAGTTGTGGCCTGCGTGGATGCGCTGGTGGATGCGCTCTGGATCGGTGTCGTCGAGCATCGCGCAGTACTCGTCCCAGATCGCCTCCAGTCGGGCGCCCGGCGACCTGCCGAACTGCCGGTACTGGTCGTAGGAGTAGTGCAGCGACGCCATCGCGAAGGCTCCCGCCTCGTGATGGACCCGCTCGCGCTGGCTGGCCAGCGTCTCGCCGTCGTCCAGGATCACGATCGTGGTGAGCGAGCACATCAGGTAGTCGGCGCGATCGATCGAGCGCCCTGCCTCGGCGGCGCCCGCCTCGATGTACTCCCAGACGCGCGCCGTGGCCGAGCCGTCAGGCGGAACCGACAGCACCGCGCCATCGCCGTAGCGACCGGCCAGCCCGAGCGACCGTGGCCCGAAGCCTGACACGTACAGCGGAATCTCGTCATCGAAGTTGACGAAGCCGGCGTCCGGCATGATGTGGCGGATCGGCTGCGCGCTGCCGCCGAAATGGTGGACGGCTTCCTCGCCGCGCAGCAGCGGCCGCAACGCCGCCAAGTAGTCATCGAACTCGGCGATGCGCTGGGGCTTGTGTCCCATGATCCGCATCGCCGTATTGCCGGTGCCGATGCCGAGAAACGTCCGCCCGGGCGCGAGCGCGTTGATCGTCGCGATCGACGCGGCGGTCACCGGAGCGGGCCGTGTGCCCGAGACCGATACGCCAGTCCCGATCTGGATGGTGCTGGTGCGCTCAGCGGCGAGCGCCAGGGTGGCGTAGCAGTCCGACCACAGCATGTGGCTGTCCGCGAACCAGGCATGGGTGTAGCCGAGTTCCTCGGCGCGGGTGACGTAGTCGAGATCGCCGATGTGCGATGCGATGCAGATCCCCAAGTCCATGTCTGTCCCCCGTTGTCGACCCGGCCGGCCCCCGACATGTACATCCCGGTCGGCGTGGACACGCTAGACACGAACCGTGGCATCCGATGGGGCGAAGTCGTCGAAGAAGGGCCTCAAGAAGTCGGCCCAGGCTCCTGCCGCGCAGGTCGCGACGAAGATGCGCCGGCGCCACGTCGAGCGTGGCCGCTACTCCAATGCACCTGTGGACCGGGCGGCGGGCGGCGTCGTCTGCCACGACGGCGCCGTGCTGGTGGTGCACCGGCCGCGCCACGACGATTGGTCACTGCCCAAGGGCCACCTCAACCGGGGCGAATCCTGGGAGGAGGCGGCACTGCGCGAGGTCCGCGAGGAGACGGGCGTGCGGTGCGCGATCACGTCTGCGCCGTACCCGGTCAGCTACCTGATCGCAAGCGGGGTGCCCAAGCTGGTGCTCTTCTACGCGATGGCCCCGACGAAGGTGCCCAAGCGGCTCACCGGCGACCCGAGCGAGGTCAACGAGGTGACCTGGTGGGACATCGCCGACGCCGTGCGAGCCTTGAGCTACGAAACAGAACGCGAAGCCTGCGCCGCGCTCACCATCCCGTACCTGCGCCGCCGCAGCGCCGCCGCCGGCTAGTCGCCGAACCGCCTGGCTCGGCCTCTCATGGGTTTCTCATGAGCGGCATTCCAGAATGAGGCCATGGGTGCTGATCGGCCGAGCGGTGCGAGCCCCGCGGTAGCTGTCGTCGACGACGATCAGCGCATCCGAGCGGCATTGCGACGGGCCTTGCAGCTCGAGGGTTATGACGTGCTCGAAGGCAGCGATGGCTTCGAGGGCGAGGCGCTGGCCGGCCGGGCAGACGTGATGGTGCTGGACGCCACCATGCCGAATCTGGGCGGCTTCGAGTTGTGCCGTCGCCTGCGCGCCGCGGGGCGCCGCCTGCCGATCCTGCTGCTGACGGCACGGGACAGCACAGCGGACCGGGTGGAGGGCCTCGATGCCGGCGCCGACGACTACTTGGCCAAGCCGTTCGCGCTCGACGAGCTGCTGGCTCGACTGCGGGCGTTGCTGCGCCGGAGTGTCGGGAGCTCGTCGCCGGATGAAGACGAGCGGCTGACGTGCGCCGGCATCGTGCTCGACACCGCCAGCTACGAGGTGACCTGCGCCGGCGAGCCCGTCACGCTGACCCACACCGAGCACAGGCTGCTGGAGCTGTTCCTGCTCAACCCGGGCCGTGTCCTGCACCGCAACGAGATCTACGACACGGTGTGGGGCTACGACGCGTCGCTGGCCTCGAATTCCCTGGAGGTCTACGTCGGCTACCTGCGACGCAAGCTGGCAGCGGTTGCTGGCGCCGACGGCGGCAGCCCGATCCGGACCGTGCGCGGTGTGGGGTATGTGCTGAGATCCTCATGACCATTCGTACTCGGCTCGGGCTGCTGGTGGCGGCTTCGGCTGCTGTCGCTGTGCTGGCGGTGTCGGGGGTCGCGCTGTGGATCGCGCGCGCCGAGGCTCGCTCCGCGCTCGATCGCAAGCTCGATGACCGCGTGGCGGTGCTGGCCGCGCGCGGCGGGCGTCTGCCTGAGCGCCCGGGCGTCCAGTTCTTCGGGCGGTTCGTGCCGCGGGACGTGCTTGTGCAGATCGTGACCCCGAACGGCGCAGTGCTCTACGCGTCCGACGAGCCGCTGCCGGTGGCACG
Organism: Acidimicrobiia bacterium; assembly: GCA_022826045.1. Classification (GTDB taxonomy): domain Bacteria; phylum Actinomycetota; class Acidimicrobiia; order Acidimicrobiales; family Poriferisodalaceae; genus Poriferisodalis. The sequence continues at coordinate 25,208 of JAJDVQ010000055.1, read as the reverse complement.
TGGCGATATCGCGGTGGCCAATGGACGGGATCGCCGACATCGAAGCGACGTGTCCGCCGACGGTGTCCGCCTGCGGGTGCTCACCGTGCCAGTGGCATCGGTGGGGGCGCTGATGGTGGCAAGCCCGCTCGATGAGGTGGACGAGAATGTGGAGGGCCTACGCAATGCGCTGGCTGCGGTGGCCGCCATCGGTGTCGGGGGCGCCGGACTGCTGGGGTTCCTGGTGGCGGGCCGCGCGATCCGGCCTGTTCGGCGGCTCACCGACGCGGCACGGAACGTCGCGCGCACCCAAGACCTGGACCAGCCCATCGAGTTCGAGCGCGACGATGAGCTGGGCGAACTGGCGCACAGCTTCAACGCGATGCTGGAGGCCTTGGCGATGTCGCGCGCCCAGCAGCATCGCTTGGTAGCCGACGCGGGCCACGAGTTGCGCACACCGCTCACTAGCATTCGCACCAACATTGAGCTGCTGGCCCGTGCCGAGCAGCCGCCTGAATCCGGGCACTCGCTTCAGGCCGGGCGCCTGCCCGCGGCAGGACCGTCCGGCGGTGATAGCGGTGCAGCCTCGGCCGGGTCGGCCAGCCTGAATGCTGACGACCGCCGTCAGATGCTTGACGACGTGCAGTTCGAGCTGGATCAGCTCACCGAACTGGTGAACGAGCTCGTCGAGCTGGCGACCGACCGGCGGTCCCACGGCGAGCCGGAGCGCGTCGATCTGGCCGAGCTGGCGGTGTCGGTGGTGGAGCGGCACCGCCGCCGGACTGAGACGGTTTTCGTGACCGCGTTCGAGCCGTGCGAGGTGGTCGTGAACGCTGCGCTGATCGAGCGAGCGATCGGCAATCTCGTCGACAACGCGGTCAAGTGGTCACCGCCCGACGATGCCATCGAGATCAGTGTCGCTGCGGTGGCCCGGGAAGCCCGGGTTCGGGTGCGCGACCACGGCCCCGGCATCCCCGTTGCTTTGCGCGAGACCGTCTTTGAGCGCTTCTACCGTGCCCCCGAAGCGCGCTCGCGGCCCGGTTCCGGTCTCGGGCTGTCCATCGTCGACTACGCAGCTCGCAGCCACGACGGCTCGGTGTCGGTCGTCGACACCGACGGCGGGGGCACCACGGTCGAACTCCGGCTCCCCCTGGCGCCCGAGGAATAGTCTCCCGCCGCCAACACAGCCTGAACCTCAGAACTCTCGCATCCACGCTTGCGACGCTGCCGCCATCCAGCACCCCCAACGGGATTCGAACCCGTGCCGCTGGCGTGAAAGGCCAGTGTCCTAGGCCGCTAGACGATGGGGGCAGGGCGTCTCAGGCTACGTGGTGGTGGCGTCGATGAGCTCTGCCAGCAGGCCGCCGAGGTAGTGGTACCGCAGCCTTGGCCGCTGGGCGGGATCGTGCGGATCGAGATCGGTCGGGTCCTCTTCTTCGGAGATGTCGAGCTGTGTGCCGAGCACCAGCCGCAGCTCGTTGAGCCCCTGCATCCAGGCGATGACCTGTGCATCGTCGAGGTGATCGGCTGCGAGCGTGCCGTCCAGCAGATCGAGATGCTCCAGGCGCTCGGCGAGCAGATCGTCACGCATGAGGCGCTGGTACTCCGCGTCGCGGTCGGGGTCGGCGAGGTAGGCCGGCGGGAAGAGACGCCGCAGCGACGGGTCCAGGCCGTCGCCGCCGTCACGTGCCGGTGTGTGATCCAGCAGGTTGCTGCGCAGCTCGCCCACCAGCTCGGTGAGCAGCCGCCGCTCCCAGTCCGCGAGGTGCACGCTCACGAGCGAGCCACGGGCGCCGAAACGGGTGCCGGTCACGTGCCCGCTTTCGCCGTCGCGAGACCGTCGCCAGCTGCCAGCGAATACTCGGCCATAGCTCAGTCGTCCTTCTGCATCGTGGCCCACAGGCCGTACTCGTGCAGGCGGAAGACGTCGAGCTCGGCCTGCTCGCGCGTCCCCCACGCGACTGCTGCGCGGCCCTTGTGGTGGACGTCCAGCATCAGCTGGGTCGCCTTGGCCTCGCTGTAGCCGAAGAGCTTCTGGAACACGTACACGACGTAGCTCATCAGGTTGATCGGGTCATTCCACACCAGCACAACCCATGGCGAGTCGGTGCTGTGCTCGTCTTCGCTGGTCGGATCGCGGACAACCTCGGGCTCGGCAACGGCTGGCGCTTGCGCCAGCCGCGGCGACACAGTCGGCGCGTTCGGGCTCACGGCTTCATTCTGCGAACGCGCGGCCCGCGATGCCAACCGATTCGCCAACACCGACCTCGGCGGCGAGCACCAAGCGGGTCATCGTGATCGTGAGCAGCGTTGCGCCGACCACATGCAGCGCAACGAGCAGCACGGGCAGCTCATTGAAGTACTGCACGTACCCGATCGCTGCCTGCACGGCCATGACCCCGATCACGATCCGAATGCGCCGGCCGAGCGCGGTCGTTGCGCCGCCCAGAGCAGCGTCCCCCTGCGTCGCGGCCAGCCGTCGCACCGCGAAGGCGAGCAGCAACGTGACCGCAGCCAGGACTGCCACCGTGATGCCGTGGATGCGCGCCACAGACGGCAGGGCGTACTGCAGGCGCTCGACATGCTCGTCGCCGCCATGGGGCCCGGTGCCGGTCACCACCGTGCCGGTCCACAGAGCTGCAGCCGTGAGCGTCGCAGCGAGCCATGCGAGTGTCCGGACATGGGTCGGCAGCCGGGCCGCGTCGCCGCCGACGGGTGGTGCCTGCCAAGACGCCCGATGCTGCAAAACGACCGCAGCCGACACCAGCACCTGCGACGCCAGGAAGTGCGACATCACGATGGGAGGGGACAGGTGGGTCAGCACGGTCACCGCGCCGAGGCCGATCTGGAAAACCACGCCGGCCACCAGGCCCAGCGACCACCACACCAGGTCCGCGCGGCGCGGCCGCCGCCACCACGATGCCGCGACGGCCAGGATGACTGCGGCAGAGACCAGTCCGGTCACGATGCGATTGCCGAACTCCACCCATCCGTGGAAGTCGGCGGCCGGCACGAACTCGCCGGGCTCGCAGTTCGGCCAGTCGCTGCAGCCCAGACCGCTGCCCGTCAGGCGCACAAGCGAGCCAGTGACGACGATCGCCACGAGCGACCAGAGGGCCCAGCGCGCGATCATGGCGAAGCGCTCGGGCGTGACGTGCCGCCCGCGCTGTTGCAGCTGCGACGGCTCGGGCAATCTCACGCTGAAACGTTAGAGGCGACTCGTAGCCTCACAGCAATGCTGGCGGCGCTGCGCCCGACTCTGCGTGGATCGACATTGCGGGGATACGTCGCGCTCACCAAGCCGCGCATCATCGAACTGCTGCTGGTGACGACGGTGCCGCCGATGTTTGTGGCCGAGCGTGGCGTGCCGTCGGTGGCGCTGATGCTGTTCACCGTGGTCGGCGGCACGCTGTCGGCGGCCGGCGCGAACACCTTCAACATGTACATAGATCGCGACATCGACGCGACGATGGCTCGCACGGCCCACCGCCCGTTGGTCGTCGGCACGGTGACACCGCGTGCTGCGCTGATCTACGGCATGGTGCTCGAAGCGGCAGCGTTCGGGATTCTGTGGTGGGGCGCCAACCTGCTTGCAGCCCTGCTCGCGCTGGCTGCGTGCCTGTTCTACGTGTTCGTGTACACGCTGTGGCTGAAGCGGTCGTCGGCCCAGAACATCGTCATCGGCGGGGCGGCCGGCGCTGCACCGGTGCTCGTCGGCTGGGCCGCGGTGACAGGCACGCTGTCGCTCGAGGCTTGGATCGCGTTCGCGATCGTCTTCTTCTGGACGCCGCCGCATTTCTGGGCGCTGGCCATCCGCTACGCCGACGACTACGACACCGCCGAGGTGCCGATGCTGCCGTCGGTGGCCAGCGAGCGCTCGGTGCTGGTGCAGATGACACTGCACACCTTTGCGGTGATCGCGCTGTCGCTGTGGTTTGCCGTCGCCGCCGACGCCCGAGGCCTGTACTGGGCGGTCGCGTTGGCCGGCGGCGCTGCGTTCGGATGGCAGCTGGTGACGCTGTGGCGCGCCCTGACACCCCACACCGCGATGCGTGTGTTCCACACCTCGATCGCGTACTTGGGGCTGCTGTTCGCGGCGATGGCTGTCGACGTGGTCGTCCGGCTCAGCTGGTGACGCAGCCGGAGGCTGAGTCCTTAGGCGAAGCCGTGGCCCGAGCGGCCCGTGAGCCCGATCACAGGAGGACGGAGACAAGAACGGGAAGCAACGGGCATCGCGTTGCGAACAATCTGGTTCATGGGCTCGCGGGTCGCTAGAGTGCGCCGTTGGTGTCGCCTCAAAGCGGCGCTGCCAGCCGAGTTCGGGAACCACTTCGCCGCATGACCGACGCCACCACCGAAGCTGCGCATTCGACAGGGTCTGCCGTAGCTCCGCAGGCAGAAGACCCGACCGCGTTCGGTCTGCTCAACACGGCCGACCACAAGCGCATCGGTCGGCTGTTCATCGGGTTCTCGCTGCTCTTCGCGCTCGCCGGCGCCATCACCGATGCGCTGGTGCGATTCGATCTCGCCTCTGACAGCGGGCATGCGGTGCTCAATCTCGAGACCTTCACCCAAGTGTTCATGTTCACCCGCGACGCGCTGGTCTTCGGGATGCTCATCCCGTTCTTCCTGGGCGTCGCGATCTACATCGTCCCGTTGCAGGTCGGCGCACCCAACATTGCCTTTGCGCGGGCGGCGGCCCTGTCCTTCTGGGGCTGGCTGGTGTCGTTCGGCGTGCTGGTCGGCGCGTACATCGGCAACGGGGGTCCCGCCGGCGGCTGGGACGAGGGCGTCCGGCTGCACATGCTCGCCTTGGCGGGACTGGTGATGTCGCTGATTGTCGGTGCCATCTGCGTTGCCGTCACCACGCTCACCATGCGTGCGCCGGGCATGTACATGGACCGCACGCCGCCGTTCGCGTGGTCAGCGCTGGTCACGGCGTCGATGCTGGTGGTCAGCCTCGGCGTGGTGCTAGGCCAGCTGGTCCTGCTCTACATCGACCACGGCTACGGCCGCCACTTTCTCGACGGAAACTACGGCGTCTGGCCCCGCATCGACTGGATGTACCGGACGCCGCAGCTGTTCATCTATGTCGTGCCTGTGCTGGGGGTGGCGGCTGAGATCATGCTGGCCGCTGCACGCCGCTGGGTCTTCGAGCCGCTGGCGCTGTACTTCACCATGGGTCTTGTCGGCTTGTTCGGCTTCGGCGCCTGGGCCAACTTCGGCATCGCCGGCGAGGGTGCCGACGTCGTCGACGGCCTCGAGGGCATCGTGCTGGTCGGCCTCTACGCCGGTGCGCTGGCCGGTGTGGGCGGCCTGCTGGCGCTGCTGGGATTCACCGTATGGCAGAGCCGCACATGGCCGCGTCCCACCACCGCAGTGCTGGCTGCGTTCGGCGCGGGAAAGCTCATCGCGGTCGTCGCTCTGGTCGGGCTGATCGGCGCCGGCGTGGATTGGCTGAACATCGCGGGCCGCGGCGTCGACGGCAACGCCCCGCTGCGCTTCACCACTTGGGTCACGGGTCAGCAGAGCCTGCTCATCTACGGTGCGGGGCTGCTGGGCGTGCTGGCGGCACTGCACTGGTGGGCCCCGAAGATCTGGGGACGGCGGCTGTCGGAGTTGGCCGGGTGGGCCAGCTTCGCCGCGATCGGCGGGGGCGCCTTCCTGGCATGGCTCGGCCCGACGCTGTCGGGCGCGTTCACCGAGCAGCCCCAGTTCGTCTACAACGATCCGTTGCTGACCACTGACTACGGCAGCCTCATCGACAGCTCTGCTGCTGAGGGTCTCTCGGTGGTCGGCGGCATCGGCGTCGTCATCGTGCTGGCCGGCCTCGGGCTCGTCGTGCTGAATCTCCTGGTCTCGGTGGGCATGGGCAAGGGTGCCGAAGCGGATGCCGATCCGTGGGGCGGCCTGACGCCCGAATGGCTGCTCGACTCGCCGCCGGCCTTGGGACAGTCCGATTCCCTGCCGCAGCTGAACTCGGGCACCCCCCTGCTCGATGCCGAGCTCAACGGCAGCGTTGCGTCGGCCGAGCGCACAGCCTCCGAGGTGCCGGCCTGATGTCCGAGACCGCGGTGAGCACCGCCGAAGCACCCCAGCCCGGTCGCTACACCGTTCCCGGCCTGCCGCCGCGCCCGCGCAGCCAGCTCGTCGGCACCGGCTTCGCCATCGCGGCAGGGTCCATGGCGGTTGCTGGCGCGCTGGGCCACTACATGGCACGTCGCCACCTCCTCGACGACCCTGGGCATGACTGGCTGGCCGGCCAATCCGTGCCCAACCCGCAGCTGGTGTACGCCCTCATCACGCTGCTGGTCTCGGTGGTGACGGCGCACTGGGCGCACTGGGCCAGCCGACGCGGCGAACGCGGCCACACCTGGGTGGGCATGGCCATCACGCTCGTGATGGGATTCGCCTTCTTCAACATGGTGATGCACAGCCTCAACCGCATGGAGATCGAGCTCGGCGCGGGCGAGTGGGAGAATCTGGCGTTCGCAGTGACCGGGCTCTCGCTGGCGATATTGATCGTCGGAATGTTCTATCTCGGCTTGATGACACTGAGATCGCTGGGCGGCAGCGTCGGCCGGGACCGTTCGACGCTGCTGGGTTCAGCGGTCTTCTTCTGGGACTTCGCCGTGCTTGCGTGGGCTGCCACGTGGTACGTCGTGTACGTGGTGAAGTAGGGGATCGATGGTCGGCATCGCCAGCAGGTACTTCGCCGGACGCATTGCGCTGGCCGCCGCGGCCGCCGCCGTGGTCGGTGTCCTCACCGGCATGGACGGCACAGGCCATGTGGTCATGTACGCCACGATCGTGCTGGGCGTTGCTGCGGGGGCGTTCGCGCTGCTGTTCAGCTTGGCTTTGACGGTCGGCGACGGCGACTCGCTCGACCGCGAGCATCTGGCCGATCACCAGCCCACGCCGGCCTACTGGCCGATCATGGCCGCGCTGGGCATGGGCGTGCTCATGGTGGGTCTGGTCACCGACTCGCTGCTCGCCATTTGCGGTGTCGCGCTGCTGCTGATCTCTGCCATCGAGTGGACGATGAGCGCCTGGGCCGAGCACCTGTCGACCGATGCCGAATCCAACGCCGTCGAGCGGGCACGGCTGCTGCGGCCATTCGAGATCTCGCTCTACGGCGCGCTGGGCATTGCCATACCGGTGGTGCTGGCGTCGCGGATCTTCCTGACGGTGAGCAAGACCGCTGCAAGCTTCGTCGCCATCGCGATCGCAACGGTCATCCTCACGTTCGCGTTCGTCGTGTACGCGAAGCCACGGCTGCGGCGCTCGATCGCCGCGTCAGTGCTCGTGCTGGGCGGTATCGCGCTGATCGCAGGGGGCATCGCTTCGGCCGTCATCGGCGAGCGCGAGTTCCATCACCCCGGCGGCCACGCCGAGGCGTCTGATGGACACGGCCCCGCCGGCGACGGCGGGTCGCGCTCCTCCGACGAGATGAGCGAGTCTGAGGGGAGTCACGAGTGATGGGCACCCGCTTCGCTCGCGGACTGCGCCTCGCTGTCCTGGCAGGTGTCGCACTGCTGGTTGTCGGCTGTGCCACCGGTCAGCTCGATGCCACCAAGCCCATCGGCAAGGAGGCCCAGGACATCGACGGTCTCATGCGCCTGTCGGGCTGGATGGCCGTGGGAGTGGGCATCTTCGTGGCGGCTGCCGTCGTCGTGATCATCGTGAAGTTCCGGGCCAAGCCCACCGACGATCCCGACGACCTGCCGCCGCAGATTCATGGCAATCGCAAGGCCGAGATCACGTGGACGCTCATCCCGACGGCATTGCTGGTGTTCCTCACGATCATCACGCTGCCGACGGTGTTCGCGCTCGCCAGAGAGGGCGACGGTCGCACGATCAAGGTCGAAGGTCAGCAGTGGTGGTGGCAGTTCAGCTACGACGTCAACGAGGACGGCGACTTTGACGACGCTGCCGACATCGTCACCGCAAACGACCTGGTGATCCCGGTTGGCGAAGAGGTCAACCTCGAGATCCATTCCAACGACGTCATCCACTCGTTCTGGATCCCGCAGCTGAACGGCAAGCGGGACGCGGTACCGGGTCGCGTGCACCACTGGCGGATCAGCTCCACCGAGCCGGGCATCTTCTATGGCGAGTGCGTGGAGTTCTGCGGTCTCAGCCACGCCAACATGCAGATGCGGGCAATCGTGCTGGAAGAAGCCGACTTCGAGCGCTGGCTCGAAGGGCAGCAAGCAGGACGTGCTGCGGCCGCCGAGCCCCTCGCTGAAGACTCGGCTGAAGCTGCCGGCGCCTCGCTGTTCGAGACTCATTGCATCAGCTGCCATGTCGTCGACGGGGTGTACGAGAGCGCAGCGGGCGGCAATGCGAACCTCCTCGCGGGCATCGCGCCCAACCTCACCAATCTGATGAGCCGCACGGCGTTCGCCGGGGCGCTGTACGAGACCTATGTGCAGGACGCCGACCGCGAGTACGTGCGCGGACCTGACGGCAAGCTCATCGTCAACATCGCTGGGCTGCGCGAATGGGTGCGCAACGCGCCCGACTTGAAGCCTGCGCGCGCGGACAACCTGCAGGGCATGCTGGACTTCTCAGAGGTGCTGACCGATCAGGACCTCGACAACTTGATGGCCTACCTGAGGACACTCGGCAACGAGCCGGTGCTGCCCCGATGAGCACTGCCCCGGGCTGAGGAGGACGACCCGATGGCAATCGTCACAGATCGACCTGACAGCCCTGATCTGGGGGGCAGCTCTGGGTCAGGCACCGAGCTGGAGCCGGCTGGCGGCGGCGCGGCGGTCCTCGAGGACTCGCCCCATACCGGTGTCTTTGCACGCCCGACTCACGCGACCGGCTGGCGCGAGTGGCTGTTCACGGTGGACCACAAGAAGATCGGGATCATGTACGGCGCCCTCGCGCTGTTCTGGTTCCTGATCGGCGGCCTCGAGATCGGGCTGGTGCGCCTGCAGCTGTGGGCGCCCGACGGCGAGGTGATCAGCGCCGACTTCTACAACCAGCTGTTCACCATGCACGGCGTCACCATGGTCTTCCTGGTGATCATGCCGCTGGCGAACGCGTTCGCGAACTATCTCGTGCCGCTGCAGATCGGCGCCAGGGACGTGGCCTTCCCGCGCATGAATGCGCTGGGCCTGTGGGTCTTCTTCTTCGGCGGCATCTTCCTGAATCTCAGCTGGTTCCTGGGCGGCGGCGCCGACGGCGGCTGGTTCGCCTATGCGCCCAATACCGGCATGGCCTACAGCCCTGGTCACGGCATGGACTTCTACGCCCTGGGCCTGCAGATCGCCGGCATCGCCTCGCTGCTCGGCGCCATCAACCTGCTGGTGACCATCATCAACATGCGCTGCCCGGGCATGAGCCTGCTGCGCATGCCGGTGTTCACCTGGATGATCCTGGTCGTGCAGTTCCTGCTGGTGTTCGCCCTGCCGGTCATCACGGTGGCGCTGATCCTGCTGACGTTCGATCGAACCTTCGACGCCAACTTCTTCAATGTCGACGCGGGCGCCGATCCGCTGCTGTGGCAGCACCTGTTCTGGATATTCGGCCATCCGGAGGTCTACATCCTGATCCTGCCGGCATTCGGCGTGGTGTCCGAGACGCTGCCGGTGTTCAGCCGCAAGCCGCTGTTCGGCTACCCGATCGTGGTGCTGTCGGGTGCGGCCATCGGCTTCATGGGATGGGGCGTGTGGGCGCATCACATGTTCACCTCGGGCATGGGGCCGGTCTCGGTGGCGGCGTTCTCGGCGACCACCATGTTCATCGCGGTGCCCACAGGCGTGAAGATCCTGAACTGGATCGCGACCATGTGGGCGGGCAAGGTCCGCTTCACCGTGCCGATGATGTTCTCGGTGTCGCTCGTGGCGATGTTCACGATCGGCGGCCTGTCCGGCGTCATGCATGCGATCGCACCTGCCGACACCCAGCAGACCGACACGTACTTCATCGTGGCGCACTTCCACTACGTGCTCGTGGGCGGCGCCCTCATGGGCATGTTCGCCGGCATGTACTACTGGTGGCCCAAGGCGTTCGGCTACCACCTCAACGAGCGGATGGGCCGCTGGCACTTCTGGCTGATGCTCATCGGCTTCAACACCACCTTCGGGCCGATGCACATCGTGGGCTTGCAGGGCATGGCCCGGCGCCACAGCGTCTATGGCGAATTCGACGGTTTCGAGTTCTGGAACAAGATCGCCACCATCGGCTACTTCTTCATGCTCATCGCCATGGTGATCCTGGCCGTCAACATCTTCCGCACGTGGGGGCGCTACCGCCGGGGTCTGGAGCCCCAAGCCGGAGCCGACCCGTGGGACGGCCGCACGCTGGAATGGGCCATTCCCTCGCCGACGCCCGAGCACAACTTCGACTACGTGCCCGTGGTGAGCGACGTCGACGACTTCTGGCACAAGAAATACCAGCCCGACGAGACCGGCAAGCTGCGACGGATCGCCTACGGCAACGACATCGCCCAACTCGGCGATCAGCACCCGCACCTGCCGTCGCCGTCGTACTGGCCGATCGTGCTGGCGGCGGGCTTGCCGCTCATCGGGTTCGGGCTGATCTACAACCTGTGGATCGCCGGCATCGGGCTGCTGCTGCTGGTCGGCTCCATGTTCGGCTGGACGCTCGAGCCGGCCACCGATCCCGACGCGGGCCACGGTCACGGCCACGACGGGCATGGCGACCACGACGATGATCATGGCGCCAAAGATCCTGACAGTCCCGACGGCCACAACGGCGTGCTGGCCGCCAGCACAGCGAACGGGGAGGCCGCCGGTGACTGACACCCCCACCACGGGCAGCACGGCAGCCGCCGTCGAACCGGCCGAAGGCGACGAACCGCAGATCGCCTACCCCCGCACCGAGTGGGACGACTACGAGATCATCCCGCCCACCACAAGTCTGTCCAACGAGAAGCTGACGATGTGGACCTTTCTGGGTTCGGATTGCCTGCTCTTCGGGGCGCTGATCTCGACGTACTTGCTGCTGCGCAACCGTCGACCGCTGTCGGGCGAGGGGTCGCTGCGGGCCGCCGATCTGTTCGACATCCCGTTCACCTCGGCGAGCTCGTTCGTGCTGTTGATGAGCTCGCTCACCATGGTGCTCGCGGTGTCGGCGATCGCCAGGGGCGAGATGGAGCGCTGCAAGCTGTGGCTGCTGACCACCGCAGCGCAGGGTGCCGTGTTCATCGCCGGTCAGGTGTACGAGTTCACGAGCTTCTACCGGGAAGGCCTCGGCTTCACCGTCAGCATCTCGTCGTCGGCCTTCTACACGTTGACCGGCTTCCACGGCGTCCACGTGTCGCTGGGCATCATCATGCTGGTCTCGCTGTGGGCGATGATCAATCGGGGGATCATCGGTCCTGAGCGGGCCGAGACCGTCGAGATCATCGGCCTGTACTGGCACTTCGTCGACATCGTCTGGATCGTGATCTTCGCGGTCGTCTACCTGATCCCGTAGGAAGTGCAGCGATGAGCATCGCCACCGAAGCCGCATCCGAAGAGATCCACCCCTCCGACGAGGCTCACGACGACCATGACCACGGCCTGAGCGACTTCGGCTACATCAAGGTCGCCCTGCTGCTCGTCGTGCTCACGGCGGCTGAGGTCCTGATCTACTTCGCGCCCCCGGGCGCGCTCGAGGTCCCGTTGCTGCTCATCCTGATGGTCGTCAAGTTCGAGATCGTCGTGGCCTACTTCATGCACCTGCGCTTCGACAACAAGCTGTTCATGTGGATGTTCGTCGGAGGGCTGGTGCTCGCTATCGCGGTCTACGCGGCGATGGGCACCTCCATGCTGTTCTGGACCGACCCAGCCGGCTGCGACCTCAGCCCCAACCTCAACTGCTGAGCCTCGCCCGTCTGGCCCGACGGTCTCGCCGTTGCGCTATCGGCTGGGAGAGTGTGTCGACCACAGAGCGCTGATGGGTGCCGCCCAGAGGCGATCCCCGAACGGCATGATGCCCGGGCCGGTATGAAGAACAAGGCCTGCGAGGAATCGATCGTCTTCCTCGTCGCGCAGCCAGGCGAGGTGTCGGGCGTCATGGCGGGACGGGGCGGCGGTGGACTTGATTTCGATGCCGATGATGTGTCCCGAGTCGAGTTCGATGACAACATCGATTTCGTGTCGACCGTTGTGCTGCCGCAGGTGATGCAGCGTGCAGCGATGCTCGCTGACGGCGGCCTGCGCTCGAAGCTGAGCGACGACGAACGTCTCGAGAAGGCGGCCCAACAGGTCGGCATCGCGCATCACCCCCGCCTCGGTGGTGCCCGTCGCCGCGGCGAACAGCGAAGGATCCACGAGGAACCGCTTCGGGCGCTTGACGAGCCGTTTCGTGCGATTCGATGACCACGCCGGCAGTTCGCTGACCACATAGATGCGCTCGAGCAGGTCGAGATACGCATGCGCGCTGCGCCGGTCGATGCCGGCATCCGTATAGAGAAGCGAGTCGTCCACGATGCGAGCGCATTGATGGGCGTATGACGCGAAGTAGCGCCCCAACCGGCTGCGGTCGACACCGTTGCCAGCGAGCGCGGCGTCACGGACGACGATCTCCGCGGCGTAGGTATCCAGCCATCGTCGGCGGGCGCGTTCGGGAGTGCCGAGGGCCGCTTGTGGGAACCCGCCTCGCAAGGCCATCCGCACGTAGTCACGGATGTCGATGGCGGAGCCCGTGACGGGTGAGCCGCCGATCTCATCGACGGCCCAGCGGGCTGGCGCGGCCAGCGCGGGGTCGCCCTCGACGACGCGGTCCACGAGCATCGGTGCCGTTGAGGCCGACAGTTCGCCGACGGTCAGCGGGAACATCTCCACGCGAGTCACTCTGCCGGTGCCCGGCCATGTCCGATGGTCGGTCTCGGCTCGTACCGATCCAGTCAGGATGAAGCGTCCCGGACGGCGATCGCGGTCACACGCGCGCTTCACCGCCCCGAGTACTTCGGGCACCTCCTGCCATTCGTCCAGCAGGATGGGTTCCGCTAGCCCGTCGAGCGCTGCATCGGGATCCGCCGCTACGACCTCGGCCTCGGCCGGACGGTCCAGATGAATGACGGTGCTGGCGTGCCGGACAGCGGTTGTCGTCTTGCCCGCCGCACGAGGACCGACCAGCGACACCGCCGGCAACGTCTCGAGCAACTCCGCGATGAGCGGGTCGACGAGCCGTTCCAAGTAGCCGTCCATGTCGCGAGCGTAGCTGCCGAGTCTGGAATGCCGGTTTGCAACACTTCACAATGTCGGTTTGCAACCAGCTCGCGTTCGAGAATCGGGAACAGCTCATCTCCCCGGAACAGGTAGTCCCACAGGAACCCGATCCGCTTGCCGTCAAGCGTGTCGAGTCTCGGCGCCAAGTCCCGGTGCTTGATGCCCGAGGGCGCTCCTGGCCACACGACGTCGTAGGACGGTTCGGTCATTGGCGCGTCCCCTCCGGCGCAATGGCTGTTGTTTCCCGCTCCAGCTCGCTTCGCTCGCGGGCTGCTCGGGCCCAGGGCTCAGCCTCTGGGATCGGGCACGTCAACGTGGACGGTCACGATATCCACCTCGTGATACTGCTGATGATTCACCGATGCTGCGTGATGCCGGAGCATCCGCAAGGACAGGTCTCGCTCGACTGGCCTCTCGGCGCTGTGCGAATCCAGCACGGCGAGCCGGTCCTCGATGTTCTCCTCGCTCGCCGCGGCCACGAACTCGAGGACGGCACCGCCGTCCTGCTTGCTCGCCGTCAACCGCAGAGTGCGGCCCTCGCCTGCACCAACAGGCCGTTCGGCGTCGATCAGTGTCAGCAGCGCCTCCTCGGCCACTGCGTCGAGACGGTCCGACATCACCCGGTTCCAGCCGTTGCGGTCGGCGAAGCGGCCCAGGAACACCCGAACCTGCGGCAATGACTGGGTCGTCAACTCGCAGCGCATCCGCTGGGGGCGAGCTTGGGCGACCTCGGTGAACAGCGTCAGGACAATGGCCGTGAGCCCGCCGGCCGTCATGCCGTTCTCGAGGAAGCCGCCGGCAAAGCCCGACAGGTACTCGGGGAAGATCACGCCGTTCTGGAAGCCGACGCCGATCCAGAACGAGAAGCCCGCGATCAGCCCCTTGCGGTAGTCGGTCGCGTCAGCGATGACGATCTGCATGCCGGTCACGAACAGCATCGCCAGCAGGATCGTTGCGTATGCCGCGACGACGGCATCGGGCACCGCCATCACCGTGGCCAGCGCCTTCGGCACGAACGCCATCACGATGAACGCGGCGCCGATGGCCACGCCCACCCGGCGCGCCGCCACTCCGGTCAGCTCAGTGACGGAAATGCTCATGGAATAGGTGGTGTTGGGCACCGTGCCGGCCAGTCCCGACAGCAGATTGCCGGTGCCGTCGGCGGCCACGGCGCCCTGCACTGCCCGGTAGTCGACGGCTCGGGGCCGTCGCCAGGACACGCGCTGGATGGCCACCGAGTCGCCGATGGTCTCGATGGCGCCGATGACGGTGGCGAACACGAAACCCGGCAGGAGGATCCAGAACTCGGATCCGAACGTGAAGTCGAAACCGGGCCAGCCGCCGTCGGGCAGTCCGATCCAGCCCGCACCGGCAATCCGATCGAAGTCGTACAACCCGAAGAATGCTGCAACCGTCGATCCGACCACGATGCCGATGACTGGCGCCCACAAACGGAGACTGCCGCGGGCCTTCAGCGCGATCACCACAATGACGCAGACGGCCACAAGAGCGCTGACGGGCGCACTCGCCGCGGCCGCGCCTTCGGGTGAGGCAGCCACCATGTCGAAGATGAGCGGCATCACCGAGACTGCGATGAGCATGACCACGGTCCCGGCCACGGTCGGCGTGAACAACCGCCGGAACAGGGCGAGCTTGGCAGCCAGCAGGAACTGGAACAGCGACGAGGCAACGACCAAGGTGGCCAAGAGGCCCGGCCCGCCGTCGACGAGCGCCGTGACGCACACCGCGATGAACGCGCCGGAGGTGCCCATCAGCAGCACGTATCCCGCGCCGATGCGTCCGAATCGAACGGCCTGCAGGATGGTGCTGACGCCGCTGATCGCCGCTGCGGCGAACACTGCCCACGCCAGGTAGGCATCCGATCCGTCGGCGGCCCGGACCACGATGGCAGGTGTCAGCACGATGCCGGCGATGGCGAGGATGGCGAACTGCATGCCGAGCCCTGCCGTGAGCGGCAGCGGAGGTGTGTCGGAGGCTTCGAAGCGAATGTGGCGATCGGGGGTTGCGGCTGGTTCTTGCATCGCAGGATGCTCGCAAGTCATGTCCGGGTGCGCAAGTACTCCAAGCCCATCGCGAGCACGCGAGGCCGGTAGCTTCACGCGGCGTGATCGACCTCCGCCGGCTTCGAGATGACGCTGCCTACAGAGACGGCGCCGTGCGCAAGGGCGCATCGCCGGAGCTCATCGAGGACGTGCTCGCGGCCGACTCCACGTGGCGAGAGATCACACACCAGGCCGAGGAAGCGCGCGCTGCACAGAACGCTGCGTCGCGCGAGATCGGGCGCGCCGCTCCCGAGGACCGCCCGGCCAAGATCGCCGAGGCGGGCCGTCTCAAGGAAGAAGTCGAGCGACTGGAGACTTCCGAGCGTGCGGCAACCGCACACCGTACCGAGCTGGCGCTGCAGGTTCCGAACCCGGCTGAGGCCGATGTGCCCTCCGGCGGCGAGGAGCACTTCGAGACCGTGCGTGAGGTGGGGGAGCGCGGCGATCCGCCCGCGTACGACCATGCAGAGATCGGAGCGCTCAGCGGTCTGGTGGACTCCGAAAGCGGGGCTCGCAACAGCGGAACGCGGTTCGCCTACATCAAGGGCGCCGCGGTGCGGCTGGAATTCGCCCTCGTGCAGTGGACGATGGACCTGCTGGAGCGCGACGGCTTCCTGCCTGTCGTGCCGCCGGTGCTCGTGCGCGAGGAGATGATGGCCGAGGCCGGGTTCTTCCCCGCCGACCGCCATCAGGTGTATGAGATCGACGGCGACGACCTGTTCCTGATCGGCACCTCAGAGGTGGCACTGGCGGGCCTGCACCGGGGCGAGCGCTTGGAGCGGGCCGGGCTGCCGCTGCGCTATGCCGGGTTCTCATCGTGCTTCCGGCGCGAAGCCGGCACATACGGCAAGGACACCCGCGGCATCTTCCGGGTTCATCAGTTCGACAAGGTGGAGATGTTCTCGTTCTGCGACTCCGAGACGAGCTGGGACGAGCTGGAGGCCTTGCGTGCCATCCAAGAGGAGATCGTCGCCTCGCTCGACCTGCCCTACCGGGTCATCAACGTGGCGGCCGGCGACCTGGGCGCCGCGGCGGCCAAGAAGTACGACCTCGAGGTGTGGCTGCCGTCGGAGCGGGCGTACCGCGAAGTCACCTCATGCTCGAACTACACCGACTA
The DNA here is from genome assembly GCA_022826045.1 of Acidimicrobiia bacterium. GTDB lineage: Bacteria > Actinomycetota > Acidimicrobiia > Acidimicrobiales > Poriferisodalaceae > Poriferisodalis. The sequence goes on along the minus strand of JAJDVQ010000055.1, from coordinate 8,856 downwards.
CTCGGCCCGGCGCCTCGGCACCCGTTGGTTCGACGAGGACGGCCAAGGGCTGGTCCACACCCTGAACGGCACTGCTTGCGCTGTCGGTCGCACGCTGGTGTTCATCATGGAGAACCACCAGCGCCCCGACGGCTCCATCGCGGTGCCAGAAGTGCTCCACCCCTGGCTCAATTTCACCGAGATTCCCGCCCTCGCCTCGGACTGAGCGGCCGGCTCAAGCGCTGGCGAGTTGCGCAGCAGTCTCGAGCGCTGTGATGCGCTGGCCGTGATCAGCCATGTGGCTGAGCTGCTTGCTGTGCTCGCCGACGATGCCCTCGATGCGCGCAACGGCTTGCTGCAGGCCGACGATGTCGGCCCGCACGGAAGCGAATTCGGCGCGCATGTCGGAGCGCAGGTCGGCGATGTCGGAGCGCAGACTGGCGATGTCGGCGCGCACGCCGCGCATGAAGACGCCGAGCATGGCCAGAAAGCCGACTCCCAGGACGCTGATGATTGCTGCGATCACGGCAGAGTCCATCGTACTGCTCTCCATCCTTGGGTCGAGTTGACCGGCGCTGTTGTCCCAGCTCGCTGCGTAATATATAATGAAACATCACTGAATATATTAATATAAACAGAAAAATCTCATCTTGTTTTGCGCCCGCCGGGTTCGGCCGGCGTGATGCACGCTGCTAGGCGGCGACCAGGCCGAAGTAGGCCGCGGCAGCAGCGCCGGTGATCGTGAGGAAGAGGTAGCCGAGCGCGAGCAGGGGACTGGCTCGCGCCAGTCGTACGGACTCGGGAAGCAATCCTGAGACCGTCGTCAGCGCGCCGAGGCCTGCTGTACCGATGACGGTCATGGTGGCGTCACCTGTGCTTGCCAGCAGGCCCAGCGCGAACGCGCCAGAGATGTTGATGAGCAGCGTTCCGCCCGGGCCGAGGGCGGTGCTGACCCTCCAACGCAGCACGGTGCCCGCGGCAGCAGCAATGCCGAAGCTCACGGCCACAGCCAGCGAGGTCATGGCCGGACCCCGCGTGTCATCGCGACCATGCGGCCCGCAACGAACGCCAATGTGCATGCGGTGATCGTGAGACCGAGCCACGCGAACGCAGTCCCGACACGCCCGTTGTCAAGGTACGTGGCCAACTGGAGTGCGAGCGCCGACATGGAGGTGAGCGCGCCGCAGAAGCCTGCTGCGAGCCATGGCGACGGTGCGGGGCCGAGGCCAGCGCGGGGTCGATGCAGCAGGTGTCGCACGCGTTCGTCGCGGGCGGTGGCCCAGCCGACGAGAGCGCAGCCGACCACGTTGGCCGCCAAGAGTGCCCAAGCCTCGTCCAGCGGGGTTGTCAACGCCCATCTGGCTGCCGCACCGGCGCCGCCCGCCACAGCTACCGCGGCGGTAGTGCGCAGCGTCATCTTGAGGGCGCCTGACGGCGAAGAGTCAGCCCGCGACCGAGGTCGCGGGCGCCATCAGACGGTCGTTGCTGGGGGCGTGACCAGCCTGCGGCCACGCTCGGGCGGCAGCCGCCAAGCCTTCGATGAGCGCCTCGTGATGGGGCACGCGTCCGGGACCGCGGAATCCTGTCCACATCGGGCTCTTGCCGCGGATGCGCGGCGGCAGCTCGATCTGGACGCCGCCGCCGCGGGGCAGGTTGCACGGGTTGCGGGGGTGCTGGCCGACCAGCGTCTTGGGGATGTCGTCGAGACGGTGAAGGATCTCGTAGTGCGGCAGTCGCCCGATCAGGTGCACCGCGACATGGGCCGCGAGCGTCCGGTTGCGCCCGCCCAGCAGCACTGCCCGCAGCAGCCGGGGGCTGCCGAATCCGTGGACTGCCACCACGACATCCACATGGTCGAGGAACTCGCGCAGCACCGGCGAGTCTGCGGGATCGAAGCAGTGGCTGGGCAGGTGCCACTGATCGTCGGGGCCCTGCAGGCACGCGTACACCGAGGCGCCGCTGCGCTCGGCGGCCGCCGCAGCGATGTCGTCGGTGACCTCTTCGAGCCACCCGCCGTGAAAGGCCATGAAGCCGAATCGCGAGCGGAGTCGCAGCATCTCGGTCACACCGGGTCGGGCGAGCAGTTCGGCGAAGGGCCGCTCGGCATCGAGGAGCGTGCGGTCCTTCAGGTGCAGTGCCACGATGGCTCAGTTCAGCACCTCAGCGGCACTGCCCGCTTGATCCGGCCCAGAGGATTCATCGGCGAGGTCCGACGCCGCTGAGTCGCCGCCGCCGCGTCCGGACACAAGCATGGCCATGCCGCCGATGGCGAGCACGATGCTCATCACGAGACCCAGCCGCAGCCCGCCGACCGAGGCGACCCAGTTGGACAGGCTGCTGCTCCAGCGCTCGACGGCCACCACCAGGCCATCGCCGCCGCGATCGGTCAGGTCGATGAACCAGTACCAGATGGTGAATGCACCGGCCGCGATCATCAGGATCGCCGCGATGGTGTCGGTGTAGCGCATGAGCACCCGCAGCTTGCTCAGCAGCCAGCCGCGTGCCAGTGCGAGGCTGACTGCCAGCGACGTGAGCACCATGCCCATGCCCAGCGCGTACAGCACGAATGACACGATGCCGCCGACGAAGCTGTCGTCGCCCGCGGAGGCCGTGACCACAACCAGGAACGTGGCGAGCCCGCACGAGACCGAGGCCACCGCATAGCTCACGCCGAACAGGAACAGCGAGCGAACGTCCCGCCCGCTCGCCCCGCGCTCGAACTTCGGCAGGTAGGCCGTGAGCCGGAAGCCTGCGAGGATCGCGACGCCGAGCGCGATGAGGCCGACACCGATGACGATGGCAGCCCAGGGCACGTAGTCGCGCAGCGCGCTCAGGCCTGCTGACAGTGCGATGCCGACGATGCCGAAGACCACCACGATGCCGGTGGTGACGACCGCGCCGGTGGCCAGCGCCCGCCCGACGCCGACGCGCGAGCTGCCCTCGCCGGCTCGGCGGTCGATGCCCAAGAAGAATGACAGGTACGCGGGCAGCATCGCGAAGCCGCACGGATTGACCGTCGCGACGATGCCGGCCGTGAAAGCGAAGGCGAGTCGAGTGCTGTTCATAACCCGCTGTGTCCCTTCTTCGGCCTAACGGCCGCTGTGTTGTTTCTTCGGGCTAAAGCCCGAAGTGCTCCTCTGCTCGGGTGGTGATGTCGTCGAGGGTGAGCAGGCCGCTGTGGGTCTCGAGGATCTCTCCATCGGGCGAGACGAAGACGGTCGTGGGCATGCCGAGACCGCCGAAGTCGATGAACAGCTCGCCCTCGTCGAGTCCTGTGGGATAGGTGACGCCTCGCTCTGCCACTGTCTCGATGGCGTCTTCGAGACGGTCATTGGCTGCCAGACCCAGCACCGCAACGCGCGTGCCGTGAGCGTTCCAGAAGCGCTCGAAGTCGGGCATCTCGGTCACGCACGGCACACACCACGACGCGAAGAAGTTCACGACGAGCGGGCATCCCGCATAGCCGGAGAAGGCGGCAGGCTGTTCATCGAGCGTCACGAATCCCAGGGCGTGTACGCCGCTGAGGCCCGGATCCACGTCATGCTCGACAGGACGTATGTCGCCGCACGCCGGCGGCGCCACCGGTTCCGGTTCGGCCGTGTCTGCTGAGGTCGCCGAAACTGTGGTTGCAGGGTCCGCAAGAGCATCAGTCTCGCCGGCCTCGACCTCTTCTTCCATGGCCACCAGCGATGTCATCGCCGGCCGCGCGCCGCCCGCAATCAGAAACACGGCAGCGCCGAGTGCGTACGCGCCGAGAACGCCGAACAAGATTCCGCGCCATTGACTCTCGAGGAAGCGACCGATGCCGCGTTTCGAAACGTAACGTAACGGTGCTGCGAGCCGACGCTTCGCCCTCGCTTGTTGGCGCGCTTGCGGCGGTGCCTCCATGCAGACGTGAGGCTACTTGTGCTCCCTGTGACGCCAGATCCGGGGCCGGCACACGACGTGGCTGTGCGGACGTCGGGTGAGTACTCGTGTGCAGAACCGCTTGACGGCCTGCCCCGAGGCTGTCAGCCGCCCATTTCGGGCAGCCTCAGTCCAGCGGGGCAGGCCGTCTCGGCGAGGCCTGCGGGGGCTGTGCAGGCCATGGCGGCCGGGCCTGCCGGAGGGGGTCGGCAGACCCGGCGGAGGGACCCGTCGCAGGAACGGGTCCACTCGGAGGACGCGCCTGAGCAGGGGGAGACTCAGGCGCGGACCAGGTCGGGAGGCAGCGGCACCTCCTCGGCAATCAGCGGCGGTCTGGGCAGCGTGGGTGGCCGGCCGCGCGGCCGCTTGTCCGTGCACACCCGCCCGTTCTCGAAGAGCTCCCCGCCCCACACGCCCCACGGCTCGTGGCTCGACTTGGCGGCCTCGAAGCACTCGTCGAGCACTGGGCATGACGAGCAGATGGCCTTGGCCCGGGCGATCTCGTAGAAGTCCTCCGAGAAGAACAGCGGCGTCAAGGTGCCCACGAGGTCGCGGCAGCGACCCCGCGCGCGCCAACCCTCGCTGGTGCGGGCCGGTGAGTTGTCGATGATGAGTTCCAGCATGTGGTTGCTCCTTTGTCGGGTTGGGCTGTCCGGACACAGCGGTTCAGTGGGATCTGGCGCGGAACGCAGAACGGCCGCCGGGTTGTCCCGGCGGCCGTTCGGAGAGTTCTGGTGTCTCTGTGTGGACTACATCAGACACTCCGAAGGCCGCAGGCGGTGGCACTTGGCGGCCGTCGTCGGGTTCGTGCCGCGACCGCGCACCGCGTGCTCAAACACGGTCGGCACGGGACCCATCGCGGTGCGAACGCCGGTGACGTTGACGAGCGCGGGCCGCCACATGACGGACCGCTGGCCGCAGCGTGCGCCGAGTGCAGGCACCCGTACGCGGCCAGCTGCGGCGCGCGCCGTGTTATAGGTGCCGAAGTCGGACATTCGAGGATCCATTCGAACTGTTGGTCGGGGCTGTTGTTCAGCTGCGGGCACCCGACGATGCGCCGCAGCGCCCGACAGAGCACCACTTCGCGGCAGGCCGTGTCAAGCTATTTTCCGAGCGCGGCACAGATGCACCGGAATCTGAGGGGCACGCGAGGTTCGCGCCCGCTCAGTCGAACTCGTATTCGAGCACGTCGTCTGGTCGGCGAGAGACGCTCACCTCGCCGATATAGCGCAGATGTTCGAGGTGAGCGAAGGTCTCCGACTCGGCCATCGGGCCCCACGAACGCTCCTTGAACAGCTGCTTCATGTAGTCCTGCACGGGAGCACGCCCGAGACGGTCAGACGAGGTGCGAAGCAGGTCCAGGCGCTCGTTGTGGTGGCGCTTGATGTCCTCGACCCGTCCCGACAGGTCGGTAAACGGCTGGCCGTGCGCCGGCAGGCCCATCGTCACGCCGTCAAAGCTGGCGACGCGGTCGAGGCTGGTGAAGAAGTCCTTGAGCGGGTCACGCGCCGTAGTGATGCCCGAGATGTGCGGGGTGATCGTGGGCAGCACGTGGTCGCCGCAGATCATCAGCCCGCCTTCGGGATCGAACAGGCACAGGTGATCGATGGTGTGGCCCGGTGTGTGCACCGCCACGAACTCCCGACGGGCCAGCTTGATCCGGTCGGCGTCTTCGATGTGATGCGTGGGGTGAGGCGTGGCGAACCAGCGCCTGCCCCAGCCGTTGCGCATCGCCCAGTAGCCGAGCTTGGCCCGGATGGACATCTTGTAGCGCTGGCCGCCCCATGGCGTGGGGCCGCCCGGTCCGGTGTCGCGCCCGCCGTGCACGGGGTCGGCCACGAGTTCGTTGTTCTCGCCGTCGGACGACACCGGCTCGAGGGCCTCCTCGTCTTCGTCGGCGGTGTCCCACCAGAGCCGGAAGCTGCGATGGGTCACGAGGTCGGTGCCGTACTCGCGGTGGAAGCGCCCGGCGGCCCCGAAATGATCCGGGTGGCTGTGGGTGACGATGATGGAGTGGACCCGCTCGGGCGGCAGTTCTGCTTGAGCCAAGCCCGCCATCAGGGCCTTCCAATTGGCGGGGCCGGGAAGTCCTGGATCGACGAGCGCGGCGCCGCGGTCGTCATCGAGGATGTAGCAGTTGACGTGCCCGAGACCCGGCATCGACATCGGCAGCTGAAGTCGCCGCACGTCCGGTGCAAGCTCGGCGATCTTGCCGTCGGGCGGCATCTGCTCCTCGCGGGTCGGGCGCGACACGCGAGGCAGGCTAGCGAACCCCGACCGCCTTCTAACGAGCGTTCGATTCTGCGTCGGAACCGGGCTCCGACGCCTCCGGCCGATGACCTGAACCGATTTCCAGCCATTCGGCGCGGTAGAAGCGCAACTCGTCGATGCTCTGGAGCACGTCGTCGAGTGCCCGGTGCTTGGTGGTGTTGGCGCGGGCCTTGGCCAGTTCGGCCCAAGCCTCGGCAACCTCTGGCCGCCAGCGCTTCGCCAGCTCCTTGATCGACGACACGTCGACGACCCGGTAGTGCAGGTGCCCCTCCAGCGCCGGCATGTACTGGTCCAAAAAGCGACGGTCGGTCCCGATCGAATTGCCGCACAGCGGCGCGGTGCGCGGCTCGGGCACGTGCTCAGTCACGAACGCGAGCGTGCGTTCATGGGCTTCGGCCACGGTGATCTGCGATGCCTCGATCTCGTCGAGCAGCCCGGTCTTGGCGTGCATCTTGCGGACTTCGGGGTCCATCGCGTCGAGGTCGGCGCGCGATGCCCCGATGACCAGCGCCGGACCGGTGGCGATCACGTCGAGGGCATCGTCGGTGATCACTGTCGCGATCTCCACGACTCGATGGCGCCGATGATCCAGTCCGGTCATCTCCAGGTCCAGCCAGACCATCACGGGCTGCATGGTAGGCCCGAGCCGGGCTGCTGACCGCAATAGCGTTCAGTCGATGAAGGGCGTGCTGCGACGACAGCGGTCGCGTCACGGCCAGCGACGCCGCGGCGGATCACGTCGGCGCCTGGTCTCCGGCGGACTCGAGCCCGTCGAGCGGCTCATTGCCGGCTTCTCGGTGCTCGCGGTCATCTTGGCGGCTGGCACGACGGGCTATGTGCTGCTCGGGCTCGGCGCGCTCGATGCGCTGTACCAGACCGTCATCACGGTCTCGACGGTCGGCTACAGCGACCCGGCGGGCACAGGCGGCCGCTACCAGATCTTCACGATCGCTCTCATCCTGCTCGGCACCGGCACGTCGCTCTACACGATCGGCGTAGTCATTGAGATGCTGTTCGAGGGACGGCTCGACGACCACATCAGGAGGCGGCGCATGCAGCGTGCCATCGACAGTCTTTCCGGCCACGCGGTGGTCTGCGGTTACGGCCAAGTCGGCCGAGCCATCGCCGCGGCCATGATCGACGCAGGCACCGATGTGGTGCTGATCGACCGCGACGCCGACGTCGATCCCGGCGATCTGTATCTGGTGCCCGGCGATGCCACCCACGACACAACCTTGCGGAACGCCGGGCTCGAGCGGGCCAGTTCGCTGGTGGTGGCCTTGGACTCCGACGCCGACAATCTCTATGTTGCCTTGAGCGCCCGAGCCCTGTGCCCCGAGCTGTTCATTGTGGCGAGAGCAAACTCGGGCGACGCTTTGCCGAAGCTGCAACAGGCCGGCGCCGATCGTGTCATCAACCCGCACCAGATCGGCGGGGCACACATGGCTGCGGCTGCCCTGCGCCAGGACGCGACCGAAGACGGCGCGAGCCCGTCGGTGTCGTAACAGCACTGCGCGACTCAGTCGGCCACGAGGTGCATGGCGCGGCGCGCCTGCTCGATGCGCTCGTAGCCCTCGGTGTCGGCGAGATATCGACGCTTCGCCAGCCGCGCCCGGGCGCGGCGCCTGCGGACTCTCACGGCTTCGGCGCTTGCGACCTTTCGGCCTGCGCGTGTGACAGCAAGGCCACTGGTTGCCAGCCCCGTGCACGGGGGCCGGGACGGCGTCTTGGCGGTGGGATCGGCTTCGAATTCGAACTGGGAAGCATCGAACAGGGTGAGCGGCGGCTGTGTGGGCGGGTTGGTGGCCATGCCGTCATGGCTACCGACGGGGTGTGACAACCAAAGCAAACGATCCCCGACTTCAGCGGCCCGAGTGCCCGAACCCTCCGAGACCCCGCTCGGTCTCGTCGAGCGCCTCCACCTCGTCCCACTCCGCCTGCTCGACGCGCTGGATGACCAGTTGGGCGATCCGGTCGCCGCGCTGGATCTCGTAGGGCTCGCTGGGGTCGGTGTTCAGCAGCAGCACCCGCAGCTCGTCCCGGTAGCCGCTGTCGATCAAGCCGGGCGAGTTGACGCAGGTGACCCCGTGCCGCCACGCCAGCCCGCTGCGGGGCTGCACGAAACCTGCGTAACCGAGCGGGATTGCCACAGCGATGCCAGTCCGCACCATGGCCCGGCCGCCGGCTGCGGCCAGCGTGACCGTCTCGGCGGCCAGCAGGTCGCATCCGGCGTCGCCGGGCTTGGCGTACGCCGGCAGCGGCAGGTCGGGATCCAGGCGCCGTATCGGAACTGCCACCACGGCGAGCACTGTAGGTGAGCATCGAGTGGCGTCGGTTGTTGACAGCAGCGGCTGACGAGCGTGCGCCGGGGCGGTACTTCACGAGTTGCGTGTGCAGACTGCCTGCGGCTTGCCCGAACTGGCGGATTGCTTGTCGGCCCTGTTGAGTTCGTCCGTGGTCGTGGGGTCGTTGTCACCCTTGCCAGCGGGCCGCTTGAAGATGGCTTCGACGTCGAGGTTGGTGTCGCTGTAGAGGATTTCGAGGCGCTCGCAGCGGGCCGTGAAGTAGAGCTCCCAGCGTTGCCAGGTGTTGTAGCGGGCGTCGTCGGGTGATGCGGTGCGGGCTTCGCGGATGACGGTGTCTGCGGCGACGTTGGCGGCTGTCTCGCGTGCGCTGGCGCCGCCGAGTTGTTCGGCGGTG
>JAJDVQ010000093.1 GCA_022826045.1 Acidimicrobiia bacterium | reverse complement strand
CAAGGCACAACGGCCAGTCGTAAACAAGGGTCAGACACCAGCCAGGCAGCGACCCCCATCATGCTCACAGTCATACGAGTCGCCCTTGGTGCCGACCGAGGGGGTGGCGCCGAGGTCGTCGAGGCGTTCGCTGTAGCGGATGCTGGCGGACTGGCTGCCGGCGTCGGCGTGGGCGATGAGCCCTCCCAGGCGTGCGCCTCGGGTCCAGCGGGCCATCTCCAAGGCGTCGAGGACCATCTGGGTGCGCATGTGGCCTGCGACCCGCCAGCCCACGATGCGGCGGGAGAACGCGTCGGTGACGAGGCACACGTAGGCCACGCCGGACCAGGTGGCGACCTGGGTGAGGTCCGCGACCCACAGCCGGTTGGGCCGCTCGGCGGTGAAGTTCCGCTCGACGAGATCAGCGGGCCGGTCAGCTTTGGGGTCCGGGCGGGTGGTGCGCACCTTCTTTTGCCGCTTGACGCCCCGGATTCCCAGCCTTTTCATGAGCCGGGCGGTCTGGTCGCGGCCGATGCCGTGGCCGGCTCTGCGGGCGGCGATCCACAGCTTGCGCGCCCCGTAGACCGCGAAGTTCGCCTCCCACAGGTCCAACAAGACCGGCATCATCTCGGCGTCGCGCACAGCCCGCGCCGACGGCGGGCGGCGCTTGGCCGTCCAGTACGTGGACGGAGCCGCCTGCAACGCAGCGCAGACGGGCTCGACTCCGAACTCGGCACGGTTCCGGTCGATGAACCCCACGATCATCGCTGTCGGCGGTCGAGCCCCTTACCCGAAAAAAATCGCTGCCCGCTGCAGGATCTCGTTCGCCCGCCGCAGCTCACGGTTCTCCTGACGCAGCCGCCGAAGCTCGACGCTCTCCGCCGAGGTCACCCCAGGGCGGGCACCGGCGTCGATCTCGGCCTGGGCCACCCAGCGGCGCACCGACTCCTCCCCGTAGCCCAGCTGACGCGCCACACGCGTCACCGTCCCCGCCGCCGAGCCCAGCTCCTCACGCAGCGTCAGCACCATCCGCACAGCGTGGTCCTTCTGCTCTTTCGAATACCGCCTCGACGTCGCCGCCGGACGCACCTCAGCATCCATGGATCCCATGCTCGCTCCAATCTCCGGAGCCTGCGCAAAACCCAGGGTGAATCACCCTGTTGTCACGGCGGTCATGGACCCGCCCGCTCGGCGTCCCGCAGAGCGGGCACTTCGGGCGCCCCACCGTCGAGGCGACCCGCACCGCCAGCCGCTCCGGCGCGTCGACCACCACCCCGGTCACCCTGATCTGCGGCAGCCACAGCCGCACCGACATAACATCTCTCGCCATCGAGGCCCTCCAGGGATCGGCGTCTCACGAACACCGATCCCAGCAGGGCCTCGACCCCTACCCAAGGACCCTCAACCCACCGTCATCCCAACAAATCGCGAAGAACCCCTAAATTTGGGGGGAAGCCCACCGGGCACGTCGCATGGCTTTGCGCCGCTTGATTCGTTGCTGCTGGGTCTCGCGGCTCCGCGGATTACTCATGGTGGGTCCTAGGTTGGATGTTCTCGGCACGGTGCCGGTCAACTGGACCATGTCGTGGTGAGATCGGTTGCTACGTACCATTTTCGATTGCGGCCAGGACCATGCAAGCGCGCTTCAACGGGCGCGATGATCTGCCGATCAGCGAGCGTCAGCAGTGCCGAACGAGCGGCCGGTTGGCTGACGTCGAGCAGAGACATCACGTCCTGCGCGCTCACAACAGGATGCCCGACGAGAATCAAGGCAAGGGAACGTGCGGTGCTGTCCGCACGCAGCCCATCCAGCCTGCTCATCCAGTCATCCGTGATCTGCTGCGTCTGCATCGCAAGGTGCTGCGTGGTCTCGGCTGCTTTGCAGGCGATTTCTGAGAACCACCTCACCCATGGTCCGATATCCCCCATCTGCTGGTACATCGTCAAGCCGGACAGGTAACCACCTGGGTCGCGTGCGATTGCGACGCTGATGGGCATCGTGGAGTGAGTAGTGAGGCGGGCGCGGCGAAGCGCCCTGCTGATCAAGATGCGGCCAAGGCGGCCGTTCCCGTCTCCGAATGGGTGGATGGCTTCGAACTGTGCGTGGGAGACAGCGGCGCGTGTGACCGGGTCAATGAGGTCGTCCTCGCTGTCGATGAATGCGATGAGGTCGTCCATCAGGTCAGCGATTCGGTCAGGCGGAGGCGGCACATAGGCGGCATCGAGCGGCGTGTTGCCGCCGATCCAGCCGATGCTGTCTCTGAAGGCACCGATGAGATTTGGTGCCATGCCGCTGTTGCGCATGAGCCGCTCGTGCCATCCGAACAGCGTGTCCGTGTTGAGCCGCTCGTGAGCTGTCTCGTGGGCCATGCGGATCACTGAGAGATTGTCGGCTACCCAACCGGCAACTCCGCCTTCCCCTGTGCGCTCAGCGATCAGCACCGACACCAACGGCTCACGCAGCCCTTCGATTCCCGATGAAGCGACCCCTTCGTGTCGCAGCAGCAGACGCGCTAACGCCTCCCACGTCTCGGGGACCTGCGTGTCAGATTCTCGCAGCGCTGATGCTGCCCGCTCTGTGGCGCGGATATCGGATCCGGTGAGCGACAAGTCGCGCTGGTCGAGTGACGCTGGAATCCACGAACGGATTCGTCTGCCGTTCCACTCGACAGGTATTGTGACGCCTGCGTTGCTGCCATCCGCCAAGCCCATTGTATAAGTTTAGCTCGACAAACTTATACAATGAAGCGGTTGCTATAAGTTTCTCGGATCTGCGGCGAGCGCGATGGGGCGGGATCGGTTCCGCTTGATGGCAGCCGCACTTCGTCCTTGCTGTAGTCCTTCATCTCGGAGCGGCTCGCGTGCCGGGACGGGACGGACATAACAGCGATGAGGCATCTGTCGCGCAGGTTCCTATGAGGTCACGTCGCTCGTTCCGGACCGGCCGCAGCCGGCAAGTCCAAGAAGCGGGCCGACAACGCCGACACGTCTCAAGCAAGGCACCCACAACGCGCAAGGCCAGTTTGAATCACCCCGGTTTTGGTGGAGGCTCTGTTCCTTGAGAGGATGGAGCGATGCCAAATCATGGGAGGTATCCGGCCGAGCTGCGTGAGCGGGCGGTGCGGATGGTGATCGAGTGCGAGCGTCATTACGGTTCGCAGTGGGAGGCGATCTGCTCGGTCGCCGACAAGCTGGGGCCGTCTGCGGAGTCGGTGCGCAAGTGGGTGCGCCGAGCCGAGATCGACGGCGGCGCCCGGCCGGGTGTCACGACCGCTGAGCGCGCCCGGATCACAGATCTCGAGCGCGAGAACCGCGAGCTGCGGCGGGCGAACGAGATTTTGAAGGCGGCGTCGGCTTTCTTCGGGGCGGAGCTCGACCGCCAGTCCAGGCTGTAGTGGCGTTCGTGGACGCCCACCGGGGCCGGTTCGGGGTCGAGCCGATCTGCGCTGTGCTCACCGAGCACGGCGTCGGGATCGCCCCGTCCACCTATTACGCGGCGAAGAAGCGGGTCCCGTCGGCGAGGTCGGTGCGCGACGGGGAACTGAGACAACAGATCGCGCAGGTCCATGCGGCGAACTACGACGTCTACGGGGCGGCGAAGGTGTGGGACCACCTCAACCGCGTCGCCGGCGTTCGGGTGGCTCGCTGCACCGTGGAGCGGCTGATGGCACAGATGGGCCTTCGGGGCGTGCGGCGGGGAACCACGGTGCGCACCACCGCCGGCGGCTCCGACGCCGAGCGGCCCGCGGACCTGGTGAACAGATGCTTCGCCGTGCCGGCACCGGACCGGCTGTGGCTGGCCGATCTCACCTATGTGCGCACTCGCAGCGGCTTCGTGTATGTGTCGTTCGTGATCGACGCCTACTCGCGGCGGGTGATCGGCTGGCAGGCATCACGCTCGATGCGCACCGACCTGGCCCTCGACGCGCTGGAGATGGCCATCGCAGCGCGACGCCGCGACGGACGCTGCATCGAGGGAGTGACCCACCACAGCGACCGCGGCTCGCAGTACCTGTCGATCCGCTACAGCGAACGCCTCGACGACCTCGGCGCCACCCCCTCGGTCGGCACCAAGGGCGACTCGTATGACTGTGAGCATGATGGGGGTCGCTGCCTGGCTGGTGTCTGACCCTTGTTTACGACTGGCCGTTGTGCCTTG
>JAJDVQ010000008.1 GCA_022826045.1 Acidimicrobiia bacterium | reverse complement strand
GTCCTTTTCCCCGGAGCAGGGTCGCCGTCGGGCCGCGCCGCCGCCGGCGGCGTCCCGGACTCAGCGGGCAAGCCGTTCCTGCAGGTACCCCACCAGGTCATCGATCGCCAGACGGTCCTGCGCCATGGAGTCCCGCTCGCGCACGGTCACCGCGCCGTCCTCCAAGGTCTCGAAGTCCACCGTCACGCAGTACGGGGTGCCCAGCTCGTCCTGGCGGCGGTAGCGGCGGCCGATGGACTGCGTCACGTCGAAGTCCACCATCCAGTGCGGCACCAGCCTGCCCAGCACCTCCCTCGCCCGTTCGGTGAGGTGCTCCTTCTTCGACAGCGGCAGCACCGCCACCTGGTAGGGGGCGAGGCGGTGGTGCAGGCGCAGCACGGTCCGGGTCTCGCCGCGCACCTCCTCGGTGTCGTACGCGGCCAGCAGGAAGGCCATCAGGGCCCTCGTCGCCCCGGCCGCCGGTTCGATCACGTGGGGCACGTAGCGCTCTTCGGTGGCGGGGTCGAAGTACTCCAACTTCTCGCCGGAGTGCTCGGCGTGGCGCCGCAGGTCGTAGTCGGTCCGGTTCGCCACGCCCTCCAGTTCGCCCCAGCCCCAGGGATAGCGGAACTCCACGTCGGAGGTGGCCTCGGAGTAGTGGCTGCGCTCGTCGGGGCCGTGGGGGCGCAGCCGCAGCAGCTCCTCGGGGATGCCCAGGTCCACGTACCAGCGCAGCCGCTCGGCGCACCAGTACTCGAACCATTGGGAGGCCTCGGTGGGGGGCACGAAGAACTCCAACTCCATCTGCTCGAACTCCCGCGTGCGGAAGATGAAGTTCCCGGGGGTGATCTCGTTGAGGAACGACTTGCCGACCTGGGCGATGCCGAAGGGGGGTCGCAGCCGGCACGCCCGCTGCACGTTGGCGAAGTTCACGAACATGCCCTGGGCGGTCTCGGGCCGCAGGTACACCTCGGCACCGGCGCCCTCGACCGGCCCCGCCCGGGTGCGGAACATCAGGTTGAACGCTCGGGCCTCGGTGAACGTGCCGCGTCGGCCGCACATGGGGCACACGTCGGGATCGTCGAGTTGGTCGAGGCGGTGCCGAGTCTTGCAATCGGTGCAGTCGACCAGTGGGTCGGTGAAGTTCTTCAGATGCCCCGAGGCCTCCCATATCTGGGGCGGGCCCAGGATGGACGCGTCGAGACCCACGACATCGCTGCGCAACTGGACCATCGAGCGCCACCATGCATCCTTCACATTGCGCAGGAGCTGGACGCCGATCGGGCCGTAGTCATACGAGCTGCGGAAGCCGCCGTAGATCTCGGCGGAACCGAAGACGATGCCGCGGCGCTTGCAGAGATTGACGATCTTGTCGAACAGCGCAGGATCGGGGCCGGGCTGTTCGGATTCGGCGCCGGAGGTATTCGTCACGGGCGGCAAGGGTACTGACGGGCTGCCGGGGCATCGGGGCGAATTTCGCCAAGCGGAAGCCGCGGCGGCTGCACGCCCCCGAGAGGACGCTCATTAGGATCACTGTCATGAGGCTGCGCGACACGACGGTCGTCTTCCTGTGTGCGTTCCTCGGGATGACGGTGCTGTTCTTGCCGCTGCCGGCATTGAACGGGCCGTATGAGGACCTTCGCGAGGGCGAGGTCGACTGGACCTGCTCGATGCCGCTGCTGAGCCTGGCCCCGCCCGGCGTGGACCTTGACGAGGTGCGGGATGCAGTCGCCGATGCCCGAGCGACGGAACTCGCCACCGGCCAGCGCTACGTCCCGCCTGAGAGCCGCCATCCGTTGTGCGGCAGCTTGGCTCGCACGCAGGTCGTGCTGGCGCTGCTCGCCTTCGCCGGGGCGCTCTGGCGGGGCCGCAGGTGGTGGCGCTCGACCGCTGGGGCACGTGCAGAAAAGCGCTTCAAACGGCTCCACGAGAGCGTCGACAGCCCCGACAGCCGCATCCTCCGCTAGCCGACTCAGCCCAACAGGTCGGCACTTCGAAGCCTCCGATCGGTGTGGTATTCCCACATGCGCGTGACGACTGCTGCGGCTTCGCGGGAGTCTGCCGATGGCGGCGCTTCGAGAACGGCGTTGACCTGCCCGGACATGATCGAGCGCAGCAGCCCGAGCGCACCGGGCGACAGCGGGCGGCCTCGCCGGTGGGTCTCGCACGTCACACCGCCTTGGGCCGGATCGAACGCCACGACGGCGCCGCTGTCGCAGCCGGCGCCCACAACGCACTCGTCGAGCATCGGAGCGATGCCCTCGTGAGCTAAGAGGCGCAGAAGGAATGCCGACAGCAGCATCTCGGCACCCCCACGGTCAAGGCGGCCCAGCGCTCCCACCAGCATCTGGTACGGCACCGGATCCTCGCC
Organism: Acidimicrobiia bacterium; assembly: GCA_022826045.1. GTDB lineage: Bacteria > Actinomycetota > Acidimicrobiia > Acidimicrobiales > Poriferisodalaceae > Poriferisodalis. Next base: position 72,912 of record JAJDVQ010000008.1, on the reverse strand, counting down.
GCGGTCGTGCACGATCTGATCAACTGCCTCGGCCAACGACATCGCTGTGCCCAGACGGTCGAGATCCTCACGGAGGCTCCCCCAGCGGTCCAGCGTCAGCGCGCCGGTGACGATGTCGAGCTCGCCGCGCCCCCGGTAGAGCTGCAGGTCGACGTGGCGGAGCGGCTCGACATGGCCGGCCAGCTTGCTTCGAGTGCGTCGCGCACCTTTTGCTACGGCACGAACCTTGCCGTGCCCCGAGGTGATGATCGTGACGATCCGGTCTGCCTCGCCGAGCTTGATCGTGCGGAGCACGACTCCTCGATCCCGGTACTGCATCTGGGGGGACACCCCTCGTCTTCGTGCCTCGGTGCCGGCGAGAGCCAGCCCGATGCCCTGGTCACCCGGCGTCAGCCGTTGAGGCCCCCGAATCGCCGATCACGCGCTTGGTACTTGCAGATGGCGTCGAACAAGTCCTCCCGCCGGAAGTCCGGCCAGAGCGTGTCAGTGAACACCAGCTCGCTGTAGGCCATCTGCCACAGCAGGAAGTTCGACAGCCGGTTCTCGCCTGAGGTCCGGATCATGAGATCGACCTCGGGCATCTCCGCGTCGTAGAGATGCTTGACGAGCGCTGCCTCGTCGACCTCGTCTGCGGGGACGCCGACGCGCACCAAGGCGGCCGCGGCATCGACGATCTCCGCCCTGCCGCCGTAGTTGAACGCCACCGTGAGCGTGAGGCCCGTGTTGGCCGCTGTCAGCTCGACGGCCTCGTCGATGCGTGCCCGCACTCGGCGCGGGATGCGGGCATCGGGCCGCCCGACGAAGCGGATCCGCACGTCTTTCTCGTGCAGCTCACGGCTGCGCCGCACCAGCAGCGACTCGTTGAAGCCCATCAGGAAGCGCACCTCTGAAGGCGGGCGACGCCAGTTCTCCGTGCTGAACGCGTACACGGTGAGCCATGGCAAGCCGATCTCGGCCGCGCCTTCGACGGTGTCGATCAGGGCCTCTTCGCCCGCTGCATGGCCTTCGGTTCGCGGCAGCCCGCGCGCCTGTGCCCAGCGTCCGTTGCCGTCCATGACGCAGGCAACGTGAGTCGGCAGGCACGACACGTCGATTCCCGCACCTCGCTTCACACTGCGCAGGGTAGAACCAGAGCGCGAAAGGAGGGAGGCAGATGTCCGACGAGCCGTGGGATCTTGCCCCCGCAACCGATGTCGCCGATGCAGTCACGGCGCTCGGCGAGGTCATCGCAGCGCTTCCCGGCGGCGGCGAACGGCGCGACGGCCAGGCCGAGATGGCGGCGGCGGTGCACGAGGCGATGGCCGGCGGGGGCACGCTGCTGTGCCAAGCGGGCACGGGCGTGGGCAAGTCGCTCGCCTACCTGATTCCTGCCGCGCTCGCAGCCGCTGCCGGCAAGCGCATCGTGATCGCCACCGCGACCCTGGCGCTGCAGGACCAGCTCGTCGGCAAGGACCTTCCGCTCGTGGCTGCCGGAATGGCCCAGCGGTTGGGACGCCCTGTTCGGTGGGAAGTCCTCAAAGGACGCAACAACTATCTCTGCCGCCATCGCTTCGGCGAGCACGCCCAGCAGCAGTTCGACATCGAGGGCGGCGCCGCGACACCCGCAGAGCTGGCCAGACGGCAGCAGCTTGTCGAGATCGAGCAGTGGGTGCCTCGGACGCGTACCGGCGACCGTTCGGAGCTGGTGGTCGCGCCCGACGCGCGCGTGTGGTCGTCGGTGTCGGTGACCAGCACCGAGTGCATCGGCGCTGAGCGTTGCCCCGAGGGCCACTGCTGCTTTGCCGAGGAGGCCCGGACCCGCTCGGCGAGGGCCGGCATCGTGGTGACCAACCAGCACCTGTACTGCATCGACCTGTTCGGCGACGGCTACCTGTTCGGCCCGCACGACGCCGTCGTCTTCGACGAGGCTCACCAGCTCGAACCGGTCGTCACACAGGTCGCCGGATTCGAGATCACGCCCGCAGGTTTCACGCGACTGGCCGCCGAGGCGCGGGCGGCGGGCGCCGCAGGCACGGCTGCGGATGCCGTCGCTGATGTGTCGAACCGTCTCTCCGATGAGCTCGGGCCTTTGCGCGACACGCGCTTGGGGGCGATCACCGGCGACCTGGCCAGCCTGCTCGAAGCTGCCGACACCCGTGTGGCCGATCTCGCCACGGAGTTGCGGTCGGCGGGCAACGACGCCGCCGTCGACCTGGAACGGCTGCGCGTCGGGCGCCTCGCGGCGGAGTCGCTCAACGCGTTGCGAACTGCACTGGACCCTCCGCAGGGAACGGTCATCCTGGTCGAGGGCCGCGGCCGGCTCCGGCTCGCCCCGCTCGACGTGGGAGACCTGCTCGCGAGCCAGCTGTGGGGACGGCAGGCGTCGATTCTCACTAGCGCGACACTCGGCCCGCACTTCGTCGGGCGGCTCGGCGTGCCCGCTGCTGACCACACGTACCTCTCCGTGGACAGCCCGTTCGACTACCGCGCAAACGCGCTGCTGTACTGCGCCCGACATCTGCCCGCGCCCACCTCCGATGCGTACCGGGCAGCGGCGGTCGGCGAGCTGGCGGAACTCGTCACCGCTGTGGGCGGACGCACGCTCGCACTGTTCACAAGCTGGCGAGCGCTCGACGACACGGCAGATGCGCTCACCGAACGGCTCAGCGACATCCGGGTATTGCGCCAGGGAGGCGAACTGTCCAACGCTGCACTGCTCGACGCGCTCGGCGACGATGCCGCGACGGTGGTGTGCGGCACGATGAGCTTCTGGCAGGGCGTGGACGTGGCCGGACCGGCACTTTCACTGCTGGCGATCGATCGTCTGCCGTTCACCCGGCCGAACGAGCCGCTCGCGGCAGCCCGGCGCGAGGCGGCCGGCAGCGATGCCTTCATGACCGTCGACGTGCCGAACGCGGCAGACATGCTGGCCCAAGGTGTGGGTCGGCTGATCCGCACCACCGCTGATCGGGGGGTGGTGGCGGTGCTCGACTCGCGGCTCGCCACTGCCCGCTACCGGTCGCGCCTTCTCGATCCGCTGCCGCCCATGCGTCGAAGCGTCGATCAGGCCGAAGCGATCGAGTTCCTCGCATCGATCCGGGCTCAGCAGATCACCCGAGGCTGAGCCCACCCATTACTCAGGGCTGGCGGGGGCCTCCGGTGCGAGCATGCGGGCGACCGCATCAGGAGTGCGCTGCCAGTCCGGCTCGACACGGACCCGCAACTCCAGGTACACGCCGTCGAGACCGAGCTCGCGCCTCGCTGCCGTGCCGACATCGCGCAGCAACCGCCCACCCCGGCCGATCACGATGCCCTTCTGGGAATCACGCTCCACGGCGATGTCGCAGCGAATGCGCTTGGGTTCCCACTCGGTGACGCGGACCGCGATGCTGTACGGGAGCTCGTCGCCGAGCCGAGCCAGCAGCTGCTCGCGCACCGCCTCGGAAACGCGCCACGCCTCGGGCAGATCGGTGACGCTCTCGGGCCCGAAATAGGCCGGGCCCTCCGGCAGACCCGCCACGAAATGCTCCAGCAGAGCATCGGTGCCATCACCCGTGCGTCCTGACACCGGGAAGTACGCGTCGGCGTCGAATCCCGCGGCAGCGGCCAACTGCTCGGCAACCTGCGCCTTCGACGCCCGGTCGCACTTGGTGACCGCGACCACCGTGTTGGCGCCCGTCGGCAGTGACTCCCAGATCAAGCGATCGCCGCGGCCCAGCGGCGCAGTCGCGTCGAGAACCATGCAGATCACGTCGGGCGGCTCCAGTCCGGCAATCGCCGTGCGGGCTGTCTCATTCAATTGCTCGCCCAATGACGTGACCGGCTTGCCGATGCCGGGAGTGTCCACGAACACGATCTGCGCGTCCGGCAAGTGCCGCACGCCCATCACACGCAGGCGTGTGGTCTGGGGCTTGTCAGAGGTGATGCTGACCTTGGCGCCCACGAGGCAGTTCAGCAAGGTGGACTTGCCTGCGTTCGGCCTGCCGACCAAGGTCACGAAGCCCGAGCGCATCGCCGGAAGCTCGGCTAGCTGGCGCCCCGGCGGGCGCCGACGAGGTTGATCCGCCGACCCTCGACTTCGAGAGCAGACAGGCACCAACCGTCGAGCTCGACGGTCTCGCCCGGCACCGGCACATGTCCCGCGCGGTCCAGCACGAGCCCTCCGACCGTGTCCCAGTCGCCGTCGGGCAGGCGCAGCTCCAGCACCTCGGCAAGCCGGGACGCCGGCAGCCGGCCCGAGAACATGAACGCGCCGTCGCCGATCTCTTGGACGAGCGCTTCGTCGACGTCGTACTCGTCGGCGATCTCGCCCACCAGCTCTTCGATGATGTCCTCGAGCGTGACCAGCCCTGCCACGCCGCCGTACTCGTCGACAGCTATCGACAGATGAGACTTGGACTCCTGCATCTCGCGCATCAGATCGCCGACCCGTTTCGTTTCGGGAACGAAGTTGGCCGGGCGCAGCACATGCGCGCAGGTTGCCGCCCCGACGTCGTGCCGGCCGGTGCTTTCGGGCCGCTCCAGCCCGGGCTGCGCTGATCCGGGGGCATCAACGCCGCGCAGGTGGGCCGCGACGAGGTCCTTTGCGAGCACGATGCCTCGCAGGTCATCCACGCTGTCGCCGATCACCGGCAGCCTGGTGAAGCCGGAGTCGATGATCGTCTCGAGAGCGTCGGCGACGCTGTCGTCCAAGCTCACGGTGACCATGTCGGGTCGTGGCACCATCACCGCGCGCACGATCGTGTCGTCCAGCTCCATGATCTGGCCGATCAGCGCGGCTTCGTCGTCGCGTATCAGGCTGGCCTGTGCTGCGGCGGACGCCAACGCGACCAGCTCGTCCTCGGTGATCTCGCCGCTGTCGCTTTCTGTCGCTGCGGGGCCGAGCGCTCGTGCGGGGGCGGCCAGCAAGCGAGCCAGCCAGACCAGCGGTGCGGCGCGGCTCAGCACACGTGCTGTCGGCGCCAGCACCCGCGCCATGCGGTCGTTTGCCTCGACTCCCCAGCGGCGGGGCAGCGCCTCGGTCACCACGAAGAGCGCCGCCGTGGTGACGGCGATGGCAACGATGATGCCCGCTGTTCCGGTGGTGCTCGCAGTGACCCAGGTGACACCGCCCACCAGCGTGACCTGAGTCAGGACACGCAGCAGCGAGACGGGGCCCAGCACGACCTCGCGGTCTTCGACCAGCTCTTCCAGCGATGCCTTCGATGCGGCACTCGAATGCCCGTCGTCGCGGTCGCCGTTGTGACGCTCGCCGTTCCCGTTGGATTCGTCGAGGCCAGAGGCGCGCGCTCGGCCCAGCCGTACGAAGGTTGCCTCGATCAGTCGCAAGAACATGGCCGCAGCGAGCAGGATCGCGGCCGCAACAGCGCCCAGCACCCAGTTCATGAGCGACTCCACAGACTGCGCAGGTGCTCGGTCTCGCGGGAGCGCATTGCAGCGGCTTCGGCGGGTTCCGCATGATCCATGCCGAGCAAGTGCAGCACCCCGTGCACGACCAGCAGATCGATCTCCGCTGTGACGCTGCCGTCGTGTCCGGGACGGGACCCTCTGCCGGCCGCCGCGTTCGCCGCAGCGACGGCTGGACACACGACGACGTCGCCCGCCAGGGCTGGACCAGTCGCGCCTGGGACGATGATCGGATCGCCGGTGACTGGGCCGTCGGCCATAAGGGAGCTGGCACTCGAGCCATTCGGCGACTGCGGGGCAGGCACGAGATCCAGCGGGAACGCGAGCACATCGGTCGGCCCGGCATGTCCCATGTGAGACTCGTTCAGCTCGGCCATCTCGTCGCGACCCACGAACGTCACCGCTGTCTCGGTGCCCGGCGGCGCGCCGTGGGCTTCCAGCACATGCCGCACCAGTGCGCGATAGCGCTGCGGATCGATCTGCACGTCGTTCTGACGATCCGCGATGAGCACGCCGTCGGTGACAGCGCTGCCATCAGCCATGCGTTCACTCGCTGCCGTTGCGTTTCGCGTCACGCCGGTCATATGCCGCCACGATGTCGCCCACGATGCGATGCCGTGTGATGTCCCGCCTGCCGAGGCGCGCAAACGCAAGGCCCCCAATTCCATCCAGCGCCTTCTCGACGTCGATCAGGCCGCTCTTGCCTCCAGGCACATCGATCTGCGTCCGGTCGCCGGTCACCACCACCTTGGAGCCGAAGCCGATGCGGGTCAGGAACATCTTCATCTGCTCAGGTGTGGTGTTCTGCGCCTCGTCGAGGATGATGAAGCTGTCGTTGAGGGTGCGGCCGCGCATGAACGCGAGCGGCGCCACGTCGATCGTCTTGCGCTCGAGCAGCTTCGCCGCGGTCTCGACATCGAGCATGTCGTACAGCGAGTCATACAGCGGGGCCAGGTACGGGTCGATCTTGGCCATCAGGTCGCCGGGCAGGAAGCCGAGCCGCTCGCCCGCTTCGACCGCCGGCCGGGTGAGCACGATGCGCCGCACGGCCTTCGACATCAGCGCGTCGACCGCAAGCGCCACCGCCAGCCAGGTCTTGCCGGTGCCTGCCGGCCCGACAGCAAACGTCACGATGTTGGAGCGGATCGTTTCCACATAACGCTTCTGGCCGGCGCTCTTGGCCCGCACCACCCTGCCGTTGGGGGCGCGCACGATCGCCGCAGACAGCACGTCGCTCGGGCTCTCGTCGGCCTCGACCATGTCGATGACGCGGTCGAGCATCTCGGGCTCGATGCGCTGGCCTGCTTCGAGCACGTGCACCATTTCCTCGAAGACCTGCCCGACGAGCGCGGCACTCGGTCCCGCGACGGTGATCTCGTTGCCGCGCACGTGGATGTCGGCATCAGTGAAATGGTCTGCCACGAGCCGCAGGTGCTCGTCGCGCTGACCCAGCACACCGACCATGAGGTGATTGCCCGGAACGTGTATCCGGACCTGTGTGTCTGTCACTGGACTCCGGCGCAGCAAGTCGGCGGCGCAGCGCTCATGAATCGATGGCGCACAGACGGCTATCAGGCTTGCCGACGGTTGGTTCGGTCACGATGCTCGCAAGGCTAGTCGCGTCCCGCGATCGGTCACCGTCCGATTTCGCGCACGTTCTCACGGGTGCAGACCGGCGTAGATCTCCTTGCAGGCTGGGCATACCGGAAAGCGCTCGCCGTCACGGGTGGGCACCCACTTCTTGCCGCACAGCGCCACGACCGCCTCACCGCTGACGGCTGAGCGGGTCAGCGCCGTCTTGTCGACGTAGTGGGAGAAGCGATCGTGGTCGCCCTCGGTCTCGCGGGTGTCGGGCCGCTCGATGACATCGGGAGCGCCCGATCCGCTGCTGGCGACGGTCTGTGCGGCCACGGCGCTGCTCCCGGTTCGCTCTCCTGCCGGGGCCAACGGTACGGCAGTAATCTGCCTGCTCGCGCCGCTGCCGATTCGACAGCCCACCCGTGCGCCGAAGGGCAGCCCACACCCAGCATGGCCGAGACTTCTTCCCAGATACCGGCGAGGGCACGACGTGACCAGCGGCGGGAGGCGGCATGATTCCGAGCCCGGCGGACGCCGACGCGAACGGCGCCGAGTCGGAGACGACGCGATGAACGTCGACGCCCGGCAGCCGCAGCTCGATTCCGGCGCCGCCTGGGTGGTGGCGCTGTCGGCTGCACTCGCCACGTTCTCGGTGTTCGGCGTGGCCTACAGCTTCGGGGCATTCTTCCCCCAGATCAGCGACGAGTTCGGCGTCGGTGCGAGCTTGACATCGCTCTTCTTCTCGCTGACCACGTTCGCCTACTTCACGCTCGGCAGCGTCACGGGCAGGCTCGCTGACCGCTTCGGGCCGCGTCCGGTGCTGCTCGTCGGAACTGTCGCCATGTTCGCCGGGCTCTGGCTGACCTCGCTCGCCGACGATCTCTGGATCGCCTATGCGACATACGGCATCGGTGCCGGCATCGGCGTGGCCTGCGCTTATGTCCCCATGGTCGCCGTTGTGGGCGGGTGGTTCGAACGCCGACGCGTGGCAGCAATGGGCGTCGCAGTCGCCGGCATCGGCGTAGGCACGCTCGTCGGCTCCCCCGCTGCGGATTGGCTGATCGACGCCTACGGATGGCGCAACAGCTACCGCATACTGGCCGTCGCGGCAGCTGCGCTCATGGCGCTGGCGGCGCTCGGCGCCCGACGCGCGCCGGGGCACGTTGAGCCGGGCGAGCTGCCGTCGCTGTCGGTCCTGCTGAGCGGGCGGGGTGCCGTATTCGTGTCGATCTACCTGTCGATGCTCCTGCTCAGCGCGAGCTTGTTCATGCCGTTCGTGTACCTGCCCGACTACGTCGCGGGCATCGGCAGATCCGGGGGCGCCCTGCTGGTGGGCATCATCGGCGGCGCGTCCGTCGTGGGCCGGCTGGGTCTGGGGGCACTTGGCACCGTTGTCCCGCTGATGCGCCTCTACCAAGCCTCGTTCCTCACGATGGCGCTCAGCTTCCTGCTGTGGCTCGCCGCATCGTGGAACGTCTGGCTGCTGCTCGCCTTCGCCATCCTCATGGGGCTCAGCTACGGAGGCTTCATCGCTCTGTCGCCGGCCGTCGCAGCGGCCCTGTTCGGCCCCCTCGGACTCGGCAGCGTCCTGGGCACGCTGTACACCGCGGCCGGCGTCGGCGCCATGATCGGGCCGCCGATGCTGGGCTTGCTGGTGGACGCGAGCGGCTACAGCACCACGATCGTCATCGCGATGTGTCTCGGCATGGCAGCAGTTCCATTGCTGGTGGCGGCGGAGAGATTCAGCCGCGCCAGCGCCATGGATGACCCGATCACTGCGTCGCACCAGTCGGCGCCGCGGACTTCGCGCGACGATCCGGTTCCGCCCGCGGCGGCTGTCGGGCGCAGCAACCCGGTGACCGTGCAACCGCTGAGGGCCGCCCCGACCCAGGCCACGATGGGGCCCGCATCAATCGACTCGGTGCTGCTGCTGTCGTTCGGCGGGCCCGAAGGCCCAGACGACGTCATGCCTTTCTTGGAGAACGTGACCCGCGGGCGGAACGTTCCGCCCGAGCGGCTCGCGCAGGTCCGCCAGCAGTACCTCCGTCACGGCGGCGCGAGCCCGATCAACGAGCAGAATCGCTCACTGCTGGCGGCCCTGTCGGATGAGCTCGCCCGCAGGGGTACACCTCTCGCCTGCTACTGGGGCAACCGGAACTGGCACCCCTACCTTGCCGACACGCTCCGCCAGATGGCCGCCGAGGGCCGGCGGAACGCAGCCGTCATCGTCACCTCCGCATTCAGCTCGTATTCGGGCTGTCGCCAATACCACGAGGATCTGGCCCGAGCCGCTGCCGAGGTGGACGGGGCACCGAAGCTCACACGGGTCCGCGTCTACGGCAATCACCCTGGGTTCGCGGGCGCCATGGCCGGGCGAGTCCGTGAAGCGGTCGACGGCGCGCACCTGCGCGACGGCGTGCGCACCCTGTTCACCGCGCACAGCGTGCCGGTACCGATGGCGGCGGCGTGCGACTACGAAGCCCAATTGGCTGATGCCGCCGAATCCGTTGCAGCAGCAGCCGGACTTGCCGGCGAGACCGAGATCGTCTACCAGTCCCGCAGCGGGCCGCCGCAGGTGCCGTGGCTCGAGCCCGACGTCAGTGACCGCTTGGTCGAGCTTGGCTCTATGGGGATCGGCTCGGTCCTGGTCGTGCCGCTCGGATTCGTTTCCGATCACATGGAGGTACTGGTCGACCTCGACACCCGGGCACGATCAACTGCGGCGCGGGCAGGCATCACCATGGTGCGTGCCCGCACGGTCGGCACCCATCCGCTGTTCGTCGAGGCACTCGTCGACCTCGTCGAAGAGACAGCAGGTCTTCGCAGCGACCGGCCCGCAATCGGACGTCTCGGCCCGCGGCCTGACAGCTGCACCCCCGGCTGCTGCGTCGTCTAGCCAGCCAGCCGGCTAGCCGCAGCCGCTCGTCGCTCCGCAGGACCGGCATGCAAAGCACGAGCCGGCGCGCACCATACGATCGCCGCACGCCATGCACAGCGGTGCATCGCGGTGCCCGGCCGGTTCAACAGGCTGAGACGGCGGGTCGGGTGCGGGCTCGGCACCGATGGCTGTGGGGACCGAGGCACTCTCGAGGCCGGGCAGCGGCGGGTCGGTGCGCTCGTCCACGCTGAGCACCCCCAGCTCGCTGCGTTCGTCGAACGACAGGTACTCGAGGGCGAGGCGGCGGAAGATGTAGTCGACGATGCTGGTGGCGATCCGAAGCTCGGGATCGTCGGTGAGCCCGGCGGGCTCGAATCGCATGCTGGTGAACGCCTCGACGTAGGAGCGCAACGGCACCCCGTGCTGCAAGCCATGGCTCACCGAGATGGCGAAGGCATCCATGATCCCGGCCAGCGTCGAGCCCTGCTTGGCCACGGTGAGGAAGATCTCGCCGGGCCGGCCGTCGTCGTACTCGCCGACGGTCATGAAGCCATGGCAGTCGGTGACCCGGAATGAGAACGTGCGCGACTGGCGCCTGCGAGGCAGCCGATTGCGCGGCGGCACCGCTGCTCCCCCCAGCGCCGCTGTGGCGGCTGCGGGAGCATCGGCGCCCGATGCCGCCGGCCCGACCGACAGTGGCTGGGACACCTTGCAGTTGTCTCGGTAGATCGCCACGGCCTTGAGTCCGAGCCGCCACGACTCGATGAACAGGTCCTCGATGTCAGCGACGGTGGCGTCTTCGGGCAGGTTGACCGTCTTGGAGATCGCGCCCGAGACGAACGGCTGGCACGCGGCCATCATCGCGACGTGGCCCCACGGTGAGATCGCGTCGTCGCCGATCGAGCAGGCGAACACTGCAAGATGGTCGTCGGCAAGGTGGGGGGCCCCGGCGATGCCGCCGCTGCGGAGGATGTGGGCCTCGATATCGGCAATCTCCGACAGGGAGTAGCCCAGCCGCCCGAGAGCCACCGGCACCGTCGAGTTGACGATGCGCAGGTCGCCGCCCCCGACCAGCTTCTTGTGCTTCACCAGGCCGAGATCGGGTTCGATCCCGGTGGTGTCGCAGTCCATCATGAACGAGATGGTCCCCGTCGGCGCGATCACCGTCGCCTGCGCGTTCCGCACGCCGTTCCTATCACAGCCGCCGACGGCATGATCCCAGCGCTCGCGTGCGGCAGAGCGCAGCTGTTCGGCCAGAGCGTCCAAGCCGGACGCCGTCGGGACGGAGCCTCTCTCGCCAGAGATCGGCTCGATGAGATCGAGCGCATCGCGGTGCCGCCGCAGGACGCCAGCCATCGCATCGGCATTCGCAGCGAGGCCGTCGAATGGGCTCAGCCGCGCCGCCAGGTCGGCGGAGGTGGCGTATGCCTCGCCGCAGATCAGCGCAGTGACCGCTGCAGCGAGCGCACGGGCCGGCGGCGAGTCATAGGGGGCGCCGACCGCCATCAGCAGCGCGCCCAGATTGGTGAAGCCCAAGCCGAGCTGGCGGAAACTGCGAGACGTCTCGCCGATGAGCTCTGTCGGGTAGTCCGCATGGCTCACCAGCACGTCTTGGGCGATGAACGTGATGCGCACCGCCTGGCGCAAGCCCTCGATGTCGAACTCGCAGAGGGCGATGTCATCGATTGCTTCCCGCTCTTGTTCTCCGTCTCCCATCGATTCGCGCTCACGGGCCGCTCGGGCCCGGGGCTCAGCCTCCAGGAAGGGCAGCAGGTTGACGCTGGCCAGATTGCAGGCCGAATTGTCAAGGTGGACGTACTCGCTGCACGGGTTGCTGGCACTGATCGGGCCATGGGCCGGCGCGGTGTGCCAATCGTTGATCGTGGTCGAGAACTGCACGCCGGGATCGGCGCACTCCCACGCCGCCTGGGCGATCTGGCGGAGCAGCTCGCGCGCGCCCACCACCGAGGTCGCCTCGCCGCTGGTACGCGCACGCAGCTCCCACGAATCGTCGTTCTCCACCGCCGCCATGAACTCGTCGGGCAATCGCACCGAGTTGTTGGCGTTCTGGTACTGGATCGAGAACGAATCGGCGCCGTCGAGATCCATGTCGAAGCCGGCCGCGGCGAGGGCTCGTGCCTTGCGCTCCTCGCGCGCCTTGCACCACACGAATGCCTCGATGTCAGGGTGGTCGGCGTCGAGCAGCACCATCTTGGCGGCGCGCCGGGTCTTGCCGCCGCTGCGGATCGTGCCTGCCGATGCGTCGGCGCCGCGCATGAAGCTGACCGGGCCGCTGGCAGTGCCGCCGCCCGACAGCGGTTCGGACGACGCCCGCAGCGCCGAGAGGTTGACGCCGGCCCCGGAGCCGCCCTTGAAGATGCGGCCTTCGGTGACGTACCACTCCAAGATGGATTCCATCTCGTCGGAGACCGCGAGGATGAAGCACGCTGAAGCCTGCTGCGGTACGCCCTTCACGCCGATGTTGAACCACACCGGGCTGTTGAAGGCGACGCGCTGATGCAGCAGCAGCCATGACAGCTCGGCCTCGAAGACCGCCTCCTCGTCAGGGGAGGAGAAATAGCCGTCGTCAGCCGCCCAGCGGGTGATGGTGCCTGCCACGCGGTCGATGACCTGCCGCAACGACCGCTCCCGCTCGGGTGTGCCGAGCGTGCCGCGGAAATACTTCTGCGCCACGATGTTGACCGCCGTGGGGCTCCAGTCGGCCGGGAATTCGACGTCGGGCTGGGCGAACGCCACCGTGCCGTCGGTCGCGTTGGTGATCGAGGCGTCGTGGCGCTCCCACTTCACGGTCTCGTACGGGTGAGCGCCGGCCGTCGTGAAGTGCCGGCGCAGCCGCAGCGGCGCGCCCGGAGATCGAGGATCGGAGTGTGAACCCGCCGTCCTCGGCGCGTCAGTCATCGTCATCTGCCGCCGCTCCCCTCGGCGCGCGGTGTCACTTCGTTTCGACCCGCGCCATTGCGGCCGCCGGGGTGGAAGGCGGCTGCCAGCCGCACCCTACGGCCGCTCGACTGTGGAATGGAAGTGAGCATTGCCAGGACTTTCATGGGGATAATCCTGTGCACAGCTGTGCAGGGCTGTGGACACGTTGTCCGCAGCCCTTGTGCACCAGTGCGTTCATGCAGAGCTTGCTCTGAGGCCCACGGTGGCAGACTCGTCGCGTGCAGCGGCTGTTCCCTTCGCCAGCAGAGACTGTCGACCCGCACCAGGCCGCCAGCCTGCCCCGCTCGCCACACCCCGGCAGGCCGTGGGTGCTGCTCAACATGGTGGCGAGCATCGACGGGGCCGCAGCAGTGGAGGGCCTGTCCGCAGGGCTCTCCGGCGCAGCCGACAAAGCGATGTTCGCTGCCTTGCGAGCCCAAGCCGACGTCATCCTCGTCGGCGCTGGCACGGCGAATGCCGAACGGTATGGGAGGGCGCGACGTTCGGGTGCTCGCATCGCGGTCGTCAGCGGATCGCTGAGCGTCGATCCGGATCTGCCGCTGTTCGTCACTGACGCGGAGCCTGCGAGGGCGCCGCTGCCGCTGATCGTGACGACCGGCAGCGCCGATGCCTGGTGTGCCGCACGATTCGAGGGCCGCGCCGAATTGCTGCGCGCCGGAGACGAGATCGTCGACCTGACGGCTGCGCTGGCCGAGCTCGGCGCGCGCGGCGCCAGCGTGGTGCTGTGTGAGGGCGGTCCGGCGCTGAATGCGAGCCTGCTCGCTGACGATCTTGTCGACGAGATCAATCTCACGCACGCTCCGCTGGCAATCAGTGCCGCGGCGCCGCGCATCGCCGATGGGCCGACGACCGGAGCGGCCGAGTCAACCTCGCGAGCATTCGCGCTGACCCAAGTCGTCACGCACGAGGGCGTGCTCTTCGTGCGATGGCTTCGCGCCCGCAGCTGAGGTTCCGAACAAATGCTCGCAATTTCGAACACTTGTTGCTAGTGTAGTGCTCGGAACGAGAGTTCCATCCACCGGACGCTTTGCTGCAAGCAGCAGCACCCCAGGAGGATCACCATGAGAAATGCCAGTGCTGCCGACCAGCGAGTCGCCCATCTGGGAGACCGCCAGCGCGCCATGCTCGAGTTCATCGACGCGACCCAGCGCGAGCGCGGCTATCCCCCGTCGGTGCGTGAGATCGGCGAGGAAGTCGAGCTCCGCTCGCCTGCGACCGTGCACCGGCATCTGCGGGCGCTGGAGGCAGATGGCTGGATCCGGCGAGATCCGTCACGGCCGAGAGCGCTCATCGTCAACTTCGACTGGCAGACAGGTGTCAAGGGAGAGCGGAGGCCCACGCGGCACGTTCCCCTCATCGGCGACGTGGCGGCGGGAACCGATGTATTGGCCCAGCAGAACGTGGAAGAACTGCTTCCCCTGCCGGCGGACTTCACCGGCAGCGGCGAGCTGTTCATGTTGCGAATCCGGGGCGATTCGATGATCAATGCCGGCATCTGGGACCGCGACTACGTCGTCGCTCGGCACCAGCCAGACGCCGAGAGCGGTGACATCGTTGTCGCTGGCATCAATGGCGAGGAAGGCACTGTCAAGCGGCTCCGGCTCTCCGGCGACGACATCGTTCTCGAGCCGGCCAATCCCGATCACCGCCCGATCGTCTGCGCCGCCGACGAGGTCACCATCTACGGCAAGGTCGTGACGGTCATCCGTCGCCTGTAGCGACGGATCATCAGACACTGCGTCGCCTGTAGCGACGGACCATCAGACACGGCGGCCTCAGCCGGGGACACGGCAGTGTGCTCAACTTGGCCTGTGTTCACGGTCTTGACGCAGCCGCCCGCAGACCTCGACGACACGTCGAGCGTGTGGATCCCGATCCGCTCGGGAACGGTGTACACCGTTCCAGGCGGCGGCCTGTGGCGCGGCGCAGTCTCACCCGTCGAAGACGGTTCAGCCCAGACGGCGTTCCTGGGCGTGCTTGACGGACAGGGCGTGTGGGCCGTCGATCTGGACCCTGCCGACGGCCCGGCATCGGACGAAGGCGACCTCGAACCGGTCCCGCTGCGGAAGCTCTATGGCCGGATTCCTGACGAGCATTGGCAGATCGCTGGGCGTGCAGCGCAGATCGTGGAGTTCGAGCGAACGCATCGCTATTGCGGGCGCTGCGGGAGTCCTACCCGCACCAACGCCTCGGACCGGGCCAAGATCTGCGAGAAGTGCGGGCACATGGCGTTCCCGCGGCTCAGCCCCGCGATGATCGTTCTGGTCGAGCGAGGTGCTGAAGTGCTGTTGGCGTGGGGCCGACAGTTCCCGGGCCGCTTCTACAGCGCGCTCGCCGGATTCGTCGAACCCGGCGAGAGCCTCGAGGACGCCGTCGTCCGCGAGGTCCGCGAGGAAGTCGGCATCACAGTGGGCAACGTGCGCTACTTCGGCAGCCAGCCTTGGCCGTTTCCCCATTCGCTGATGTGCGGTTTCACCTGCGACTGGGAGGCCGGTGAGATCGACCCCGATCCTGACGAGATAGTGGAGGCCGGCTGGTACACCGCGGACAACCTGCCACCGGTGCCGCGCGGCCGCATGTCGATCTCGGGTTGGCTCATCGAGGACTGGCTTGAGCGCATGGGCGCCGGCTGAGGACTGACGCTCAGTCCACCAGGTCGGAGTGCGTCTCAGCCTCGGTGCCAGGTCGCCCCGTCGGGACTGTCAGAGACCACGATGCCGCTCGCGGTGAGTTCGTCACGTATCCGGTCGGCAGTGGAGAAGTCTCGTGCAGCGCGCGCCGCTGCCCGCTCGCCGAGCAGTGCCTCCACCTCGACATCGGTCAGCCCGTTGACCGTCGCGGTCTCTTCGCCCTCGCCGCCGGCCTCGAGTCCGAGCACTCCGAGCAGGTGCAGCGCCGTCGCGGCGTCACGCGCCGCGCCGTCAGCGGATGCATCGAGCGCAGCATTCGCACGGCGCACCAAGCGGAAGACGACATCGAGCGCCGTGGGCGTAGCGAAGTCGTCGTCCATGGCTGCCGCAAATGCATGTGCGGCCTCGATGTCGAGCCCCGCGGCAGCCACGCTCTCAATGTCGGGCCGCCGTGCTGCGGCCCACTCCTCGGGCGAGATGCCCGCTGCGGCGGCTCGGCGAGCGAAGGCATCGAGCCGGCCGACGGCGCTGCGGGCCGCGTCGAGCGCCTCTGGACCCATCTCCATCGTCCTGCGGTAGTGCGTCTGCAGCACCAGCAATCGCACGGCGCGAGCGCCGGCTTCGTCGATCGCGTCGGCAAGCTGCGTGTAGTTGCCGAGGGACTTGGCCATCTTCTCGCTGCCGACATTCACCATCGCGCTGTGCACCCAGTACCGGGCGAACGGTTCGCCCGTAGCCGTCACCTGCGCCCATTCGTTCTGGTGATGCGGGAAGACCAGATCGTCTCCGCCGCCGTGGATGTCGAAGCCGGGCCCGAGCGCGCTGAGCGACATCGCCACGCACTCGGTGTGCCAACCGGGCCGTCCCTCCCCCCATGGGGTGTCCCATCGAGGCTCGCCCGGCTGGGCTGCTTTCCACAATGCGAAGTCGAGCGGCGAGCGTTTGTCCGGGTCGACATCGATGCGCGCACCGGCATCAGCGTTGAGTTGGGGCAGCGTGCGGCCCGCGAGCTGTCCGTATCCAGGGGTCGAGTCAACTGCGAAGTACACGCCCTTGCCCGCCACCTCGTACGCGGCTCCGATGGACAGCAGTTCGGAGATCACGTCGATCATCTGGTGGATGAAGTGCGTGGCGCGGGGACGAGAATCAGGCGGCAGCACGCCGAGCCGATCCATCTGGGCGTCATAGGCGTCCGTGAACTCCGTCGCCACGTCGGCCTCGGTGCGCCCTTCGCGCTGAGCCCGCTCCACGATCTTGTCGTCGATGTCGGTGACATTGGACGCCAGCGTCACATCGAACCCTGCCCACTCCAAGTAGCGCCGGATGACGTCGTAGGTCAGCGCAGTGCGGCCATGGCCCAGGTGCGGCACGTCATAGACCGTCGGCCCGCACACATACATCGAGACTTCGCCCGGCGTTCGCGGGACGAAGGCGGTCTTGCGCCGCGTCATCGTGTCGAATATCTGCAACGTGCTCGGGTCCCGCTCGGCCAGCAAGGGTACCGATAGGTCAAGCGCCGAACCGCTGAATTGGCGGGCCACGATGCTGAGCGGCAGCTGCTGTCTCGGAGGCACTCGCAGGCAGTGGTGGTCTACGACAGCCCGAGTTCGCTGAGCAAGCCCGAAACGCCCCAGACAGCCAAGTTGTGGACTGCGTGGAGGACCAAACCGGCCCACCATCCGTAGCGCACGCGCGCGACCGTGAACATCAGGCCCAGCCACAGCTGCGGGCTGACAACGAGCGGCGCCACGACGACCGCCGCAGCGGACCAGTTCACCTCGTAGTTGCTGAGGTGCACCAGCCCGAACGCCGCCAACGCGATCCACATGGGCCAACGCGGGTGCCCCTCCCACCAGTGGGCGACGCCTTCGCGCCACGGGCGACTCGCCGGCGCTGCATCGGCATCGCCATCCCCCGCCGACGCACCGACGATCAGGGACTGGATCCACAGAACACCGCACGCAATCGTGACGGCGCCGAACAGCGCGGCGACGGCCAGTACCGCTCCGCCGCCGACCGCGAAGTTGAGGAAGCCGATCGCGCCGACGGCTGCCAGCATTCCCACGCGAAGGCGGCCGACCAGCGGGAGCCGGAACAGGAACTCCTCGAGCACGGGCGCGAAGAGCGCCACCAGCACGAACTGCTCCACCACGGGCCGCTCGAGCAGTTCGTCCGCCAGCGTGTTCTCGAAGCCCACGTTTCCCGCTGCGAATGAGACCATCAGCAGCGCGATCGAACCGCCGAGGCCGATGAGGAAGAGCAACGCGAGCCCGGCCGGCCACAGGCGCGGGGTCGCCGAACGATGCCAATCGGGTCGCAATGCGAATCGCGGGCTGATCGTGCTCCACACGCCCCCTGGCACGCCAGCGTCAGCGGGCGGCGGAAACTCGGGGTTGCTCAAACGCCGTCGATCTACTCGGGTTCTTCGTCGTTCTCGTCAGGATCGTCCGGGCGCGCTTCGGGATAGAGGTGCTCGAGGCTTCCCGGCTCGACCCTGCACTGTTCGATGAACCCGTCGACGTCGGACAGACGCAAGCGGATCACGCGCCCGAAGCGGTAGGCGGACAGGTCGCCGCGGTCGATGAAGCGGTACAGGGTCCGCGTCGTGATGCCCATGCGATCCGCTGCCTTCAGCGTGGACAGCCAAGTGATGTCCTCGTACGCGACTTGGCTCATTGCGCCGTTGTCGTCTGGCTCCTCCGGCTCGTCGGGCATGATCGCTCCTTGCAGTCCCTTGGCCGATGACGCGGCCGGAACACTGCCGATCTCTTGACGGCAACGCTAGTGGGCACGCCTCGAGGCATCGTGCATTTCGACATAGATCATTGACATTGCGCGCTGTATCGCCATATCTATGCGACACATTGGAAATATTTCTACTGTTTTCATTTAATTTCTTGTCCTTTCACGCTCACTTGGCTATGTTCTCGGCGTGTCTCGCGAACCCATGCTGTCGGCCGGTCACCGCGCCGGGATGGCTGCGACGGAGCCACGGAGCGGCGCCGGCACATCGAGGCGCGATGCTCGCACGCGAGTCGTCGCCGGCGCCGCGCTGTGCGGGGTCGCAGCGGCGGGGCTGTGGTGGGCGTTCGAGCAATCTGCTGCTGAGCCCCAAACGTATTTCGCCATAGCCCGGACGCAACTCGCGCCCGGTGTCACCGTCGATGCTGCCGACGTTGCCCTCGTGCCGATCCGACTGCCGGCCGAAGTTGCCGCCACGGTGTTCGACAACCGAGACGATGTCGTCGGCAATCTCATCGTGGGCGCCGTGCACCCCGGCGAACTGCTGACGCGCAGCGACGTCACCTCGCCTCGCTTCGCGCGGGCCGCGCAGGGGGGCTATGCGATCTCTGTCGAGCTCGACCGCTCTCGCGCGCTCAACGGGCTGCTCGGGCCGGGAGAGCGGGTGGAGGTGGTAGCCACCCATCACTCCGAGTCGATGGAAGCAGCGGTAGTGGCGAGCGATGCCAGAGTGCTCGACGTCGACGACCGATCCGACGCGCAGCATCTCGCGGCCACCGTCACGATCACGCTGCAGGTGCGCGATCTCTCGGTTGCGACCGATGTGGCCGCAGCCGCGGATGCGGGCGCCGTCACCCTGATCCGGACCTGGGGCATCCCGTGATCCGGGGGGAGATCGCGCCATGACGGATCTCGAAGCGCTTGCAGAGATCGAGCGCGCGGTGTCGGAACGGGCTCGTCATTGCGGGGTGGATCCCCGTGCGCCGGGGGCGGACGCGGCAATCAGGACGCTCGCGCATGAGGAGATCCGGAAGTGGAATCTCGACTTCAAGCGCGGGGTTCGCAGCCGCGCAGTGACCGATGCCGATGCGCTCGCCGACCGGGTCCGGCGCGACCTGCTGGGGTACGGGCCGCTCGAAGCGCTGCTCGATGACGCCGACGTGTGGGAGATCATGGTCAACGCGCCGCACGAGGTCTTCGTCAAGCGCCACCGCGGACCCTGCGGTCCTCACACCGAGGTCTTCCACGACAGCGAGCACGTCCGGCGCACCCTGACGCGCATTATCGACGACGCGACAGCGTCGCATCGCAAGCTGGATCCCGGGGAGGGTCTTCAGGACGCTCAGCTCGACGACGGCGCGAGGCTCCACATCGTTCACCCAGACATCGGCCGCGGCGGCAACCTGATCTTCAACATCCGCAAGTTCACCGGGATCCCGTTCTCGAGCCTGGACGACCTGGCAGCCAACGGCACGCTGAGCGACGAGATCGGAGAATTCCTCAGTGCCGCTGTGCGCGCCCGGTTGTCGATCCTGTTCGCAGGGGCACCCGGCAGCGGCAAGACGACGCTGCTCGGATGCTGCGCCGCCGAACTCGAACCGCATCTGCGCGTCGTCACCGCCGAGGAAGTGTTCGAACTCGACATACCGCTGCCGAATGTCGCTGCCATGCAGACCCGACCCAGGCACGCCGAGCGGGCGCCAGTGGACCTGAGACGTCTGGTCACCGGCTTTCTCCGGATGGCACCGGATGTTGCAATCGTGGGCGAAGTCCGGGACCGCGAGGCAGTCCCGCTGTTGCTGACGCTCTCCAGCGGCGTGACGGGATACGCCACCATCCACGCCGGATCGGCGCGCCAGGCACTGGGCAGGCTCCGGCTCATGTGCCAGCTCGCCCCGGAGGTCCGCGGCATGCCGGTGGCGGCGATCACCCACCTCGTGGCCGAATCGGTCGACTTGGTCGTGCACACCCAACGAGGTCCGCGCGGGGTGCACGTGACCGAGATCGCGGCGACCGAGGATCCCCGAGGCAGCGATGGCGTCGTCACCTTCGAGTCGACATTGCTGTACGCCAGCCAACGGCCCGGCGAGCCGGCGAGCCGCACGCAGAACATGCCGCGGCGGATCGCATCACAGATCGAGACCGTCGGCTTCAACCTCGCGGGTGCCGATGACCGACGCATCCTGCCGGCAAGGACGACGTCGTGACCGGGATCGCGATTGCGGTCTGCGGCGCGCTGGGAATGTGGCTGCTCACGACGTCATATACGGGCGTGCCGCTCGCTCCGCGCCGATGGTCTGCGGCATCGGGCTCGCCTGCTGGGGCCCGCGGCACAGGGCCGCGGCGCCTCCTGCTGGGAGCCCTGGGCGCAGTCGCAGCAGCACTGGCAGGGTGGACCGCGACCTGGGCGCTGTTCGGGGGATTCGTGGCGCCGGCACTCGCCGCAGCCTGCAGCGCTGCATTGCCTGGACGTGCGGCAGCGGATCGCCGCCGGCGTCGAGCCGCGAATGCTCGGCAGTCATGGCCGCGCCTGCTCGCAGAGATTCGCGTCGGCGTGGCACACCGGAATCAATCGATCCCGACCGCTCTGTTCGCCGCAGGTGCCCACGCCCCCGCGGGCATACGCGATGCGTTCGAGGAATCGGCCCGGACGTGGGCCTTGAGCACCGACTTCGAGGCATCACTGCGCATTCTCAAGCGCTCGCTCGCAGACCCGACCGCCGATGCCATCTGCGAGACGCTGCTCGCCGCCCACCAGATCGGCGGCGTGCGACTCGATGCTCGCCTGCGCGCTCTGGCGGAGGCCGCTCACGCCGAAGCCGCTGCTCGCTCCGATGCGCACGCCAAGCAGGCCGGCGCTCGCTTTGCGCGCGGTTTCGTTGCCCTGGTACCGGGGTTCATGGCCGTCATCGGCTTGAGCATCGGACGCGGTCGAGAGGCCTACCAAGCGCCTGACGGCCAGTGGCTCGTGGTGCTCAGCGTGCTGGCCGTGGTCGGCTGCTGGTGGTGGGCGGGCCGGATCATGGCAATCCCGCCGCGCAAGCGGGTGTTCCTGCAGTGATCGCCCGACAGCCGCTCGGTCGGCGAGTCGGAGCCCTGCTCGACGCGGATGCCGAACTCGCCTCCCGGCTGTCGGCGGCCGGTCTCTCTCGCACTCCAGCGAGCTTCCGCACGCGGCAGCTCGCCTGCGCCGCCGGGGCGCTCGCAGCTTGCGCGACAGCGCTCAGCCTCGGTGGCGCCAGTGCCGCGCTCGCGCTGGGCGGGTCGCTTGCGGCCGCCGGAGCGACGTACGGCACCTTTGAACAGCGTCTGAGTGCGCAGGGGGCAGCCCGGCGTGCAGACATCACCGAGGAACTGCCGATCGTTGCCGAGCACATCGGCATGCTGCTTGCCAGCGGCATGTCGCTGACCGGCGCCCTGCGAGCTGCAGCCCAGCGCGGGAAGGGATTCTGCGCTGCCGATCTCGAGCGGGTCACCGCCCAAGTCTCGGGCGGCAGCTCGGTCGAAGTGGCGTTGGCCGAATGGGCCGATGTCGCCGGCTCGGCTGAGATCCGGAGATTCGTCGGCGTGCTCACCCTGCACTCGGACGCCACGGACATCGCCGCACTGGTCGCGGACGAGGTCCGCTCCGCCCGCATGGAGGCCCACCGTCGGCTCATCGAGCGTATCGAGCGCCGCAACGAGCAGGTGTGGATCCCCGTCACGGTTGCAGCACTGGTTCCTGGCGCCGTCTTGCTGGCGATCCCTTTCAGCGATGCGCTGCGCGGCTATGCGGCGCTGTGACGGTCACCAGGACATGCCGACCAAGGCCCCGCCCCAGTACTGGCTTCCACGGAAAGGACACGTGATGGAAGTGACATTGTTGGCAGCTCTCGGGCACTCCGCTCTCGCGATTGCGCCCGAATACGGCCTCGCCGCGCTCAGCGCAGTGTGTGCCAGCAGCGGCCTCTGCGCGTTCGAGGTTCACAGCTCGCCCAGCTTGCTGTGGCGGCGTCGCAGACGCGGACGCGATGAACACGGCGAGGGGGTGATCTCGGCGGCAATCGCCGTGCTGATCATCGCCTCGCTGGGCGCGCTCATGTGGGTCGGCTTCAAGACGCTGTGGGAAAACGCCGAAGAGACCACCAACTCTGAGATCTCCAAGATCGGCAAGTGATGCGGTGCCGCGACGAGGACGGCGTCGGGCTTGTTGCGCTGCCCTGGAGCGTGCTGGCGTTCGGGGCGTTCCTGATGCTGGCTGTCCAGGTCGCAGTGCACCTCTATGCCACCTCGATCGTCACCGCAACGGGTCACGAGGCAATGCGGCGTGCTGCCTTCGATGGCGGGAGCCCAGCAGCTCTTGCCGATGCGGAGCGATGGCTGCGGTCCCGCATCGGATCGTCGATGGACATCGAGTCGATCCAGTGGACCACGACCCCCGACGTCGTCGCGCTGGATGTGGTGGCGAGGCCCCCGAACCTGCTCCTCGATGCATCCGCGCTCTCGAGCCTGCGGAGCATCGAGCGCCGGTTCGAGATGCGTCGAGAGCTGGCTCGATTCGGTCCGGCCGATTGAGTCGCGCACGGTGCCCGACACGCGGAACGAATCCGGATTCGTCGGGGCCGAAGTGCTGCCGTTCGTGGTGCTGGTGTTCGTCGTCGGCACGCTGGTCTTCGCCCAAGCCTGGGCAGCCCTGGATGCCAAGCTGGCCGCTGCCTCCGGGGCCCGCGAAGCAGTCCGGACATTCGTCGAGCACCCCGGCCGCGGCTCAGCGGATGCCGCCGACGCTGCTGTCGCTGCAGGCACCCGGGCGATCTCCGGCTACTCCGTCAACAGCGACAGGGCCATCGCTGCGGTCGGCGCACCGCGACTGCGTCGCTGCGAACGAGTGACGTTCGAAGCCAGCCTGGAAGTCCCCCGGCTCGCCCTGACGCACGCACGCCGGTCTCCGACTGTCGTGCGTGCCCGCGCCAGCGAGATCGTCGATCCGTTCCGGCATGGACTCGGCGGGCGGGCGCCCTGCCGATTCCCGTCCTGAACAATCCGCGACCATGGGCCAGCGCCGAGCCGAAGCACCCGTCATCGGAAGTTGCGAGCGGGGCACGGCCCTGCTGCTGGTGCCGGTTGGCGTGCTGATCGTGACGCTGCTGGGGAGCATCACCGTCGACAGCGCCGCCGCCTTCGTTGCCCAGCGCGAAGCCGCTTCGGCAGCGTCGTCGCTCGCGAACGATCTGGTCACACTCGCCGTCGACGAGAGTGCCCTGCGTCGGCACGGCGTGTACCGGCTGGATCCTTCCCGCCTTCGGCACCTGCGAGCGTGGGCTCAGCGCACGACCTCCGACCGTGTGTCTGCTGTCTTCGAGCCCGACTCGATCACCGTGATCGTGTCGCAGGCCGGCCCTGCGGCGGTGCGTGTTTCCGTCTCCGGCTCGGCACGACGGATCATCGGCTTGATCGGAAGCGTTCAAGGCTCGGCGACCAGGCACATCGAGGCCGAGGCAACGGGACGCATTCATCTCTCGGGCTGACCGGAAGGGCCACAGCCGCGGCTATTGATGAATTAATTTGAGTTTGTTCTATGATTTTTTATAGCTTTCCATAATGCTGAGGAGTCCGACAGTCCGAGATGACGGGACCGGCAGTGCCGTCCTGGTGAAGCACGCGACGGGGACCGAGCGTTCCCGGCTGCGCCACGAAGCTGAACTGCTCGACGCCATTCGCATCGAGGGCGTGGTCAGCGCAGTCGGGTTCGACGACGTCGACGGCCGCTGCGAGCTGCGCTTGCAGTATCTCGAAGCCGCCACGCTCGCCGAGCACCCGCCGCTCGGCCTGTTCGATGTACTCGATGTCCTCATTGCAGCAGGGAGGACGCTGGCCGAACTGCACCACCGAGGCATCCGTCACGGCGCACTGATCCGTGACCACGTCCTGCTTGCGCGACCCCTGCGTCCCGTGCTGTGCGGCTTCGGCGAGGCCACCGGGCCGAGCGACCCCCAGCAGCATCCGCCCGGAACTGACCTTGCCAGCATCGCCGCGATCGCCGAGGCGGAGCTCACGCGCACTGATCGTGCTGTCGCAGCCGCGTCAGAGCGCCGGCACTGCGGCGACGCCCTGATCGCGAGCCGGGATCTTGCTGCAGCGGCGGCTGAAACACCTCATGACGGCGACGCGCTGCAATCCTGGATCGCCCGCCTCGCCGCAATCCGTCATGCTGCGAGTTCGGCTCCTGCCGACGCCGACATCCGCAGCCCCCTCCTCGCGACTGAGCGGGGTCCATCTGCGCTGGATCGCCGGTGGATCGCCGCCGCTGCCCTGGCGGCCGCGCTCGTCATCGTCGCCGTCATCGGCTGGCGGGCGCTGAGCGGCGAGGGGTTTCCCGACTCAGTGGACACGCTGCATCCGGCCAACGTTCCGATCTCCCCCATCACCTCGATCAGCGCGTCCGGAACGGATTCAGACGAGGTCGACGGTGCGCCGCCGACCGAACCCGGCGACGACCACAACGCGCCGGTGCTTCCCACGACCACACCGAGCCCTGACGACCCCGCCCCCAGCGGCGCGACACTGCTCTACGGCACCGCCCGCCATGAGTGTCCCCCTGGCGGCACGCCCGAGACCGCTGACGGTGAGGCCGGCAACGTCAGCTGCCCACAAACGCAACCGGGCGCGGATCCGGATCACGAAGCACTCGCGGGCCTCTTGACGCTGCCGAGCGGGCAATGGTCGCTCGTCGAGAGGGGTGAACTGCCCAGCTTGAGCTGCGATGTCGTGGTGGTGCACTATGGCGAACTGAGCATCGAATCCCCCCAGGCCGCCACGTCCCCGCTCGACAGCGATTCCTGAGGGGCACTAGGCAGCCCCGTGGGGCGAGTGGTGCAGGCGGATGGCAACCTCGTTCGCCAGCAGCCGTCCCCGCACGGTCAGCCTGAGGCGGCCGTCGCCGGCCGGCATGAGCAGGCCTGCCACGTCGTCGGGCACCGCTTCGGCGGGAACACCTGTCGAAGTGCGCAGCGCGAGTTGCAGCGCCTCCAGCCGACGCTCGTCGGGGCCGAGCGACTCGCTTCCCGCCTCGACCGAGGACCCTGATCTGATCGCTCCGATATAGCGCTCGGGTGTGCGCACGCTCCAGAACCTGCGACCGTCGCGGTGGCTGTGCGCCGCACAGCCGATGCCCGCATAGGAACCCTGGGTCCAATACAGCAGGTTGTGCCGGCAGAGAGCGCCGGGCCGAGCCCAATTGGAGATCTCGTACATCTCATAGCCGGCGCGCTCCAGCATCTCGTCGACGATCACGTACTTGTCGGCCATGTCGTCATCGTCGGGATGGCGGGAAGGATCGTCCCCCAGGGGCGTTCCCGGCTCAGGGGTCAGCCCGTACACGCTGAGATGATCAGGTCCGAACGCGATCGCAGCAGTCAGCGAGCGTTCGCAGTCGGCGATCGATTCGGCGGGCGAGCCGAATATGAGATCGAGATTGAGCAGGCCGATGCCGGTGCTCCGGACGGCATCGATCGCCGCGGCGACCATGGACGGATCGTGCTGGCGGCCCAGGGATGACAGCACGTGGGGCACCATCGACTGCACGCCGAGGCTGATCCGGTTCACGCCCATGTCGCTGCAGGAACGCATCCCCGCGGGCGTGACCAAGTCCGGATTGCATTCGACAGTGATCTCAGCGCCGGGCGCCAGCGGCAGCTCGCCGAGCACCGCAGCGAGCATCGACGGTGCAACCAGATTGGGCGTGCCGCCGCCGAAGAACACCGACGTCACCGGCGGCATGCCCGAGGCCAGTGCTCGCGCCTGATCCCGGCAGCACGCCATGTAATCGGCCACCAGATGACTGCGGTCGGTCCAGGTCGCGAACGCGCAGTAGTCGCAGCGATGGGTACAGAACGGAACGTGGACGTAGACGCCGAAGTCGTCGTCGGCGTCCTGCTCTGCCTCCCCCGATGACGGGTCGGTGCGTGGCGGCGGCGCTGTCATCACAGCACCGCATCCGGCGGAAAGCACACCGATGCGTCGTCCGTAGCTGCTGTTTCGCTCCACGCGTGCGACCTGTCGTCGGGCGACCCCGGGGACTCGTGCGGAAGAAGATCAGCGGGCAGGACGCCGTAGATCTCTGCCAGCCGCAGCAAGCGGTGCACCGCCACGCCACGAGCGCCCCGCTCGTATGCCCCGAGCACCGAGATGCGGAACTCGCCGCCGGAGGCTGCTTCTACATCGCCCAGTGTCATGCGACGTCGTTTGCGCGCCGAACGCAAGCGCTCCCCGACCAGCGCATCGATGTGCTGGCGGCGGCTGATCATGTCAACGTCTGCTGCGCCGCTTGCGGCGGTTCCGTGCAGGCGACTCGCCGTCGACCTGAGGCTCGCTGCCCGCCGGCTCATCAGGGTCTGGCCCTCCCACCACGGTCTCGCCGCGCTCGGCCGCCACCTCTCGCAGCTTCGCAGCCTCGGCCTTCGAGAGCTTCTTGGGGATGTCCACCCTCACGACCACATGCAGATCGCCCCGGCCCCGACCGTTCGGGCGCGGCACGCCCAGCCCGTTCAAGCGGATCATGTCGCTGGGCTGCGTGCCTGCCGCCACGCGCAGTTCGGTGGGGCCATCGAGCGTCTCGAAGGTCAGGGTCGCCCCGAGCGCAGCCTGCAGCATCGTCACCGGCAGTTCTGCCACGAGGCTGTCGCCCTGGCGCACGAACACATCGGACTCCTGCACACGCAGATGCACGTAGAGGTCGCCAGGCGGACCGCCGCGGGGGCCCACAGAGCCACGGCCGCTCAGTCTCAGCGTGGCGCCCCCCTCCACGCCCGGCGGCACCCGCACGACCAGCGAGACCTGCTCTGCACGGCGGCCCTCGCCCCGGCATGATCTGCACGGATCGGCGATCTCCTCGCCGATCCCGCGGCATCGAGGGCACGGCGCCGTGGTCACCATCTGCCCCAGGAAGCTCTGGCGCACCTGGCGCACCTGGCCCACGCCTTCGCAGACGGTGCAGACGGTCGGCACGATGCCCGGTGCAGCGCCCGAGCCGCCGCAGTCGTCGCATCTCACCTGAGCCCGTATGTCGATGGGGCGATCAGCCCCGAAAACGGACTCGGCAAATTCCAGGTCGATGACTGTCTCGTGGTCGTCGCCGCGAGGCGGCCCCGCCGGCCGGCGGGATCGGGATCCCCCGAACGGGTTGCCCCCGAAGAACGACTCGAAGATGTCGCTCAGATCGAAGTCGAAGGCCGGTCCGCCCATGCCGCCGCGCAGGCCCTCGTGGCCGAACCGGTCATACCTTGCTCGCGCTTCGGGATCAGAGAGCACGGCGTAGGCCTCGCTGATCTCCTTGAAGCGGGCCTCGGCGCCGACGTCGCCCGGGTTCGCATCGGGATGGTTCTCGCGTGCCTTCTGACGGTACGCACGCTTGAGCTCGCCCTCGCCGACATCACGGCTGACGCCGAGCAGCTCGTAGTAGTCGGCAGGCATCCGGCGCGGGCTCAGCGGGGGGCGGTGCCCGCTGAGCCTGCGGGCACATGAGCGCCGTCGCCGTCGCCGAGAGAGGCCGACAGTCTCCGGCTCACCGTGTGCACTGCGGCGAGCGCTTTCGGGTAGTCCATGCGAGTCGGACCCAGCAGCCCCACGCTGCCGACGGTCTCGCCGCCGACCTGGTACGGCGCGACCACCACGGAGCACTCGGCGAGCGGCTGCATGCCGGTCTCTGAGCCGATCGCCACACTGAGCCCCCGATCCACCAGGCCGCGCAGCAGCGTCACCACCATGAGCTGCTCCTCCAGCACCGACAGCACTGACCGCAGCGACGACACAGCTTCGAACTGCTCGGTGATCTTGGCGGTGCCTCCCACGTAGAGCTCACTCGAGGCGGGCTCGTCAGCGGCGAGGGCCAACAGCGCCGCATCCACCAACGCGTCGGTCCCCGCATCACCGGTTGCGCGGACGTCCAGCCGCCGGGACCTTGCCCGACCGGTGAGCGCCTCGTTGAGGACAGCGGAGGCAGCGCCGGTCGCATGCCCCTGGGCTGCGGCCACCAGCTCCGGGCTGCTGTACACGTCGACGTAGGTGCGCTCGACCGCTCCCGACGACATCACCAGCACAACCAGCAGGCGCCCGCCTCCGAGGTCGACGAGCTGGGCAGAGCGGATCGTGTCGCAATCGTGGCTGGGCGCCACGACCATCGCTGCGTACTCGGTCAGATCCGACAGCAGCCGGCTGGTGTCGGAGAGCAGTTCCTCGATCTGTCCCTGTGCATGCGCGAAGAACGCACGCACCTGCTGCACTTCGGCACTGTCCAGCGAGCCCGGTCCGAGGCCGTCCACGAAGTAGCGGTAGCCCGCCTCGGTGGGGATGCGCCCGGCGCTGGTGTGCGGCTGCATCAGGTAGCCGCCTGCTTCGAGCGCAGCGAGATCGTTGCGCACGGTGGCAGGCGACACGTCGAGACCGGTCTCCGAGAGCACAGCAGCAGAGCCGACCGGTTGCGCGCTCTCGATGAAGTTCTCCACGACCGCTCGCAGCACCGTGGCTCTGCGCTCGTCCATGACACCTCCGCAGCCAATCCTGTGCGGACTGTGGCAGCTTGCCTCGCGATGCTACCGATGCCTTTCCCTGCCAGCAGGGGGAACAGCGGAGGAGGGGGACTCTGTGACATTGTGAACTGTCGGGTCGCTGGAGCAGCGGGCTCCGTCGCCTCCGCAACGGTCACCGGTCACTGGTCGAGACGCAGCGCGGAAACAAAGGCCTCGTTGGGCACCTCGACGCGCCCGATGGCCTTCATCCGCTTCTTGCCTTCCTTCTGCCGCTCGAGCAGCTTGCGCTTGCGGGTGATGTCGCCGCCGTAGCACTTCGACAGCACGTCCTTGCGCTTGGCCTTGACGGTCTCGCGAGCGATGATCCGCCCGCCGATGGCCGCCTGGATCGGCACGTCGAAGAGCTGGCGCGGGATGAGCTCGGCCAGCTTGGCTGTGATGGCCTTGCCGTAGGGATAGGCCGCGTCGCGGTGGCAGATGGCCGAGAACGCATCGACCGGCTCGCCGTTGAGCAGGATGTCGACGCGCACCAGGCGCTCCGCCCGGTAGCCGGCGTGGTCGTAGTCCAAACTGGCGTAGCCTTGGGTCCGGCTCTTGAGCTGGTCGAAGAAGTCGGTGACTACCTCGGCCAGCGGCAGCTCGTAGCGCAGCTCGACACGCTCGGGCGAGAGGTAGTCCATCTGCGACATCGAGCCCCGCCGCGACTGGCACAAGTCCATGACCGCGCCGGTGTACGCGCTCGGGGTGAGAATGGACACATTCAGCATGGGTTCTGCGATCTCGTCGACCTGGGCCGCCGGCGGCAGGTCCGAGGGATTGTCGACCTCCACGTCGTCGCCGTCGCTGGTCCGCACCCGGTACGCCACCGAGGGAGCAGTCGCAATGAGCGACAGGTCGAACTCGCGCTCGAGCCGTTCCCGCACGATTTCCATGTGCAGCAACCCGAGGAACCCGCATCGGAACCCGAACCCCAGCGCGCCCGAGGTCTCAGGCTCGAACGAGACCGACGCGTCGTTGAGCCGCAGCTTCGCCAAGGCGTCACGCAGCTCGGGGTACTCGTCGCCGTCGACGGGATACAAGCCGCAGAACACCATCGGCTTCGGATCGTCGTAGCCATCGAGCGGGGCGTCTGCAGGAGCCGCAGCAGAGGTCACGGTCTCGCCGGACCGGGCCTCCGCGACGTCCTTGATGCCGGCGATGAGGTACCCGACTTCGCCAGGGCCCAACTCGTCAGCCGGCTTCGCCGCCGGGACTCGCACGCCCACCTCTTCGGCAAGGTGGACCCCGCCGGCATGCATGAAGCGCAGGCGGTCACCGGTGTGCAGCCGGCCATTCATCACGCGTACCGAGGAGATCACGCCCCGGTATTGATCGAAGTGGGAGTCGAAGATCAAGGCCTGCAACGGGCCGTTCGGGTCACCGCCCGGCGGCGGGATGCGTTCGACGATGGCGTCGAGCAGCTCCTCGACGCCCTTGCCGGTTTTCGCCGAGATCGCCAGCACCTCGTCTGCATCGATGCCCAGCACCCGCTCGATCTCCGACGCGTACAGGTCCGGGTCGGCAGCAGGCAAGTCGATCTTGTTGAGCACCGGCACGATGGCGAGATCCGCTTCGAGGGCGAGATAGCAGTTCGCCAGTGTCTGAGCCTCGATGCCCTGCGCCGCGTCGACGAGCAGCACGACGCCCTCGCACGCGGCCAGCGAGCGGCTCACCTCGTACCCGAAGTCGACGTGGCCGGGGGTGTCGATGAGATGCAGGGTGTGGCCGCGCCAGCCGACCCGCACGTTCTGCGCCTTGATCGTGATGCCCCGCTCGCGTTCGAGATCCATCGAATCGAGGTACTGGGCGCGCATGGAGCGCTCCTCCACCGCGCCGGTCAGCTCCAAGATCCGATCCGACAGCGTGGACTTCCCGTGATCGATGTGAGCGATGACCGAGAAATTGCGTATCGAAGCGGGGCCGGAGGATCCTGAGGCCCCGGAACCCTGCCGAATATCCGGCTCAGGGGGCACGTTGGGCATTGCAGGCCGCACGGTACCCTGCGGGGCCGGTTCAGCGACAGTTCGGTGCTGCTCGCCAGGCCTCTTGCCTGCCGGTACGACTCGCAGAAGGACTCGCCCGCGTGGCCAACATCAAGAGCCAGATCAAGCGCAACCGCCAGAATGAGGCGCGCCGCGTGCGCAATCGCGCTGTGCGCTCCGAGCTGCGGACCCGCGAGAAGGCCGTCGCCAGCGCGGCCGCCGCCGGAGAGCCCACCGACGATTTGTTGCGCCTCGCTCAGAAGCGCCTCGACAAGGCGGCCGCCAAGGGCGTCATCCACCGCAACGAGGCCGGCCGGCGCAAGTCGCGGCTGGCGACCCGGGCTGCTCGCGGCGCCTGAGCCCGGCCTGGCTCTCGTTCGTCCGGTCCCGAGCCAGCCCTAGCGAGCGCCGGCGGCAAGCCGAGCGCACAGAATCTCGGTGATGCAGCGGGGATCGAGCCCTGACCGCCCGCGCAGGTCCATATCGGCCGCGGCCGCCAGTTCGACGGCGCGCGCGATGCCGTCGCTCCCCCTCCGGCGACAGGCATCGAGTGCCTTGCGGGCAGGAAACGTGGAGCCGCGCATTCCGAGGACTTTCGCCGCTTCCTTCTCGTTCGCTGCTGCAGCGCCGTCGAGGCGAGCCATGCGGGTGATGTGGCCGGTCACCGACGCAGCAACGGCAAGCGGGTGGCGACCGGCGCCCCACATTCGCTGCAGGACGGCAAGCGCCGCGCCCACCTCGCCCCTGTCGATCGCGTCGGTCAGCTCCCACGGCGGCACATCGCCCTCGGCGCCCAGGTACGGCAGCACGTCGTCGGGGCCGAGGCGCATCCCTGCTCCGTAGACGGCCTCAAGGGTCTCGAGGATCGAGCCCAGGCGGCTGAGATCGGAGCCGAGGTGCTCGACGACCGTCGCACGGGCTCGGGCATCGAGCTCCACCGACGACTCCGCGATCCGTTCGGTGGTCCACGTCCTCTGGTTGCGCGCCCCACCCGGAACGTCGGCGGAGATCCGCTGGCCGCCAGCGGTCTCGGCTGCTTCTGCGAGCTTCTTGGGGATGCGGCCGACGTCCCATTCCAGGACGAGATCGGTGGTCGGGCACGGATCGTCGAGCCACGCGATGAGTGCTGCGAGGTCGGGCTGTCCGAAACGGCTCAGTCCGCGGGCGACGACGACCCGGTGCGTGGCCAGCATGGGCGGCGTCGATGCAGCGATGACAAGGTCTTCGACCGTGTACTCGTCACCTGAGAACTCGTGGAGCACTTCGGCCCGGTCGGCGTCTCCCACCAGATCATCGATTGCGGCGAGCACGGCTTCGGCGGTGAGGATCTCGTCGGAACCGCTGATGAGCCTCACGGTTCCGCCTGCCATCCATTCGACGCTACCGCGGGGGTTGCAGCAAGCCGCTCGCCGGCAGCTTCGATCTGCAGTCCGCCGACCGTGATCGGCTCGCGTACCGGCGTGTACGGAATGGTGCCGCCGAGGCGCTCGGGCGCGAGCACGCTGCGTATCTCGTGGCGTGCGGCCAGCGCCCGTACGGCCTCGCGGCCGGCCCGGCTTGCCGAGCGGACGACCAGCACGTCAATGTCGTCGATGCCTGCCGTGGCGAGATGGTCGAGTGCCTTCGCGGCATCGGGGCGATCGATGACGACGATTGCGGGGTTGTCATCGTGCACCCACAGGTGCGCGCCCTGCGGCGGCGGCGCCCGGTGGGTACCCGCCACTGCCCACACCCCGATGACGAATGCCGCCGTCACCAGGCCGCCGAGGCCGGCCATGCGTCGGCGGCCCCACAACGCCACGGCCGTGCACACGCCTGCGACCGCGATGATGCCCGCAATCTCGGGCGCCTCGATGTAGGGCCATCCCAGTCCCGCTCCCCAGCGGGCGACGGCGGCGACCCAGCCGAGCATCAGCCTCGTCGGCAGGTGCAGGATTGCCGCGACTGCGTCTCCGGCCTCACCGCCGGCCAGGCCTGCGACGAGGCCCCAGACCATGGCCGGCCCCGCGATCGGACCGGCCAGTACGTTGGCCGGGATGCTGGCCAGCGGGAGCGAGCCGAACACAGCGAGCTGGACCGGCAGCACGCCTGCCTGCGCCGTCAGCGTCGCGGCGAGCGCGAGCCGCAGCCAAGGAGGCCCTCGCAGCAGTCCGGCGACGCGGCCGGCCCCGAGCACGATTGCAGCCGTGGCGGCAACCGAGAGCTGAAAGCCCACTGAACGCACCAGCAGCGGGTCCACCACCAGCAGCACGATGACAGCGGTCGCCAGCAGTCGAGGCGCGGACGCCCGTCGGCCGATCGCGTGCGCACCGACAGCCAGGGTGGCCAGCACGCACGCCCGAAGCACCGATGGCTCCCCGCGGGTCAGCACGGCGAACTGGGCAAGCAGCAGCCCGACTGCGCCGAGCCGCACCATCGGCCGCAGTCTCGCCAGCAGCGGAGCGAACAACAGCAGCACGAACGCCACGTTCGAACCCGACACGGCGAGCAGGTGGGTCAGCGAGGTGGCCCTGAAGTCGTGCACCACCTCGGGCAGCTGCCCGCGGTCGTCGCCGTACACAAATCCTGCGAGCAGTGCGGCGTCACGCTGTGACAGCGACGTCGCTGAGGCGGCAACGCCATCTCGCAAGCGGTTGGCGACACGGAACGGCGCAGCGCCGCCGTCAATGCGCTGCGCCGTGCGGATCTGTGCTCCACCCGCGAGGTGGCGCGGCCACATGAAGTTCCGGTCCGCGGCGTCGGCCGGCTCGGCCGCCGCGCTCAGATGCCAGCGCTCCCCCATGGCGGCGTCATCCAATGCCCATGCAGCCGGACCGCGGGCCCAGCCCTCCCATCGGAAGCGTTCGCCGTCGACTGTCGCGCTGAATGGGACAGCCAGGGCACCAGCCCGCCACTCGGGATCTGCGGTGAGGACGACTTCGCCCTCGACGTCTCCTCCGACGGCTGCTTCGAGCTGGCTGAGCTGAGCTCCCATCGCCGCCGCACCCACGAGCAGCAGTCCCAACGGGATGAGCACCCGCGCGCGGGAGGCGACACCGGCAGCGATCAGCGGAGCTCCCCACCACCACGACACGCCGGGCGCCCATATCGATCCGATCGCCGTGCCGAATGCGCCTGCCACGATCCAGCGGTCGTCGACTGCGCTCAGCCCCCCGAACCTCCGAGGTGCCGCCAGTGCGACCCCGGCCGGATCAGACCTTCGCATGGGTCCTGAGCTGCGACAGCTTGGCCGGCCCGATTCCGGGCACCTCTTCGAGCTCGTCCAGCGTCGCGAACGGACCGTTTTCGGACCGGTAGGCCACGATCGCCGCCGCCAGCGACGGGCCGATGCCGGGCAGCCCTTCCAGCTGGAGCGCTGTCGCAGCATTGACGTCGATCGGCCCGGTCGTGCCTGTGGCGGCACCGCCAGCGTCGATCACGGGCTGCTCGCCCACGAGCGGCACATAGATCTGCTGGCCGTCCCGCATCCGCTCGGCCAGATTGACGGCTGCCAGATCGGCATCGGCGACTGGCCCTCCGGCAGCGTCGACCAAATCGCCCACCCTGAAGCCAGCGGGTATCTCGTACAACCCCGGTTGGGCGACGGCGCCGGCAAGGTGGACTCGCAGCATCGAAGGCTGCGTTGTCGCGATCGGCAGCGGCGCACCCTGCGCTGCGGCAGGCAGCTCGATCGGCGCAGGCGCACCGTGCCGCACGCCCACGAGGAAACCGACGCCCACGACAGCAACGAGTGCCCCGGCCGCGACCAGCACTGGCAGCGTGCCGGCTCGACGCGCGACACCCGCCAACTCGGCCAGCACGGAACGCCAGTCGGTTGAGGGCTCGTCTGCTGAGGGGCCTGCGCCCGGCGCCCGCATGTCTGTGACCCTATGGAGAAACTTACGGTATTTTCCAATAAATTTCAATAGGTTCCAATTATCTCAAATTCCGTGTC
Source organism: Acidimicrobiia bacterium (assembly GCA_022826045.1). Taxonomy (GTDB): domain Bacteria; phylum Actinomycetota; class Acidimicrobiia; order Acidimicrobiales; family Poriferisodalaceae; genus Poriferisodalis. The sequence continues at coordinate 38,278 of JAJDVQ010000008.1, read as the reverse complement.
GGTGAGGCTGGCGCAGCGTCGCGCCACTCAAACCGGGCGTTGCCGGAGGGCTGAGGCCATCATGGAGACCTCGGCGTCGACCTGGGGAGAGCAGAACGATGTCTGGTGCGATCGAGCAAGGCAGCCGCGCAGTCGCGGGCATCGACGCTGCGCCAGTGACCGCTTGGCTGGCCGACCGGGTCGAGCTCAGCCCGCCGCTGCAGTTCGAGATCATCGCCGGCGGCCACTCCAACCTCACCTACCGGGTCAGCGATGCTGCAGGGCGTCGGTGGGTGCTGCGCCGGCCGCCGCTGGCCCACTTGCTGGCCGGGGCGCACGACATGGTGCGCGAGCACCGCATCCTGGCTGCGCTGGAGCCGACGCCGGTCCCGACGCCGCCGGTGGTGGGCCTCTGCACTGATGCCGACGTCAATGGCGCCGACTTCTACGTGACCGAGTTCGTGGACGGCACCGTGCTGCGCTCGCTGGCCGATGCCGATCATCTCACGCCTGAGGCCCGGGGCGCGCTGAGCCGACAGATGGTCGAAGTGCAGGCCGCCATCCACGACACCGATCTCGAGGCAACCGGTCTGGACACCCTCGGTCGCCCGAACGACTACGTCGCCCGGCAGCTTCATGTGTGGCGTCGCCAGTTCAATGCGATGACCTCGCGGGAGATGCCGATCATCGAGAGCGTTCACGGTCTGCTCGTGGCGTCCATTCCGCCCCAGACCGAGGCCGCGCTGGTGCACGGCGACTACCGCTTGGACAACTGCCTGTCGCGGGTCGACGGCGAATTGGCGGCCGTGCTCGACTGGGAGATCTCGACGCTGGGCGACCCGCTCGCCGACTTCGGGTTCTCGCTGGGCTACTGGGTGGAGCCCGGCGACGGCTTCAATCCCCTTGGCCACGACGCCACCGCAGCCGAGGGCTTCTGGACTCGCGAGGAGCTGGCGAACGCCTACGGCGAGCTGACCGGACGTGACGTCAGCGCCATGAGATGGTTCTTCGCGTTCGCGAGCTGGCGGTTGGCGTGCATTCTCGAGGGCGTGCATGCCCGCTATGTGGGCGGCGCGATCCCCGAGATTCCCCCCGAGGTCCACGAGTTCCCGCAGAGCATCGTGTCGCTCGCCGAACGGGCCGAGGCAGTGCTGGCCGAACTGTGATGCGCACATGCGCTGCTCACGCAGCGCTTCTGGCACACCGCGAGCGCGGACCGCTATGGTCCCCGCCATGAAGGTAGACGGCGGCATCGGAGTCACAAGCGGATTCGACAACCTCATGGAGTCGAGTCGAGAACAGGAAGCATTGGGGTACGACGGCTTGTGGGTGCCAGAGACCAGCCACGATCCGTTCACGATGCTCCCGCTCGTCGCACACGCGACCGAGACTGTGGACCTCGGCACGAACATCGCGGTGGGCTTTGCCCGCAACCCGATGTCGCTGGCCTACAGCGCCAACGACATCCAGACGCTGTCGGAAGGGCGGTTCGTCCTGGGTCTGGGCAGCCAGATCCGTCCGCACATCACCCGTCGGTTCTCGATGGAATGGTCCAAGCCGGCGGCCCGCATGCGCGAGATGATCATGGCGATCAAGGCCATCTGGGACTGCTGGAACAACGGCGAGAAGCTGAATTTCCGCGGCGACTTCTACGAGCACACGCTGATGACGCCGTTCTTCGATCCCGGGCCCAATCCCTACGGACCGCCCCGGCTGGCGCTGGCCGGCGTGGGACCGCTGATGACCGCGGTGGCGGGCGAGACGTGCGACATCTTCCTCTGCCACGGCTTCACCACCGAGAAATATCTGCGTGAAGAGACGATCCCGGCGCTCGAGCGCGGTGCCGCCCGAGCCGGTCGCGACCCCAGCGAGATCACCATCTCGGGCCCGTCGTTCATCGTCACCGGCAACACCGAAGAGGACATGGAGAAGGCGCGCCAGGCCACCAAGCAGCAGGTGGCGTTCTACGGCTCCACGCCCGCGTACCGGCCCGTGCTCGACTGTCACGGCTGGGGCGACATGCAGACCGAGCTGAACGCCATGTCCAAGGAAGGCCGCTGGGTCGAGATGGCCAACCTGGTGGACGACGACATCCTCGATGCGTTCGCCGTGGTGGCCGAGCCCGAGCAGGTGGCAACCGAGCTGAAGCGCCGCTTCGACGACGTGGTGGACCGGGTCAGCTTCTACGCCCCCTACCAGGGCGACCGCCAGCGCTGGCAGACCATCTTCGACGACCTGAAGAGCTAGCGTCAGCTGACTCGAAGCGTCGTTGAAGCATCAGGCACAGCAACGACCTGAAGAGCTAGCGCCCGCTGCCTCGCCGAAGGGCCGTTTCCGTGCAGGCACCCGCCTATCAGCTCCACCACTTGTGCATCTACGAACGCCAGCCACGCGATGCCATGTGGAACTGGCTGCGCTGGTATCACGCCATACCCGCGTATTACTGGGAGGGTTACGCCGACATGCACCACACCGGCGAGGGAGGCGTCGATTACACCTTCCTGGCCTGCGGCGGCCCGTTCCAGATGCAGCTCGAAGCGCCGCCGTACCAATTCGAGTACGAACGGCGGTGGTTTGCCGAGCACGGCTCAGGGATCAACCACATCTGCTGGATCGTCCCCAACGCACTTGAGACCGTCGATCACCTGCAATCCGCCGGCGCCACTGTGGCCATGCCCTATGAGGAGTTCGGCGGCACGTACAACGGCTTTGTGGCCATCGACACCGAGGGCCGCTGGGTCGAGATCATGGAATACGTGGGCGGCTTCAAGACCCCCGACGTCGAGTTCCGTCCCGTCGGGCATGTCGGGCTGCAGACGCTCGGAGTCGTGCAGCTCTGCCGAGACCTGAACACACAGGTCGATTGGTATTGCGAGGTATTGGGCCAGCGGATCGTGCACGATGCGCGCAGCGATAACGAAGGAGTCGTCTACCTCGCCGACCACACCTACGGCGACCGCCAGTGTGTCAGCGTGCTGGCGGCACCCGCTCTCGACGCCGAGCACGCGCTCATGGATCGTCACGGACCGGTGATCTCGTCCGTGCTGTATCAAGCTGCCGACGTCACGCAGGCCTACGCCGACGCAGTCGCGGCCGGCTTCGAGGAGATCTCGGCACCAGCGCACGACGACCGCATCAGCAGCATCACGGGTTACCCGCGCGAGCCGTCGGGCAACATCGTCCAAGTCCGCGAGCGGTTCGAATTCGCTGTGTGAAGGTTCGCGGCATCCATCACGCGGGACTCGTCGTCGACGATCTCGATGCAGCCGTGCAGTTCTACACCGCGCTATGTGACATGGAGATCATCGAGCGCGATCACTGGCGGGCGCCTGCGCCGCTGAAAGACCAGGCGGTCGGGCTGAGCGGCTCGTCGGCCGACGGCGTGATGCTGCGTGGATCAGGCTCGTACCTCGAACTGTGGCAATACTCGGCACCAGCGCCGAACCATCTCAGCCGCGTTCGACCACCGGCTCATCGACGGAGGCACGAGCGGTCGGTTTCTCTCCCAGCTTCGTAAGCACCTCGAGGTACCCGCACTCGGGTTGCTCTAGCGCCCGCTAGTTCGAAACTGCTCACCCAACGAACGGGTTCCTCGTCACGAGATGGGGGAACATCGCGAAGTCACGGTCGTTGGTCAGCAAGACGTCGACACCATTGGCCAGGCAGATCGCTGCGATCTTGGCGTCGTGGATCTTGGGGCCGCGAACGTTCAGGCCGTTCACGATCTCCGACAACGTGTCCATGAAGCCAGCTGTCTCGCCGATCAGCCGGCACGAAGGCGACGCTGTCCACGCCTCGAGCTGGCGCCATGCCTGTTCGGTGGTGCTCACGCTGTCTCCCCAGGCGCGACGATTCGTTGTCACTCCCAGGAACTCGTAACAGCAGGGCCACGGGATGGCCCAGCGTTCGGGTCCCTGGGCTAGCTCCTGCAGGAGATCGAGCGCGTCACGCCAGTGCGGAGAACTGCGGCGGTGGGCGTACACGAGGATGTTCGTGTCGACGGCGATCATTCCGGCTTCGGCCATTCCCGCTCGCTCATTTCGAGCATCTCGGCGAATGTGAATTTCTCGAACGGGTTCGGCCCGTCCGGGTCCCCGACGCTCAAATCAGGCAGCTTGTAGCCGGTCGGCGGGGGTTTCTCCAGTACTAATCGCAGGCCTTCCTCGATGACGGCTCGCAGCGTCTGGCCGGTTTCCTTGGCGTGCCGCTTAGCGCGCTTTAGCAGCTCGTCATGCACGTCAATCGTGGTCTTCACATCACCCAGAGTACCCATACCCATGAATATGGGAGATATGGGTCCGATGAGTCAAGCCATTTTCGTCATCAGTCGAACGCCGACGACGTGCAGCGCAACGGGGCGTCGATCAGGAGTCCGACGGGCTGAGCGGGGCGCAGTCTGAACCGCAGTTGGGATTGGTCGCCGGGGTTGCCGGCGTTGCAGGCCGGTGCAGGACACCATTGGTCGGCCGCAGTTCCAGTTCGAGCCCGTCGGCCCCGTCGACCGTGCGGGCCACGGCATCCACGATCATCGAGTAGCCGCCCGGCTCGTACGGCGGCCACAGCACCGAGATCGTCGGCCGCTGTGCCACATTGGCCGCGGCGGAACGGCTGGCGCCGCATCGCAGCACGTCACCGTCGAGCCGCATCGCCAGATGGGCGATGTGCGGCGTTGCGTCGTCCCGCACCGTCAGCACATACGCAGCGTTGCCGAATTGCTCCATCTGCTTGCCGATGTCGCCGGGCTCCACCGGGATGCTCATGGACGCGACGATACGCCCGCAGCGCGCCGCTCGCGCGCCGCATCGCTACCTCGATTCACTCTCAGTTCTGAGCAGCGCGCTGGTATCGTCGTGGAGCCTCGGGGCTATAGCTCAGTTGGTAGAGCGCTTCCATGGCATGGAAGAGGTCAGGGGTTCAATTCCCCTTAGCTCCACCCGAGAGACTTGCCAAGGCTTCCCAGAGGTTTCCAATATCGCAGGTCATCGCCTGCCGCATGGACCCCCAAGGCGAATCAGGCCTGTTCATCGAGCAGTTCGGCGAGATCGTCCTGTACTCCCAGCTCGGCTGCCCATCGGTGCATGTAGCTGACGTCGAGATCGTTGATGGCAGCGATTTCGACGCAGTCCCGCCATTGGATCTCAGAGCGCGATTCCAGGCGCCATCGGAGCTTGGCCAACACGACGTCTTCGGGCGTGGCGATCCATGTCTCGATTCCGAGAACTCCAGCGCGAACTCGCCGAGCAATGCGAGACTGGGTGAACGCGTCTTCCGACGGAACGGCGAAAATGTCGACCTTGCCGCCGCTTTGAGCATGAAGGACGTTGAAGGTGCCACCGGAGGTGACCGCCCGGCGGGCCTCCGACTCCAGGAAGTAGACCTCGCTTCCCCGAAGCGCTTCGAGGACCGCCTCGCCTGAATCGGGCACCAGCAGGACCACGATGTCCACATCGCGAGTCATCCGGGGCGTCCCCCACGCCGCCGCGGCTGTTGAGCCGACCACGACGTAGTCCAGGCCAGCAGACTCAAGGGCATGGACCGTGCGCTCCAGCGCGGCGGTGAGATCGATCAGGGTTCGATTCCCACCGACTCAGGCCAGACTTCGCCGGCGAGCTCAGGGCCATAGCGGGCAACGACAAGACCCAAGAAGACCTCGCTGTCGTCGTAATCGGGGTGGCGCATTCGCGCCGACCTCTCCTCCATGACCGCACCCGCCACGTTGAGCTGACGCCATTCCTCAAGCCGCTGCGGAACTGTGCGGGCACGGACGGCGTCCATCTGACGCCGCCAAACGTGATCAGGCGTGTCCGCCGGACGTCCAGAGGGATTGCGGCGCACCGTCACAACCCGAATCGTACTGAACCCCTGTGACATCCATCCGTATCCCGCAACGGGCGAACCCAGCGGACCAAAGGAAACTTCTAGGGAACCAGAGCCAGAAATCGCCTCTGAGCAGTGACGATCAATTCCCCTTAGCTCCACTCCCTATGCGGGTGATGTGGGCGACTGCGATGGTGGTGTTGTCGATCAGGCCGGCGAATTGGGCGGTGTCCATCAGCGTGTCGGCTATGGCGTCTGCGGAGCCTCGCTGGTCGGGCGGCAGGGCGAAGCCGAGGCTCAGGTCGTCGGGGTTATCGCCGAACCAGCCCCGGTCGTGAGCCATCAGGACCGGATCGAACAGCCCGTCGCTCGCCAGCACCACCAGCAGCCCCTGATCGTCGATCCAGCCCTCGACACGTTCAGCCGGGACATCGTCGCTCAGATGTTCGAGATGGCCAGGCGGCAGCTCGTAGCTGTCGCCGCCGCTTGCACGGAACATGCCGATGCCGCGGCTCACGAACCCCATGGGGCCGCCGTGCGGGGTGCTGTGCCAGCCCGGTCCGCCGGCGATCGGCACCAGAAATGCCATCGAGTCACCCACCCACGACACCAACAGGCCACTCTGGGGAGTCCACGCAGCAACCACCAACGTCGTCAGCGCGATCACCGACGACACGCCCTCACTGGGGCTTCTCATCTCCAGATGCAACGCCCACGTCGCTGCGTTGGTCGCATCGAACGCCGCCGTCATCTCGGCGGGACTGCTGATCCGTTCCGGCAACGCGTCCACCGCCGCCTGTGCCGCTTCGTCTCCGAACGGATGACCTCCCAGCCCGTCGGCCACCGCCATCACCCACGACCCGTCGCCATTCACAGCCGCACGAACGCGATCTTCCTGCCGATCCCGAGGACCGACTTCGCACCGTGTCGCGATATCAGTCGAGACGGGGGCTTGCGAGCGCTTGGGCATGGCTGTGTTCCGATCAGGATCGCCTCAACGACCGTACTGAGGTGTTCCGGCCCCAGCAGCATGGTTTTCGAAGTTCTGCGGGGACAGCCGAGCGTCGGGCAGACTTGGCTCATGTCCGACCATGTCCGGCTCGAGATAGACGGCGCCGTCGCCGTGGTCACGATGGCCAAGCCACCGCACAACCTGCTCAACGGCGCCTTCATCGACCAGCTGATCGGGGCCTTCGAGAGCGCAGCAGACGCCGGTGGCCGCGCGATCCTGCTCCGCAGCGAGATGAAACACTTCTCGGCCGGCGCCGACGTCGACGGATTCGGATCCGAAGAAGGCCGCTCCCAGGACGCGGCCGCAGTCCTCGAACGACTCGAGGGCGTGCCTCTTCCCACCATCGCCGCCGTCGGGGGCCTCGCGCTCGGCGGCGGATTCGAGATCGCCCTGGCCTGCGATTTCATCATCTGCGGGGCCTCGGCCCGGCTCGGACTCGTGGAAGCCACCCTGGGCCTGATGCCGTTGCTCGGCGGGGTGCAACGCGTCGTGGATCGAGCCGGCGCGAGCCGCGGCAAAGAGATCGCAATGTTCGCTCGCCGCCACGATCCTGTGCTGCTCGAGAAGTGGGGCATCGTGAACGTCGTGGTGGAGGACGACGAACTGGAGAATGCGTCACTGTCGTGGGCCCGCCAGTTGGCGACGGGCCCGAACGTGTCCTACGCCGCCATCAAACGCCTGGCTGCCATCACCACCAGCGAGGGTGTGCGAGCCGCTGATGCGGTCCAGGACGAGGCCGCGAAGCCCGTGTGGGCCTCTGAAGACCTCCAGACCGGCATGACCGCCTTCGCCGAGACCGGTCCCGGCACCGCGATCTTCCAAGGCCGATGACCGCCCCGCTGGACGGCGTCAAGATCGTCGACTTCACCCGGGTGCTCGCCGGCCCCCATTGCACCAAGCAACTGCGCGACCTGGGCGCATCGGTGGTCAAGATCGAGCCCCCCGCACCGGACACGGGCCGGAGCGGCCAGCCCCACGTCGGACCGATGTCGCTCTACTTCGCCCAGCAGAACAGCGGCAAGCGCGCCATCAGCTTGGACCTCAACTTCGTCGAAGCCCAAGACATCGTGCGCCAGCTGGTGGCCGAGGCCGACATCGTGGTGGAGAACTTCCGGCCCGGCACGCTCGACGGCTTCGGCCTCGGATACCAGGATCTTCTCGCCGTCAACCCGGCGCTGATCATGGTGTCGATCAGCGGATACGGCCAGACCGGTCCGTGGCGCAACCGGCCGGCGTTCGCCCCGACGGTGCAGGCCGAGTCGGGGTTCACAGAGATCATCTCGCGCCACTATGGCGACACGCTGACCTCGGTCGAGAACGACGCGTACAACCACGCCGACGTCTACACCGGCCTCCAAGGCGTGATCGCCACGCTGGCCGCGCTGGCTCACCGCGACCGCACCGGCGAAGGGCAACACGTCGACGTGGCCATGGTGCACTCGATGCTCGCTGTCAACGACCGCGTGAGCTACGAGCTGTCGGGCATCGACGTCCAAGGCGAACCACTGGCCCTCAGCGCGCCTGAATCGCCGGTGTTCGAGCTCCCCGACGGCCAGCTCATCACCATTGCGGCCAGCCCCGTCGCCACGTTCGTGTTCCAGCGCTATTGCGCCATGATGCGCCGCAACGACCTGCTGCTCGACATCCGGTTCATCACCCCCGAATTCCGGCGCGAGAACTGGGCCGAGCTGCATGCCGAGATCCGCGATTGGGTGCTGACGTTTCGCACCATCGAAGAGCTCGAGGCCCAGGTCAGTGAGGCTGGGCTGGCGGTGGGCACCATCCGCACGGTGTCGGAGATCGCCGAGTCGGAGTGGGCCACCGAGCGTGGAGCCATCCGCGAGGTGGACGACCGTGCCGGGGGCACCGCTCGCGTCCCGTCGCCGCCCTGGAAGTTCAGCGCGGGCGAGCTTCCCCCCGCAGGCTTGGCACCGTTCCAGGGCGAGCACAACCGCGAGGTCCTGGCGGAGCTGGGGCTGTCCGACGAACAGATCGACAAGTTGCACGACACCGGCGTGATGATCGACGGCGTGCCGTCGGGCGTCAGCTGACCGGCGAGGCGCCGGCCCCCAACGGCGGCAGCGAACCTCAGCGACGAGGCGGCAACACGTGGCGCGCCATGTAGTCGACCTCGCGGGGCCACGCTTCCTGACCCATCGTGAGCACCTGGCGCTTGCAGATCTTCCAACCCGCGTCGGTGCGCACGAACGAGTCGACGTAGCGGCCGAAGATCCACGCGTTGTCGATGTCCTCGTGGAACTCGTGCCACGCGTCGAGATAGGTCACCGTCTCGGCCGAGTCCTCGCCGTTGAAGCTGACCTCGATGTTGCTCACGTAGTGCGCAGACCGCTTGTAGATCTTGTCGGTCCCCGCCCGGAAGAACTTGTACACGTACGCCTTGTCGTTGAACGTCCTGAGATAGGACTGTCCGGTTTAGACAGGCCTGGTCATTACAAAAGCCGACTTCAGCGACCCTGACGGCGACGAGCTGACGTTCACGCTGAGCGCGAGCCGTGAGGACACCTTCGTGGCAGGAGATCTCGTCTACAGCGATGTCGTCGACCGGGTGTTCTTCGTGGCCAAGACCGCGTGCGCCCTCGCCAGCATCGATCCGCCGCTGAATGGGGTCGTCGACACGGTGGTCAACCTGACGCCACCGATCCCGACGGCAAAACGGCGCAGGTCGCCATGGCGTTCCGAACCGACCCCGAGAGCTACCCGTGCCCGTCAATGTCGAACGTCGCCGTGAACGGCGCGACGCTCACCATCAACCTCGACGCCGACATGGCATCGAGCTATCGGCGGGTGCCCACAGCAAGCGAGTTCGACGTACACGTCGACGGCGTCACGGTGGGCCTCGCTGCCGACGGGCTGGCAGCCAGCGGCAACACCATCACCCTCACACTGGCCGAGCCCGTGACCGCCGACCAATCCGTCACCGTCAGCTACACCCCAGGCGACTCCCCCGTCGCGGCGGTCTTCACCGACGCGTCTGCCACCAACGACACCGCGCCGGTCGAGGCCCCAGCGGACGAGGAGGACGCGTCGGCCTTGGGCGACGCGGTGCTCGCCGGCCTCACGGTGAACGGCAATGAGCTGATATTGACCTTCCACCGAGACCTCGCAGCCATGGACGACGCCGCGGCCAGAGCACTGCGCTTCGCGTTCTTGGTGCAAGGCGCCTACCGCCACGGGGTGCTCATCTCCAACCAATCCCCCAACCAGGTAGTCATCAACGGAGCCACAGTCACGCTGACCCTCGGCGTCGGCATCCCCGCTGGCCACAAAGTCACCGTCAGCTACAGCGCCGCCGCAGCCAGCAACATCCTCCGCTACGCCGACGGCACCGCCATATCCGACTTCGACTCCACATTGACCACAACCCAGCAGGGCTAACGTGCCCGCATGGCAGCTATCGACCACATCGTGTACGCAGCGCCCAACCTTGCGGCCGGGACCGCAGCCGTCGAGGCGCTGGTCGGCATGGAGGCCGCGCCGGGCGGGCCGCATCCGGGCATGGGCACCCGCAACACGCTCATGTCGCTCGGCGACGACGTCTATCTGGAAATCATCGCTCCCGACCCCGAACAGCCCGATCCGCCGAACGGCCGCCCGTTCGACATCGACGCCATGAGCGAGGGCGGGCTGATCACGTTTGCCATACACGCATCCGAAGGCGAGACCATCGAGGACGTGACCGCCGCCATGGCCGCCTGCGGCGAGGATCCCGGCCCGATCTCCGCGATGAGCCGCGTGAAGCCCGACGGCGAGGAAATCCACTGGTCGCTGACCATGTCAGCCGGACCGGGATTGGTCCCGTTTGTCATCGAATGGGGGAATACCACCCATCCGGCCACGGTCACCCCGACCGGTTGCACGCTCGTCTCGCTCAGCGGCACGCATCCCGATCCCGACCACATCAGGGCGCTGCACAGCGCGATCGGCATCGATGTGGACGTGACGGAAGGCGACACGGTCACCTTCGAGGCAACGCTCGACACCCCCAACGGACGCGTCACCCTGCGCTAAGCCTCGTTCATCGCTCCTTCGTCCGGTATAGGGTGTCGATAATCGGCAAACTGCCGTTTTATCGGCAGCTTAACTGCCACTTTGTTGGCGTAAATGAACTTCTCCAACGTATGATGGATTCTCTGGACTCGGAGAACGCCATGGATTCCGTCGATATTGGCATTGGCGGCTCCGGCACGAGCGACATAGCGCCGGCCGGGTACCGGCCACGGCTCGTCGACGAGCGGATGCGCACGGCGCTTGGAACGATGCCCGCAGTCGTCGTCGAGGGACCCCCGACGGGGGCAGTTCATCCTCACCGGTTCAGCCGATCCGCCTGACGACATCACCCGTCATTCAGGAGCCGGACGGATCATGCGCGTGCCGATGCGCACGATGAGCCTGTTCGAAAGCGGGGAATCCAGCGGTGACGTGTCGCTTCGGGGCCTGCTCGACGGCGAGGAATGCAGCGCCGACGATCAGCGACTCTCGCTGGGCGATGTGCTTGCGCTTGCGTGCCGCGGCGGGTGGCCCCAGCAGCTCGACGCCGATCTGCCAGCCGCCGCAGGTGCCGCAAGCGCCTACCTCGATGAGATCAGCCGGACCGATGTGTCGCGGGTTGACGGCATCGAGCGCGATCCGAGGCGGGTGCGCAGACTGCTGGCATCGATTGCGCGAAACGTGGCCACCGAAGTGCGGCACACCGTGCTGGCGGCGGACACCGCAGCAGCCGGAGAGCCGCCACTCGAGCGGCGGACCGTGGCGAGCTACCTCGCAGCACTGGGGCGCTTGTTCGTCATCGAAGAGATTCCCGCATGGCGGCCACACATCGCCTCACGGGCACAAGCTCGCAACGCGGCCAAGATCCATCTTGTCGATCCCGCGCTCACGGCTGCAGCTTTGCGGCTCACGGTCGACACGCTGATGCGCGACCTCAGCTTCGTCGGACGGTTCTTCGAGTCAATGGCTCTGCGCGACCTGCAGATTTACGCAGAGGCGAACCGGTGCGTTGTGTCGCACTATCGCGACAGCCACCACCTTGAGGTCGACGCCATCATCGAGCAGCCTGACGGGCGCTGGGCGGCGGCCGAGATCAAACTCGGCGGACCCGACGCGATCGACAAGGGTGCCGAATCGCTCTTGCGGCTGCGGGCCAAGCTGGAGGCAGGCCGGACCGGTTCTCCCGCACGGCTCGCTGTGATCACCGCCACGGGCTACGCCTACGAACGGCCAGATGGTGTCTGCGTAGTTCCGCTCACATCGATGCGGCCCTAGCGCCCACGCACGTCTTGGCGCCTGGGATCGCTCTGCCGCCAGCGGGACCGGTCGACTTCGACGGTCACGATGTCGATCCCGCTGTACTTGCGGTGCCGCACCGTGGATGCGAAGTGCCGCAGCAGGTGCAGCGAGATCGTCAGTGCGGTGGTGGTGACCGACAGCAGGAGGCCCAGCAGCCCCATGCCCAGCGTCAAGCCGACAGGCAACCGGTCATTCGGCTCGTAGAGGACGGCGGCGTCGTCGTCTGCGGTCACTGGGTTGTGGCGCCAGCGCGAGGCCAGTCGGCGGGTGCCGCGTCAGTCGAGCACGCTCCAGTCGACTGGCTGGCGGCCGGCGGCTGCGAGAGCGGCGTTGGCCCGGCTGAAGGGCTTGCTGCCGAAGAACCCGTTGTGCGCGCTGAGCGGGGACGGATGGGCCGATTCGATGACCACGTGGCGGGTCAGGTCGACGAACGATTTCTTGCGCCGGGCAAATGCGCCCCACAGGATGAACACCACGCGCTCGGGCTTGGCGCTGACCGCCCGGATCACCTCGTCGGTGAACGTCTCCCAGCCGGCCGAACGGTGCGAGGCGGCTTGGCGGGCACGCACGGTCAGGAACGCGTTCAGCAGCAGCACGCCCTGTCGTGCCCACCCCTCCAGGTTCCCGTGCGGAGGCGGCTCGATCCCGAGGTCGTCACGCAGCTCGGCGAAGATGTTCTGCAGCGACGGCGGCTGGGGGATGCCATGCGGCACCGAGAAGCACAGCCCGTGCGCCTGGCGGGGGCCGTGGTAGGGGTCTTGGCCGAGGATCAGCACCTTCACATCGGCGTAGGGCGTCAGGTGCAGCGCTGCGAAGACTTGGTCGTGGGGCGGGTACACCGCGCCCTGGGCACGCTCGTCGGCCACGAACTGCTGCAGGATCGGCCAGTACGGCTTGTCGAATTCCCCCCGGAGGATCGGGTTCCAGTCGGTGCGCGGCATGCCCCGCTAGGAGATCGTCTCGGCGGCGGCGGCCGACAGCTCGACGCCACGCCCGATGCGGGCCCGGTACAGGTCCAAATCGACATCGTCGGCAGGCTTCTGGCCGCGCATGTAGCGGGCGTACACGCCGTGGATGATGCAGGCCGACTTCCAGTGGTTGAAGCTGACGTAGTACGCCAGGTCTGACAGATCGGCACCTGTGCGCTCCTCGTAGCGCTCGATGAGGTCGGCACGGCCCACGAAGCCGTCCACCAGCGTCGGCGGGTCGGAGCCTTCCAGGATGTCGTCGCTGGGCTCGGTCCAGCTGTTGAGTGCATAGGCGAAGTCGGCGAGCGGATCGCCGAGGGTGGAGATCTCCCAGTCGAGCACCGCCTGCAGCTCGCCGGCAGGGTTGAACAGGCAGTTGTGCAGCCCGTAATCGCCGTGCACCACCCGGGCGGGTCCCTGGGTGGGCTTGCGCTCCTGCAGGAAGTCGTGCAGTTCATGCACCACCGGCGTGTCGTACGAGGCCGACTCGGCCGATGCCGTCCATGAGCGGTACCAGGTGCGGATCTGCCGCCCGACGTAGTCCTCTTTCTTGCCCAGCTCGCCCAGCCCGACGTCGTCGGGATCCACCGAGTGGAGCGCCGCGAGCACGTCCATGAACGACATGCCCACGTGTGCCCGACCCTGGGCACTCAGGTGCTCGCGGGCGTCGGCCGACTCGAACAGCGGCTTGCCCTCCACGTAGCTCATGACGTAGAAGTGCGCCCCGGTCACGTCGGGGCTCTCGCAATAGCCGTAGGCGATGGCGACCGGCACGTCGGTGGGCCCCAGGCCGCTGATGATCGTGAACTCGCGCCCCATGTCGTGAGCCTTGGGCAGCAGCTCGCCCATGGGCGGGCGGCGTACCACCGCGGTAGCGCCGTCGGCGGCGGTCAGCTTGTAGGTGAGGTTGCTGTGGCCGCCTTCGAGCTGCGTCCAGTCGAACGGCGGCTCGAGACCGTCGACGTTCTCGCTGATCCACGCTTCGACGGCAGGCACGTCGTACCCGACGACGCCCGAAGTCGCAGCGTCGCCGGCCGCATCGTCGGTCATCACGCCTCTCCTTCTCGCTCAGCCCGCACACACTACGGCAACCATCGGCGACGGCCCAGAGATGGGCCACAAGTAGCGTCGGCGCCATGGACGCGACCGAGCCCGATGGGTCCGCGGGGCTGACTTCGCCGCCGCCGCACATGACGCCCGATGAGTTCCGTGCGCACGGAAGGGCAGTGATCGACTGGATTGCCGACTACTGGGAGCGCATCGAGTCGCTGCCTGTGGCCTCGACCGTGCAGCCGGGTGACATCCGGGCAATGCTGCCCGACGCAGCCCCGGAAGAGCCCGAGCCCTTCGAGCACCTGCTCGCCGATCTGGATCGGGTGGTGGTGCCGGGCGTCACGCACTGGCAGCACCCGGGTTGGTTCGCCTACTTCCCCGCCAACAACTCTCCCCCCTCGGTCCTGGCCGACGCTGTGTCGTCGGGACTCGGCTTGATCGGGCTGCTGTGGTCGGCCTCGCCCGCGCTGACCGAGATCGAGAGCCACGTGCTCGATTGGCTGGTGGACCTGACGGGTCTGCCAAGTGGCTGGAAGACCACCTCCACAGGAGGCGGCGTGTTGCAGGGCAGTGCATCGGACGCGACCCACGTCGCGCTGGTGGCGGCCCGCCACCGTGCCGCTGAGCGCAGCGGGCAGCCGGCGACGCAGATGGCCGCCTACACCTCCGCTCAGGCGCACAGTTCAGTGGAGAAAGGCGCCAACGTTGCCGGGTTCGGTCACGTTCGGCTCATCGAGGTCGACGAGCAACAGGCGATGCGGCCCCACGCCCTGGCTGTGGCCGTCGAGGCCGATCTGGCCGCCGGGCTGGTGCCTGCGTTCGTTGGTTCAACCGTCGGCACGACGGGCACGACCGCCGTCGACCCGGTGCGCGCCATTTCCGAGACCGCCGTCAAACACCGCCTGTGGCACCACGTCGATGCCGCCTACGCGGGCACGGCGATGATCTGCCCTGAATTCCGCCATCACAACGACGGAATGGAGCTCGTCGACAGCTACGTGTTCAACCCGCACAAGTGGATGATGGTGAACTTCGACTGCTCGGCCTTCTACGTCGCCGACAAGGCGGCGCTGACTGACGCCCTGTCGATCGACCCGCCCTACCTGCGCAATGCCCAGAGCGATGCGGGCAACGTGATCGACTACCGCAACTGGCAGGTGCCGCTCGGCCGGCGCTTCCGGGCGCTCAAGCTGTGGTGGGTGCTGCGCAGCTACGGCGCGTCGGGCATCCGCCAGATGGTGCGCCACCACGTCGCGATGGCCCAGGAGTTCGCGCAGCGGCTCGGCGAGGACAGCCGGTTCGAGATCGTGGCCCCGCACCCATTCTCGCTGGTGTGCTTTCGCTGCAGAGCTGCGGACGGCAGCGACGCAGCGGAGGAGGCTGCCGACCGTGCCACCGACGCCATCGCAGCAGCAGTGAACGACAGCGGCGTGGCCTACCTGACGCCGTCGAAGCTGGACGGGCGCAGCATCATCCGTGTGGCAGTGGGCCAGTCACGCACCGACCGCGCGCAGATGGACGTGCTGTGGAAGATGATCAGCGAGGCCGATGCCTAGGCGAGGCCTGACTCAGCCGGCCCGGCTCAACCGGGCTGGTCGAACGGTCCGAGTGCCGCCAGCAACCGGTCGTTCTGGGCCGGAGTGCCCAGGCTGATGCGCACGCCCTCGCCTTCGAACGGGCGGGTCACCAAGCCCTGCTTCTCCAGACGGACGAACAGGTCCATCGCCCCGTCGCCGACCGGCAGGTACACAAAATTGGCCTCGCTCGGCACCACCGGCCAGCCCAGATCGGCCATCGCAGCGCTGACCCGATCGCGCTCGGCCAGGATGCCGGAAACGCGATCTTCCAGCTCTGCGCCAGCTTGCGGCTCAAGCGACGCCAGCGCCGCAACCTGCGCGATCCCGCTGACGATGAACGGGAGCGCCACCTTGTCGAGCGCGCCGATGACGTCGGGGTGCCCGACGCCGTAGCCGACACGCAGGTTGGCCAAGCCGTACGCCTTGGAGAACGTGCGCAGCACCAGGGCGTTGGGATGGTCCGGCAGCACCGTCTGGATCGGGTCGGCCACGGCGGGATCGGTGACGAATTCCCGGTAGGCCTCGTCGATCACCACGATCACATCGGGCGGCACCGCTGCCAGCAGGCGCTGCAGCTCCGCGGTGCTGCAAACCGTGCCGGTGGGGTTGTTCGGCGTGGAGAGCACCACGAGCTTGGTGCGGTCGGTCACCGCGGCAGCGACGCCGTCGAGGTCGAACGCGTGGTCGACCAGCGGCACCGTCATCGCCTGAGCGCCCGAGATGGCGCAGAACACCGGGTGCACCTCGAATGAACGCCACGGATACACCACCTCGTCGCCGGGATCGACATAGGCGGCGAACAGCTGCTGCAGCACCCCCACCGAGCCCGAGCCCACCGTGACCTCGTCGAGCCCGACGCCGTGCCGGTCGGCCAGCGCCTCCCGCACCTCCATGCAGCGATGATCGGGATATCGATTCATGCCCAGGGCGGCCTCGGACACCGCCTTGGCCACCGACGGGAGCGGATCGTTGGCGTTCTCGTTGGATGCCAGCTTGATCGCCTCGGCCAGGTTGTGCTCGGCTTCGGCCTGCGCCGCGGAGCGGCCGGGCTTGTACTGCGGAAGGCTCTCCACCGCCGCTCTCGGTCGTCCGATCATGCGCTCGCCTTCCCGCTCCCGTGCTGCGCCAGCATCAGCATTGCCTCGTGATGCGCCAGCATCAGCATTCCCCCATGCGCCAGCCGCATCAGCATGCCGTCGTGTCGGCGGCAAGCTACCCGCTGGCTGCTGGCCGTGGTCCGCGGACCGCCGGCTACAGGCGACGACCGGCGCGGTCCCCCGGCGTGGCAGCGGTGCGGAAGTCGTCGGCCACCTGCGCCATCGTGGCGAACGTCACGCTCGGCTGCGCCGCCATGTGGTCGATGAGCCGTTCGAGCATCAGCATCCGGCTCCCCCGCCCGATGCACTGCGGATGCATGGTGAGCACGAACACCCCGCTGCCGACCCGATCGTTCAGGTAGTCGAACTCGGCCGACCACACGTCATAGACGTGATCGGGCGTGCGCAGGCCTTGCACGGTGGGCCCGTCGTAGCTGAAGTACGGCCAGTCGTCGAGGATCCAGTCGAACGGCAGCTGCACCAGGTCGACCTCGTCGCCGAACCGGTGCGGGCCGTCGGTGGTGGGCACGTCGCCCAGCCGGCACCACGTGGGCGCGTAGTCGCTGCGGGCCATGGAGGAGTCATAGGAGAAGCCGTGCTCGATGAGCAGGCTGATCCAGCGGTCGCCGCAATTGCCGCCTGGCACCCGGTGCCCGACCGGCGGCCCGCCCGCGAGCCGCTCCAGGCAGTCCATGGAGCGCGTCAGGATGGCCCGCTCGTCGGCTTCGTCCCGCTTCGATGACGGGGCTTCGTGGCAGTAGCCGTGGTAGCCCACCTCGTGACCGTCGGCAGCCACCCGGGCGCACACGTCGCCGAAGGTGTCGATGGTGTGGCCGGGGATGAACCAAGTGGACGGGAGGCTGCGTTCGTCGAGCAGGTCGAGCAGGCGGTGTGCGCCGATGGTGGCGAACTCGCCGCGGGCAGTCAGGTTGGGCGATCGTGACCCTCGGGGGCCGGTCCAGATCGAGACCGCATCGAAGTCGAAGCTCAGACAGACGGTGACGCCGTTGTGCTGACCGTTGGACGGTTGCTCGGAGCTCATCTTCGGACCCTACTGAACCCCCGTCTGAGCCCGCCACAGCAAGCACATCCACCCGATGTGCCGGGGCAGTCTGGCGATACGGTGACCCGATGCCTGCCCCGGCCGATGGAGCCGCCGAGACTGAACCGCCGCTGGCGGGAGTGCGAGTACTGGAAGTGGCCACCGGCATCGCCGGCCCGTACGCCGGACGGCTGCTGGCAGGTGCGGGCGCCACCGTGGTCAAGGTGGAGCCGCCGGGCGGGGACCCTGCCCGGCGTCAGCCGGTTGACGATGTCCCGCTGGGGCCCGATGAGATCAGCCCGCTGTATGTGCATCTGAATGCGGCGAAGCTGAACTGCGCCGCCGACAGCGTGGACCCATCTTGGCCCGACGTCGTGATCGCCAGCGACACGCTCGCCGGGCTTGCCGGCGGGCCGTGGGATCCCGAGCGTTTGGCGGCCCGTGCGGCAGAGGGCGAACGCGTGCCCAAGCTCGTGACGGTGACGGCCTGGGGCGCTGATGCCGACGACCCCGGCGTCATCGCCGACGAACTGCTGGTGCAGACCGCCACGGGCTTCCTGGGCTTCAACGGCGACGAGGGCGCCGAACCGCTGCGCCTTCCGGGCTGGCAGGCCCAGTACTGCGCAGGCGGTCTTGCCGCGTGGGCTGCGCACCTCATCCGGCGACGGCCCGAGACGCACATGGACGTGTCGTGGCTGGGGGCGCTGCTGACTGCCGTCGAGCTCTGCTATTGCGATTCGCTGCACTGCCAGCGGCGCCGGCCGCTGGTGGGGCCGCACCCGCCCACGGCGTATCCGTCGGGTGCAATCGGCTGCGCCGACGGTTACGTGTGCCCGGGCTCGATCCGGCGGGACGACTGGGAGATGCAGTGCCTGCATCTCGGCATGCCCGAGTGGATCGACGACCCCGAGCTGAGCCACCGCCACCGGCGGGCCCGCCACATCGACAAGATCCGCGAGGTCATCGAGCCGTGGTATGCCGCCCGCACCAAGCGGGAGCTGTTCCAGTTCGCGCTCGAGACGCCATGGGCGGTCGGCATGGTGATGACACCGCTCGACGCGCTGGCAGACGAACATCTCACCGACCGCGGCTTCCTCGGCGAGGTCGAGACACCAGCAGGAACCGCCTTGGCGCCCATCCAGCCCTTCGCCGCGCCAGGCCTGCCCGTGCCGGTGCAACGAGTGAGCGATCGGGGTGCCGACGCATGCCCGGCTGCAGATGCCCCCACGCTGGCGCTGCGCCCGGCGCGTGACCTGCGGGTGATCGAGATGACCATCGCCTGGGCCGGGCCGTACATCGGCAACCTGCTCACGCCGCTCGGCATCGACGTCATCAAGATCGAAGCGCAGAACCCTTTCGACGGCTTCCGCACCCAGCGGCCATACGACCACGGCATGGCACCCGGCCTCGAGCACCTCGTCGGGGACAATCGCTTCTACGAGGCGGGCGGCCACTTCAACGCCGTCAACAAGGGCAAGCGCGACTGCGTCGTCACGCTCGCCACGCCCGGGGGCCGCGCCGCCTTCATGGAGCTCGTGCGCAACTGCGACGCCTTGGTCGCCAACTTCTCGGCCCACGTGCTGCCCCAGCTCGGGCTCGACTTCGAGACGCTGGCCGAGGTCAATCCACGCATCGTGCTGGTGCGCATGCCCGCGTTCGGTGTCGAGGGCCCCTATGCGGGCGCTGTTGGATTCGGTTCGATCATCGAAGCCATGGGCGGGATGGGTCACCGGCAGGGTTACGAGCACGAGGGCGCCCGCATCTCCAACATCTACTTCCCCGACCCCATCGCCGGCATCACCGCCGGTTTCGCCTTGCTGAGCGGCCTGCACCACACCGAGCGCACCGGCCAGGGCATAGAGATCGACGTCTCCCAGCAAGAAGGAACCTGGCAGCACAGCGGCGAAGCACTCGTACTCGCCTCAACTGCAGGCCGAGACATCGGCCGCATGGGAAACCGAGAACCGAACACCGCCTGGAGCGGCTTCATAAAAGGCACCGACGGCTACCTAGCCGTCATCGCCGACAGCAACCCGCACGATCCCGCCCCGGGCCATAACGCGGTCGACGTGATCCTCGGCTTGCTCGAAGAGATTGAGACCAACCGCGGCGAGCCCGTTCGAACCCGGGCAGACCTGCAGGCCGTACTGCGGCTGGCCGGCGCTCGCGTCGAGTTCTGCTGGGACCCATGGACGGCCCCCAACTACCAGCGCGTCGCCGAACGCATCGAGATCGTCGATCACCCAATCACGGGTCCCATGCGCCACATCGCGTCACCGTTCACCTTGGATGGAGCCCGCCCAACCCAAGCCGGCCCCTCCCCCCTCTTCGATCAACACACAGACCAGGTCTTCGCCGAGGTAGCCGGCCTCGGCCCGGACCAGATCCAGAGCCTCCGCGCAGACGGCCACATAGGAGGCGAACTCCCACCCCCCGCCGAACTCGGCTTCATCTACGACTGAATGACACGACGGCAGGCAGGGGTGTGCGAGGGCAGGTGCGGCCGCGCGCAGTTATGCGGCGCCCCTGCAACCCCGCACCAGCGCACAGGCGCCGCATCTGTTTGAAGCACGGGCGCGCCTGCCCTCGTACACCCCGGGAGCAAACGCACCCAGCGGACTACCGTGCTCGGATGCAGATCGAACCGTTCCAGATCAACGTCCCAGACGAACAACTGGCAGACCTCAAAGACCGCCTGGCGAGAACCCGCTGGCCAGACGCCGAACCGGTCGACGACTGGTCCCAAGGCATCCCCCTCGCCTACGTCCAGGAAGTCTGCGACTACTGGGCCAACACCTACGACTGGCGAGCCAGCGAAGCCGCGCTCAACCGGTTCGACCAGTACATGGCCGACGTCGACGGCATGGACGTGCACTTCATCCACGTCCGCTCTCCCGAGCCCGACGCGATGCCGATCGTCATCACCCACGGCTGGCCCGGCTCGGTGGTCGAGTTCCACAAGGTCATCGAGCCCCTAGCCGACCCGGTCGCGCACGGCGGCAACGCGGCCGATGCCTTCCACGTGATCTGCCCATCGCTGCCCGGGTACGGCTTCAGCGCCAAGCCGACCGAGCCCGGCTGGGGAATCGAGAAGATCGCCGACTGCTGGGCTGAGCTCATGACCGGCCTGGGTTACGACCGCTTCGGCGCGCAGGGCGGCGACTGGGGATCAGCCGTCACCAGCGCGCTCGGCAGCCGTCACCCCGACCGCTGCATCGGCATCCACCTGAACATGGTGATGCGCGGCAGCCGCCCCAAGGATCGTGAGCCCAACGACGAGGAGATTGCGGCCCTCACCAAGGCCAAGCACTACAACGATTGGGACTCCGGCTATTCGAAGCAGCAGTCCACCCGCCCCCAGACGCTGGGCTACGGCCTCACCGATTCGCCTGCCGGGCAGGCAGCGTGGATCCTGGAGAAGTTCTGGGCCTGGACCGACTGCGACGGGCATCCGGAGAACACGCTGGGCCGCGACGAGATGCTCGACAACGTCATGCTGTACTGGCTCAATGCCAACGCAGCCTCGTCGGGCCGCCTGTACTGGGAGAGCTTCCGGCAGCTCCCCCGCATGACAGTGGACGTTCCGACCGGCGTTGCCAAGTTCCCGGCCGAGATCATCCCCCCGGTGCGCTCATGGTCTGAGCCGATCTACTCCGATATCCGTCACTGGACCGACATGCCCGCAGGCGGCCATTTCGCCGCGTTCGAGCAGCCCGAGCTGTTCGTCGACGACGTGCGCGCCTTCTTCAGCCTGCTCCGATGAGCCGAGGCCCCCTCGGTCCGGCGCCGGCTTGCCCCAGATGACGACAGAGCCCGCCGAGCCCATGCTGCTCGGCAACACCATGGATCGGCCGCTGCTGGTCTCGAGCCTCATTTCCTATGCGGCCCGCAGCCATGCCAGCACCGATGTGGTGTCTGTGGACTCGGCGGGGGTCACCATGCGCAGCACTTGGCGGGAGGTGGCCGAGCGGGCCCGGCTGGTGTCCGGAGCGCTGGTCGCCGACGGCATCGGGCCCGGCGAACGCGTCGCGACCATTGCGTGCAACGACCACCGCCACCTCGAGGCCTACTACGGCATCACCGGCATCGGCGCCGTGCTGCACACCGTCAACCCCCGGCTGCATGATGACCAGCTCGCCTTCATCCTCAATGACGCCGCCGACAGCGTCGTGCTGGTCGACCAGTCGTTTGTCGAGATCGCTGCGCGGCTCGCCCCGCGCACGCCGACGGTCCGCCGCTGGGTGGTGCTCGGCCGGCTCGATGCGCCTGCGGGCCTTCCCGGCGAGATCGCGTACGAGGACTGGATCGCAGCCGCACCGGGCCCTGCGGCGTGGCCCGACTTCGACGAGCGTGCCGCCGCAACGCTCTGCTACACGTCGGGCACCACCGGCAACCCCAAGGGCGTGCTGCAGAGCCACCGGTCGATCGTGCTGCAGACCTGGGCCACCTGCACCGGCGACGGCCACGACGTGCACTCGGGCCATGCCGTGCTCGGCACCGTGCCGATGTTCCACGTCAACGGCTGGGCACTGCCGTTCGCCACCGCGATGAGCGGAGCAAAGCTCGTGCTGCCGGGCCCAGACTTGAGCCCCGAAGCCCTCGTGAGCCTCATCGAAGCCGAAGACATCACGTTCTCGGCGGGAGTGCCCACGATCTGGCTCGGCGTCGTGCAGTACCTGCAGGACACCGGGCGCACCGTGCCCTCGCTCCAGAAGGTCGCCGTCGGCGGCTCGGCCGCGCCGCGGGTGCTCATCGACACGCTCGAAGACGACTACGGCGTCACGGTCAGCCACGTCTGGGGCATGACCGAGATGACCCAGGGCACGTCAGGTCGGTTCACGCACCGGGTCGAGCGCAGCGATCGTGACGCCCAGCGCGACCGCCAGGCCAAAGCCGGCCGCGAGCTGTACGGCATCGAGCTGCGCGTGGTCGATGCCGACGGCAATGTCCTGCCCCATGACGGGCGCAGCGTCGGCGAGATACAGGCACGCGGTCCGTGGATGTGCGGCGCGTACTACCTCGGCGAGCTCGCCGACCCCGGCGCATTCGCGGACTCGCACCTGCCGCCCGCCGAGGGCGGATGGCTGCGCACGGGCGACGTGGGCGCACTCGACGCCGAGGGCTACCTGACACTGACCGACCGGTCGAAGGACGTCATCAAGAGCGGCGGCGAGTGGATCAGCTCGATCGAGCTCGAGAACGCTGCGCTTGTTGCGCCCGGTGTGGCGGCCGCTGCGGTCATCGGCATGCCGCACGAGCGCTGGGGCGAACGGCCGCTGCTCATCGTCGAGCTCGCCGCGGGTGCCACCCTCGATGCCGGCGCCGTGCTCGATGCGATCAGGCCCCGGGTGGCGTCGTGGTGGCTGCCTGACGACATCGTCGTCGTGCCCGAGATACCGCTGACCGGCACCGGCAAGATCGACAAGAAGCTCCTGCGCACCCGCTTCGCCGACCATGCGTGGCCCGACGCCTGACGGCAGAGACCCACTCTGGCCTGCGCTCAAATCAAGCCAAACCGCCAGTAGCATGGAATTCCGGACAGGGCGGACTGATTTGCCGCCGAGTCAGTCTGGGCTCAGATTGCTCCCGAAGCGGTCAGAGTCACTGCGCTGAGACAGCCGTCGGCGAGCCCCATTGCCGACGCTCGCTCAGGTCGCCGAGTCCCGAGTTCCCAAGTTCGATACGCGCAAGTTCGGTACGCGAGGTGTTGTCATGGCTGCTGGTCGCACGACGTTTGAGAAACTGCAACGGGACCGGGCCAAGAAGGCCAAGGCGGAAGCCAAGCGTGCCAAGCGCATGGGCAAGATCCCCCAGAGCGGACCGCTGGTCGCTGCCGAAGCTGACGATGAAGGCACGGGCGCGGTCCTCGACGGCAACCTCGACGAGGAGCTGTCGGCCGCTGACCTGATCCGGCTCGTCGAAGAGGTTCAGACCCAGTTCGACAATGACGAGATCACGTTCGACGAGTACGAAGAACGCAAGATCGAACTGCTGGCCCGTCTCCCCACTGACTGAGCCGACCCGACCCCGTCACCTCAGCGGCATCGGCGTGACGAGGTTGGCTCAGCCGGTTCGCCGGTGTACCGAGACGGCGTAGTCGCCCCCGTCGAATGGGGCACCCTCCCAGGTCGAGTAGCGGGATTCGAGCTCCAGCCCGTTGTCCCGCGCAAGTGCGTCGTAGACGTGCATCTGCATGTGGCCGTCGCTGAGCTGGAAGCCGGCCACGAGCACGCCGCCGGGCCGCAGGTGCGCAGCGAGGTTGGCGACGACGGCCGCCTCGGTACCACGCTCGAGGAAGATCATCACGTTGCCCGCAGCAACCGCGACATCGAAGCGGCGCTGACGCCCAGCGGCGTCGGCCACGACCGTGCTCGCGAGATCACCCTGCAGCCACTCCATCTCGGGGGCCTTGTGCCTCGCCAGGTCGAGCATCGCAGGATCGAGATCGACGCCCACGACATGGTGCCCGCGGCGCGCCAGCTCGATCGCTACCCGGCCTGTCCCGCAGCCTGCGTCGAGCACGCTCCCGACCGGCTCTAGCAGCGAATCGACCAGATCGGCCTCGCCGTGAACGGACTCGCCCCGCGCGGCCTTCTGGGCCCAGCGTTCGTCGTAGGCGGCGCCGCGGGGGATGTCGCCCCGTTCGTCCCAGCGGCTCAGCGGTCCTCCCAGACAGGATCACGCTTCTGCGCGAACGCCGAAGCGCCTTCGATGGCGTCAGCGGATCCGAAGACTTCCTCCATGGCCGGCCGCTGGTAGTCCCAGAAGCCGTCCTCGGACACGCCCAGCACATCGCGGATCAGGCGCTTGGAGGCGCGCACGCCCATCGGCGCGTTGCGCGCGATGCGCTCAGCGATCTCGACGGCGACGTTCACGGCCTCGCCGCGCGGGCAGACGCGGTTGACCATGCCGTGCTGATGGGCCACCTCGGCAGTGATCGGCTCGGCAGTCAGTGCCATCTCCATGGCCAGGCTGTACGGCAGTTGCCGCGGCAGCCGCAGCAGCGCGCCAGCACCGGCGAACAGGCCCACGCCCACTTCGGGGATGCCGAGCATCGTGCCTTCGGACGCCACGATGAGATCGCACGACAGCGCCACTTCCAGCCCGCCGGCCAGCGCGAAGCGCTCCACCGCTGCGATGAGCGGCTTGGACGCGCTCTTCTCGGTGATGCCGGCAAAGCCCCGCTCGGGCGGATTGGGCATGCCTGCGAGGCCGCCGCCTTCCACGAACGCCTTGAGGTCCATGCCGGCGCTGAAGCCGCGCCCCGCCCCGGTGAGCACCCCGACCCGGGCGTCTGGATTGGCATCCAGTGCCTCGAGCGCTTCGCCGAGGGCCACCGACAAGCCCATGTTGAAGGCGTTCATCGCGTCGGGGCGGTTGAGCGTCAGGATCTGCACGTAGCCGCGCTGCTCGACGAGGACAAGGGGTTCTTCGCTCACGGGATCTCCTCGAGGTTCTTGGCTGCTCGGTTCGGGGTCAGGTCGGCGACGACACGAAGGTGTCGGCATGCTCGCTGGCATCGAGATCGGCAGCGTCTCGGGCACCGACAGTAGCCTGACCGCGCAGCCCGTGAGCTGCCGCAAGCGGATGCGAAAGAGTCGGGCGAGGGGCGGCATGGACAGCGACGGCACCACCTCGGACGGCGAACGAGACGGCGCTGCGCCCCCGAGCGAATCCGCTCAACCCGACAGCGAAGTCGCCGACCTGCTGGCGCGCATCGAGATGGCCGAGCCGTCCGAGGCGCCGCTGCTGGTCCAGATGCTGGCCCGGTCGCCCAACCTGCAGCAGGCCGACGGCCCGGTGGCGCTGCGCGCTGCCCGGGCGCTCAGCGTGCACGGCGGGCCCCAGACGCTGTCGATTGCGGGTGAGCTGGCCGCTCGCGCACACCGTTCGAGGCAGGCAGGCGCCGGGGTCGTGTTCGCCGAGTGCGCCGACAAGATGAGCCTGCTGAGCGGACGGCCCCAGCAGTTCGGCACCGTGGTCACCCAGCACCTGGGCGACCTCGTGCTGGCACCGATGGACGGCTCGGTCGACGACGAGTCCCGCAATCGCATCGGCCTGCCGACGCTGGCACAACGGCGTGCAGAGATCGATCGCCGCAACCGTGAGCTCAGCCGCGAACGGGCCGACACTCCGGGCCTGCCGCCCGGCCAGCGCATGTGCCGGGTCTGGCGCGACCCGTCGCCGGGGTTTCTCGCGTCGCGACTCGACGCCGATCCGGCCGGATGCTGGGCCGACGGCGACGAGCTCACCTTCATCTGCCGCAGCGATGCTGCCGGCGTGCTGCCTGGGCCGGTCATCGAGCTGCCGATGTGGCGCATCGAAGAGAACGGCGTCAACGTTGACGGCGGCGATCTGTGGGCGCTCAGCGTGCGCATCGAACGTCTGCCGGAAGCCGTGATCGGCTACGGCTTCTGGCCGCTTGACGACGCGGGCAGCCTGCTGGGCGGCCAGCGCGGGCCGGTGCCCCACCGCTTCCGCGGTCCCGACGCGCCAGCCGAGCTGCCCTCACACCCTGACGACGAGCTGCGCGGCTCTACCCAGGTGCACACCATTGACAGCACGGCGCTGCGCTCCAAGCGCACGGTGACGGTGTACCTGCCGCCGGGTCACTCGGTCGCCGAGCGGCTGCCGGTCTTGTATGCGACCGACGGCGGCATGATCGGCCCGTACATCCGGCGCCTTGACGCGGGTATCACCAACGAGATCGTGCCCCGCTTCGTGCTCGTGGCAGCCCACTCGGCGCCCATGGGCGGATATGGCAACGAGCGCGCCATGGAGTACCTGCCGGGCTTCGACAACGACCGATTCGACCGCCACCAGCGCTTCTTCGTCGAGGAACTGACGGCCTGGGCGACACAGACGTTCGGCGTCTCGGAGGATCGCAGCGAGCGCGGCGTGTTCGGCGCCTCTGACGGCGGCGGCCATGCGCTCGCTGTCGGGCACATGCACCGTGACAAGTTCGGTCACGCCATGGCCTATTCCACCGGCATGCCGCCGAACGAGCAGATGAGCTGGAACGCCGCCGAGGCGCCATTCGTGCACCTGTGCGCCGGCACGCTCGAAGGCGGTTTCCACCAGGCCACCGAGGCGTGGGCGGCCTGGCTGCACTTCGCAAAGTCGCCCCACGAATGGACCGAGCGTGTGTGCGGGCATGACCTCATCCAGTGGATCGAGGAGTTGCCCCGAGCCGTTGCACGCGCCTGGGGTTGAGCGCCGATCCCGTGACCGCAGCGGCGGCCGAACCCCCCGATCGCGTCCACGCCGGGGTGAGCACCGAAGACGGACGCATCGCCGTCGACGGCATGGGCATCGCCTGGCGACGCTTCACGCCGGCCGGCGACGCCACCGGGGAGCATGGGCCGGCCGGCGAGCGACCCACTGTCGTGATGCTGCACGAGGGCTTGGGCAGCATCACGCAGTGGCGCGACCTGCCCAGCGTGCTGGCACGGCGTTGCGGTCTCGATGTGGTGGCTTATGACCGCGGCGGCTACGGGCGCTCCGATCCCCTGCCGCAGACCTATGCCGACGGCTTCATGGAGCGCGAGGCCGCAGACGTGCTGCCCGCGGTGCTCGAACAGCTCGACGTGGATCGGCCCATCCTGATTGGGCACAGCGACGGGGCTTCCATCGCCCTCATCGCCGCCGCCACAGGCTCGGTGAGCCCGCTCGGCGTCGCGGTCATCGCGCCCCACACCTTCATCGAGGACGTCTGCATCGAGGGCATCCGGGCCATCAACGGTCAGCGCGAGCGGGTCATCTCGGGACTGGCCCGCCACCACGACCACCCCCGCCTCGCGTTCGAGCGCTGGCGGGACGCCTGGCTGACACCTCGGTTCAGCCTGTGGGACATGCGGCCCTTGCTCGAGCGCATCGACTGCGCAGTGCTGGTGCTGCAGGGCGACGGCGACCAGTACGCCACAGACGCACAGGTGTGGACGATCACCGAGCGGGTGAAGGGGGCTGACGGTCACCTCATGGCCGACTGCGGCCACGTGGCCCACCGCGACCAGCCCGAGCTGGTGGCGGGCTACCTGGCCGAGTTCGTCTCGGCCTGCACGTCTGCGCTGAGGCTGCCGGACAACGCAGCGAGCGCATCGGCTGCGATGAGATCGGGGTCTTCGAACGGTCCGAAGTGACTCAATTGCGGGTAGGTGATGAGCCATGAGTTGGCGAGCGCCTCGTGCGCGGGCACGCCGATGTCCGCGTCTTCGCGTGGCGGTCGCTGCAGTCCCCTGCCGATGGCCACGCGTGTCTGGCTGCCGTCGAGCAAGGCTGTCGTCGAGACCCATTCGCCGTCGTAGGTCGCCGCTTCGTCTGCCGCACGGCACCTCAGCCGGATGGTGCCGTCGGGCAGATCCTCGAACCCGTTCGCGATATAACTCGCCAGGGCATCGGCCCTCATGGACCCGAACGGCGGGCGAGGGGCGTACCGCTCGAAGGCCTCACCGCGTGACGCGAACGTCTCCCGCCGCTTGTGGGTGAATTCGAGCAGCGGGTTCTCACCGGGGCCGAACCGTTCCTCGACGCGCCACACGACCGGCTCGTAGCCGTACATTCGCCGGATCGTGCCGGGTCGCCGTGCATCGGCCAGCAGCAGCGTGGCCGCACCTATCGAGTGGCCGACGCAATCCAGCTCTCCAGCGGCGATGCCCAAGTGATCGACGATCGCCAGCAGGTCATCTGCCAGCGTCGTCCACAGGAAGTCGCGGTCCGCCGGCGGCGGGCTCCAGCCATGTGCCCGCAGGTCGGGCGCCCAGACGGTGAAGTGCTCGACGAGGCGGCTCGCAAGCGGGCCGTAGACCCGACCGTTGAATCCGGTTGCGTGCACGAACAGCAGCGGTGGGCCGTCGCCCCCCAAGCAATGCAGCGCGAGCTCGACCCCGTCGGCGACTTCGACCATCGCCGGCGCAGGCATGCCGCTGCTGGCGGTGGTCATGCCGGACCCAGACGGGTCCGCGCAGCACATGTGCTAGCCATGCGCGCATGAGTACTACAGACGCCGCCGCGGGCGCTGAGGCACCCCCCGATCTCGAGTTCTTCTGGGATCCGGTCTGCCCGTTCGCGTGGATCACCTCGCGCTGGGTGGAAAAGGTCGTCGCCCAGACCGGCTACTCGGTGGACTGGCGATTCATCTCGCTGCGCATCCTGAACAAGCACCGCGATTACGCCACCGAGTTCCCTGCGGGATACGAGCAGGGGCACACGGCGGGGCTGCGGATGCTGCGCACCGCCGCTGCGGTGCGGGCAGAGCTCGGCCGGGACGTCATGGGTCCGCTGTATGACGCGATGGGCCAGCACTACTGGGAGATGCCCAAGGGCTCGGGGCTGCGCGACCGCATCGGCACCGAATCCCACACCGCAGAAGCACTGGCGTCCGCCGGGCTGCCCACCGACTTCGCATCAGCCGTCGACGACGAGAGCTGGGATGCCGAGATCGAGGCCGAGACCGAGTTGGCGCTCAGCCGCACCGGGCGCGATGTGGGCACGCCAATCATCACTGTCGAGCCCCCGGACGGGCTGTCGTTCTTCGGACCCGTCATCTCACGCGTGCCCACCGACGAACAGGCCGTCCCGCTGTGGAATGCCGTCATCGAGCTCGCACGCTTTCCCGGTTTCGCCGAGCTGAAGCGGTCGCTGCGCGAGGCCCCGCATCTGCGTGTGCTGGGCACCATGTCTGACAATCCCGAGATGGAGGACTGGGAAGCCGGCTCCCGCAAGGCCCACAAGCCCGGCTAACTCGGCTAGCTCTGCTCGAAGCGGTACGCCTCAGCCTGGGGCTTGAGCGGGCGCGACAGCCACAGCGGGCGCCGCAGGCCGCCGGGGCCCGGCGCGGGCCGGGTCATCTCCAGCCAATCGGTGTACGCCTCCGCGGCACGTGCGGTGTCCACCACCACATCGCCGTAGCGGTCGTCGGCCTCAGCCGCACTCACGCGCACTCGCTGGTGCCAGCACTGCATGCCCGATACGGGATCGGGCTGCACGGAGAAGGTCAGGTTCTGGTGCACGCCGGTGTCGTTCCACCAGACCCGTTCGGAGTCAGGATCGTCCGATGCGAACGGCGCCATCGACCCGGTGCGCCGCAGCCGCCAAGTCGTGCCGTCCCGATCGATCTCTGCGGGACCGCCGGCCCACGACCTGGGACCGTCGTCGGCTTCGCCGGACTGCGCGGCGGGGTCGAGCCGCCAGCGACCCATGTGGTGCGAGGCGGCCACCACACCCGGGCGGATGCCCTCGGTACGCCATGCCGAGATGACGAAGTGACCTATCCGGGTGGAGATCCGCACCAGCCCGCCGACGTCGATGCCGAGCACCTCGGCATCGGAGGGATGGATCCACAGCGGGTGGCGATGGCTGATCTCCGCCAGCCACTTCGAGTTCGCGGATCTGGTGTGGATCAGCGTCGGGATCCGGAAGGTCGGCACCAGGATCCGCTCGTCTCCGGCGAGGTCCAGTTCCTGCCAGTGCACGTGGCTGGGAATCCAGCCGGGCGTGGCGTGCTCGGGCCAGCCCCAGTCGGCCAGCGTCGTGGAGTAGAGCTCGAGCTTGCGGGACGGCGTCGGGAAGCCCTGCCGCGCCGCGCCTGCCACGTGCACTCCGAGCGCACCGTCGCCCAGCGGGGGCAGCGGCGCTGACGCCGCGCCGACCGTGTCACGCTGCGGCCGGTACACCCCGTCGTCGCCGAGCACCGCTCCCAGCAGCTGCGACGGCGCCACGACGCGCTCGTGGTGGCCGTAAGGGTCGCCCTCGATGGCATAGGCGCCGCGGTCGCGCATGAAATCCAGCGGGGTCTGGCCGGCCGCGGCCGCATCGTCTGCGAGCCCGGGGACCTCGTCGGCGAAGATCGCCCCGTAGTACTCATCGACGCTGATGGGTTCGCCAGGCCTGGCGGGGCTCTCGAACCACTGGCGGATGCCAAGCGAGCCGTCGGGGTCGATCCGCCACGACAGGTCGATCCAGAACTCGTTCTCCTCCCAGACCTCCCCCGGATTGAACTCATGAGTGCGGCTGTGCGGACCCACCTCTCGCCCGGCCAGCTCCGCATAGCGCCGCATGACCGGCTGGCGGAATCCCAGCCATTGACCGGCGTGAGTCTCGAAGGACGCCAGGTCGTGGCGTTCGGAGCCGACACCCATCGGCAGCACGTAGTCGGCAAACCACGCAGTCTCGGACCAGGTGGGCGTCAGCGCCACGTGGCAGCCGACGCGTTCAGGATCGGACAGGGCCTCCAGCCAGCTGAAGCCGTCGGGATTCGTCCACACAGGGTTGTAGACGCGGGTGAAATAGGTATCCAGACGCCCCCGCCCCTCGCGCAGGAAGTGCGGCAGCAGGATCGACATCTCGTGGTGGCAGAGCGGGTACTCGGGAGGCCACGAGAGCTCATTCCAGTGATCGGATGCCGGCGGCCGCAGCGGAGGCGCCGGCTTCATCTTGTGCCAGCCGGCGCCTGTCGTGCCTCCGGGCGTGCCCACCGAGCCGGTGAGCACGTTGAGAAAGAACAGGCAGCGGGCCGTCTGCCAGCCGCCGAGGTTGCCCGCACCGGCCGCCCGCCAGTTGTGGGAGGCAAAGCGACTCTGCGCGCTGCCGATCAATGCAGCGATCTCGCGCAGCTCATCCGCGTCCAGCCCGCACAATTCGGCTGCCCGCTCAGGCGTGTAGTCGGCGTAGGCGTCGAGCAGCGCCCGCTCCACTGACTCGAAGACGGGCGGCAGATCGGGGCGAGTCCGCGACAGGTAGGTCTGCCAATTCGTCCATCGGTGCACGAAGGCGCGGTCCCAGGCTCCGGCTTCGATCAGCAGGCGCGCCAGGCTCAGCAGCAGGACCGGCTCGGTCCCCGGCCACGCCGGCAGCCAATGGTCCGCCTTGGCCCCCGTGTTGGACAGCCGGGGATCCACGCAGATGACCTTGGCCCCGCGCTGCTGCCCTTCGATGATGCGCTGCGCATGCGGATTGAAGTAGTGCCCGGCTTCGAGATGGCTCGAGATGAGGAAGATCACCTCGGCATTGGCGAAGTCGGACGAGGGCCGATCGTGGCCCATCCAACTGGCGTACCCGACGCGTGCGTTCGAGGAGCAGACGTTGGTGTGGCTGTTGTGCCCGTCGATGCCCCACGCCGTCAGGACGCGCTCGGTGTAGCCGTCCTCGCCCGGCCGGCCGACGTGGTACATGATCTCGTCCCGGCGGCCCTCGATGATCGCGGTCCGGATGCGCTCGGCGATCTCGGCCAGCGCGGTATCCCAGCTGATCCGTTCCCAGCCGCCGCCCCCCCGCTCGCCGGTGCGGCGAAGCGGGTGCAGGATCCGCTCGGGGTCGTGCACCTGGTTGATGGTGGCGGGTCCCTTGGCGCAGTTGCGCCCCCGCGAGGCGGGATGAGCGGGGTTGCCCTCGAAGCGCACCACCTCCTCGGTGTCGCGGTCGATGTACGCGACCAGCCCGCAGGCTGCCTCGCAGTTGAAGCAGGTCGTCGGCACCAGGGAGTAGTTGCGCTCGACGCGTTCGGGCCACGCCGCCGCATCGAGCTCGGTCCAGTTGTGCCATTCGCTGTGCGGGACGGCCGAGCTGAGGCGCATCGCAGCCTCCGCCGCGCCTGCGGATTGATCCTGATCGGTCATGACAGCTCGCTCATGAGAGGGGCACCGCCTGCGCGTCACGCAGGAATGCTCGATCGTGCCGCCACAGCCACGCCAAGACCGCCAACGCAGCCACGGGCGTCCACGAGAAGACGGCTGCGTCGGCACGCATTGCCACCAGCGCGCCCCAGACCGCGCCGCCGCCCAGGACAGCCTCGCCCACCAGCCGCCCGATGAGCGCGAGCGCGGGGCGATCCGCCCACTGCACACGGCCGCGGCACTGGCGCAGCAGCAACGCTGTGTACCCGGCGGTCGCCACCGAGAAGAGCGCCGTGGGCACGATCAGCACCGCAAACCAGGTCGAGCCGCCCCACAGCCCGCCGATGCCCCACAGCGTCACGAGTGCGCCGTCGATCATGATCACCCACGCACCCGCCGTGATCCAGCTGCGGAGCCGACCCTTGGTGAACAGGTACCAGAAGCGCTCGGGGCGCTTCAGGTCGGCGATCAGCAGCACACCGGTCACGGCGAGCGCGGCCAGCGCGATGACAGCGGGGCACGTGGCCAACGCCGCGCGGTCGTCCCAGCCCAGCAACGCCGCGGCCATCGCCCACAGCATCACGCCGGCAGCCACACCCTTGGTGACGAAGTATGCGGAGACCTTGGCCCCCCACGGCTCAGCGTGGGCCACGGTGTACGCGGTGCGCGCGTCTGATCTGCTGTCTTGGGGCCACGCCGCGCTGCCGGTCCAGTCCGACCAGATCAACCCGTCGGATGCGACGGGCCGAGCCAGCGGGTCGAGTGCCTCGGGAACTGTGCCCGCATAGTGCACCTTCGGCAGCGTGCGACGCTCGGGCGCTCGCACGGGCAGCGATTCACTCTGGATCCGCTGCGCAACGAGGTCGTTCGGATCGTCATGGTCGACCACGGTGATGGCGCGGGTCGGGCAGACCGACACGCACGAAGGCTCCAGACCGACCTCCAGCCTGTGCTGGCAGAAGTTGCACTTGTGCGCTGTGTTGGTGCGCGGCGAGATGTAGAGCGCGTCGTAGGGGCAGGCATTCATGCAGCCCTTGCAGCCGATGCAGCGCGAGTCGTCGAAGTCGACGACGCCGTTGCTCGCCCGGAACAGCGCTCCCGTCGGGCAGATCGAGATGCACGGCGCGTCGTCGCAGTGATTGCAGCGCATCACGGAGAAGTGCCGCTGAGTGTCGGGGAACTCGCCCGTCTCGACGTAGTTCACCCATGTGCGGTTGACGCCCAATGGCACATCGTGCTCGCTCTTGCACGCCACCGTGCACGCGTGGCAGCCAATGCACGCGCCGCTGTCCAGCAGGAACCCGAGGCGTGTCACACACACAGGATCGCACAGCGAACGGCCGATGCAACGCACCGCCATATGCCGAACAGTCGGCCGCAGCGCGCAGCAGTGCCGACAGCGCGGGTTACCGGCCCCGCCGGGCCAGCGCGCCTAACGTGGCACGGGACAAGTCAGGGGGCGCTCATGAGCGACGATGCCGTGAACGGCAGTGCGGACGGCGACGAGATCATTCGCCTGAGCGATGTGTACAAGATCTTCGGTCCCCAGCCGCGGGGCCGCGCCTTCGAACTGGCCCGCTCAGGAGTGCCCAAGAACGACGTGCAACGGCTGTCGGGACATGTCGTCGGTCTGACGGATGTGAACTTCTCTGTCAAGCGCGGCGAGATCTTTGTCGTGATGGGCCTGTCGGGTTCGGGCAAGTCCACGGCGATCCGGATGGTCAACAAGCTTCACGACGTCACGCACGGCGAAGTGCTCGTAGACGGAACCGACGTCCAGAAGCTCCAAGGCACCGACCTGCAGCAGTTCCGGCGGGAGAAGATGGGCATGGTCTTCCAGCACTTCGCCCTGTTCCCCCACCGAAGCGTGCTGGACAACGTCGGCTATGGCCTCAAGGTGCAGAAGGTCGACCGCTCCGACCGCAACGACGCCGCAATGCGAGCGCTCTCGCTCGTCGGCCTCGCAGCGTTCGCGGAGCACCGTCCCGCTCAGCTCTCGGGCGGCATGCAGCAGCGCGTCGGCCTCGCCCGGGCGCTCGCTTCGGACCCCGACATCCTGCTCATGGACGAGGCCTTCAGCGCTCTTGACCCGCTCATCCGCCGCCAGATGCAGGACGAGATGATGGAAATCCAGGACGAAGTCCACAAGACGATCTTGTTCATCACCCACGACCTCAACGAGGCGCTGCGCATCGGCGACCGGGTCTGCATCATGAAAGACGGCGCGGTCGTGCAGATCGGAACGCCTGAAGAGATTCTCACCGAGCCCGCGACCGGCTATGTGGCCGAGTTCGTCCAAGACGTCGACCAAGGGCGCGTCATTCAGGTCCACGAGGTCATGTCCGAGCCGCAGCCGATCCCGACGGACATGTCGCTCAGCGACGCGCTGACCCTCTGCGACGACATCGCCGGCAGATTCTGCTGCGACACCGATGGTCGGCCGGTCTCGCTGCTGACAGCGGCCGACGGCTTGCGCGCCCGCAGCATGGGCAGCAATGACCTCGCCAAGGCGCTGCGGTCCGACTTCGACAAGTGCAGGCCCGACGCGACGCTCAATGAGCTCTACGCCGCGGCGGGACGAGGACTGTCCATCGCTGTCGTCGACGACGAGGGCAAGCTCGTCGGCAATCTCGACCCGCGCCTGATCATGGAGGAGATGGGCCGTGTCGAGGAGCTCATAGAGGGCTTCGAGCGGGAGGTCTTCATGTGAGCGTGATCGCACTGCTCGCGCAGGCCAACGGCGAAGATGCCGCAGAAGAGGACACCGGCCATTTCATCGACCGATTCGTCGACACCGTCACCGCTCCCGAGGCAGGCGATCGGCTCGCCGACTGGATGACCACCGGCGTCGAGTGGGCGTTGCTGATCGCCATCTTCCTCGTTCCAGCATTGCTCCTGTTCGGCGGCGTCATCGGACGGCGCTACGGCCTGGCAGCGGGCGGCCTGGTCGGGATCGTCGTCATGTGGTGGTACCGATTCCAGCCGGAGCAGGTCATTGCGTCGGGCACTCACGTCTATCTGATCGACGGCGAGCGAACGGAATGCCGGGACGCGCTCGTCGATGCTGAGGGCGAACTGCTGGAATGCTCATCGGGCGTCGTCGCGCAAGTGCGGCAGAACAGCGTGCTCGACAATTGGCAGATCCCCGTCGGTGATTGGGCGGAGCAGGCCGTTTTCTGGGTGGACAACAATCTGCAGGCCACGATCGGCGTCATCAAGTGGCCGTTCGACACCCTCATCAACATCATCGTGAACGAGTGGCTGCTGCAGATGTCCTGGCTGTCGGTGTGCTTCGGCGTGTTCCTACTGGGTTGGCTGATCCGCAACTTCCAGGTGGGCTTCATGGCCTTCATCGGCCTGCTGATCTGCGGTCTGCTCGGGGAGGCACTCTGGCGAGAGACCGCATTGACGATCGGGTTCATCAGCGTCGCTGTCTTGGTGTGCGTCATCGTCGGCATACCCATCGGCGTCTTGTGCGGCCGTGTCGACGGTGCCTGGAAGGTGGTGCGGCCCATCTTGGACGCAATGCAAGTCGTCCATTCGTTCGTGTACATGCTGCCGTTTGTCTTCTTTTTCAAGATCGGCTTCGTCTCAGCGACGATGGTCACGATGACGTTCGCTCTCCCGCCGCTGATTCGGCTCACCAACCTCGGCATCCGGCAGGTTCCCGAGGATGTCATCGAGGCGTCGCGTGCCTACGGCGCACCCGAGTGGCGCGTGCTCACCGATGTGCAGCTCCCGCTGGCGCGGCCGGCCATCATGACCGGCCTCAACCAGACGCTGCTGCTGGCCATTTCGATGCTGGGCATCGCCGCCATCATGGGTGCAGGCGGCTTGGGCAGTCCGCTTTTCCGTGCCATCAACAACCTCGACGTAGCTCTGGCCGGCTCCGCGGGCTTGGCGTTCTTCTTGGTGGCCGTCGTGCTGGACCGGCTCAGCCAGCCCGAGGACAGCGACACGGGCAACCTCTTCAGCCGCATCAACAGTGCGTGGCGAAACCGGCGGACGCCTGAGAATCTGCTGATCGAGGCTGAAGCCGCTGATGCCGCACGGAAAGAACCTGAGCCGCCCGTGCCTGATGAGGCATTCGAGTCCGTCGGCGTGCGGGAGCGGGGTGCCGTCATCGCGACCACCGTCGGCGCGGCCGTCACGCTCGTCGCATTGCTGCTGCCGTGGAACGTCAATGCCGGCCTCGTCTCGGCCTTCGCTCGCAGCACCGACGTCGATTTGCGCATCGTCGAGTGCTCGAGCGACTGGCTCGAGCAACAGTCGCTCAACCCGCTCGCGGAGGGCAGCACCGGACTCGTGTGCGCGGGCGATGTTTCCTACATCTCCCAGAGCTTCAATGGCGTGTCCGCTTCCGGAGGCTCGTGGCTGGGGATCTTCATCGGCATCATGGCGGCGGTCTCGTTGCTGGCGGGGCTCAACACGCTGCTCCGACCTGGCCAAGGGTCACGCTGGATGTCCGCGCATGGAGCGGCGGTGTTCTCGCTCGGGACGCTCGTCGTTGCGGTCGCGTATCTCTTTGCTCGACCACCCGACAACGTCGAAGAGCTCGCCATCTACAGCAAGGGCGCAGGCGTCTACCTCGCCGTCGTCGGAGCCGTCATCGCGACGATCGCCGCATCCGTCTGGCTCTGGCGGGCTCCGATGACAGCTCGCCGCCCTCTGCCGGCCAATATCGGCTGGGGTCGGTTGATGGGCGCAGCGTTCGCCGTGCTGCTCCTGGTCATGGGCGGGTACTCAGGATGGAGCTTCGACACCCGCACCGAATCCGTCATCGACGAGCAGCTCCAAGCCGAGCTCGACCTGATCGCGGAAGAAGGCGAAGCAGCTGCGGCGGCAGCCCGGGCAGCCGAAGCGGCCGCCGTGGAGGCTGAAGCTGCTGGAGATCTGGCACTCGCGGAGGACCAGCGGCGCGAAAAGAACCGCCAGCTCGGGATTGAGGGCGTCAAGGCCGCCGACATCGCTGCGAAGATCGCCGAGGCCAAGCGAACCGGCGACGTGATTCATGATGGTTTCGAGAGCGAAGGCGCAGGATTCGGCATCTGGATGCTGATCGCCGGGCTCATCGGACTCGTGATGGTAGTTCCGGCGATCGGCCTCTTCGGCATCGACGAATCGCTCCGCTACCGCTGGAGCGCGCTCGTAGGCGGTATCGGCATCGGATCGTCGGTCGTCGCGCTCGCGTGGATCTTGACCATCGTGCGCGTCGCCGAGCAGAACTTCGTATCTGGGATCGGGTCGGTGTTCGTGCTCGCTGCGGGCTTCACGATGTTCTCGACCTCGCGGGGCACGCTCGCCGAGTTCGAGCGGAACAAGATCTACGGCGACCTCCCGGCGAGCGTGCACTAGAGCCAGATCCGCACTGCACCATGCAGCGGTTTCCGAACAGGCATACGCGGTCTAGGGTTTAGGGCGAGCTATGGGCCCGACTACGCTCCCGGCAGGGAGCCCTCGTCGAGCCGGACGATCGGCGCCACTCTTGCGTGGTCTCAACACAGTGCGCCGCGCGACGCAATCCGAGGCAGATCAGGGAGGATCTCCGCAATGTTCACCAAACAAATGACCAAGCTGCTGCTGTTGCTAGCAGCGTTCGCCTTGTTCGCCGCAGCGTGCGGCGACGACGGCGACGGCGATGGCGACGCCACCGCAACTCAAGAGACGTCGGCGCCAGCTGCGGCCGACGACGACATGGCCGACGACGACATGGCCGACGACGACATGGCCGACGACGACATGGCCGACGACGACATGGCCGACGACGACATGGCCGACGACGACATGGCCGACGACGACATGGCCGACGACGACATG
>JAJDVQ010000101.1 GCA_022826045.1 Acidimicrobiia bacterium | reverse complement strand
ACCACCTGGGCCACCACCTGACCAACCCCACCACCGACCCATCCCGACCCCACACCCGCCGACCACCAACAACCCCACCAGCCATGCCCACACCCACCGACCAGCACCTCCCGACCCGACTTGCTCAGCGGTCTCCTAGTTAGCTACTTGGATAGCGCATGCGCACCGTGCTCACCGCGGACGCACGCATGACCCGCTACCAGAACCTGGACTACGGCGAGCTGTACGACCTGTCCGCCGATCCCGACGAGCTCGAGAACCGCTGGGACGACACCGACGCTGTCGGCCTGCGTCAGGACATGAGCGACGCTCTGGCGGAGATGATGATCGCCTGCGCCGACCCCAGTTTCCGCCCCGACTACATCGCCTAGCGACTGCGTGAGGCGTACTGTTCTCGTCACCGGCCAGAAGACTCGTGCAGCACTAACCTCCGGCGGGCAACCCAGGACGGGGACAGCTCATGGAGATCAACCGCAGCAACATCGTCGTGACCGGCGGAGCGTCGGGCATCGGCAAGGGAATGTGCGAGCGATTCGCGTCGCTTGGAGCCAGCGTCGTGGTCGCCGATCTCGATGGCGGCGGCGCGCACGCCGTTGCCGAGGGCATCGGCGGCACGGCTGTGACCTGCGACGTTGCCGATCAGGGTTCGGTTGATGCTCTGGTGGCGTCGGCGATCGACGCTTTGGGCCACATTGATCTGTTCTGCGCCAACGCTGGCGTCGGCGTCGGCGGGGGACTCGACACGCCGCTCGAGCACTGGGATCTCAACATGGCGGTCAACGTGATGGGTCCCGTGCATGCGGCGCGCGCGGTGATCCCGCACATGACCCAGTGGGGCGGCGGCTCGCTGATGATCACCGGCTCGGCAGCCGGGCTCATCACCGGGCCCGTGTCGTTCAACTATGCGGTGTCCAAGCACGCGGCGATCGGTGTGGCGGAGTGGCTGGCGATCAACCACGGACCGCAGATCAAGGTGAGCTGCCTGTGCCCCACGATCGTCGACACGCCGATGATCGACCACTTCGGCGCGGGCATGGTGGAGCCGCTGACCGTCGACGAGGTGGTCGACGCCGTGGTCGAGGGCCTCGCTGACGAGCGATTCCTGATACTGCCGTCGCCTCAGCCGCTGGGCATGTTTCAGATGAAGGCGCAGGATTACGACGGCTTCATCGGCGGGATCCAGCAGCGGCTCGCGTCCATGCGAGGCTGAGCGCTCTCCCCAACACCGACCAGGCTCTCGATACGGCGATGCGGACATGGCAATGAAGACACAGGTCGTCATCGTGGGCGCCGGCCCGGCGGGGACGCTGCTGTCGCATCTGCTGGGGCGGGCAGGAATCGAGCACGTCGTGGTCGAGCAGCAGTCGCGCGCGTACGTGCTGGCCCGTATCCGTGCCGGCGTCCTGGAATGGGGTTCGGTGGAGATCCTCCGCGAGGCGGGGCTGGGCGACCGCATGGACAGCGAGGGGCAGGTCCACGACACGATCAACATCGCCTGGCGCGGCTCGGAGATGCTGTCGATCGACTCCCAGGAGCTGATCGGGCGGCGGATGATGGCCTACGGCCAGACGAATATCCAGGAAGACCTCTACGAAGCGGCCGATGCAGCCGGCAGCACGATCATCTTCGAAGCGCACGACGTCGCGATCAGCGACCCCACCGGCCGGCCCTGCGTGACCTTCATCGCCAACGGCGCTTCCGAGCGCATCGACTGCGATTTCGTGGCGGGGTGCGACGGCTTCCACGGCGTCAGCCGCACTGCCATGCCCGACAGCGTTCGCACCGAGTTCGAGAAGGTCTATCCCTTCGGCTGGCTCGGCATCCTGTCCGAGACCCCGCCGCTGCCGCACTTGCTGTATGCCAACCATCAGCGGGGCTTCGCTCTGTGCAGCATGCGCAACCCGATGCTGAGCCGCTACTACGTGCAGTGCCCGCTTACCGACACGGTCGACGACTGGTCCGACGATCGCTTCTGGACCGAGCTGCTGGCTCGCATCCCGGCGGACAAGGCGGCGCAGATCCAGACCGGGCCTTCCATCGAGAAGTCGATCGCGCCGCTGCGCAGCTTCGCCTCCGAGCCGATGCGCTACGGCAACCTGTTCCTGGCCGGCGACGCTGCGCACATCGTGCCCCCCACCGGCGCCAAGGGCCTCAACCTGGCGATCTCCGACGTGCACTACCTGGCTCGGGCATTCATCGACCACTACCAGCGGGGCGACGACGGCTACCTCGACAGCTACTCAGAGACGGCGCTGCGCCGGGTGTGGGGGGCCATGCGGTTCAGCTGGTCGCTCACGATGCTGCTGCACCGCTTCCCCGACATGAGCGACTTCGACCAGCGAGCGCAGGAGCAGGAGCTGTACCACCTGTCCACGTCGCCATCGGCGCAGATCGCCTTCGCCGAGCAGTACGTGGGCCTGCCGCTCGAGAACTAGCGGCTGACGCCTGCGCTATTGGGCGTTCCGCAGGATCAGCAGGCCGTTGCTGGTGTTGGAGGTGGGCACGTGGTTCATGCGGAACACCTCGTCGACCCGATCGTCGAGCACGCCGCGCATCACGAACCACATCACCAGCTCGATGCCTTCTGAGCCCGCCTCGCGGATGTACTCGGTGTGGGGTCGCAGGCAGCCGGCATCGGGCTCGGCGATCAGCTTGTCCATGAACGCCGTGTCGAACGCTGTGTTGACCAGGCCGGCCCGTTCGCCCTGGAGCTGGTGCGACATGCCGCCGGTGCCGAAAACGGCCACCCGCAGCCCTTCCGCATCCGATCCCCCGTAGCTGTCGAGCGCTCGCCGGATGGCCCGCCCGAGACTGAGGCATCGCTTGCCCGACGGAGGCGGGTACTGGATCACGTTGACGCAGATCGGGATGATACGGCACGGCCACTCCTCGGGCTCGCCGTACATCACCGAGAGCGGCACTGTCAGGCCGTGGTCGACGTCCATCTCGTTGACGATGGTGATGTCGAATTCGTCGCCGATGAGCGACTCGGCAAGATGCCACGCCAGCTCAGGATGGCCCGCCACAGCAGGAACCCGGCGGGGGCCGTAGCCCTCGTCGGCCGGCTGGAACTCGGCCGCCACACCGAGCGCGAAGGTCGGGATGAGCCGCAGCGAGAAGGCCGAGGCGTGATCGTTGTAGACGATGATGCAGACGTCGGGCTGCTCGGCGGCCATCCACTCGCGAGCGGGCTGGATCTTGTCGAAGTACGGGCGCCAGTACGGCTCGTGCTGCTTGCCGTTGTCGATGGCCGCCCCGACTGCGGGGACGTGCGAAGTGCCGATGCCGCCCACGATCTGGGTCATGACGTGTGCCCCGCTGAGCTGTGCGTTCCTGCCGATTCGCCGACGCGGCGGTTGCCCTCGATCGAGCGGCCTCCGTCGATCATCATCTGCGCGAACTCCCCGCCGGTGACGCCCGACATGGCGCC
This sequence comes from Acidimicrobiia bacterium, assembly GCA_022826045.1. GTDB lineage: Bacteria > Actinomycetota > Acidimicrobiia > Acidimicrobiales > Poriferisodalaceae > Poriferisodalis. The sequence goes on along the minus strand of JAJDVQ010000101.1, from coordinate 54,147 downwards.
GCCGACGTCCTGCATCGACAGACCGTCGAGGATCGCCAGCTTGAACGTGTAGTAGATGTTCCCGCCGAGCTGCAGCAGTCCGAGCCAGTCCCGTTTGAGCACCGCCGTGCGCTGCGGCGACGTCAGGTCGAAGCCGTCCAGGTAGGCCGCCTCGTCAGTCCGGAACCGCTCCCGGTTGGCCTCGTCGTTGAGGCTCATGCAGAACATGTTGAGGTGGTAGCCCTGCTGGGATTGCCGGCCGTCGAAGACGTAGGTCCCCGGAATGTCGTCGTAGTCGCGTGCTGCCGCCATGGCACCTCCTCGCCTGCCCGAGACTATTGATCCGAGGAGTCGTTTCCGGATGATGGCTGCGAATGCGCACCGCTCTCAGTGATTCAGCCGGAATTGGCGCCGGGCAGCCATGTGCCTCGGTCGCTGTGTCGCAGGCGCGGTCTAGGGTCTGCCCGTCGCCGTGAACGCGGCCGAATGCACCCTTGCCGACGAGGGGACAGCAGTGAAGATCATCCTTGCGGGAGAGGGCGCCATCGGGCGCAAGCACGCGGCTGCGCTGCAGCGGATCGACGGCGTCGAGGTGGCCGCTTTGGTGGGCGGCATCGCCGAGGACACGGCGGCATTCGCCGACGAGTTCGGCATCGAGCGCTGGACGCTGAATCTGGCCGAGGCACTCGCGCTGGACGCCGACGCGGCGATCCTCGCGACGCCGACGCAGCTGCACGCCGCGCAGGCCATCGAGACCATGCGAGCGGGCAAGCACGTGCTGGTCGAGATCCCGATGGCCGACAATCTGGCCGACAGCGAAGCGCTGGTGCGGGTGCAGCAGGAGACGGGTGTCACCGCCATGGCGTGCCACACCCGTCGCTTCAACCCCAGCCACCAGTGGGTGCATGACCGCATCCGCCGCGGCGAGCTGACGCTGCAGCACCTGGTGGTGGAGACGTACTTCTTCCGGCGCGAGAACCGCAACGCCTTGGGCAAGCCCCGCACCTGGACCGACCACCTGCTGTGGCACCACTCGTGCCACACGGTGGATCTGTTCGGATACCAGACCGGCGAGCCGATCACTGCCGGCTGGTCGCAGCAGGGCCCACGGCACCCCGAGTTGGGCATCGCCATGGACATGACGATCGGCATGAGCGTGCCGTCAGGGGCGCTGTGCACGCTGTCGCTGTCGTTCAACAACAACGGGCCGCTGGGCACCTTCTTCCGCTACATCTGCGACAACGGCACGTACATTGCCCGCTACGACGACCTGGTGGACGGGTATGACAAGCCGGTCGACCTGTCGGGGGTAGCTTTCTCGAACGACGGCATCGAGCTGCAGGACCGCGAGTTCATCTCGGCCATCGAAGCGGGTCGTGAGCCGAACGCGTCGGTAGCCCAGTGTCTCGGCGCCATGCAGACCATCGACATGCTGGAGAAGACGATCGTTGAACGCTGACGCCTCGCCGCCGACCGACCCGATGGACACACCGGCCTCGGCCGAGCTGCGGTCAATCGAGCATCTGTTTGCGGAGCAGTTCATCGCCCTCGTCGAGCGCGTATTCGTGGCGGTGGGCTACGGCGTGTCCACGTTCTCGTTCGTGCTCGGCGACAGCGGGGTGGTCGCAGTCGACGGCGGCAGCATCCCTCAGCGGACTGCCGACGCCATCGCCGAGCTGCGCCGCCACACCGATCTGCCGATCGTCGCACTGGTGTACACCCACGGCCATCCCGACCACACCGGCGGCGCCCCCGCGCTGATCGATGAGAATCCGGATATCGAGATCTGGGGCGTGCAGCACTTCGGCGACGAGGCCAGGCGCTTCGCCCGAAACGGTGTGTCGATCGCCGGCCTCCGGGGCTTGCGGCAGGCCGGATTCAAGCTGCCGCCCGAGAAGCGCATCAACAACGGCATCGCACCGGCCGTGTACCCCAAGGCGGGTGCGCTGGCCGGCGGCCCCGGAGGAGGCCCCGACCCGCGCACCTTCCCAACGAAGCGGTTCGAGGGTTCGGCGGTCATCGAGGCCGGCGGTGTCCGGCTGGAGGTCTCGCACAACCCGGGCGAGACCGAAGACCAGATCATGACGTGGTTCGCAGACGAACGGGTGGTGTTCGCCGGCGACAACATGTACCGCTCGTTCCCCAACCTGTACGCCATCCGGGGCACGCAGTACCGCGATGTGCGGGACTGGTGCGAATCGGTCGACCGGATCCGCGCCATGGGCGCCGACCACCTGGTGCTGGGCCACACCACGCCGTTCTCCGGTGCAGCCGAGGTGGACGCAGCGCTGGAGACCTACAGCCGAGGCCTGTGGCACATCTACAACGAGACCGTCGCCGGCATGAACGCCGGCAAGACGCCCGACGAGCTGGCGCACGAGGTCACGCTGCCGCCCGATCTGGACGGCGACCCGCTGCTGGGCCAGTACTACGGCAACGTGTCGTGGTCGGTGCGGGCCATCTTCAGCGGCATATTGGGCTGGTTCGACGGCAACCCGTCGCGGATGAACCCGTTGCACCCCGCCGACCGAGCCGGCCGGGTGGCGGCGCTGGCGGGAGGGCCGGAGGCACTGGCAGCGGCAGCGCGCGATGCACTGGCCGACGGCGAGGCGCAGTGGTGCGCGGAGCTGTGCGACATGGTGCTCGCGCTGGGCCACGAGGTCGACGACGTGACCCGGCTGAAGGCCGACGCGGTCGACGAGCTCGCGTACAACTTGGTGACTGCGACGGGGCGGAACTACCTGCACACGTGTGCGCAGGAGATGCGCGAGTCAATCGACGCCGCAGGCTGAATCCCGGGCCCGAGCGGCCCGCCAGCGCCCCTTCAGCGCAAGTGGTCGGGGACCTGGACCCCGAGGTCGTCGCCGATGTCGTAGAAGCGCTTGTTGACCGGAACGCCGATGGCATCGACGATTCGGTTGATGCCTTCGAAGCTGGCGCACACGGCGGCTGCCCGGGTCGCAGCGCCGGCGCCGGCGGCGGTGATGAGGTCGGCGCGGGCCTCTGGCAGCTCGTAGAAGTCGAGCAGCGCGATGGCGTCGACGAACGCGAGCAGATCGGCCCCGTGGGGCACGCCCGAGTCGAGTGCCGGCTGGGTGACGGCCAGCACGTTGACCGGCAGGCTGTGGGCTCGGGCGCTCTCACGGAGCATCCATGTGTGGCCGAACAGTCAGAAGAAGCACTCGTTGAGCCACGATGTCCGGGCGGCCACGAGCTCCATCTGCGACCGGGTGAGTTCCCTGCCCGGCTCGACGTCGTATTGGTGTATGACGTTGTCGGTGAGATACCAGGCCGCGCTCAGCGCCGACTTGGTGGCCTTCTCCCGGGGGAGAGCCGACAGCGCTGTCGGTGCGAGAGCGACGCCCACCGTCGGGACCCAAGCGTTCATCATGGACGCCTCCGCCGCAATCTCGGGTGTCGGCTCGCCGTCGACAGGGTCTCCGAGCGCATCGAGGGCGGCGCCGAGGCCGATGCGGTAGGAGTCGATGCTGGCGATCTGGGACACCACCGAGACGAGCTCGACGTAGGCCAGGATGTCGCGGCCGCTGCCTACCCAGGCTTCGACGTGGGATTGCCTGGTCGCCATGGCTTCTGCCGCAACGCGGTCGACCGCCTCGGCGACGATGGGCGGAAGATCGGCGCCGTCCTCGGCGAGACCGCGGGCAGCCCGGGCCTGGGTCGCCATGGCCCGCCGTTCAGCGCCGGTGAAGAACGAGCCAGGGGCGACGATCGCAGCGAGGGCTGCCTTGATGGCCCACTCCGCATGCTCATCGCCAAGCTGTCGGACTGGGGTCTCTGTGACGCTGGCCATCCGGCGAGCGTAGCCACGACGGCGCCGGAAGCCGGTCCGTCAGCGGCACGGGCGCGAGCGTCGAAGGTGCCCGTCTGCCGTCGATGACGCGAGTGCGCGCCGCGACGCGCTATCAAATGAGCCATGGCGGAGCTACGAAGGTCTGACGCGAACCAGCTCGCCTACGACGAGGCGTTCGACCGTGACGGCAACGTCCGCCCGCTCTATGCCGCCATTGTGGAGCGCTTCTCCAACTTCGACGCGGCTGAGCTGCGGCGCCGCGAAGGCATCATCGAAGAGGAGTTCCGCCGCCAGGGCATCACGTTCACGGTGTACGGCGATTCGCAGGGCACCGAGCGCACGTGGCCGATGGACCTGTTCCCCCGGCTGATCGCCGCAACCGAGTGGCAGGAGATCGAGCGGGGCCTGGCCCAGCGCGTCACTGCGCTGAACCGGTTCCTGGCCGACATCTACACCGGCGAGGGAGCGGCCATGGCCGACGGCGTCGTGCCCGCATGGCTGGTGCAGTCGTCGGACGGCTTCGAGCGCAACGCGTTCGGCGTGAGCGTGCCGCACGACGCCCACTGCGTCATCGCCGGCATCGACCTGGTGCGCGATGCCGAGGGCCAGTACCGGGTGCTCGAAGACAACCTGCGCAACCCGAGCGGGATCAGCTACGTCATCGAGAACCGGGCGGCGATGACCCGGGCGTTCCCCCGAGTCTGGGAAGACCACACCGTGGAACCTGTCAGCCAGTACGGCCGGATGCTGCGCACCGCGCTCGAGTCGGTGGCGCCCACGGGGGCCGGCGACAAGCCGCTCATCGTGATCCTGACGCCGGGCATCTACAACTCGGCGTACTTCGAGCACGCGTTCCTGGCCCGGGAGATGGGCGTGGAGCTCGTGGAAGGGCCCGACCTGGTGGTGGACGAGCATGTCGTGTACCTGCGCACCATCGAGGGCCTCGTTCCGGTGGATGTGATCTACCGGCGCATCGACGACACCTTCCTCGACCCGGTGTCGTTCCGGCCCGACTCCACGCTCGGCGTGCCGGGGCTGCTTGGTGCCATGCGCGCCGGCACCGTGACCGTCTGCAATGCCGTCGGCAACGGCGTGGCCGACGACAAGGCCATCCACCCCTATGTGACCGACCTCATCCGCTACTACCTCGGCGAGGAACCGATCCTGCCCAACGTCGAGACGTACGTGATGTGGGAGCCCGACCAGCGCGAAGCGGCATTCGAACGGCTCGACGAGCTGGTCATCAAGCCGGTAGGCGAGTCCGGGGGCTACGGCATCGTCATCGGGCGCAACGCCACCGATGAGGAATTGGCGAATGCGCGGGCCGAGATCGAGGCAGATCCGCGTAACTGGGTGGTCCAAGAGGTCGTGGAGCTGTCCACGCTCGCATCCATGTGTGACGACGTGCTCGAGCCGCGCCACCTCGACTTGCGCCCGTTCGTGATCACCGGCGAGCGCACGCAGGTGTTTCCCGGCGGGCTGACGCGGGTAGCGATGCGCAAGGGTTCGCTGATCGTGAACTCCTCGCAGGGCGGCGGCTCCAAGGACACCTGGGTGCTCGCACCCCAGGGGTCGCAGACATGATCCTGGCCCGCCACGCCGATTCCCTGCTGTGGGCCGGTCGCTACCTGGAGCGGGCCGACACCATCGCCCGCTGCGTGTCCGTCGAGACCAATGCCGTCATGCACCGCCAGGCCACCGAGGCCCGCCTGGCCTCCCGAAGGCTGGTGCAGGCGCTCGGGCTGCAGGACGAGTTCGTGGCGGCCCAGGTCGGCACCGGCCCCTATGCCGTCATGGACTTCCTGGTCTCCGACGACTCGCACCCTGGTTCGGTGGTGTCGGCTGTGCAGGCAGTGAGGGAGAACCTGCGCATCGTGCGCGACCGCATCCCGGTGGAGCTCTGGGAGGAGGCCAACAGCCTGCACATCCTCATGCAGAGCGCCAAGTCGGTCGGCGCTGCCGCTCGGGAGCAGACCGGCGGCGAGGTGTCGCGCATGTCGGTGATCACGGCCCGGCGGGGGTGTCGCTCGCTCAGCGGCGTGATGACGGAGTCGATGAGCCGCGACGAGGGCTACGCCTTCATGGAGGCGGGTCGGCTGCTCGAGCGGTCGATCCTGACGGTGGAACTGCTGAAGTCGGGTCTGGGCACCGGCAGCGACGTCTTCGACGGCAACCGTCTGCTGGCGTTCACGCATTCGCTGCAGGCCGCCCGGCGCGAGCTGGGGCACTCGCCGCAGTGGCATGCAGTCGCGAAGTTCCTGTTGCAGCACGAGCAAATGCCCCGCTCGGTGCTGTGGTGCCTCGGACGGGTGGAGCTGCGCTTGGAAGACCTCGCAGCGGCCGCGGGGGCCGTCGCCACACCCCGCCGGCGCGCCGGGGCGCTGCGGGCGCACCTGGAGTACGGCGAGCTCGACGAGCTGCTGGGCCAACCCGAGGCTGAGCTGGCGTACCTGGGCTCGGCGCTGGCCGAGCTCGCCGCCGATGTGCACACCAGCACGGTGGCGAGATCGAGCCTGGCGGAAGTGCACGCGCAATTCGTGCGACCCGGTGACGGCAGAGGCAGGCCGCAATGAGACTCGACATCGCCTACCGGCTGCACTTCACCTATACGGAGCCCGTCTCGGAGTCGCAGAACGAGATCCGTGTGCGGCCCCGTGACGATCTGCGCCAGCAGGTGCTGTCCTACCGGCTGACGACGACCCCGGCGACCCGCGTGCTGCAGACACGCGACTACTTCGGCACGACGGTCGACCATCTGGGCATACGCGGGCCGCATGACGATCTGCTGGTGGTGGCCGAGGCTTCGGTGGAGACCTCACCGACCGGCAGCGCCCCGGCGGCGGTGAGCTGCGAGCGGTTGGGCGACCAGCAGTTCGTCAACCAGCATGTCGAATACTTGGCGCCGTCCCAGCATGTGCACTGGGGGGAGCTGGTGGACGAGGTGGCCTCGTGGGCGATCCGCGGGGCTGCCGACAACGTCAGCGAGCGCGTGCTGGCCGTCGCCCAAGCAGTGCCCACCGTGCTCACCTACGAACGCGGCTCCACCTCCATCGGTGTGACGCTGGAAGAGCTGATCGACGGCGGTCGAGGTGTCTGCCAGGACTTCGCACATCTCGCCGTGGGCATGCTGCGTTGCATCGGCATCCCCGCCCGCTACGTCTCGGGCTACCTGTTCGCGCTGGACGAGACACGGCTCGACGAAGCTCCCGTTCCCGGCGCACCCTCAGCCGGCGGCGGTGCGGCCGGGGGCACCGCTGGCGCTGACGGCATCAGCCATGACGTCGTCGGCGAGGACGTGTTCGCTCCCGAGCGTGCGCCGGTTGCCAGCCCGACGGCAATCTCGGTGCAGACGCACGCATGGATCGAAGCTGCGGTGCCCGGCTACGGCTGGCATGCGCTCGACCCCACCAACGGCGGGTCGGTGAGCGAGCGGCATGTGGTGATCGGCTACGGCCGCGACTACAACGACGTCCCACCCGTGCGCGGCGTGTTCAACGGATCAGCCGATGCCAAGGTGGACGCTGAGGTGATCATCGCCCAGCCCACGGCGCCGGTCTCGATGGTCACCGAGCCGATCCGCCGCCAGGCCCGTGTGGCGGTCAGTCCGTCCACAGATACGTCCGCCCAGCAACAGGCAGCGCAACAGCAGCAGTAGAGCGACCGGCGGGCTTCGTTACCAAGGATCGATCGGGTGCTTGCGAGTCCCGTGTTGCGCTCCTTCCACTACGGCGACCGGATCGCCGACCACATCCGACGGACACCATCACGGCCGGTTACACAAAAAAATCGGACAGTCCTTCCCGCATGTGCGACAACGAGATGGTTCACTGCTCCGCGCGGCCTTGTGGGGGGTTGAGCCGGTAGACGAACCCGTGGCGTTAGGGTGCGCGGCGTGAAGCCGACAGACGACGTGTTGGCCGAGCGGCGGGCGCGGGTGGCCAAGCGCTGGGAGCTCACCGACGAGGTGGTGGTATTGCGCGCCGGCGAGCCGGCGGGCTGGTCGGGGACCGATCAGCACTTTGCGTTCCTGCCCCATCCTGATGTCGCCTACCTGACGGCGGTGGGATCGCCCGGCACCACGTTGGCCTTCGACGCCGCGGCCGGCGAGTGGGAGCTGTTCGGGCCTCGCTTCACTCCCGAGCGGCTCGTCTGGGAGCAGCCACCGACGCCCGTCGGCCAGCCGCTGGACGAGCTGGAGGCCTGGCTGTCCCAGCGCGGCGACCGCACGGTCATCGAGCTGGGAGCGGGCGCGGCAATGCCCCAGGCGCTGCCCGCGCCGGCAGCCTCGGACAAGGCTGACACGCCTGACGGTGATACAGCCGATGCCGCAGCGGAGACCGCGCCGGGCGGCGACGCCGATGAGCACGCTGATGCCTCGACCGAAGCGACGGTGCTGAGGCTGAGTGCAGCGATCGCGCTGGAGCGCATGACCAAGGACGATGCCGAGCTCGACGACATCCGCCAGGCTGCTGCGGCCAGCACGGCGGGGTTCGAGTGGGTGTACCAGCACGCAGCGCCGGGCATGACCGAGCGCGAGATCCAGGTCGGCATGGAGGCGCAGTTCTACGCCGCCGGAGCACCCCGCGTGGCCTACGACAGCATCGTCGCGTCCGGCCCGCACGGCGCCTACCTGCATTACGTCTACGCGGGCGATGACCCGCTGCGTCCGGCGACGCGCACCGTCGAGGCCGGCGATCTGCTGCTCATCGACGCCGGCGCGCAGTTCGGCGGCTACGCCAGCGACGTCACCCGCACGATGGTCGTGGGCGCTGATCCCACCGACGTGCAGGAGTTCCTGTGGAAGCTGGTGCTCAGTGCCCAGCAGCAGACCATCGACATGTGCCGGCCCGGCATCGTGTGGCGGGAGGTGCACCTGGCCGCCGCCCGCATCCTGGGCGCAGGGTTGGTCGAGATGGGTCTGCTGCGCGGCGACCCCGCCGAGCTGGTGACCGAGGGCGTCGTAGCGCTGTTCTTCCCCCACGGGCTCGGCCACCTGCTGGGCCTGTCGGTGCACGACATCACGAGCGTCCCCTACAGCCGCGAGCCCAGCGACGATCCGCTGCTGTCGAGGCTGGGTCCGAACCGACTCCTCGAGCCCGGCATGGTCACCACCGTTGAGCCGGGTCTCTACTTCATCGATGCGCTGCTTGACGATCCGGCTCGGCGGGAGAAGTTCGCCGAGAGCGTCGTATGGGAGCGCGTCGACGAGCTGCGGGGCTTCGGCGGCATCCGCATTGAGGACGACGTGCTGGTGACCGACGGCGATCCCGAGGTGCTGACCGCGGCGATCGACAAGCCGATCCGCATCGGCTGAAGCGGGAGTTCTCCACCCCATGTCCGAGAGGCGCTGCGACGTCCGTCAGGACGGCATCGGATGAGCGAGCAGGGCTACGACGCCGTCGTCATCGGGGCGGGTGTCATCGGCAATGCCGTCACTTGTGAGCTGGCCCGGCGTGGCTGGCGGGTGGTGGGCGTCGATCGCAACCCGGGCGCCGGCCAGGGTTCCACCAGTGCCTCGTCAGCCATCGTGCGATTCACGTATTCCACCCGGGCGGGGGTGGCGATGTCGTACGAGGGTCTGCAGTACTGGCTGAACTGGCCTGCCCACATCGGCGACTGCGACGAGGCCGGCTACTCCAGGTTCACGAAATGCGGGATGCTGACGCTGATCAGCGGCGACGGCCCGCACCTGCTGCCCGTGCCGCACTTCGACGCGCTCGGCGTGCCCTACGAGATCTGGGATCGTGACGAGGCGGCCGCCCGGCTTGGGTTCTTTGATCTCTCGCGATTCGGCCCGCCCCGGCAGATCGCCGATCCCGACTTCTGGTCCGAGCCGACATCGCAGTTGGATGGTGCGCTGTGGACGCCCGAAGCCGGCTACGTCGGCGACCCGCAGCTCGCGGCCCACAACCTCCGACTGGCGGCGGAAGCCGCAGGGGCAGAGTTTCGCTTCGGCGAAACCGTGGTGGGGATCGCCGGATCAGGACGAGCCGAGGGCGTCGTGCTGGCGGATGGCGATGTGCTGGCTGCGCCAGTGGTCGTGAATGTCGCCGGTCCGCACAGCAGTGCCATCAACGAGCTGGCGGGCGTGCTTGATGACATGACGGTCAGCACCCGGCCGCAGCGCAAGGAGGTGTACCACGTGCCCTCACCGGCTGGGGTCGACTTCGAGCACGTCGGCGCGGCGATGGCCGACGACGACTGCGGCTGCTACGTGCGGCCCGAGGTGGGCAACAACATCCTGATCGGCTCGCTCGAACTGGATATGGCCGACCTGGAATGGCTTACCGCCGACGAGATCGACGATTGCTCGCAGGATCTCACCCGCGAGCAGTGGGAGACCCACGTCCTGCGGTTCGCCCGGCGCATGCCCGAACTGGGATTGCCGCACCAGCCAAGGGGCGTCGTGGGCGTGTACGACGTGACCGACGACTGGATCCCGATCTACGACCGCACGTCGCTCGACGGGTTCTACGTGGCCATCGGCACCAGCGGCAATCAGTTCAAGAATGCTGCGGTGGCCGGGCACTGCATGGCGGAGCTGATCGGTGCGGTCGAAGGCGGCCACGACCATGATGCCGAACCTGTCGTAGTGACCGGCAAGCACACCGGCTTCGACATCGACATGGGCACGTTCTCGCGCAACCGTGATCTCCACGGTTCGTCGATGTCCGTGCTCGGCTAGCGCCAAGCGCTGTGTCTGATGGTTCGCATGGCTAGCGCCAAGCGCTGTGTCTGATGGTTCGCATGGCTAACGCCACGCGCTGTGTCTGATGGTTCGCGTGGCTAACGCCACGCGAACACGGGCTGCTCCAGTTCGTCGACACGGGTGTTGAGGCCGTCGTAGGCGACGGCGCGGAATTGGTAGAGCACGGCGCCGGTGGGCGCGTGGATCAGGTCGCCGCCGATCGGAACCTGCACGACGGGGCGGTCGCTCTCGGGGATGCTCACGAATCGGGGAGAGTCGGGCCGCGTCAGCTCTCGCAATGACACTCGATGCACCGATGCCACCTCGGCCGGGTTCGCCACCGGTTCACGATCGTCGGACAGCCAGAACACGAACGGGCTGATGACGTAGCCCGAGCGGGTGGGGTAGTCGTCGAGCTGACCCAGCAAGTCGTCGCCAGTCAGCTCCAGGCCGACCTCTTCGGAGCACTCCCGGATGGCTGCTTCGAGCACGGTCTCGCCATCGTCCACCCGGCCGCCCGGCAGCGCCCACTGGCCGCGATGGCCGCGCAGGTGAGAGCCGCGGCGGGTCAGCAGCACGGCTGCCCCGCCCGCAGTGCCCTCGACGTCGCCCGTGAGCGTCGGGTCGTCGATCGCGCCTGGGATCTCTGCCAGCAGCTCGCGCCGCTCGTCGGCGCCGAGGCCGCTGAATGCGGGATCCGATCCGTGCAGGTCGGCGTCGCTGTCCAGCACGATCACTGCGACCGCAGCGTGCTTGCGGCCTCCGCCCGGATGCTGCCGAACCTCGTGGCGGGCCAGGTTGGCCGCCAGCCGCACCCGCAGCGCGGCGTCGTGCGCGATCTCGCTTGCTTCGGGCATGGCCGGCATGGCCGCAGAGTTTGACACCGCGACTGTCCCTGTGCCGATCCGACAAGCGGGCCATATCGACTGATCGGTGTGCAGGCCGCCGGTGAGCCGCCCTCTTGCGCGATTGCTCTCTACCATCGCTGGGCGTGAACGCTCAGCGTCAGATCGTGCTGGTGGGCTTTCTGCAGGCGCAGAACTGCACGACCATCCCCGCTGCCTGGCGGCACCCCGCTGCCCGCCACGATGTCACCGGCTTCGACTACTACCGCCACATCGGCCACGTGCTCGAAGCGGGCTGCTTCGACCTGGGCTTCTTCGACGACCGGCTGGCGATGCCCGACATGTTCGGCGGCGACCATCGGCACACGGTCGAGGCGGGCATCCGCTGTGTGAAGCTCGACCCGGTCACGGTGCTCACAGCGATGGGCATGGCCACGAGCCGGCTCGGCTTGGGCGCCACCTACTCGACCACCTACTACGAGCCCTTCCACGTGGCCCGGGTGTTCGCCACGCTCGACCATCTCACGGGCGGACGGGCGGCGTGGAACGTCGTCACCTCGGTCAACGACAACGAGGCCCGCAACATGGGCCTTGCTCAAGCGCCCGCGCATGACGAGCGATACGACCGGGCCGATGAGTTCATGGAGGTGGTGCACGGCCACTGGGACACCTGGGAGGCCGACGCGATTGCTGCCGACCGGGCAAGCGGGCTGTATGCGCACGGCGACCGGGTCCACCGGCTCGACCACCGCGGCCCGTGGTTCACTTCTCGTGGACCGTTCACGGTGCCCCGCACACCGCAAGGACACCCGGTGGTCATCCAGGCCGGCCAGAGCGGTCGCGGCACCACGTTTGCGGCTCGCTGGGGCGAGCTGCTGTTCGTGAGCCAAGTGCGACTCGACAGCGCTGTCGAGCACTACGCCGCGGTGAAATCCCAGATCGAGGCGCTCGGCCGCGATCCCGACCACGTCAAGATCACCAACCTGACATTCCCGGTGGTGGGCCGCACCATGTCCGAAGCCGAGGATCGCCGTGCCGCCTACGACGAGCTGCCGACGCTGGTGGACGATCTCTCGCTGCTGTCGGAAGGGCTGAACTTCGATTTCGCCAGCCGTGAGCTGGACGAGCCGCTGTCCGACGACGACCTCGACGCCATGACCGGCATCCAGGGCATCCGCAACCAAGTGCTGCAGATCACCGGGCGAGCCAACCCCACCGTGCGCGACTTCGTGCAGGTGTCCGGCCGCGGCCGGCTGGCTCACCCGACCGTGGGCGGGCCAGTCGAGTTGGCCGACTACTTCGAGGAGTGGTTCACCGAGCGTGCGGTCGACGGGTTCGTGATCGCAGGCACACACATGCCAGGAGCGTTCGAAGACTTCGTCGAGATCGTCGTGCCCGAGCTGCAGCGCCGCGGCCTGTTCCGCACCGAGTACGACGGCACCACGCTGCGTGACCACCTCGGCCTGCCCGTTCCCGATCAGGGGTCCTGGCGCCTGCAGTAGCTGCTCCCGCTCGCAGCAACGTCGGACGCTGCAGGTGCAGGGGCAGACGAGCCGCAGTGATCGGCTGGCTCAGCGCAGCGCCGGACGCGCGTGGGCAGCCAGCTCGCTTGCGGTGGCCGTGTGGAGACCTCCGAGTGCGGTCACCTGGGCGAGTGCATCGTCGAGCACCTGCGCTCGGAAGGGCTGACCTGCAAGCCAGGGACGCAGCGTGAGCATCAGCAGGCGGCTTCCGGCTGGATGTTCGGCGCCGTCGCGGTGCATGCGGGCTGCGGCGCCGGTGATGATGTCGTGCCAGCCGTCCAGCGACACCCGCCGGTGCCACAGCGCGAACTCGTCGTCGGCTTCGAGGAACAGCGGCAACGACACCATCGGCGCCGTGCCTTTGGGCCGGTGCACGCCGGGCAGCACCCCGTCTGTCGTCATCCTGACGGGCTGTTCGTCGTTGGGCCAATCGAGCAGGGTGTCCACTCCCGCCTCTGCCAGCAGTGCCGGTGTGCGGAACGATTCCACTCCCTCAGCGGAGAACCATGTGGTCGGGCGGACGCCGGTGGCCGACTCGATTGCGTCGAGGCTCTGGGCGATGGCGTTCCGCTCTTCTTCTTCAGTGTTCTTGGAGGTGACGAGCCGGGTGGCGGCGACGCCCCGTCCGGCGATCTCGCATTCACGCTCAGCCAGATGCGAGACCAGCCACCCGTAGTGCTCCGCGGTCAGCGCATCGACCGCGACGGTGGCGGCAACACCGTGCCGCTCCAGCAGGTCGAGCAGGCGGAAGATGCCGACCCGGTGGCCGTACTCGCGGATCGTGAGCTGGGGGTAGTCGGGTGCAGGCAGGCGTGCCAGGCCGCCGCTTCGGCGGCGCAGCGAGTAGGCGTCGGCAGCAGGCTCCCACTCGACGTGCTCAAGGACGACGACCGCGCCGACGGCGAGCGGGCTGCGGTCGGGCCACTCGAAGCGCGGCCGGCTCGGCAACGGTGACCAGTCGTAGTAGGGGTGGTCCATGCCGTGCTGGTGCTGAGCAGGGCCGAATTCATAGGACTGAGCTCGGTCGCCGTTCGCGGAGCTCTCGGCTGCGTGGCTGGCGGAGCTGGGGCTGGCAGCGGCGGTGCCAGCCGAGCCGGTCGCGGCCGTCGCCGCAACCTTGGGTCGAGCGGTCGGCGACTCAGGCTCGTGGGCGACGAATTGGTCGTAGTGATGGTCGACGAAGTGCTGGGCGATCTGGCTGGCCGTGGTCTGCCATACATCGTCGTGGCTCATCAGGTAGTCGAGCATCGCCGCAAGCCCATCGATCCGGTGCGGCATCCCCATCAGGTAGGGGTGCAGCGCCACGCACATCACCCGACCCCCGGCGTCGTCATCGGCTTCACGGCGCAGCACATCGATCTGGGCCTTCGCCATCGCCACGAATTCGCTCGTGTCGTGGTGCTGGGTGAACACCGGCACGTCGTTCAGCTCCATCGAATAGGGCACCGACACCAGCCGCTGCCCGCCGCGCGTTGCCAGCGGCACGGGCTGGTCGTCGTGGAACCAGTCGGCGTGGTAGATCAGGCCGGCTTCGGCCATGAGGTCGGGCGTCGCCGCGGTGTTGGACACCGCAGGGCCGAGCATGCCCCGCAGTTGCTGCCCGGTGTGGCTGCGCAGCGCCTCGATGCACTCGATGTAGAACGCCCGCTCGGCGGTCTCGTCGATCGAGGAGATGTAGCGGGTGTTGTAGATCCCGTGGGACATGATCTCCCACCCGCGCTCGACCATCGCAGCGCCCACTTCGGGGTAGTGGTCGAACACGGCGAGATTGGTGGAGGCCGTGGCAACGACGCCGTAGCGGTCGAGCACCTCGGCCATGCGCCAGAAGCCCACCCGGTTGCCGTAGTCGCGGTAGCTGTAGCCCTGCACATCGGGATGCGGCGAGCGTGTCCAGGTGTTGCGCAGGGGGTCCCGCGGCGGCAGGAACTCGTAGTGCTCCACGTTCGGCGCGATCCACAGTGCCACCCGCGCGTCGTGCGGCCAGCGGATCCGCGGCCGATCGGTGATCGGCAAGTACCGCACACGATGGGGCGGCAAGCTGCCCGGCAGCGGAGCGACGAGACCAGGTGCCGTGTCGACCATGGGACGACGCTACGAGCGCTCGTTGCCGATCATCAGCGCTGAGCGCGGACCTAGCATCTCGCCGTGGCTGGGGCGCAGGGACGGCACCGACCGATACCCGATCTGATCGGAGACACGTTCGGGCTCATCGGACGCCGCTTCCGCGATGTCGCCGTCATCTCGATCGTCGCTGCTGCGATTGCTGTCATCTCGGTCGCCTTGGTGCCGAGTCCCTACGGGGACTTCATCTCGAACGCCATAGCAGGACCGATCATTGCCGCGATCATGACGATCGCCTTTGCGCTGATGTACGCCGACCTGTCCGGGCGGTCCCGACCGACCGCGGACGAATGGCCCGAGTCGTACTCCTGACTTCGAGTAACGACGCCATCGAGACGTTGAGCCCGGCTCACATCGGGCTGTTCGCTTTCGGGCCATCGACACGTTGAGCGCGTGCTGAAATGTGCGCATGAGTGGGGAAACGAACACTGATGCCCGGGGCGTTCTGGCCGACTACCGCGTCATCGATCTGACCGACGAGCGCGGCCACCTGGCTGGGGCGATCTGGGCCCAGATGGGTGCAGATGTGATCGCGATCGAGCCTCCCGAAGGCTCGTCGGCACGAAGGCTGGCCCCCTTCGCCGGCGATGTCGCCGGACCGGAGCGCTCGCTGCACCACTGGTCCTACAACCGCGGCAAGCGCAGCGTGGTGCTCGACCTCGGCACCGCCGACGGCGTCGAGCAGGCCAAGGCGCTCATCGCCGGGGCCGACGTCGTGTTCGAGTGCTTCGATCCCGGCGAGGCGGAAGCGCTGGGCCTCGGACGCGATGTCCTGGCCGAGCTCAACCCGGCGCTTATCCACGTCTCGATCACACCGTTCGGCAGCGACGGGCCGAAGGCCAACTGGGTGGCGTCGGATCTCGTGCTGCAGGCCTCGGCGGTGAACATGGCTGTCACCGGCGACAAGGACCGGGCACCGCTGCGCGCCGGGGGCACGCTGCCCCAAGCCATGCACAACGCCGCCTCCGAAGGCGCAGGCGCAGCGCTCATCGCCCTGTGGGAACGCCAGACCCGCTCGGGGCTCGGCCAGCAAATCGACATGTCCGCGCAGCAGTCGATGAGCCAGGCATCCATGTCGTCGACGCTCAACACATCGCTGAACGCCACCGTGACTCAGCGGATTGCAGGCGGCGCGAGCCTGCAGGGCATCGACATTCAGCTCATGTGGGCCTGTGCCGACGGGCACGCCTCGGTGACGTTCCTGTTCGGGCCTGGCTTCCGCGCCTTCACCCAGAACCTCATGGATTGGGTGCATGAAGAGGGCTTCTGCGACGAGGCCACGAGAGACAAGAACTGGATCGAGTACGCCATGATGCTGCTCGACGGCCGCGAGCCGGTTTCCGAGTACGAGCGGCTCAAGCAGATTCTCACCGAGTTCTTCGCCACCAAGACCAAGTCTGAGTTGCTCGATGCGGCGATGAGTCGCCGGCTGCTCATCACCCCTGTGTCGACGACGGGCGAAGTGGTCGACGCCGAGCAGCTGGCAGTCCGTGAGTACTGGGAGGACGTCGATCACAGCGACGTTGTGTCCGATGCGGGGGCGGGATCGTTCGATCCCGCTGCGGTGCGCTATCCCGGCCCGTTTGCGAAGTTCACCGAGACCCCGCTCGTCAACCTGCGGCGCCCGCCCACGGTGGGCGAGCACACTGACGAGGTGCTGGCCGAGCTGGATGCGTCGGAGCGTCTGCCTGCGGTGCCCGCGTCGATCGCGCCGGCGGTGCACACGTCGCCGCCGCTCGAGGGCGTGAAGGTGCTCGATTTCATGTGGGCGATGGCCGGACCGGCGGCATCGCGGGTGCTCGCGGACTACGGCGCCGAGATCATCCGCGTCGAGTCGGCCAACAAGCTCGACGCGGTGCGCTCCATCCAGCCGTTCCACGACGACGTCGGCGACCCGGACGGCTCGGGCCTGTTCAGCAACTTGAACGCCGGCAAGCATGGCTTGGCACTCGACATGTCCAAGCCCGAAGCGCTCGACGTCATCTGGGATCTCATCGACTGGGCCGACGTGATCCTGGAGTCGTTCTCCCCCAAGGCCATGACCGGATGGGGCATGGGCTGGTCCCAAGTGCAGCAGCGCCGACCGGACGTGGTGATGGCGTCGAGCTGCCTGATGGGCCAGACCGGTCCGCTGGCGATGCTGGCGGGCTTCGGCACGATGGCTGCGGCGATCTCCGGGTTCTTCTACCCGGTGGGATGGCCTGACCGGGCACCCTGCGGCCCGTTCACCGCCTACACCGACTACACCTCGCCCCGCTGGCTGGTGGCCGCGGTGATGGGGGCGCTGGAGCACAAGCGCCAGACCGGCCGTGGCCAGTACGTGGACCTGTCCCAGTCCGAGGCTGCGTTGCACCTGATGGCACCGGCCCTGCTGGAGCGGACCACCAACGGCCGCATCTGGGAATCGGCAGCCAACCGGGACATGGTGTTCGCGCCCCAGGGTGCGTACCAGACCGCTGCAGGCAGCTCAGCCGGCGAGGACCACGACGACAATTGGATCGCTATCTCGTGTACTGACGACGGTCAGTGGGCTGCGCTGGCAAGCGCCATGGGTCGCGACGACCTCGCGTCGCTGAGTCCCGCCGAACGCCACGCACGGCACGACGAGCTGGACGCCGTCATCTCGGCGTGGACTCGGGACCGTGACGGCAACGAGCTGATGGTTGAGCTGCAAGCTGCGGGCGTGGCCGCCCACATCGTGCAGAACTCGCCCGAGTTCACCGTCGATCCGCAGCTGTTGCACCGCAACGCGCTGGTCGAGGTGCCGCACGGCAAGCAGGGCACCACGACGGTCGAGAACACGCGCTTCGTGATGTCGCGCACTCCGGCGCAGGTGGACCGCGGCGGGCCGACGCTCGGCGAGCACACCTTCGAGGTGCTCACCGAGACGCTCGCCTACGACGGCGACCGCATCGCCGAGCTCGCCGTAGCCGAGCTGCTGGAGTAGCTGCGTCACACGGTGCCGAGCCGCCGTTAGGTTTTTGCAGTTCAGAACATCTGAAATATGTAGTTCAGAGAATCTGAATACTGTAGTCTGAAATAGCTGAGAAATGCAGTCTCGAACTGCCCGGGCCAAAGGGCTCGGACCGTTCGCTGTGGCGACAGACCAGACAGGGGGGGGGCGATGGACGAAGCGCAGGACCCGCCGCCGAATCCGCGGTATCGGCCGCGTGTGGTGGACCGCGAAGTCGCTGCTGCGCTGGGCTCGTCGCCGGCGGTGCTGATCGAGGGTCCGCGTGGGTGCGGCAAGACGTGGACTGGGCAGCGGTTCGCCCGCAGCCAGGTCACCTTGGACGATTCCGAGGCGGTGCGCGTCGCGGCCGAGCTCGACCCTGGCTCGCTGCTCGACGGCGACGAGCCGCGGCTGCTTGACGAGTGGCAGCTGGCGCGGGGCATCTGGAACCCGATGCGCCACGCCTGTGACCGCCGCGGCGGGGTGGGGCACTTTCTGCTCACCGGCTCGCAGAATCCGCCCGATGACATCACCGAGCACTCCGGGGCGGGGCGGGTGGCCCGCGTGCGGATGCGCCCGATGTCGCTGTGGGAGTCCGGCGACTCTGCCGGCGCGATCTCTCTGGCCGGCTTGATGGCGGGCGAGCAGTGCCGCGCCCCAGATGTCGGCGCCACTCTGGCGGGCGTGGCTGAGCTCATCTGCCGCGGCGGATGGCCGCGCATGGTCAGCTTGCGAGCGGGTGCCGCGCAGTCTCGGCTGCGCGACTATCTCGGCGACATTGCCCGGGTCGACATCGCGCGGGTCGCGGGCGTGCGCCGCAGCCCGCTGCTGGTGGGCGCGCTGCTGGCGTCGCTGGCCCGCAACGAGGCCACCACCGCCACCACGGCAACCCTTCAGGCGGACGTCGCTGAGGCGTGGGGCAGCGAGCCGGCGCGCTCGACTGTCGCTGCGTACCTCGAAGAGCTGGCACGCATGTTCGTCATCGAGCCGCTGCCGGCGTGGGCGGTCCACCTGCGCTCGGCGACCCGCCTGCGCAGAACCCCTAAGCGGTACTTCGCCGACCCCGCGCTCGCCGTCGCAGCCATCGGGGCCTCGCCTGCGTCAGTCGCCCGCGACGTCGAGGCGATGGGCCTGCTGTTCGAATCCATGGCGCTGCGAGATCTGCGCGTCTACGCCCAGGCCGCAGACGCCCGCGTGTCCTACTACGGCGACGACAGCGGCCTCGAAGCAGACGCCATCATCGAGGGACTCGACGGCCAGTGGGCTGCCGTGGAGATCAAACTCGGCGGTGCCGCGGCGATCAACGCCGCCACCGAATCGCTGCGCGCCGTGCGTTCACGCATCGACACCGCCCGACGCGGCGAACCCGCACGCCTCATCGTCATCACCGCCTTCGGCCACGCCTACCAGACTCCCGACGGCATCGCCATCGCGCCCCTCACCACGCTCCGCCCCTGAACCGCCAACCGCAATCAGCAAGCGACGCTCTTGGTCTTCACGGTCAGGCGGCAGTCGAATGCGCTGAGCGCAGCGTCCATCCGGTCGAGTCGGGAATGGTGATTGATGTCCAGGACGCGGTCGACTTGGGGCAGGTGCCATCCGAGGCGGCGGGCGAGTTCGGTCTTGGTGACGCCTTCTGCCCGCATTCGCTGGTGGAGCAGAACCTTGACTGCGGTGAGCGTCGGCAAGGTCACGCACAGGTGCCCTTGCGACGGTGTCGGAATGGCTTCCCGGTTGGCGATGCGGGCGGCGATGGCCTCCTCGATGGCATCGGCTGCGCGGGCGACTGCTTCGTCTCGGTCGTCGCCGTAGGTGGTCAGCTCGGGGAAATCGGGCGAGGTCACCAGCACGGTGCCTTCGTCGTCGATGAGATCGATCGGGTAGGTGAGCATCAGTTCAGTCCGAGGTCCTTCTTGATCTTGGCGACGAGTCCACGGCCGAGTTCCTTGCGTCCGCCGTGCATCGGGAGCTGGCTGGTGCGTTTGCCGAGCCGTACCGTGAGGTGTCCGCTGCCTCCCTTGTGCGTCTCGAAGGTACAGCCCTGCTTTTTCAGCCAACGTCGGAGCTCGCCTGCGTTCACCCGTACACGCTACACAACACATATGTTGCGTGCCAGTGTTGCTGTCGCTGAATGTGTGCCGCAATCGACGCACCCAAGCCGTGGTGCCGATTCTCAACTCATCGTCGCCCGAGTGAGAATCCCGCCCACTTGCTATGTTCGATATCGTCCGGATGCTCTCGAATGGTGTCGGCGACTACGAGGCGGCGCACGGCCAACTGAGCCCGTCGCCAACGGAGGTGTCATGACCACCGAGCCCAATGAGCCGAGCCGGTCGAGATTCCCGCGGCGATTCCCGAAACGCACGCCGCGCTTCGTGACGGTGCCCGCCTCAGAGCTCACACCGATTCGCTCGACGCCGCCTACTCGCGAAGAGTTCGATGCCCTCATGCAGGAGATCGAGGAGCGGGCGGAGCGGTACGAGCGCGACCGAGAACGCCTGCGAGAGTTCTGGGCGCAAGAGGGCACCGAGCCGGCGTAGCCACTCTGCCGTCACCAGCCTCGACTAGCCATAGCGCTCGATATGCAGCGAACTCAACCGTGTGCCGTGTCGAGGGTTGGCTCCGCATCGGGGTTCCTGACGGCGGCACCGAGGCCGAGGGTGCTCATTGGGCAGTAGCATCGGCGGTATTCCCATAGCCAAACGCCATAGACGAATTGCGCAGGACGGCCCGGTGCTCTCAGCCGTCGGCGAAGACGCTATGTGTTGAATGCAGCTTCCCCTGTAGCTCAAGTAAGCGTTCGGCGAAGCGTTCGAATTCTATTGAGCCTTCGCGTTTTCTTGGGACGCGGCCTGCTGGGCTCGGCGGTGTGAGGTTATGTGGTGAGGATGCCGCGGGCTTCGAAGTTGGCGTGGTTGGCGGAGCCGTGGGCTTTGCGGCGCAGGACCTGGAGCAGGTTGTTGGTGCCCTCGATGCGGCCGTTGGGGGGCCGCCCGGCGCGGTGCCAGTCGAGGATCTGTTCGTGCCAGGCCAGGAACGTGTCGGCGACGTCGCTGAACTCGGGTATCTGGCCGGTGCCGTAGATGTCGGCGAACCGGTCCAGGGCGGCGAGAGCGCCTTTTCGGTCCTTGGCGAGATAGAGGCCGTGCAGCTCGCCGAGCGCTTCCCACGCGAGCTCGAGCCGCGGGTGCGCCTACATCGGGCGGCGACCAGCCGTTCGCGATGACCACTACGCCGCCGCCGTTGGCGCCGGTGGACTGTGCTGCGGACGGGCTCGTGGCGATCGGCGCCAGCACTGCCGCGGCGGCGGCCAGCGCCACCACGGCTGCAACCCGCCGACGGTGGCGAGAGCTACGTCGTGTTATGCCTCGCGAAACTCCGGGGGGGGGGGGGGTCATAGCAAGCTCACTCCTCGCGCGGCCGGCGGACGCGACGCGTCGCGGGACCGGCGGCGCTCGCAGCAGTTGCGGCTTGGGCGCGGTGGGTGCGGGTCGACGCTGGGTTCACGAACGGCTCGACGTAGCACGCAGCCGCGGCCCGCGGGCGAGTTCGCACAGCAGCGCCTCGATGGTGAGCCCGTTCCGGGTGCTGGACCTGACCGACGAACGGTGCCACCTGTGCGGGGCGATCCTCGCTCAGATGGCTGCACGCGGCATCCTGCGCTGTTCCGAAAAGTGAATAGCTAGTAGTCATTTTTCGTCTATTTTTGGGCAGATGCAGTACATGCGTCTGGCGCAGGTTCCCGACCGGAGCTTCTTCTTGCTGGGAATGCGGGGTGTGGGCAAGAGCACTTGGGCGCGGCACGCCTTGCGCGATGCGATGCGCTTGGACCTGCTCGACGAAGCTCTGTTCACCGACCTGCTGGCAGATCCGGGGCTGTTCGGCCATGTGCTGTCGGGAGTCGGGCCGGGCGATTGGGTGGTGGTGGACGAGGTGCAGCGCATACCGAGCCTGCTCAACGAAGTGCACCGCCAGATCGAAGATCGCGGCCTGCGATTCGCCCTGCTGGGCTCGAGCGCTCGCAAGCTCAAGTCGGCCGGAGCCAACCTGCTCGCCGGACGCGCCCTGCGCCGGTCGATGCACCCCTTCACGCCGGCCGAGCTCGGCGACGATTTCGATCTCGACGAAGCGCTCGCCTACGGCACGATCCCGCTGGTGTGGTCGGCATCGGACCGCCGCGAAGTGCTGGCGAGCTACACGCAGCTGTACCTGCGCGAGGAGATCCGCGCTGAGGCGGCGGTGCGAAACCTGTCGGGATTCGTCCGGTTCCTGCCGGTGGCCGCGCTGATGCATGGCCAAACCGTCAATGCGGCATCGATTGCGCGAGACGCCGGGGTGACACGAACGACGGTCAACGGCTATTTGGAGATTCTCGAAGACACGCTGCTGACGGTTCGCTTGTCGGCGTTCGAAGCCAAGCTGAAGGTGCGAGAGCGGCGACGGCCGAAGCTGTACTGGGCCGACCCGGGCCTGGTGAGGGCCGTCAAGCGGCAGCTCGGTCCTGTCGCGGCGGAAGAGCGGGGCGCTCTGGTCGAGGGCTGGGTGCTCGGTCTGCTGCGAGCGCACAACGAGCATCAGCACCTCTTCGACGACATCGGCTACTGGGCGGCATCCGAATCGGCCGCAGAGGTCGACTTCGTGCTCACCCGAGACGGCGAGCATCTGGCCATCGAAGTCAAGGCTTCGCAGCGCTACAACACCGCCATGCTCAAGGGGCTGCGAGCGTTGGCGGAGTTGCCGGGGCTGCGGCGTCGCATCCTGGCGTACCGCGGCCAGCGATCCTTCCGCACCGAAGACGGCATCGACGTGTGGGCAATGCCGGAGCTGCACCACGCGCTTGGCTCGAACGAACTCTGGCCGTGACCAGAGACATAGCGACGAACGCCCAGAACAAGCGAACCGCCGGGCGCGTCCGTGCTGAAATGTGCGGATGCTTGACGCCCCGAGTGATTCTGAGACCGCCTCGATGCTGAGCCCGTTCCGGGTGCTCGACCTGACCGACGAGCGGGGCCACCTGTGCGGGGCGATCCTCGCCCAGATGGGCGCCGATGTCATTGCGGTGGAGCCGCCCGAGGGCTCGTCTGCCCGGCGCTTGGCACCCTTTGCCGGCGATGTCGAGGGCCCCGAGCGTTCGCTGCATCACTGGGCCTACAACCGGGGCAAGCGCAGCGTGGTGCTGGACTTGGCGACCGACGATGGCGCAGCCACGCTGCGGGAACTGGCCGCGGCGGCCGACATCCTGATCGAATCGGCCGGCCCGGGCCAGATGGATGCCGTTGGGCTGGGCTACGGCACCTTGTCGGAGATCAATCCCGAGCTGGTGTACGTGTCGATCTCGCCGTTCGGCGCCGACGGGCCCAAGGCCGACTGGGCGGTCTCGGACCTGACGCTGCAGGCCTCGGCGGTGAACATGGCAATGACCGGCGATTCCGACCGGGCACCGCTGCGCACGGGAGGCCTGTTCCCGCAGGCATTCCACAACGCAGCCTCCGAGGCTGCGGGAGCTGCGCTGATCGCCCTGTGGGAGCGACAGACGGTCTCGGGTCTCGGCCAGCACGTGGACATGTCGGCCCAGCAGAGCATGAACCAGGCATGCCAGTCGTACGCGCTGTCCACGCCGCTGGGCGCGACGCCGCCGACCCGCCACGCCGGCGGGGTGCTGGTGGAGGGCCTGCATGTGCAGCTGATGTGGCCGTGCAAGGACGGGCATGCGTCGGTCACGTTCCTGTTCGGGCCGGGCTTCCGTGCCTTCACGCAGAGCCTCATGGACTGGGTGTGCGAGGAAGGCTTCTGCGACGAGGCCACCCGCGACAAGAACTGGACCGAGTACGCCATGATGCTGCTCGACGGCCGAGAGCCGATCTCGGAGTACGACCGGCTGAAGCAGATCCTGGCTGACTTCTTCGCCACCAAGACCAAGGCCGAACTGCTGGATGCGGCCATGAGCCGCCGGGTGCTGATCACCCCGGTGTGGACGGCCGACGAGGTGGTGAACTCGCACCAGCTGGCCGCCCGTGAGTACTGGGAGACCGTCGCCCAGGATCTGGCTGACGGCGACGGCGGCCCGTCCGAGGTGCGCTACCCGGGCCGCTATGCGCGCTTCAGTGCCACGCCGATGCACCCGCTCGGTCCGCCGCCGAAGCTGGGCCAGCACACTGACGAGGTATTGGCCGAGCTGGACGCTGCCGATGCCGCACCGGTACGGGCGCGGCCCCGAATCGAGGCCACCGGCGCCGATGTCAGCGCCCAGACGGCTTCGACCGCACGACCGCTCGAGAACGTCAAGGTGCTCGATTTCATGTGGGCGATGGCGGGGCCCGCAGCGGCGCGTGTGCTGGCCGACTACGGCGCGGACATCATCCGTGTGGAGTCCGAAACCCGTCTGGAGGTGGCCCGTTCGTTGCAGCCATTCCGTGACGACATCGGCGACCCGGAATACTCGGCGCTCTACAACAACATGAACGCTGGCAAGCGGGGCATCTGCCTGGACATGTCCAAGCCGGCCGCGTTGGACGTCATCTGGGATCTCATCGACTGGGCCGATGTGATCGTGGAGTCGTTCTCGCCGAAGGGCATGGCCGGCTTCGGGATGGGCTGGGAGCAGGTGCGCGAGCGCCGACCCGACGTGATCATGGCGTCGAGCTGCCTGATGGGCCAGACCGGCCCGCTGGCGATGCTGGCCGGCTTCGGAACGATGGCCGCGGCGATCTCGGGGTTCTTCTACCCGGTGGGCTGGCCGGATCGGGCGCCGTGCGGGCCGTTCGGCGCCTACACCGACTACACCTCGCCCCGCTGGCTGGTGGCCGCAGTGATGGGAGCGCTGGAGCACCGGCGCCGCACCGGCGAGGGCCAGTACATCGACATGTCCCAGGCCGAGTCGGCACTGCACCTGCTGGCGCCGGCAGTGCTCGACCGCACGGTGAACGGCCGGGTGGCGCACCGGGTGGGCAACCGCGACCGGCACATCGCACCCCAGGGCGTCTACCAGACAGCCGCCAGCGACCAGTTCAACGCTGTCGTGCCCGACGACAGCTGGATCGCCATCTCGTGTGTCGACGACACCCAGTGGCAGTCGCTGGCCGCTCTGATGGGGCGTGGCGACTTGGGCGACCTGAGCTTGGCGGAGCGCCATGAGCGCCACGACGAGCTCGACGAGATCATCGCCGGGTGGGCCCGGGGACAGGACGGCGTGGCGCTGATGCACCGCCTGCAGGACGTCGGCGTGGCCGCGCACATCGTGCAGAACTCGCCGGAGTACACCGTCGATCCGCAGGTGATCCATCGGGGCCAGCAAGTCGAGGTGCCCCACGCCAAGCAGGGCACCACCATCGTGGACGCGTCGCGCTTCGCGCTGTCTCGCACCCCGGCGCAGGTGACCTGCGGCGGCCCGACCCTCGGAGAGCACACCTTCGACATCCTCACCGAGGTGCTCGGCTACGACAGCGACCGCATAGCCGAACTCGCCGTCGCCGAACTCCTCGCCTGAGATCTGGGCTTCCTCCGGATTCTGGGAGGCATGCTCTTTGAGGAAGAGGAGCTATGCCAGAGACACGAAGAAGGTTCGATCCGGAGTTCCGCGCTGGTGCGGTGAGGAAGCGAGGCGTGCGTGCCATCCAGTAGCTGCACCAAGCCAGGCTCGACGAGCTGAGTCATCGGCACGACAGTAGTTGTGGCGCCATTGGTGAGGCGGAGCGCTGGACAGTCTCTGGTGGGACTGGTGTCGGGTCCTCGCCAGTGAGGCGCCGGACCGTGGCAGGATATACTCGGTTTTTCCGAGTGTTTTGTACTCGGATTTTCCGAGTAAATTTGCGGTGTGGATCGCAGTCCGTTTCCATACCAAGGGCCATTGGCGCCGGAGCAACTGACGGGGCGCGACGCGCTGAGACGCGACCTCGCGGAGCGCATCACAGATCGGCGTCTGACTGCCTTGATCGGTCCCCGGCGCTACGGCAAGACCAGCGTGTTGCGGCGCGTGGCAGCCGATCTCGAATCAGTCGGGCCACAACCGATCTGGATCGATTTCTATGAGCTGATCTCGATGTCTGACCTAGCGGCGAGGGTTGACAAGGGGCTCAGTGCTGTCGTGGGACCTGTGCGACAGGTGCTCGGAACAATCGCGAGCACGATGTCGGTCCATCTGGGCGTACTGAGCGCTGAGCTGTCGCGCGGTGGGGTCCGGCGCCCGGACCCGGTGCTGTCGTTGCAGCGATTGTTGGATGTGCTGGTCAGGGCGGCCGAACGACGGGAGCTCTTCGTGGTGTTCGACGAGTTCTCGGGGATAGCAAACGTCGATGGCGCCGCGGGTGTGCTGCGAACATCGCTGCAGCATCACTATCAGTCGCTCGGCATCGTGTTCGCTGGCTCAGAGCCGTCAACCATGCGCACGCTGTTCAGCGTGCAGGATCAGCCGTTCTTCGCTCAGGCGGACCTAGTGGAGATTGAGCCGCTGGATGACGCGGACGTGTATCGCATCGTCGAGGAGGGGTTCCACAGCACCGGGCGACTGGCAGGCGATCTGCCCGGCCGGATAGTCGCGCTCGCGCAAGGCCACCCTCAGCGGGCGATGCAGCTTGCCGACGCCGCATGGAGGTCGGTCAGTCCCGGCGACAGCGCCGATGAACGGACGTGGGAACACGCGCTCAGGGAGGTTCGCCGCAGTGTGGACAGCGGTCTGGAGCGCTACTACAGCTCTCAGTCGGCTGGTCGCCAGAAGACCCTCAGGGCGGTTGCAAACGGCGGCAGCATTTATGGCACCGCGGCATCATTCGTGGACCTGTCACCCGGCACAGCTCGTGATGCGGCCGAGGCGCTTGCTGGCGATGGCATCCTCCGCCGCAGCGGCAGTCGGTTTGAGGTGATCGATCCGCTCCTGAACGACTGGCTGCAGCAGCGATTCCCTACGTCGATCTGAGCCGGGGCGTTACCAGGTGTCGACCATGGGGCGCTTCTTGCCGGTGCGCGGGGGCGACTTGGGGGCTGCGAGCAGTGCCATGCGGATCCAGTCGCGGCTCTCGGCGGGGTCGATCACGTCGTCGATCTCGAAGAACGTGGCCGTGTTGACGGCCTTGCCCTGCTCGTGCAGGCGGGCGACGCGCTTCTCGTACTCCGCTATGCGCTCCTCCGGGTCGTCGATGGCTTCGAGCTCGCGGCGGTAGCCCAGCTTCACGAAGCCCTCGAGGCCCATGCCGCCGAACTCGCCGGTCGGCCATGACACGGTGAACGTCGGCGCCTTGAAGCTGCCGCCGGCCATGGCTTGGGCTCCCAAGCCGTAGCCCTTGCGCAGCACGATGGTCATGAAGGGCACCGTCACGTTGGCCGCCGTCACGAACATGCGGGCCGCATGGCGCACCGTCGCCTCGTACTCCGCTTGGGGGCCCACCATGATCCCCGGCGTGTCGCACAGGAACAGAAGCGGGATGTCGTGCGCGTCGCAGAGCTGGATGAAGCGGGCGGCCTTGTCGCCGGTGTCGGCATCGACCGCACCGCCGAGATGGTGGTTGTTGTTGGCCACCACGCCGATCGGGCGTCCTTCGATGCGCGCCAGCGCCGTGACGCATCCCGGCCCCCAGCCGCGCCGCAGCTCCATCACCGAGTCGACATCGCAGAGCTTGTCGATGATGTCGCGCACGTCGTAGGCCCGCAGGCGGTTCTCCGGCACCAGGTGACGCAGTTCCCGCTGGTCGTGGCACTCCCACTCGTCGACAGCGCCCTGGAAGTACGACAGGTACTGCTTGGCGGCCACGATCGCCTCGGCCTCGTCTTCCACCAGCACATCGATCACGCCGTTGGGCCACTGCACGTCGACTGGGCCGACCTCTTCGGGCCGGAACACGCCCAGGCCGCCGCCCTCGATCATGGCGGGGCCGCCGACGCCGATGTTCGAGCCCTCGGTCGCGATGATCACGTCGCAGCAGCCCAGCAGCACCGCATTGCCCGCAAAGCAGCGACCGTTGGTGACGCCCACCAGCGGCACCAGGCCGCTGAGCTGGGCGAAGAAGGTGAACGCCCAGCAGTCCAGCCCCGAGCCGCCGATGCCGTCGGTATCGCCCGGCCGGCCGCCGCCGCCCTCGGCCAGCAGCACCACCGGCAGGCGGTTGTGCTCGGCGATCTCGAACATGCGGTCCTTCTTGCGGTGGTTGTTCCCGCCTTGGGTGCCCGCCAGCACCATGTAGTCGTAGGACATCACCATGGCCTGAGACTGCTCGGGGCCGAACAGGTCGCCGTTGACGCTGGCCACGCCTGCCACCATGCCGTCGCCCTGGGTGTTGGCGATCAGGTCCTCCATCGAGCGGCGGCGGCGCTGCGCCGCCACCATCAGCGGGCTGTACTCCACGAACGTGCCGGGATCGACGAGGTCGGCCATGTTCTCGCGCGCCGTGCGGTGGCCCCGACCGTGACGCTTGGCCACGGCGTCGGGCCGGTTCTCGTCGAGGCCGAAGCCGCGGCGGTCGAACACTTCGGCCAGATCAGGCCGGATGTAGTCGAGATCGACTGAGGAGGCCGCTTCGGCGAGCTCCACGGAGACCTCGGCTTCCTCGACGAACAGCAGCGAATGCCCCTCGTACACCGTGTCGCCGGGCGACACGCCGAGCATCCGCACGATGCCGGTGACCGTGGAGGTCACGACGTGCTCCATCTTCATCGCTTCCATCACCGCGACCTGCTGGCCTTCGGCGACGGGATCGCCTTCGGCGACCGCGAGCGAGACGATCGTGCCCTGCAGCGGTGCCGCAACGGCGATGCTGCCGTCGGGGCCCGTCACGGTCGCCACCGGCACACTGGACTGCCATGCGCCTCCCGGCGCGCCATGCAGCGAGGCCGTGCTCGCAGCCATGGCCTGAGCCCGAACGGCGTCAGATGCGGCCCGGTCAGCAGGGGCGCCATCGATGTCGCCGTGGCGCAGCACCGCCAGCGGATCGTCTCCGACCGTGGCACCGGCTCGCCCCCCGGCACCGGCGGCTGCTGGCTCGGCAGGCGCCCAGACCGATGCCGCCTGGGCAGCAGCAGTACACAGCGCTTCGGCGTGATCGGCCACGAAACTGGTGGTGAGCTCGTTGCTGGTCACCTCGGGCCGGTCGAGCAGCGCGGCGAGGAACCCCAGGTTCGTTGCCACGCCGTCGATGCGGAATTCGCCCAAGGCCCGGCGGGCACGGCGGACCGCGTCGGCGTAGTCGCGGCTGGGGCTGCAGGCGATCACCTTGGCGAGCAGCGAGTCGAAGCTGGGGTTGGTGCCATATCCGACGTAGCCGTAGGTGTCAGTGCGCAGTCCTGGACCGGTGGGGGGCTCGAAGGCGGTGAGCACACCGCCGCTGGGGCGCGAGGTGCCGTCCGGCTGCATCGTCTCGGTGTTGACGCGGCACTGGATGGCGTACCCGCGCGGCGATGGCACGTCGGGCTGGGCCAACCCCACATCGGCAAGGCGGGTGCCGCCGGCGATTCTGAGCTGCGCAGCTACCAGGTCGACGCCGGTGACTTCCTCGGTGACCGTGTGCTCGACCTGGATGCGAGCGTTGACCTCGCAGAAGGCGATCGTGGCGGGGTCGTCGGCGTCGATGAGGAACTCCCAGGTGCCCAGGCTGCGGTAGCCGACAGCTCTGGCCATCTCGGTGGCGGCATCGCACACTGCTTGGCGGGTATCGGTCGTGAGCGTGGGCGAGGGCGCGATCTCCACGATCTTCTGGTTCTGGCGCTGCAGCGTGCATTCCCGCTCGCCCAGATGGGCAACCGACTCGCCGTCGCCCACGATCTGCACTTCGATGTGGCGGGCACGTTCGATCAGCTGCTCGACGTAGAGGTCGCCGTTGCCGAAGGCCGCCGCTGCTTCGCTGGCGCAGCGCTCATAGGCCGCCTCGAGCTCATCCGCCGAGCGCACGACGCGCATGCCGCGCCCGCCGCCCCCGGCCAGAGCCTTGATCATCATCGGCCCGTGTTCGGCGAGGAACGCCTGTGCGGCCTCGACCGAAGTCGGCTCGGACGTGGCGGGCAGCAGCGGCACATCGTGCTGCTGCGCCAGCGCCCGAGCGGCGAGCTTGTCGCCGAAGAGCTCGAGCTGGAGCGCGCTGGGCCCCACGAAGGCGATGTCGGCGGCCTTGCAGGCAAGCGCCAAGGCCGGGTTCTCGGCCAGGAACCCGTAGCCGGGATGGATTGCGTCGCAACCAGCCCCCGCAGCGGCGCTGACGACCTGGTCGACGTCGAGATAGGGCGCAACACCCCGACCGTCGAGCGTGATCGACTCGTCTGCGACCCGGGTGTGCAGCGAGGCAGTGTCGTCGTCACCTGCAATCGCAACCGTGCCGATGCCGAGCTCGCTGGCCGCCCGTGCCACCCGCACCGCAATCTCGCCGCGGTTCGCAATCAGCAGCTTCTTGAGGCCCATGGGTGCCCTTCCCCTTGTGTCACAGCGACTCGTTGCCCGACGCGGGCCGCGTCACCATTCGTCGGCCAACGCTAGGTGCGAAGACGGCGCGATGCCCACGGCAACGAGCTCGGGGACAGCAGCGTTGCCCGCGCCGGTCAGCTAGACAGCGGGGCAGCGCAAGGGAGAGGAATGCGATGCCCGTCGACGCCAGAGTTGTTGTCATCCCGCAGGAGGCCGGCGCGGGACCTGAAGTGATGGATGTGACGCTGCCCGATCCGCGCGGTCATCAGGTGGTGGTGAAGCAGTACGCGTCGGGTGTCTGCCACAGTCAGCTGCACACCATTCACAACCCGCGGACGGCGCCGCAGGTGTTGGGTCACGAGTCCACCGGCGAGGTGATCGCAGTGGGAGACTACGTGACCGGCCTTGCGCCGGGCGACACCGTGATGGTCACATGGGTGCCGAAAGACCAGGCGAGCGCGCGCCGCCGGGGCGGTCCGTTGCAGCTCGATCTCGGCGATGGCCGCACGGCAACCTCCATCAACGTGTTCACCTGGGCCACTCACACCATCGCGGACGAGATGTTCGTGGTGAAAGTGCCCGAGGGCATCGATGTGGAGGCCACCTGCATCATCGGCTGCGCGGTCATCACCGGCGCCGGTGCGGTGCTCCACACCGCCGGGGTGAAAGCCGGGGACAGCGTGGCCGTCCTCGGTGTCGGCGGAGTCGGCCTGTCCGCAGTGGCGGCGGCGAAGGTCGTCGGCGCCGATCCGATCATCGCCGTGGACCTCTCCGAGGAGAAACTGGATTTCGCGAAGCGCTTCGGGGCCACACATGGCGTCAACGCCTCCAGCGGCGATCCCGTCGAGGAGATCAGGGCGCTCACGGCCGACGAGCACCGCTTCGACATCCTGCGTCAGCCGCTGCGCGGCGTCGACTTCGCCTTCGACTGCATCGGACACCAGAGCACGATGGCCCAGATTCACGAGGCCACCCGCGCCGGCGAGTTCGGCCAGAGCCGCGGCGGCACAGCGGTGCTCGTGGGCGTGCCCCAGCGCAACCTCGAACTCGACACCCTGCACCTGTTCCTCGGTGAGCGGGCGTTCATCTCCAGCCTGGGCGGCAGCTGCGAACCGGCCGTCGACTTCCCCCGCTTCTTGCAGTGGCACGCCGACGGCGACTTCGACCTCAATTCACTCGTGACGCAGAGCTACCCGATCGACGACATTGGCCAAGCAGTCGACGACCTCGAGAACGGACGGATCGCCGGCCGTTCGATCCTGAGGTTCGACTGACCGTCGGCGCTAGTCGGCGAGCGCAGCTTCGATGACTGCGACGCCGTCGGCCAACGCCTGGGCCTCGGCGCTGTCGAGCACGCTGTAGATCGGCGCGATCAGTTCGTCGGTCAGCGCTTCGGCGGCCTCCCATTTCGCGCGATGCTCGTCGGTGACCTGCGCGTCATTCGTCCAGCCGAACATCTCGACGTCGTCGGGCCGGCGCACGCGGTGAGCCATCTCGGTCGACAGGCCCGAAGCCACGATGGCAACGAGGTGCAGGCTGCCACGCAGCTCGCGCAGCACGGCAACGTTCTGGAAGGCCCGGGCTGCGGCCTCGTCGCTACGCGGCTCCGACGCGATCGCTGCGAATAGCGCCTGTGCCGAGCTGTCGACGAGCCCAGCGTCGATCACCTTGTCGGCGGCGGCATTGAACGCATCGAGACCTGCGACATCGCCGAGCTTGGATGAGCCGAACGCACCTGCGCACTCCATGTAGAGCCGGCCTCCGTCGCGCGGGGCCATGACGTCCTTGGCCGAGTTCCAGATCTTGGCCACAAGGTCCGGGTTGAAGTAGCCGAAGGCGCTGTGCACGACGGTGGCCTCGACATCGCCGAGCACGCCACCGCGGCCCAGCACGTACAGGCGGAAGCCGTCAAGGCCGGCTTCCTTGCCGCGGGCCAGCGTTCCGGGGTCGAAATAGAACCGCGAGCCCAGCGCAGCGATAGGCGGGCACACCGTTTGGACGAGTTCACGTGTTTCCATGGGGCGACAGTGTGGCATCGACATGCCGGGCCTGCCCGAGCTGGCGGCCGGGGCAGTGGTACCGGGGACTCGGCTGGCATTGCCGGGCCAGACCGGCGCCGGCGCGGTTCAGTGCAGGCGACGGCCGAACATGTCCAGCAAT
The DNA here is from genome assembly GCA_022826045.1 of Acidimicrobiia bacterium. Lineage (GTDB taxonomy): Bacteria > Actinomycetota > Acidimicrobiia > Acidimicrobiales > Poriferisodalaceae > Poriferisodalis. Next base: position 21,688 of record JAJDVQ010000101.1, on the reverse strand, counting down.
AGCTCCCAGTGGCGCTCGGCGGCCGGCTTGTCGTACACGGGCCGTTGCGGGAACACGAATCCGTGGTGGGTGCCGTCCACCCAGTAGGTCTGCGCGTCTGTGCCGGCATCGGCGAAGGCCTTGCAGAGCCGGTCGTAGTGGGCTCGGTCCACGTAGTCGTCGTGCTCGGCCGACATCACCAGCACTTCGCCACGGATGTCTGGCGCCCTCAGGTGGGGCGAGTCGCTGGCGTCGACCGCCAGCCGGACGCCGTGAATCGATGCGGCGGCGGTGATCGTGTCGGGGTAGTCGGCAGCGAGCCAGATCGCCATCGGGCCGGTCATGCAGTAGCCCGTGGTGCCGACCCGCTCGATGCTGGCAGCAGGGTCCGCGTCGGCATACCGCATCAGGGCTGCGGCATCACGCGAGACCATGGCATTGGACAGGTTGGTCATCAGCTCGAACATGAACTGCCGGCTGGCGGGGTCGTCACGCTGCACGATGAAGCCGGGAATGTCGCGGTAGTACAGGTTCGGCAGCAGCACGTAGTACCCGACGGTGGCGATCCGCCGGGCCATGTCGTGCAGTTCTTCGCGCTTGCCGGGCGCGTCCATCAGGAACAGCACGGTCGGGAACGGGCCTGGCCGCCGCTCGCTCGGCTCGGGATGCACGACGAATGTGCTCATCTCGCCCTCGCCGGTATCGATTGAGACGTGGTCTTCGAACATGGATGCCTCCTCGTGTGCGGCCGTCCGGATCGACGGCTCGGCGCCTGGCCGCCGCGTAGCGGTTGTGTGTGCCGCCCCTTGTGTACTGCGTGCGAAGCCGCAACGCTGGCCGAGCGAGCCGATGGTCTCCTCAGCAGCGGCGCTGCCAACGGACCGGGCTGCGGCTCGCTGCAAGTCGGCGGCATACGATCCCGGGCCATGCAGGCACTCGACTTCGAACCGCAGTACTTCGTCTACGAGGAGATCCGGCCGCGTGTGGCCCGCATCACCATCAACCGGCCGGAGGTGCGCAACGCCATCAACACCCCGGCCCACAAGGAGTGGTCCGACATCTTGGACCACGCCGCCGCCGATGACGATGTGTGGCTGATGGTCATCACCGGTGTCGGCCGGCAGGCGTTCTGTGCCGGGCGCGACCTCAAGCACCTGTCGAAGATCCGTCAGTCCGACGAGGCCACCCAGGCTGCCGACCGTGAGCTGATGGGCCAGGTGACGCGGCTGATCGAGCGTTTCGACTATCCCAAACCGCTCATTGCACAGGTGAACGGCGTGGCGCTCGGCGGCGGTTTCGAGGTGGCGATGGCGTGCGATCTCGTCGTGGCAGCAGACCACGCCCAGTTCGGGCTGACCGAGCCGCTGCGGGGCCTGTATGCGGGCGGCGGGGGAGTGCACCGGCTGCCGCGGCAGATCCCGATGAAGCTGGCCATGGAATACCTGCTGACGGCCCGAACCATGAGCGCGCAGCGTGCGCTGGAACTGGGCATCGTCAACGACGTGGTGCCCTACGACCAACTCGACGCAGCCACTGACCGGCTGATCGACGACATCATGCGGTGCGCGCCGCTGTCCATCCAGGCCACCAAGCAGGCGGCGATGCGCGGGCTCGACATGCCGCTCGGCGAGGCGTTCCATCACCCGTATCCGGCTGTCGCCCGCCTGATGGCCAGCGAGGACGTGAAGGAAGGCCCCCGGGCATTCGCCGAGAAGCGCCAGCCCAACTGGCAAGGCCGCTGATTGCGCTCACTGTCGAAGTCGCGCGTCACCCTTCGTTCTCACGGATTACGCAACTGCGCAAAATGCTCAGTTGCGTAATCGAAAAGTAGCGTTAGAACAGCGCTATTAGCGTTACATCAGCGCTCACAGCGCTAAGATGGCGTCATGGCAACCATCCAAGTCAGGCACGTGCCCGACGAAGTTCACGAGAAGCTGTGCCAGCGCGCCGCCGACGCAGGACAGTCGCTGCAGCAGTACATGCTCGAGGCCGTCTGCCGCGAGGCCGAACTGGCGAGCATGGAAGAACTGCTCGCGCGCAAGCGCGTGGAAGCGTTGGTGTACGGCGAGACCAACTTGGACATGGACACCATTGTCGAGGTCATCCGCGCCCACCGCGACGCGGAATGATCGTCGTCGACGCCAGCGTCGCCGTTTCCGCTGTCGCAGATGCCGACGAAGCGGGTCGAGCTGCGGTGCGTCGACTCATGCAAGAGCGGGCGATGGCCCCCCATCTCATCGACATCGAGGTTGCTCACGCGTTGCGATCCATGAATCGGCGGGGCGAGATATCCGCCGCGGCGGTACTTCGTGGGCTCCGCAGCCTCGCAGCGTTGCAGATCATGCGGGTCGACCACAGCCTGCTGCTGGAGCGCTGCTGGGAACTCCGCCACAACCTCTCTGCCTACGACGCGTCCTATGTCGCGCTAGCGGAGTTCACCAGCGCGACATTGCTCACCGGCGACGCTCACCTCGCCCGTGCCCCAGGCATTCGCTGCAACGTGGAGCTGTTCGACTCAGCCGCTGAGGCCGCCAACTGACGTGACCTGGGCGTCCACCGTCCGTCCCCGACCTGCGGATCCGGCGACAGCGAGGCGCGCGGTGGAGAAGTCTTGGGCACCTCTTGACTGTCGGCTCCAAGGTGCCAGTTATGTGCTTGCGCAAAATTGAGCAAAGACATAATCAAACGTGGATACAGTGAGGTCGTGACGAGTTTCGAGCGGTCACAGGTGTCCACGCTGGTTGAGCGATTGTCGGAGCCAGTCGAGCGGATCGTGACGATCTTCGGGCCACGCCAGTCGGGCAAAACAACCATCGTGCGCCAGGGCGTGGCGCAGGTGCAGCATCCGCATCGCTACGAAGCTGTCGACCAGCCCGACCGGCCGACGGCGTTTCCCGTCGAGGCCAGCGCGGGAGACGTTCGTCGCAGGATGACGTCGCCCGATGCGGAGTGGCTGGTGCGGACGTGGGAAGAGTGTCGCCAGGCGGTCGTCAGTTCGGGGGCGACTCATGTGCTGGTCCTCGACGAGGTGCAGAAAATCCCACGCTGGTCAGAGGTGGTGAAAGGACTGTGGGATGCCGACCGTGCCGCTGGCCTGCCGCTGCACGTCGTGGTGCTGGGCTCGGCACCGCTGTTGATGCAGGCCGGCCTCAAAGAGAGCCTTGCGGGCCGATTCGAGTCCATCCCTGTGACCCACTGGTCCTTTACGGAGATGCGCGACGCGTTCGGGCTCGGGTGCGATGAGTACGTGTTCTACGGCGGTTATCCGGGGGCAGCCGATCTGCGGCGCGACTACGGGCGCTGGCGGAGCTACGTGACCGACGCTCTCATTGAGCCGCACCTCGAGCGCGACCTGCTGGACATGACTCGCGTCGACAAGCCAGCGCTGCTGAAGCAGCTCTTTGAGCTCGGCTGCATGTACTCCGGCCAAGAGCTCTCCTACAAGAAGATGCGCGGCCAGCTCGAAGATGCGGGCCACGAATCGACGCTGGCGCGTTATCTGGAACTCCTCGGCAGATCAGGCCTCGTTACAGGGCTGTTCAAGCACTCTGACAAGCCGCTGCAGCGGCGTTCTTCGTCGCCGAAGCTCATGGTTCTCAATACGGCCTTGATGTCCGCAGTAGTGGGCGACACCTACGATGTCGCACGACCCGATCGCAGCTATTGGGGACATGTTGTCGAGAGTGCCGTCGGCTCACATCTCATCAATACGGCTTCATCCGCGACGGCGGTTCGGTATTGGCGTGACGGCGATGCAGAAGTCGATTTCGTGCTGCGACGAGGAAACCGGACCCGCGGCATCGAGGTGAAGTCCGGTCGGGGTCGGCCGCGTCGATCGAGTCTGGAAGCCTTCGAGCGCAAGTTCTCGGCCTTGCCGTCGATCGTGGTAAGCGACGCGGACGTGCCATTGCACGAGTTTCTCTCGGTGCCCGCCGACTCTTGGCTCGACTCGTCATGACGGAGAGCATTCTCATTCCCCGTACGTGCACCGAGATTTTGACGGACGACCATGGCAGTTCCGCCATGGTCAAGGCGCAGCCACTGAGCGCGCACCGCGACGTGCCGGCCTACGTGCTTCTTGGCGAACCAGGCGCTGGCAAGACGATCGAGTTCGAGCAGGAAGAGCGAGCCCTAGGCGATCGTGCCGTGCGGATCACGGCGCGCCAGTTCGCCAAGGCTCATATTGTCAGCCATCCCGAGTGGCAAGGCAAAGTGCTGTTCATCGACGGGCTCGATGAGACTCGGGCCGGCAGTAGCGACGCCACGACTGCGCTCGACGAGATTCAATCGAGGCTGGATGCCCTGGGGCGACCGTGGTTCCGAATCTCCTGCCGCGCAGCCGATTGGCTCGGCCCCGTTGACCTGCGTCCGCTCACCGAAGTCGCACCTGAGGGCAGTGTCACCACGCTCAGTCTCGATCCGCTGAGCCGATCCGCGGTTCGCCAGTACCTGGAACCGCGGATTCCGAGCGGAGACCCCGATGACTTCGTCCATAGGGCAGAGTCGCTCGGTCTGGGGTCGATGCTCGATAACCCATTGACCCTGAAGTTGCTCCTCACGACCGTCGAGAACGGCAACTGGCCATTGACACGTCGCGAGGCGTTCGAACGCTCATGCCGAACGCTCGCGCAGGAGCTCAATGAGGAGCATCCGCGCTCAGCATTCGTTCACCCGCCCGAGCAGACATTGGATGCGGCCGGTCGTCTCTGCGCGATTCAGTTGTTGTCTGGGAAGGACGGGTACTCGTTGACGCGAACTGACAGCGACGCCGAGTTCATTCCTGCCGCCGAGGTTGCCGCGGACATCGTCGCTGCATCTCAGCGTTCTGATCTTGAGTTGCGGGATGTGTTCGCCACCAGCCTGTTCGTGCCGAGCGGTGAACGGCGCCATCAGCCGCAACACCGTCAGATAGCGGAGTACCTCGCTGCCAAGCACATTGCGGACCTCGTCGACGCCGGGAGTGTCCCGTTCGGTCGTGTGCGTCTCGCTCTCACGAGTCGCATCGACGACCGCATCGTGACGGATCTCAGAGGTCTTGCCGCCTGGCTGAGCGCCCTGTCCGGCGAAGCCCGGCGCACGCTCGTCGCCAGCGATCCGGTAGGTATCGCCATTTATGGCGACATTGCCGACTGGCCGGTCCAAGACCGGCGCACGCTTCTCGAGGCGGTCGCCGCGAACGCCCGGCCTGAGGACTTGTGGGGCCACATGTGGTTCGACAAAGACGAGCACCGTTATCGCCATGCCATCGGGTGGAGCTTCCGAAGCCTGTGCACGCCTGACATGGCCGACACACTGGGGGAGTACTTCGATGTCGCACAGAGCGGCGCTGTGCCGAGCCACATCGTGGAACTCCTGCTCCTGGCTCTGTCTGAGGCCGAGAACGGCTGGTTGGGCCAGCCGTCCCGTCTCGCCCCACGCATCAGCCAACTCGCGCTGGACATGGCGACTCAACCCGATGTCCGGCTTGCCGCATTACTTGCATTCGCACGAATCGAACCTTCGGAGTCCGAGGCAACATTGGTTGACGCTCTCGACGCGATCGTCGGGCGGAGACTCGCCGACCCGGACGGCAGGATCGGCGGCTCATTGCTGCGCATCCTGTACCCGAGGGTGATTGCGCCGAGCGGAATCTGGGCATACTCGCCTCTGTTGCGCCACGGCTCCGTCAGCGGCCCGGGCTGGGAATTCTGGCGAACGGTCTTGTGCGATGAAACGCCGATCAAGCAGCTTCCGCAGTTGCTTGACGGCTTCGCCGAGGAAGCCGAACGACTCTGGCCGATCCTGTCGAGCGCTTTCGCGAATGAGGTGCCTTTGAGGCTGCTCAACCGAGCGCTGAGTCACGTCGGACGCGAAATCGAGCCCGAACGGGTCTATCGCTGGTTTGCCGCGGTCGTCGCCAATTACGAGCAACGGCAGTCGAGCACGGACGAGACAGCGGAGCTTGCGGCTTGGCTCGCTGACAACGCACTGGTCACGCAGCAGTTGCGCAAGATCTGGGTCGCGCGTTCGGTTGCCGTCGATGTGCGACTCGAAGAAAAACACTTCCTGAGGGAGTTCTTGCTGGCCGACTATCCGCAGGACTTCATCTCGTGGTGCATCAGCGCTGCACGGGAGCAGCATCGCGCTGATCCGGAAGTGGCTCGTGCCTTCGTACGAGAGGCCTACTACGGACTGCCGAAGATGCATGAGCGGTTCGGTACGTCGATTGACGATCTGCGGGCCGAGATCGGCGGCGACGACGTCCTCACCGAATTCCTTGAAGAGATGACGTCGAGAAGCGCGACATCAGCCGAGATCGACAGCGCCGATGCAGGCTGGCGCCGGGAGCTCGCAGAAACCGAGGCACGGCTCGAACGCGAGCGACAAGAGCGGCAGCGGGATTGGTCTTCGCATCTCCGTGAAGAAATTGGGGAGCTTCGTTCCAACTCCTTCAGTGCTCCGAACCTGCACACGTTGGCGTTGGCGTACTTCGGCCGCCTCGTGGCGGTCGATGATGGCAAGCCGCCAGTCGACCGTCTTGCAGATCTCGTCGGCGACGACTCCGAAGTCTTGGAGGCGGTCATCGAGGCGTTGCGAAACGCGCCTACTCGCAGCGACGTCCCGTCTGTGGAGCGCACGGCTGAGCTGACCGCAGAGTCGAAACACGACTGGCTCGCCTACCCCGTGCTTGCAGGGCTCGCGATCCGCGAAGCCGAGGGTTCATTGGACCAGTCGTGGTTGTCCGCCGACCAGCGGCGTCAAGCCGTTGCGATCGCCGCTACGGCCCTCTTGAAGACAGATCAACAGCCTTCGTGGCTCGTCGATTGGCTGAACGAGGACCCCGCGTTCGTGCTTGACGTGCTGCACCGTTGCGCGGTCGCAGAGATCCGCAAGGGTGACACACACCTCTCGATGCTGAACTGGCTGCTGGAGGCAGAGGGGCTCGACGCCGAGATCTACCGCTTCCGCCTGGGGCTGTTGCGGTCGATGTCGGTCCGGATGCCGCGTGCGCAACTGCGGCTCTTCGACTACCTCGTAGGGCTTGCTCTGCAGCACGGCGATACCGAGTTGCTGGCGGATCTGACGGCGCGCAAGCTGGCATCGACCAGCATGACCGACGCGCAACGCGTTCGATGGCTGGCGATCGACGCTCTCAAGCACGGTCGAGAGGCCTTGAGAGCACTCGATGAGTTCCTCCAGTCCAAGCCAGCCTGCGAAGCCGAACTCGCGCCGTTCCTGAGTTCCGTCGCCCGTCGATGGACCTACCGCATCGAGTCGGCTGAAGACACGGCGGATATTGAGGCGTGGATCAAGATCGTCGGACGAGTTGTCCCGCCCCGAGACCGGTGGCGTCCCGGCGAAGCCGTCAGCATCGGTCCTGCCGAAGAAGTCTCGAGCCTCGTTTCGGGCTGGATCGATGAACTCGGCAGTCAGCCGACAGCAGATGCGGGGGCAGCGTTGGACAACCTCGTTGCCGACGAGCGCTTGGATTCGTGGCGCGAGCGTCTGGAATTCACTCGCGACAAGCAACGACGCCTCCACAGCGACGCGTCTTACGACCAAATGGACGTCTCCGATGTCATTGCGTTGCTGTGCAATGGCCCTCCAGTCAACGCTGCTGATCTGCACGCCCTGTTGTGCGATCACCTGCGGGACGTCGGCGAGCACATCCGCGGCGACAACGCCGATCTCTGGCGGCAGTTCTGGGCAGACGATCAGAATTCTCCGCCAACGCAGCCCAAGCAGGAAGACAGTTGCCGCGACGCCCTCCTGGGGGTTCTACGCGGCCGCTTGCCCGCCGCAGTTGACGCTCAGCCGGAGGGGCAGTACGCCGCTGAGCGCCGGGCCGACATTCGTGCCGCTTCGAAGAATTTCAACGTCCCCGTTGAGATCAAGAAGAACAGCCACCCTGATCTCTGGTCCGCAATCCACGCCCAGCTCATCGCCAAGTACACGACCGACCCTGAGACTGGAGGACACGGCATCTACACGGTGCTCTGGTTTGGCTCCGATGTCGAGGGATACCCGCGGCACCCCGTCCATGGCGATCGCCCCAGGACGCCCTTGGAACTCGCTTGCAGGCTCAACGAGACCCTGAGTCCAGACCAGCGCCGAAAGATTGATGTCGTCGTGCTCGATGTAACTAAGCCATGCGCCAATAGGCGCTGACCTGCGGAAACGCTGTATCCAGCAGCTTGCTCTCTGGTCCTCTGACCTGCGGGTTTGAAGCCGATGCCGGCATGAAGCACGAAATGCACTGAAATCCGCGCCGCCTATTGGCGCGGCCTCTAAGCCATGAGAGCTAGCCGCTGCGCGAGACTGCACCGCTGACGGCGCGGCCCCAGAGCAGCAGGGCCCGTCCACGAGAGGTGTGAAGATGAACGACGCGACGGCGTTGGCTGAGCAGGTACGGGCTGGCGAGACCGACGCAATGACGACGGTCGAGGAAGCCATCGCCCGTTGCGAGCAGGTGAACCCGACGATCAATGCGATCGTCGAGAAGACGTATGAACAGGCGCGGCATGGAGCCGCGCAATTGGACGCAGCATCCCAACGGACCGCAGGGTCCTCGGACCGTGCCGCCGCCGGGCTGCTGGCTGGTGTGCCGATTGCGCTGAAAGACCTGTTCTGCCCGGCCGAGGGCGAACCCGGCTACCAGGGCAACCGCCGGCTGGCCGAGCTCGACTATCGCTACTCCGAGACCGGTGCGGTCGCTCGACGCTTGGCCGAGGCGGGCGCCATCAGCATCGGGCACTCGCACAGTCCCGAGCTCGGCGGCGGCCAGTGCCCCGCCGCAGCGGAGACGGCGCTGTACGGGCCCTGCCGCAACCCGTGGAACACCGATCACACCGTGCTCGGCTCCAGCGGCGGTGCGGCGGCAGCGGTCGCGGCGGGCATCGTGCGCATCGCTCACGCCAGCGATGGCGGCGGGTCGATCCGCATCCCTGCCAGTGCCAACGGCCTCGTGGGGCTCAAGCCCTCCCGGGGTCGGATCTCCAGCGCACCGGCGGGTGAAGGCTGGGGAGGCGGAACCACTGACGGCGCCGTCGCGCTCACCGTGCGCGATGCGGCGCTGGCGCTCGATGTGCTCGCCGGCGCCGAGCCCGGCGACCCGTACGTGCCCGCACATCCCGCGCCCGCGGCCGGTTACGTCGCCGAAGTCGGCCAGCACCCTGGCGAGCTGCGCATCGGCGTGAGCTCGACGATCCCCTTCGAAGTGACCGACCCGCTGTGCACCCAGGCCGCCGAAGCTGCAGCCGGTTTGCTGGACAGCCTCGGGCACCGGGTCGATCAAGCGCTGCCCGAGCCGATGGCCAGCAATGACTACATGTACGACTACGTCCGGATCATGCGGGCCAGCGCGACCGCGACCCTGCGGTCCTACGAGGCGGCACTCGGCCGACCCTGGACCGAAGAAGATGTCGAGCCGGTTGCATGGATCAACTACCAGCGCGGCACCAAGATCAGTGGCCCGGACTTGCTGGCCAGCCGTGAGCGCTTGCACCAGTTCACGCGGCAGATCGTGCGGTGGTGGAATGCCGAGCCCGGTCAGGGCGACGGCTTCGACCTGCTGCTGACGCCCACGCTCGGCGTCGTCCCGCCTCCCGTCGGCTACCTCGTCGAGGGCGACGAGCGCACGCTCACCAAGCGGCTGGCCAAGGTGACGCCGTACCTGCCGCAGTTCAACGTCAGCGGCCAGCCCGCCATCTCGGTGCCACTCGGCACCGCGGAAGGCATGTCCGCCGAAGGCCTGCCAATCGGTATCCAGCTCGTCGCTGCGCCCGGCCGCGAGGACATCTTGCTGCGAGTCGCCGCGCAGATGGAGCAGGCAGCTCCATGGGCCCAGCGGCGCCCGTCGGTGTACGCGGCCGCCTGACCGGCTACATCAGCCAGCGTTCCGGCAACTACAGCTTGGTGCGGGACTGGTCGAGCACCACGGCTGCGAGCGCGAACATCACCACCGCCATCCCGACGAACTGCCACAGCGACACCTGATCGCCCAGGAACACCCAGGCCATCAGCGTGCTGGTGACGGGGATGGCAAGCGTCATCGTGGAGCCCAGCCACGACGGGATGCGCACCAGCGACCAATTCATCAGCATGTGACTGGCGACGCCGGGCCCGATGGCCATGATTCCCAGCCACAGCCACGCGCCCGCCGACGGCCAGTCGAAGACCTGCCCTGAGGCCAGCGCGAACGGCGTGGCCACCAGCGAGCACACCAGCGCACTGCCGCCCGTGTACTGCGCTGCTGCGATCTTCTGCGTGCTCAGCTTCGAGAACACGAAGTAGCCCGTCCAGGCGAACAGCGCACCGAATGCCAGCAGGTCGCCGAACACGCTCCACTCGGTCAACCCTGACGAGCCCAACACGACGATCGCGATGCCGCCGATCGCCACCAGCGCCAGTCCCCAATGGCGCCGGCCCGGCTGCTCGCCGAAGATGCGCGGTGCCAGAAACAGCATCAGCAGCGGCTGCAGCGACGCAACCACGGTGGCGTTGGCCACCGTGGTCATCCGCAAGGCGACGAAGAACAGCATGATGTCGAACGCCAGCGAGAACCCGCCCCAGAACGAGATCTTGATCGACGACAGCCGCAGCGGGGTGCGATTGGCCCACAGGAACAGCGCGACGAGCCCGGTGTAGAGCCACATCCGCCAGAACACGACGGCCAGCGGCCCCAGCTCGGAAATGCCCTTGGCGATCACGCCCGAGGCCGCCCATCCCACCATCGCCACGGCAGCGGCGGGCACGCCGAGCGCGCGATCGGACAGAGCAGGTGCGCCGCGCCCCCCGTACGGCGCCCCCGGCGCCGACCCCGATCCGATGTCGGCCATGTGCGTGCTCCAGCCCCGCCGTTCCGGCTAGCAAGTCACGGCCGCGGGCATGCCGAGCTGACCACGAGAGTTGCTGCGGGGAACACTACGCCCAGTGAGCACGGCGGGTGCAGCTGCCTTGGGTCCAGACCCAGAGGCTGAGCCGAATGGCAATGCCGCGGCCCGGGCGGCCCGTCAGCGAAGCGAATTAGTCGCTCTCGCTGTTCTCGGCGATCTCGCGTGACTCGGCGGCCGCGGCGCTGAAGATGCCGATCGACATCAGCCCCTGCTCAGCAGTCCGCCGGGCTTCGTAGATCTCGGCTCGCACACCGTGGAGGCTCGTCGATGCCGGATCAGCCGCCACGGCCAGCTCGATCAGGTGGCAGGCCAGCTTGAGGTCGCCGGCCTCGACCAGCTCCTGCGCCCGAGTCGCGAACGCCGCCGCACCGCCGCCCATTCGTACCAGCTCGTCGGCCAATTCGGCCTTGGGGGAGGGCTTGAGGTTCGACGGGTCCAGATCCCACCATCCGCCGTACTGACGCCAGACGTTGCGGATAACGAACTCGGGTTCGTCATAGACCGGCCGCATCCACGGGCGCGCCAGCCAATCGGCGGGCAGCGAGACGCCTTGGAGGATCTCGTCCAGCGAGGCTCCGGCGTTCATGAGCTCGATCGTCTGGCTCACCAGAGATTCCAACGCTTCGGCCAGCGACAGCAGCACGGTTCTAATGCGCTCACGGCCCCGGACGGGCGGTCCGTGCGCCGGGATCAGCAGCTCGGGTTCGAGGGAATCCATGTGGCGCAGCGCCCGCGCCCACTCCAAGGGGTAGCGCTGCACCTTCTGGGGGTTGCCGGCGTTCGGGAACACCCACGCCACCAGGTCGCCGGGGCAGATGGCGCGGTGCGATGGCACCCACGCCCAGGTGTGATCGTCGGTCTCGCCCTTGTCGTGGTGCAGCTCGAAATCGAGCCCGCCGACCGACAGCGAGTCATCCGTGCTGAAGGTGCGGCTCGGCCAGAGTGCGTCCGACGGCAGGAAGCGGTCGTCGTCGAAAGCGATACCGACCCCGCGCTGTCGCAGCCCGATTCCGAACTGGCGCCGGTTGATGATGAGGTTGTAGCCGTTGGTGGCGTTGTATCGCTCGAAGCGAGGGATGACGTTGTCATGCCCGACCACGTCGGGCAGCGGCTGTCCGCGTTCGGCCGCATCAGCCGCCAGCGCGCCGCTGCCGCCGACATGGTCGACGTGGCCGTGCGTGTACAGCAGCGTGTTGACTCGGTCGGCGGACCAGCCGCGCAGCGATTCCACTACGGCGGTACCGCTGAACGGGCCGCTGGCGTCGAAGCACACCAAGCCGTCGTCGGTGCCGAAGGCGACCATGTTGCTGAACGCCTCGACCACGGCGACGTTGTCGTCGATCTCGCTCAACGCGTTGTTGACCCGCACCACCTGCTCATCGGCCACGCCGGTGTCGATGAGCCGGCTCGACAGCTCGATGGGATCGATGGTCTTCGAAGGCGCCACAACGCTTCCTTCCTGTTCGAGCAATACACCTCGGCGCCGCCGACGCCCAGGAGTCGGCAGCCACCGCTTTGCCAGTCTTGTCGCCGATACGCCGAGCCAAGCGCCAGCAAGCAGCGACCGGAGTCCGCGGGTGCGACCGGCTTTCGGAAAACGGGACTTGACTACATTGGCGAGGCCCGTCGACACGCCGCAACCACACACCGCGCAATCGGGCTCAGCTAAAGGGGACTTCATGGCCGACGCAGAACACCGCCCAGTGGCGCTCACCGACGACATGCGTATGAAGTTCAACGCGGTGTCCACGGCGACGCTTGCGGGCCAGATGCAGCGGCGGGGGATGCGGAACAGCTTCCTCAGCGGCCTGCGACCGCTCAAGGAGGGCCAGCGCATGGTCGGCTACGCCCACACGCTGCGCTTCGTGCCCAAGCGCGAAGACTTCGAACGCCGGCTGGAGGGTCCGAACGCGCAGCGCCGGGCCGTGGAGTCCATCGAGCCCGAAGAGGTGCTCATCGTGGAGGCGCGGGGAGAGCCGCATGCCGGCACCATCGGCGACATCTTCACCATGCGCATCAAGCACCTCGGCGCTTCCGGCTTCGTCACCGACGGCGCGCTGCGCGACACGCCAGCCGTGGCCGATGTCGGCCTGCCCGTGTATCACCAGTCATCTCACGCGGCGACCCTCGGCCGCGTGCATACGCCGCTCGACCACCAGGTGCCGATCGCATGCGCCGGCGTCACGGTGATTCCGGGCGACATCATCGTGGGCGACGGCGAGGGTGCCGTGGTCATCCCGGCGCTGCTCGCCGAGGAGGTCGCCAACGACTCCTATGCCCAGGAGCTCGAAGAGGAGTGGGCCATCGAGCGGGTCGCTGCCGGTGAGAGCTCGATCGGCACATTCCCCATCGCCAAGGATCGTCGTGCCGAGTACGAGGAGTGGCTGGCCAAGCGCCAGGGCTGACATCGACGCCCCACAGGCCGAAATGCGGGTGGGGCTAGGCTCCTCTCACAGAAGCAGCGGTCGGCTGGAGGCACCGGCAACACATCCGACAAGGCGGTCAGTTCATGAGCGAAGCCATCAAGAAGCGCACGAGCGCAGTCACGCCGCGGGGCCTGAATCACCTGGTGCTGAACGTGCGCGACATGGAGGAGTCGCATCACTTCTGGTGCGACTTGCTGGGCTTCAAGCAAGTCGGCGAGCTCGAGCCGCGCGACGGCAAGCCGCCGGTCATGAACATGCGCTTCTACAGCGGCGTCATCGACGACGTGAACCACCACGACATAGCGCTCGTGGAGCGTCCGGAGCTGCCGGCGCCGCCCGAGAAATGGAGCATGGTCGAGGGCGCGTGCGCGGTGAACCACATCGCGATCACCTATCCCGACCGGGAGTCGTGGCTCGAACAGGTGCAGTTTCTCGAGGAGCGGGGAGTGCCGATGAACGTCCGCGTCGATCACGGCATGACCCACAGCGTTTATGTCAACGATCCCAACGGCTACGGCGTGGAAGTGCTGTACGAGCTGCCTGAGGAAGTCTGGAAGCACGACATCAACGGTGCCCTCAACTACGCCAAGCGGTTGCCTCCCGAAGACCTGCTCGTTGACGACACCGACTACGAGACCGACTTCTCACCAGCCTGAGCCGCCTGGCCGATGAAGGCAGGCGCACGGGGCACACGCGATGAGCGGGTCGACTGAGACGCGGTCGCCGATGACCGGCGAGGAGTACATCGAGAGCCTGCGCGACGGCCGCACGGTGTACTTCCATGGCGAGAAGGTGCGCGACGTCACCACTCATCCGGCGTTCCGCAACAGCGTGCGCTCCATCGCCCGGCTGTACGACGCGCTCGGCGACCCTGCCCAGCAGGACGTGCTGACGTGCGAGACCGACACGGGTTCGGGAGGCAGGACCCACAAGTTCTTCCGGGTGCCGCGCAGTGTGGACGATCTGGTCGGCGCACGCGATGCCATCGTCGGCTGGCAGCGGCTCACCTACGGGTGGATGGGCCGCAGCCCCGACTACAAGGCCTCGTTCCTGGCGACGCTCGGTGCGATGCCGGAGTTCTACGGCGACTACCGCGACAACGCCGTCTACTGGTATCAGCGCAGCCAGGAGGAAGTGTCGTACTGGAACCACGCCATCGTGCATCCGCCGGTCGACCGTCATCTGGGCCCGGACCATGTGCGCGACGTGTGCATGCATGTCGAGCGCGAAACCGACAACGGCCTCGTCGTGTCGGGCGCCAAGGTGGTTGCCACCGGCTCGGCGCTGACGCACTACAACTTCATCGCCCAGTTCGGCCCGATACCCATTCAGGACCCTGCGTTCGCGATCGTCTGCACCACGCCGATGAACTCGGATGGGGTGAAGCTGATCTGCCGGAACTCATACGAGCTGCAGGCGGCCGCCACCGGCAGCGTGTTCGACTACCCGCTGTCGAGCCGGCTCGACGAGAACGACTCGATCCTGGTGTTCGACCAGGTGCTGATTCCCTGGGAGAACGTGTTCCTCTACGGCGACGTGGCGAAGGCCAACCGGTTCCTCAACTCGGTCGGCTTTCTCCCGCGGTTCACCTTCCACGGGCTGGCCCGCCTGTGCGTGAAGCTGGACTTCATCGCCGGCCTGCTGTCGAAAGCGCTGCGCGCCACCGGCACCCGCGACTTCCGGGGCGTGCAGGCCAACCTGGGCGAGGTGATCGCCATCCGCAACCTGATGTGGGGCCTCAGCGACGCCATGTGCCGCACTCCCGACCCGTGGGAGAACGGCGCCGTGCAGCCGTCACGGAGCTACGGCATGGCCTACCGCACGTTCTCGCCGTACTTCTATCCCCGCATCAAGGACATCGTCGAGCAGGTGGTGGCCTCGGGCCTGATCTACGTGAACTCGAACGCGGCCGACTTCACGTCGGATGAGATCCGGCCCTACCTGGAGCGCTATGTGCGGGGATCGGACGGCATGCCGGCGTTGGAGCGGATGAAGATCATGAAGCTGCTGTGGGATGCGATGGGCAGCGAGTTCGGCGGCCGCCACGAGCTGTACGAGCGCAACTACGCCGGCAACAACGAGCAGATCCGCTACGAGAATGTGCAGGCAGCCGACATCGCTGCTCCCGGTCAGCCGTCTCTCACCGAGACGCTCGAGGGTTTCGCGGAGCAGTGCATGGCCGAGTACGACCTCGACGGCTGGAACCTGCCGGGCTTCGTCAATCCCGACGACGTGTCCATCGTGGGCCACGACTGGGACTGAGCGGGCGCGCGGCAGAACTCGCGAACACCCCTGTCCGCCTACGCTTTCGGGGCGTGGTCAGACTGGAGGACCTCAAGCAGGGCGCAGCCGTGCGCGGCATCGCGCCGGGCGGTGAGATCGTCACCGTCGAACGGGTGCGATGGGCGGGTTCAGCGGCCATCGAACTGATCTACAAGGACGCATCGGGCGCAGTCGACAACCAGCTGCTCTTCCGCGACGACGAGTCGAAGCTGGAGATCGTCGAGGAAGGACGACCGTGGAGCTTCGACGGCGACGGCGCCGACTTCCGGTTGGTGTCAGAGGCCAAGCGCATCCTGCAGGCCTACTTGTTCGACGTCGATTGTTCTGGTGTGCCGGCCTCGAGCTGCCGACGGTCCCGCGGCGACTCGGCAGGAGCTTCAGGCGGCGCTGCGAGCGGAGTTCCCGGTCGCCGTAACAGAACTGCAACGGGCGAACATCGCCCCCGTCGACTTGGCGCAGACCTCCATCGGCCCCGGCATGGCTGTGTTCTCGCGGTACCGGGAGGTGCTGAACGCGGAGGCACGGCAATGACCATGCGCGAGGCGCTGGCGCTCATCAACGCAACACTCGATGAGGTGCTCGCGGAGCAGGAGGGCGACTTCGATGCCGACACCCGTTGGGCGGTGACGTGGTTCGAGCAGTACGGCTACGACGAGGCCGACTACGGCTTGGCCGAGCAGCTGTCAAAAGCCAAGAACACCAGCGTGGACGGCCTGGTGGAGTCTGGCGCCGTGGTGTCGAGCCGCGGCCAGGTGCGCCTGCTGCGGCCGGCAGAGCTGCCGCCGGACTGGGACTCGGCGACCGATCTCCGCCGCATCGTCTGGGAGACAGCCCAGCACCTCATCCGGGTGCTCGAGACCGGCGGCGAGCAAGCGGCTGCCGCACTGGTTGCCGAGCTCGGCGCAGAGGCCGAAGTGGCGCGCGATCTGGCCTACCGGCTGTACCTCGTGAGCGAGCGCCGCGGGCGCGCCGCCGACGCTCGCATGTACAACGGGCTGGTGCAGTCGTGGCCCGAGATCGCCCGCCTCGCTCAGCAGGACCCATCGGTCGCAGCGGCCCAGAGTCAGATGTTCGAGATGGCAGGCCCCGATGATCCCGCCTGACCGCCTGCTCGAGCAGATTCGGCTCGGCGAGGACTCCGGCTTGGAGTGCAAGCGGCTCGAGACCGCCGGCGCGAAGGTGGTCGCTCCGAGCAGCGACCGCATGGCAGACGAGCTTGCAGCGTTCGCCAACGGGCGCGGAGGCACGCTGGTGCTCGGCGTCGACGACGACAGCGGCGAGGTCGTCGGCATTCCCCGGATGTCTCTGGATGCAGTGGAGCAGTGGGTGCGCGAGGTCTGCAACGACTCGATCGAGCCGCCGCTCGACGCGGGCATCTGGAAGCGTCAGCTGAGCATCGGGGAGGGGCAGGCGACGGTCGTCATGCAGATCGACGTGCCCAGGAGCCTCTTCGTTCATCGCAGCCCAGGCGGCTACTGCCAGCGCATCGGCAGCTCGAAAAGGCAGATGCGACCCGAGGTGCTGGCCCGACTGTTCGCCGAGCGCAGCCAGAGCCGTCTGATCCGTTTCGACGAGCCGGTCGTGCCGGGCACTGCGCTCAGCGACATCGACACGGCGCTGGCTCGCCGCTTCCTCGGTGACGGTGCGGAAGCCGACGAGACGGCACTGCGCAAGCTGGGCATCGTGTCCGACGACGACACGGGCACGGCGCGGCTGACACTGGCCGGGGTGCTGATGTGCGCCCAGCGGCCTCAGGCATGGCTGCCGCACGCACAGATTCAGGCCGTCTACTACGCCGCTGAGCGACCGAGCGCGCAGTACCAGCTCGATGCACGCGACATCGACGGTCCGCTCGACCGTCAAGTGGCCGACGGGCTGCACTTCTTGCGGCGCAACATGTTCGTGTCGGCTCACAAGCGTCTCGGGCGCGTCGACCGTCCGCAGTACAGCGAACGAGCCGTCTTCGAAGCGCTGGTGAACGCTGTGGCGCACCGCGACTACTCGATGGCCGGGGCACGGATCAGGTTCCACATGTTCACGGACCGGATCGAGCTGTCGGTGCCTGGGGCGCTCGCCAACACGCTCACCCCTGACGTGCTCGCGCTGCGCCAGTACAGCCGGAACGAGCTGATCGTGTCGCTGCTGGCGCGTTGCAGTGCGGCGGCGCTCGACCCGGAAGGCCTGCTCGGCCGCCAGCGCGTGATGGACCGCCGCGGCGACGGCGTGCCGATCATCCTGCACCACAGCAATGAGCTGTCGGGACGGCGCCCTGCCTATGAGCTGATCGGCGAGAACGAGCTCCGCCTCACCATCTGGGCAGCAGAGCCGCCCACTCCGTCGCCCGAAGCAGAACCTGCACAATGACGGCGCCGATGCGGGGATCGCCCTGGCCGGCGGCACGCCGGGCACACCGCGGCGACCGAGACGAACGGGACTGAGGGGACGGCGAGGCGATGGCAGTGACCAATCGTGACCGAGTCGATTCGGCGCTCACGGCCCTGCGCCGCGGGCTGCTGCCGTTCGTCGCACGGGAGTACATCAGCCACCATCGCAATCGCACCCCGCTCATGCCCGAGGACGCACTGAACCGTCGCATCAGCGATCCCAAGCGGCCCTTCGACGATGTCGACGTGGCGAGCCTGCTGCGCATCATGTGGGACTCCTGGCAGGACATCTTCCGCAAGACGCTGGGGCAGGCTGAACGGACGCTGGTGAGCGAATTGCGTGACGTCCGCAATCGCTGGGCGCATGAGACACAGCAGAACCGATTCTCCGGTGACGACACGTATCGAGCCCTCGACTCGGTGCAACGGCTGCTCACGGCGGTCGGCAGCGCGGCAGAGGCGGAAGCACTGGAGAAGCTGAAGAACGATCTGCTGCGGATTCGCTTCGACGAGCAGCGTCGCAGTTCCCAGCGTCGGGCCGCCGCATCCATCATCGACTCTCCCGCAGCAGAGACGATCAAGCCGTGGCGCGATGTCGTCACGCCGCATCCTGACGTGAGCAGCGGTCGATTCCAGCAGGCCGAGTTTGCGGCCGATCTGTGGCAGGTACACCAGGGCCAAGGCAGCGAGGAGTACCGCGACCCGGTCGAGTTCTTCCGGCGCACGTTCCTGACAGCGAGCCCGAAGCAGCTCCTCGCCGGGTCCATCAGCCGGCTCAGCGGCGGCGCGGGCGACCCCGTGGTGCAGCTGCAGACCAACTTCGGCGGCGGCAAGACGCATTCGATGCTGGCCCTCTATCACCTGTTCGGCGGCTCGCCCGCGGCTGCGCTGGCCGGCATCGACGAGATGATCGGCGCTGCAGAGGTCGACGTGCTGCCGACGGTGAGACGGGCGGTGCTGGTCGGCAACAAGCTCTCGCTCGGCAACCCGGTCACCAAGCCCGACGGCACCGTGGTGCGCACCCTGTGGGGCGAGCTCGCCTACCAGATCGGCGGCGCCGAGGCGTTCGCTCGCATCGCCGCCGACGACGAACGCGCTACCAGTCCCGGCGACCGGCTGCTCGAACTGCTCGACGACTACGGGCCCTGCCTGGTGCTGATCGACGAATGGGTGGCCGACTTTCGGGTAGTCGAGCCGACGGTGCGGCTGCCTGAGAATCTGCCTACTGACGACATGGGCGAGATCGACACTCGGGCAGCCGGCGCGGCGGTCGTCGAGCTTCTGCGCACCGATGTGGTGGTGAACGAATGGCGGGCTGCGGTGGCGCCGCTGGTGGACCGGCGCACGATCTGGTATCTGCCGACCGTCACCGCAGCGTCACGCTTGGCGGAAGTGCTGTATGAGGCCGACGAGAACACTGCGGTGCTGACCGCCAAGACGGCCTCGTTCGGATCGCCGCCGGATGGTCGACGATTTCAAGCACGGCCGGCTGATGCATCTGCTGAACGTCGCGGTGGCCACCGAAGGCTTCGACGTCCCCGATTGCGCGGTGGTGGTGCATCTGCGGCCAACCAAGAGCTTGGCGTTGTATCGGCAGATCAACGGGCGGGCGTTGCGAGCTTCGGAAGGCAAGCCGTATGCGGTGATCGTCGACATGGCCCGCAACACGACCCAGCATGGCGACCCGGCCGCGAAGATGTACTGGAGCTTGGCGGCACGCAAGGTCCGCAACGACGAAGTGTCGAGGATGCCTACCGTGGAGTGCCCACGCTGCGGCCACAGTCAGCATCCTGCGCTGCGGTGCTGCGAGCGGTGCGGTCAGCGGCTGTGGTGGGGCTGCGGTGCTGACACTGCGGGTGAGCGTGGCTGCGGACGAGACAGGTTCTGGCATCACTTCACCGGCGACATTCGGATGCTGCAAGCTGACACGGTGCGGCACTGCTCAGACTGCCGACACGTAGCCCACCTCATCGAGACCGTCGGCTCCGGGCAACTGTGCCTGCCGGGCATCGGGTAGGGCTGCTCGCGGGCTGCGGACCGGCAACGGCCGCAACGCGGCGTCGTTGACCACCATCAACCGCGGCCCCGACGGCGAGCGCTCGACGAACACGCGCTTGACACGAGTCAGCGGACGCGCGAGTGCCGCGCCCGTCAACCACAACCGCGGCCCTCTCCGGGCCGTGCGGGCCGCTTGGGCGGCATATCAGTTGCATGGGTCCCTCCCTGCGGCTCGCGCGGTTGTGGTTGACACGCATTCGCTGACTTCCGCTCGGAGGGACCCTCCATGTCAAAACGACCCTTGGCGGCGCTGTGCGCGCTGCTGGCATTCATGGCCGTGCTCGTCGCGGTGCCGCTCGCTGCTTCGGAGATGGCCGAGGCGCACACCAAGACGAAACAGCAGTGCGCCTTCGATCCCTTCGCCGGGAATCAGTGCTGGACCGTGAACGTGCCACACAGCCACGGCCGCGGCGGCGGCGGACGCCCGCCGACCACCACAACCACCACGACCACGCCGCCGCCGACCACCACGACCACAGCGCCGCCGCAGCCCTGCCCGCCGGGCTTCACAGGCACCCCACCGTGGTGCACGAGGCCGACCACCACCACCACGACAGCGCCGCCGCCGACCACCACCACGCCGCCTCCTCGGCCGCCGCGATGCGCTACAGGGCATCATCGCCACGGGAACACCTGCCACAGCCACAGCTTCACGCCGCCCTGCGGAACCGGCACATGGGCACCCCACGTCGGCCACACCACCCAACAGCGGCCCGCGTGCCCGCCGCCGCCCGAGTGCGCCGACGGCTACAGCGGCACCCCGCCCAACTGCGTCAAGGACAAGCCCAAGACGACCACGCCGCCGCCGGACTGTGCCCCGGTGACGCGCGGGCGCGGTGTTCGCCATCAGCGCAAGCACGCGCTGGGCACCGGCTCAGCGGCCACGACATCGGCGTGTCACCCGGTCAATGACTCGCACTGCTCGACGGGCGAGCACGAGCACGCTCACGGATCGCAGCAGTGCCACACCCTCGGCCAGAAGACCGACAACAGCGACGGGGACCACAAAGGGTGGACCGACCACTGCCCTGCGGGCGAGCACTCTCACGAGCACACGGGCGACTGCCACCTTGAGAAACAGCAGGGGTGGCGGTTCCCGGAGGCGTGTCGCGGTCCCGACGCGGACGTGAGGTATCACAACCACGGCCAGGGCCTCGCCTGCCATCCCGTGGGTGCTGACCTGTGCCCCGTCGGCCAGCACGAGCACAAGCCCGGCATCTATTACAGGGTCCGCGGCTGCCATGACGAAGACACCCAGCACGGCAGCGGCCAACTCCTACGCTCAGAGGGATACGTCTACGACGCCGTCGGCAAAATCGTCTGCTACGGAGCCGCCGGTCTTGGTGCCGCGGCTGCGGGGAAACTCATTCTCAAAGGTGCTTCTTGGATCGAGCAATTTGTGGCCGGTTCCCCTGTCGGCATTGGCATAGATATTGGCTGCGAGAAGCTGTTTGACGGACTCAAAGAAGCCGAGAAGAACAAGCGCGAGCAAGAAAAGAAAGATCACGACGACGACAGCGACGACGGCGACGGCACCGGCGATGGCTCCGGCGAGGATGCGGACCCTGAGCCGGAGGCCGATCCGAAGCCGACCGCCGCGGAGATCAAGCAGAATGACGACGAGCTGAACGAGGCAGCCCGCCGTTACCGGGACGAGGAGATCACCTTGGCGGAATATCAGGCG
>JAJDVQ010000012.1 GCA_022826045.1 Acidimicrobiia bacterium | reverse complement strand
CCTCACGGGACCCGCAATGCACAACCCTCTCAAACTCGCTTGCACCACCCCACCCGATCGTCACAACATCGTTCGCGAGGTTGTGCTCCACGGCCTCGCCCTCGCGGCCAGCCCTCACCACCCAGCATCTGACCGCCTCAGAAGCAGGGCCGTTGCTCCAGTACTGGCACCACTCCTCTATGTAGCGACGGATGGTGTCACGCTGACGCGGCGTCTCCGTGGTGCCGTGCTTGCCAAAGTACGTTTCAAGCGCCTGAGGGTCCCAAGTCGCTGGATCCCGTCCGGTACGGCACGTCAGCTTGATCCATTTTTTCAGTTTTCCGCGCTGCATATCTATTGACTTCTCGGCCAAGCCCTGAGACCGCAGGACATCCTCGTACTCCTTGAGCCGCTCCATCCACATTGCAATGTCGCCGTACTGCTCTTGCTCTCCGATGTCGGCATCACGCGTCACCGGGAAGTCCCGATTCCACCGCCACCAAGGCCGGACATGGGCCCGGTAGCTGTTCTGACTGTCTGGGGTCAAGTCCTTTATCGTCGTGACCCAGCGATGCAGAAGCTCATCCTCAGGCGCGTCCGGCTGAGCGGACTGGTCGAGTGCGTATTCAATCCACTGTCCGACGATCGCTTTGTCATCTGCACGGGTGCTCTCAACCTTGCCGTCCTCGCGCCGCCAGCGTAAGTAGTCCTCAAGGCGGCCTTCCCAGTATTGGCGTTCGTTCATGGCGGCGAACCTACAGCCGGGGTGCGACACGCCGTCCGGCGGCTGTTGCAGCGTCGGCCGGGCTCGGCTGCTGCACTGCCGCGTCAGCCCCACAGGGCTGCGATGGGCACCGCCTCTATGTCTCGCTCGAGCCAGCGGCGATGACGGCCGGTGTGCAGCACCACGCCTCCGGCGAACTGCTCCGCTGGCAGATTGTCGCGCAGCCAGATCAGGTGCCGAGCGTCCTTCACTGAGAGCGCACTGGCGGACTTGATCTCGAATGCGGCCACGCGGGCCCCGAATTCGGCGATGAGATCGATTTCGTGATCTCATCGCTGACTGCGCAGGTGATGCAGGTACACAGGAATGTCCGCCGATTCCGCCTCGGCACGCAGCTAGGCAGCGACATAGGTATCGAGCAGCCGACCGCGCGCATCGGGGTCACGTCGTGCAGTGTCGAAGTCGACCTGCGCGAGCCATGCCGCGAGCCCGGAGTCGCAGAGGTATCGCTTGGGCGCGCTCGTCAGGCGCCGCAGACAGTTGGAACGCCACGCGGGCGTGTCCACAATGAGTCCTGGGCATCCAGGATGTCGTGATAGCCCGCCGCAGTCTTGCGATCGAGGGCAGCAGCCTCGGCGAGAGCGCTGTCGGGCACGACACCGGCCGTGTGCAGCGCGCACGCTCGCAAGTAGCGCCGGTAGCGGCTCGGGCTGCACGACCGGCCTCGTCCTGAGCCGAACTCGTCGAGGTCACGTGTCGTGGTGACGTCGGCATAGCTGCGCATCCAGCGTTCCCGTCGACGGGCGTCGGATGCTCTCAGCGCACCTGGAAACCCTCCGCACAGTGCGAGCCCCAGGTAGCCCAGCACGTCCGGCGGATCGTCCGGCACTTGGAACCGGCCGGGCGAATCCCAGCGGTCGAACAGCGACGGCCGGCTCGCGTCGCCGAACAGCTCACGACCCACGAGCAGCCACATCTGGATGTCCAAGAAACGGCCCGTGTCTGGCCATGCACCGGCGATCAAATCGTTGCGCGCCGAGCCCGTTACGACGTAGCGGCCGGGATGCAGGCCGTCGTCGACCGCGCGCTTCACAGCACCGAGCACTTCAGGCGTGTGCTGCCATTCGTCGAGCAGGAGGGGAATGCTCCGACGCGAATCGCCGCACCAGGATCGTCGCGGACGAGGCTGGCATCCTCGGGTTGATCCAGACGCAGCACCGCCTCGGCGTGCCTGACCGCCGTGGTCGTCTTGCCGACCGCCCTCGGTCCAGTCACCAGCACCGACGGCCATGACGCAAGGTCGAATTCGAGCATCCGGTCCGCAATGCGTACGATGTAGCCGCCTTCGGCCGCCATAGCTGTGCCAGCCTCATTCATACCATAACTTGTAGTCGATTGCTCCTCAATATTGCGGGGTCATTATTCCCAGCTATTGCAGGGCCATATCCCCTCACAAGCGCATCCTTCCGGCAGCCCGCGCTCGGTGAGGCTCGCGCCGCTGCCGCCGGGGCGCAAGTGGTCGTTCTGGCCTTGATGCACGGTCGGTCCAGATTCCGGAATCTGGGCGGTCGCGCACGTTCCCGTTGCGACCAGGCGCGCAGGTTGATTGTTCCCTGAATTGGCAAGCCCGCTGCTGCTCAACGGCGCTCCGACCAGTTTGCCGGGATCCAATCGAGGGAGTTCAAATGCGCGCGAATGTTTGCTTCTACGAACATTCGTGTGTATACTCATCTCATGTTCACCGAGTTGCGCTTCGAGCACCGTGCCGGCAGCCGTGTTGCCGTGCCTGAAGTGCATCCGGTCGGTCGATCTGACGATCCCGCAGAGTCGGGAAGCGGCGAGCCGGACTGGGCCGAATTCAACCGTGAGGCTGCCGAGGCCCTGGCTGCTGCTCGGGGCACTGAGCGCGGCCCGTTCCTCGACGCGCAGTGTGCGGCGAGGCTGGGGCTGGAGTCGCTGACCGACAGCGATCTGTTGGACCGTGTCGTCAAGCTGACGGCGGAGCGATCCCGCATCGAGGCGGAATGTCTGGCGGCGGTGGGCGAGTTGGTGTCCCGAGACGGGGCGCAGTCTGCTGCGTGGCAACTTCGCGAGTACACGCGAATGAATGGCGCGCAAGCTCGCAGCGAAGCCCGCCTCGCCGAATCGCTCGCAGCGAATGAGTTGGGAGACACGCTCGATGCGCTGGCGGCCGGCGAGATCCAGATGTCCCATGCGAGGGTGATCGCCCGGGAGGCACCCAAGACTCACCGCCGCGGCGAGTCCGACTTCTTGGGGCTGTGCCGTGCCTATCCGTCAGATGTGGTGGCCCGCCACTCCCTGGCCTATGAGAGCGAGCAGGTCTACGCCGATCTCGCTGCGGAAGCCGCTGCGGCAACCCCAGGGGGAACCGTTGAGCCCGCTGACGCCGAGCTTGCACTCCAACGGCACCAGCGGCGCTGCTCGATGCGGCTGGGCGACGACGGCATGTGGCACCTGAACGCCGACCTCGACTACCTCGTCGGCCGCCAAGTGAGCATGCAGCTCGCTGCGGCCGAGCGCGCCGTGCGCCAGCGTGACGACTCAGCCGAGGACACGTTCCCTCAGCGCAACGCCGACGCCTTGTGCGATCTGATCCTGGGCCGCCAACGTCCCGGCGCCAGCTTGGTGATTGCCGCCGACTATGACAGCGTCTCTGGACGGCTCGCCAACCCTCGGCTCGATGACGGCACGCCGATCTCGGCCAATCAGCTTGCCGAACTCGCCGCCGACGCCAAGATCCTCCCGGCCATCTTCAACAGCAACTGGAGCCAGCTCGCCTTGGGTCGAGTCCGAAGCGCGTCCGAAGCGCAACGGATCGTCCTGGCTATCCGCGACGGCGGCTGCATCGCGTGCGCCACCCATTCCGAGCAGTGCCACGCCCACCACATCGACTACTTCGAAGATGGCGGAAACACCGACATTGCGAACCTCGCCAACCTGTGCGAACCCTGCCACCTCGACCACCACCAACGCCACTGGCCCATCGAAACACCACCCAACGGCCGACCACGACGAGCACCCCCGGCAGCCGACACAGCCCGCCCGCACCCGGCACGCCATCTGGCCGACCACGACGAGCACCCCCCGACGGCCAACCCAACCCGCCGGAAGACGCCGGGCCAGCCGGCCGACACCCCACGACATCACCCAGCCGAGATCCAAGCCAGCCACCTGGCCCGGCCATCACCGCAGACGACGATCCGCCAGCCGCCGCCTGACCAGCCAGGCGCCGCCTGACCAACGCACCACAGCCATTCGGTCAGCCGCCGCCGGACTCAGAGTTCCTTGATGCCGGCCGAGGATCAGCACACGGCCCATAGCCAGATGCTCGCTGATCATGGGGATCTGGTACGCGGGGACTCCGGCTCGCTGATCATCGGGGGTTCCCGATCGGAGGCTCCTGATCGGCATCTGCCTGCCGTCCGGGTCGGCAGCCCAGCTGCGGGACGTGCGTGGAGTCTTGAGACGGGCGGGCAGTGTCCGAGCCGCTCTTCTAGTGTTGGCGGGCATGTGGATTCGTCTTCGTCAGATTGCCGTGACTACTGCCGACTTGGCCCAGACCTCGGCGGACATCCAGAGCGTGCTTGGCGTTGAGCCGTGCTTCACCGATCCCGGTGTGGGCATCTTCGGTCTGAAGAACGTGCTGTGGCCGGTGGGCACGCAATTCCTCGAGTGCGTCACGCCGATCCAAGAAGACACTGCAGCAGGCCGGTACCAGCAGCGGCGCGGCGGCGACACCGGCTACATGGTCATCACCCAGGTCAGCGACGTTGCTGCGCGCCGTGCCCATGTCGATGAGTTGGGCATCCGGATCGCATTCGAGATGAACTTCCCCGACGAGGGCCATGTCGGCATGCAGCTGCACCCGGCCGACACCGGCGGCGCGTTCTTCGAGATGGACCAGATGACCGGACCCACCGGCGACGACGTCGGAGGCGCTTGGACGCCTGCCGGCTCCTACTGGGAGCCCTACGTCTGCACCGACAGGGTGAGCAGTATCGCTGCCGCCGAGCTCCAGAGCCCCGACCCGCAGCGCTTGGCCGAGCGTTGGAGCCAGATTGCGCAGATCGACCTCGACACCGATGCCGACGGCCACCCCACGATCCAGCTCGACAACGCCACGCTGAGGTTCGTGCCGGAAACCGACGGCCGCGGCGAGGGTCTTGGCGGTATCGACGTCACGACTGTCGACCGCGACGCAGTGCTGGCGGCCGCCCGCACACGGGACTGCTACATCAACGACGGCCAAGTCGCACTTGCCGGACTGCGGGTCAACCTCGTCGGCGCCGACTGACACGGGCGTGTCGGCACTTGCCGGGCCGCGCGTCAATCTCTTCGACGTCGACTGACCGCGGCTTGCCGGCGCTCCTCGGCCTACCATCGGCATCCGCCGCAGGTCGCCACCCGGTCGCGACCACTCAGGGAGGTTCTTGCCGATGAGCGAGATCATTGACCAATTCAAGCGCTCCGTCGAGCTCTTCGACTCGGTGGTGGCCAGCGTGCCCGACAATGCCTGGGGCAACGACACGCCGTGCGCCGACTGGAATGCGACCGAGCTGCTGCGTCACCAGTGCGGCGTGCTCGACGCCCTCGCCGCCATCGCCCGCACCGGCGAGGTGGGCATGCCCCAGATGGCCGACGACGCCGGCGATCCGCCGGCCCAGTGGCAGGCCACCCGCGACGGCGTGCTCGCCGCAATCGACAGCGCCGACCTGTCCGCCGAGGACAAGTACTGGTTCGGGCCGATGAGCTTCGAGAACTTCGTGGGCATGGTGCAGTGGGACCCGCTGACCCATGCATGGGACCTGGCCCAGGCCAGCGGCAACCCCATCGACCTGCCCGACGACCTGTGCGAGGCCACCCTCGCCCGGGTGCAAGCCTTGGGCGACATTCCCCGCAAGTGGAGGCTGATCACCGACGCAGTCGATGTGCCCGACGACGCGCCGATGTCTCACCGCTACCTGGGCTACGTCGGGCGCCAGCCGTGAACGCCGCAACTGAGAGCGAGGCCTCCGGAGCCGACGCCGGCGAGGAGCGTGCCGAGCCGCAGCGCTGGCAGATCGGCGAGGTGTCCGTCACCTCCGTCTCGGAGGCCGCCACGCCAACCTCGCCTCGCTTTCTCTACGACGGCGTCAGCAAGGGCGGCGTGCTGGCCCGCGCCGAAGCCGCACCGTGGCTGCGCCCGCATTTCGTCAGCGACGACGGCTACCTGCTGCAGCGCATCCATACCTGCGTGATCTCGGCAGGCGAACACCGCATCGCGGTGGACACCTGCGTCGGCAACGACAAGGAACGCACCAACCCGCTGTGGCACCGCCAGCAAGGTCCGTTCCTCGACGACATGACGGCCGCTGGCTTCCCGCCCGAGTCCATCACCCATGTGGTGTGCACCCACCTGCACGTCGACCATGTGGGCTGGAACACCTGCCTGAATGCCGACGGCGAATGGGTGCCCACATTCCCCAACGCGGAGTACCTGTTCTGCGCGCCCGAGTACGACTACTGGGCCAATCACGAAGACCTCTTCGGGGATGCCGTGTTCGAGGACTCGGTGGCTCCCATCGCCGCCGCGGACCGCGCCAACATGGTCGAAGCTGTCGACAGCATCTGCTCAGAGGTGTCGTTCCAGTCGACACCGGGCCATACGCCGGGGCACCTCTCGGTGGTGATCTCCAGCGGCGGCAAGCGAGCGATCATCACGGGCGACATGGCGCACACCCCGATGCAGCTCGCCGACCCTGATCTCAGCTCGATGTTCGACACCGATCCCGACGAGGCCCGCCGCACCCGCCACGAGGCATTCGGCGACTGGGCCGACGGCGAGACGCTGGTGATCGGCACCCACTTCGGGGGACCCACTGCCGGCATCATGGTCCCCCACCAAGGTGCCTATCGCCTCGACTGCGACTGAGGCGTCGCCAATCTGCGCTGCCCCAGAGCGGAGCTAGTGGCCGCTTCGCAGCAACTTCGCAATCCCTGACATCAGGCGATCCGGACGGTCCGAGCGCAGCTCGCGCTCATCGGCGATTCCGAGCAGAGCGCGGCTGGCACGAACGCCGAGCCAGCGCAGCGGCTCAGGCTCCCACCGGCGCGAGCTCACCCCCACCCAGGGCAGGCTCGTGCGCTCGGTATCGCGCTCGGCGATCAGCTCGGCCATAGTGCGGCCGGCCAGGTTGGAGGCTGCGACGCCCTCGCCCACGTAGCCGCCCAGCACGCCTTCGCCGGTGCGCGGGTCGAAACGCACGCCGGGCAGCCAGTTGCGCGGGATTCCGAGCACCCCGCCCCAGCGGTGGGTGACACGCGCCTCGGCCACCTGCGGCAGCATCTCGGAAAGCACCCGCCAGATTCGCCGGTGCATACCCAGATGCGTCTCGGCAGCGGGCACGATCCGCGAGCCGAAGCTGTACGGCTCCCCGGTTGCGCCGAAAGCGATCCGGTTGTCGGCAGTGCGCTGTCCGTAGGTGACCATGCGGCGGTCGTCGGCAAAGCTCGGCCGGTTCGCGAGGCCGATGTCATCGAAGACTGCATCGGGCAGCGGCTCGGTGGCGATCATCCGCGAATAGACGGGCAGGATGTCCCGCCGCAAGCCCTGCAGATCTCTGGTGTACGCCTCGGTGGCGCGCACGATCACCGGGGCCCGAGCTTCGCGGCGGCCGCGGCTCATCGGCGAGCCACGAGCGCCCTCTGCGGCAATCTGCACTGCGCCGCCGTCGAATCCGGTGACACGTGTCTGCTCGTAGATCTCCACCCCCGCCGCTTCGGCGGCGCAGGCCAGTCCCAGCGCCAGCTTGGCGGGATCCACTACCGCAGAAGGGCCGAGCAGGACACCGCTGCGCACATCGGTGGCGTTGAGCTGCTCGCGTGCTTCGTCAGCATCGAGCAGGCGGATCTCGTCTTCGGTCAGCCCGAAGCTGCGAGCTTCGGCTATCTCGGCGACCTGCCGCTCCGCTTGGGGACCCGTGCGCGCCACCCTGATGGTGCCGCCCTTGGCGTAGTCGCAGTCGATGCCCTCAGCGGATGCCACACGCCCGATCTCGTCGACGGCGTCGAACACGGCTCGCACCAAGCGCCTGGATTCGGCCGGGCTGGAGCGCCGCGCGTAATCGGCAACCGACCCGGCCAGCTCCCCCACTGCCCAGCCCCCGTTGCGCCCCGACGCGCCGAAGCCGCAGTGGTGCCGCTCCAGCACCACCACACGCATCGCGGGCTCCAGCTGCTTGAGGTAGTAGGCGGTCCACAGACCGCTGAAGCCGCCGCCCACGATGGCGACGTCGGCGTCGAGATCACCCTCGACAGCGGGACGGGGCGCGACAGGCGGCTCGAGCCGGTCGATCCACAGCGGCGCCGTCGACGCCGTCTCGAGCGACCAAGGATCCGAGCTGAGTGCAGCGGCCATCTCCTCCGGAAACTACTGCCGCTGCCAGTCGCTTCTCGGCGCAGGGATAGTCTCTCTGCCGGTGGCTGAGTGCGGCAGGCGCCGCGGGGGTGCTGCGATGCGTGAGATCGAGGCCGTTTCGGTCGGCGAGCGCTCGGGCCTGCGATACGCACGGATTCTCCCGGAGTGGGCTGCCGAACTGGAAGCCTTGGAGCTGGCCTCCCACCCGACTGCAGACCGTGCCGATCTCTATGACGCTCACGGCTTCGCTCAACTGGCCCAGGACTTCCCCGAAGGCTGCTTCGCAGGATTCGACGGTGACGAGCTGGTGGCCATGGGGGTCGGCATCCGCTGCGACTTCGATTGGGAGAACCCGATTCACACGATCGCCGATCTCGTTCCCGAAGACCACAGCGCCAGCGGCCACGATCCCGACGGCCGCTGGTACTACGGTACCAGCATCGCCACCCGGCTTTCCCATCGTCGCAAGGGCATTGGCGCGGAGCTCTACGTGCTGCGCAAGCAGGTCTGCGTCGATCTCGGCTTGGACGGCATCGTGGCAGGCGGCGTCATCCCCGGCTACGCCGAGCACAAGGCAAACATGAGCGCCGACGAGTACATCGCCGAGGTGCGGGAAGGCCGGCTGTACGACCGGACGCTGAGCTTCCAGATCGAGAACGGCTTTGAGGCAGTGTGCGGCTTGCCGAACTACATCGCCGATCCGGCAACTGACAGCTGGGCTGCCTTGATCGTGTGGCGCAACCCTGATCGTGGGGGCGGCGGCGCATGAGCGATGCCGCCGAGTCACCATCGGGCGGCGGAGGAGGCTTGATCGCCGGCTCCGACGCCGAGGCGCTCGGTGACCAGGCGTTCCGCTCAGACGACCTGCACGGTCGCAAACCCGAGATGACCTATGGCGGTGCGCTGTCGTTCCTGCGGCGCCGCTACACCCGCGACATCACCGACGCCGACATCGTCGTGTCGGGCATCCCGTTCGACATGGCGACGTCGAACCGGCCCGGTGCCCGGCTGGGTCCGCGCGCCATCCGAGCGGCATCAACAGGACTCGCCGAGCTCGACGCCTATCCATTCGGCTTCGATCCGTTTGCCTATCTCGCCGTGGTCGATTACGGCGACTGCTTCATCGACTATGGCCACCCCACCGAGGCCGTCGAGCGGATCGAGGCCCACTGCACGGAGATCCTGGCTCACGGCGCGCAGATGGTGACGTTCGGCGGCGACCACTTCGTCACCTACCCGATCCTGCGGGCGCATGCGGCCAAGCACGGGCCGCTGTCGCTCATCCACTTCGACGCGCATCCCGATACGTGGCCCGACGACGAGGGCCGCCTCGATCACGGCTCGATGTTCCTGCGTGCGCTGCAAGAGGGCATCATCGACCCCGAGGGATCTGTCCAGATCGGCATCCGCACCCACAACGACGACGACTTCGGATTCACGGTGCTCGGTGCGCCTTGGGTGCACCGCAACGGACCCGCCGCGGTGCTCGAGGTGGTGCGCGAGAAGGTCGCTGACCGCCGGGCCTACGTGACCTTCGACATCGACTGCATCGATCCGGCATTCGCCCCCGGCACCGGCACGCCGGTGTCGGGAGGGCTCAGCACTGCGCAATCGCTGGAAATCGTGCGGGGCCTCGCCCCCCTTGACATCGTGGGGATGGACGTGGTCGAGGTTGCCCCCGCGTACGACGTATCGGAGATCACCGCCTTGGCGGCCGCAACGCTCGCTCACGACTTCATCTGCACGCAGGCTGTTCGTGCCGGGGCGCCTGCACAGCCGCTGGGGCTGACATGAGCATCGAGGACATGTCGTCCGCGCCACCGCCCGATGCCGGTTCCAGCGTGCCCGCCGTGGAAATGCACGGCATCTCCAAGCGATTCGGCGATGTCGTGGCAGTCGACGGCGTCGACCTGCAGATCGGCGACGGCGAGTTCTTCGCATTGCTCGGACCGTCAGGATGCGGCAAGACCACCACGCTGAGGATGATCGCCGGCCTCGACATCCCCAGCGAGGGACGCCTGGCGATCTTCGGCGAGGAAGTCGCGTCGTGGCCCCCCGACCGGCGACCGGTCAACACCGTGTTCCAGGCATACGCCCTGTTCCCGCATATGACGGTGGCGCAGAACATCGCGTTCGGTCTGCAGATGCGCGGCATCCGCGGCGCCGATGCCGACCGCCAAGTTGCCGAGGCCACAGCCCTGGTGCAGCTCGAAGGCATGGAGCATCGCCGGCCTTCGCAGCTCTCGGGCGGTCAGCAGCAGCGCGTCGCTCTCGCACGAGCCCTGGTGAACCACCCCAAAGTGCTGCTGCTCGACGAGCCGCTCGGGGCGCTCGACCTGAAGCTGCGCCAGGAGATGCAGGTGGAGCTGAAGGCCCTGCAGCGCGAGGTGGGCATCACGTTCGTGTTCGTCACCCACGACCAGGAGGAAGCCTTGGCCATGAGCGACCGCGTAGGCGTCATGTCGGAGGGCCGGCTGCTGCAGGTCGGCACGCCGGCGGAGGTGTACGAGCATCCCGCGAACCGCTTCGTGGCCGACTTCATCGGGCGCACAAACCTGCTCGAAGGCGTCACTGAGAGCTCCTCTGCAGTACGGCTGGATGCTGGTGCGGTGGTAGCCGCCGCCAACGGACTGGCTGCCGGCTCCGCGGCAGCGCTGAGCGTGCGCCCCGAGCAGGTGCGGCTGCATCGCCGCGGCGAGACGCCAGCGGGCGCCCCATGCCTCGACGGCGTCATCACCGACGCCACCTATCTCGGGCACGCGTTTGTGTACACGGTCGCGATCGGCCCCACCGCCGGTGCCAGCGGGACGCACGCAAGCGAACGAGCGGCCACCATCACCGCACGCTCGGAAACCGGTTCAGCGGCGCTTGCCGCCGGTGAACCCGTCTCGGTCAGCTGGTCGCCCGAGGCGACGACGGTGGTCGCGGACTGATGCCATCGCTGCGTCGCGCCAAGCCTGCAGCGGCGCAGTCGACAGATGCTGGGCCCGATACGCCGCCATCGTTGACCCCTGCAGAACTGGCCGCACAACGCAGGAAGCGGCGCACCGGCACGCTCATCGCCACACCCGGAGCGCTGTACCTGCTGATCTTCTTCGTGGTCCCGCTGGGCCTCATCACCGTGTACTCGTTCGCGACACGCACATCCACGGGCCGCACCTCGCTGAGCGGCTGGAACCTCAACTCCTACGAGCGCATCGCCGACGACGTGATCGGGGGCATCATCGCCCGCTCGGCCTGGCTGGCGTTCCTCACCACCGTGCTGTGCTTGGTGGTCGCCTACCCCTTCGCCTACTACCTGGCCACCCGTCCTCCGCGGTTGCGCGCCCGGCTGCTCGTGCTGGTGATGATCCCGTTCTGGACCAATGGTCTGGTGCGCATCTTCGCAATCCGGTTCCTGCTCGGATCGAATGGTCCCGCCTCGGCGCTCAGCGAAGCCATGGGCTTCGGCACGTTCCGGATCCTGTTCACCCCCACTGCGGTGGTGCTGGGCATGGTGTACGGCTTTCTCACCTTCATGGTGCTGCCGCTGTACGTGGCGCTGGAGCGCATGGACTGGCGCCTGGTGGAGGCCGCACGCGACCTCTACGCGAGCGGAGCGAAGGCCTTCTGGCGCGTCACCGTGCCGCTCACCCGCTCGGGCATCGTGGCGGGCTGTGTGCTGGTGTTCGTGCCCAGCTTCGGCTCCTATGTCGTGCCGGAGATCCTGGGCGGTGCCAAGACGCTGCTCATCGGCTCCTACGTCGCACGCCAATTCCAGGCCGCTCGCAACTGGCCGTTGGGCGCTGCGCTGAGCGTGCTGGTGATCGTGGCGATGCTCGTCGCGGTGGCCATCAACCAGCGGAATTCCGCCAATGCCGAGCGAACCCAGGGCGTCACGCGATGAGGAGTCACAGGCCGTGAGCAACCTGGGCACCGCCGGCGCCAAGCGCTCTGCCACGCACCTGCTGAAGGCCAATGCCTGGTTCGTCTTCGCATTCCTGTATGTGCCGATCGTGGTGCTGGTGGTCTTCTCGTTCAACGACTCCGAGCGGGTCAACGTCTGGCAAGGCCTCTCGGCGCGCTGGTACGGCGAGGCGCTGGGCAATACGCAGGTGATCAGCGCCCTGCGCGTGTCGCTCATCGTGGCGATCAGCTCGACGATTGTGTCCACGGTGCTGGGCACCGCAGTGGCGTTGGCGCTCGACCGCTACCGCTTCAAGGGCCGGCGGGCGCTGGACGGCACCGTCTACCTGCCCATCGTCATCCCCGACATCACCATGGCCGTCATGCTGCTGGTGTTCTTCGCCGAGGCGTTCAAGCTCATCGACACGTTCGGCCCGCGATTGACCCTGGGCGTCACGACGGTCGCGCTCAGCCACATCGCGTTCAACATCTCGTTCGTCGCCGTGGTGGTACGCGCACGACTGGACCAATTCGACCGCACCCTCGAAGAGGCGGCGCGTGATCTGTATGCCACGCCGTGGCGTACGTTCAGGAGGGTGACGCTGCCGCTGATAGCGCCGGGTATCGCCGCAGGCGCCCTGCTGGCGCTGACGCTGTCGCTCGACGACGTCGTCATCTCGGCGTTCACGGCAGGACCGGGCGCCACAACGCTGCCGGTGTACGTGTTCAGCACCATCCGTCAGGGCGTCACGCCGGAGCTGAACGCCATCTCGACGCTCATGCTGGCTGCGTCGATCACACTGGTGGTGGCATCGCTGGCCTTGCAGCGCCCGAGGAGCACGACGCCATGAGCCCGAGCCGTGAGTGCATCGCCTCGCGCCGCCCCGGCGTACAACCCATCGCGCCGCTGCGGCGCACTGCCAGTCCAGTCCCGAACACGCAAGCGAGACAGCGACGCTCTGAGGGAGCGTCCACAAGGGAGGAACCATGATCAGCCTTGCGAAAACCGCGTCCTGGACGCGCCGGGCCCGATGGCTAGCACTTGCCGCGGCCGCGGCGCTGCTCGTCAGTGCATGCGGCGGCGGAGGCAGCGACAACGCCGCCGACGACTGCGAGCCCGGCGAGACCGACGGCGACCTCGCCTTCTACAACTGGGCCGACTACATGGACGAGGAGCTGCTGCTGGCCTTCGAGGAGGAGACCGGCGTCAGCATCGACTACACGGTCTACGAGTCGAACGAGCAGATGCTCAGTCAGGTCGAGTCTGAGGCGGCCATCTACGACCTGGTCGTGCCGTCGGACTACATGGTGGCGCTGATGATCGAGGAAGACCTGCTGCTGCCGCTCAACTACGACGCGCTCCCGAACTTCTCCAACATTGACGATGCGTGGGACAACCCGCCGTTCGATCCTGAGCACCGCTACCACGCGGCGTACCAGTGGGGCACCACCGGCATCGGCATGACCTACGACGCGCTCGACGCGATCGGCGGCGAGTCGTCGTGGGCAGTCATCTTCGATGCCGATACCGCAGCGCAGGTGCCCGGGGGCATCTCGATGCTCGACGACGCTCCGGAGGCCGTGTCGGCAGCGCTCAAGTACTTGGGCTACAGCATCACCGAGACCATCGAGTCAGGCAACGAGGACGCCATCCGCGAGGCGGGGGCGCTGCTCAAGGCCACCAACGACCGGCTGGTCAAGTACGACTCGGTGACCTACGGCGACGACCTGGTCAACGGCGAGGTCGACGTGGCGCACGGCTGGAGCGGCGGCTTCGCCCAAGCGTTCTTCGAGACCGACGCCTATGAGACCCACGTGTACACGATCCCCGTGGAGGGCGGCGTGCGCTGGGTGGACACCATGGCCATCCCGCACAACGCCGACAACGTGTGCTCGGCCCACGCCATGATCAACTTCCTGCTGGATGCGGAGAACGGCGCTGCGCTCACGAACTACACGTACTACGGCAGCCCGAACGAGGCTTCGACGCCATACATCCTCGACGAGATCCTCGAGGACCCGGGCATCTACCCGCCGCCGGATGTCTACGAGCGGCTGGAGCTGATCCCCCAGATGGGCGACCTGGGCCTGATCGTGCAGGACATGCTCACCGAGGCCAAGAGCTGATGATGTGACCCGCTGGGTGGGCGTGCCTCAGTTGCGGGGCACGTCCACCCAGGGCACGTCCTTGTCGACACGGGGCTCGCCCGGCAGGCCGAGCACCTGCTCGCCCAGGATGTTCCGCATGATCTCCGAGGTGCCGCCCTCGATGGAGTTGGCACGCACCCGCAGGAACCCGTGCTGCACGCCGCCGTCGGAGCCGTCCACCGACAGGTCGCCCGGGCGGCGGAACGTGTAGTCGTAGCCGACGAGCCCGTCGGAGCCCATCATGTCGACCGCGCAGGTCATGAGGGCCTGGTTGAGCTCGGCGAACGCCAGCTTGGCGATCGACATCTCCGGACCCGGGTTGCCCTTGCGCCGGTTGGCACCCGCACGCATGTTCGTGAGCCGAAGCACCTCGGCACGCGTCCACAGCTTCGTCAGCCGATCCCGGGTGACGTCGTCGCGCTCGGCATCGTCACGCTGGTTCCACAGCTTCACCAGCACCGAGATGGGCCCCGAGCCTCGCTTGGGCGGGCCGGCGCCGCCGGCGCCGATCGCGTTGCGCTCGTTCATCAGCGTGGTCAGCGACACCCGCCAGCCGTCGCCCACGTCGCCGATGCGGCTCGCATCGGGCACGCGCACATCGGTCATGTAGACCTCGTTGAACTCGGCCTCGCCGGTGATCTGGCGCAGCGGGCGCACCTCCACGCCCGGCGACTTCATGTCGAGCGCGAAGTAGGTCAGGCCCCGGTGCTTGGG
Source organism: Acidimicrobiia bacterium (assembly GCA_022826045.1). Classification (GTDB taxonomy): domain Bacteria; phylum Actinomycetota; class Acidimicrobiia; order Acidimicrobiales; family Poriferisodalaceae; genus Poriferisodalis. Next base: position 12,235 of record JAJDVQ010000012.1, on the reverse strand, counting down.
CACCTCGGGATTGGTGCGGGTCACCAGCATCCCGTAGTCGCCGAGGTGCGCCAGCGTGTTCCACACCTTCTGGCCGTTCACCACCCACTCTTCGCCATCGGCAACCGCCCGGGTCGCCAGCCCGGCGAAGTCGCTGCCCGCACCCGGCTCGCTGAAGAGCTGGCACCACACTTCCTCGCCGGTGAACATCGGCCGCAGGAAGCGCCGCTTGACCTCGTCGCTGCCGTGGGTGTGGATGGTCGGCCCGGCCAGATGCGCGAAGAAGGTCACCGGCTTCATGGGCCGGGCGCCGGCAGCCCGCAGCCGCTCTTCCACCCGGCGCTGCAGCTTGGGGCTCACGCCCAGGCCCCCGTGGCCCTCGTCGAAGTGCACCCACGCCAGGCCGGCGTCGAACTGCGCGCCGCGGAAATCGGCATAGCTGAGCTGCTTGGGATCGTGCGAGGCAAGCAGCTCGTCGATGGCTGTGTCAACCCGCGCTGCAGCGGGGTCGACGGCCGTGTCGGCAGCCGGGGCGTCAAGCGTGTCGGTCATGGCGCCAGTCTGCCAGCAGTGCGCAGCGCCGAGCGCTGCGTACCATCAGACACAGCGCGGCGCCGAGAGATCAGTAACGATCGCCAGAGAATGACGGGTCGCTCTTGGCGAGGAACGCCGCTGCCCCGTCGGCCATGTTCCGCGGGATCAGCACCGCCTGGTGTCCCATCTCCACGTCGAGCTGATCGGCCAGATCGCGCTGCGTGGCGCCGTCCACAGATTCCCGGATACGGCTCATGGCAGCGGGTGAGCTGCGCCGCAGCACGTCGACCACCTGCCCGACGGCGGCGTCCAGTTCCTCGTCGTCCACGGTCTTCCACACCAGGCCCCAGTCCTCAGCCTGATCGGCACTCACCCGCTCACCGAGCAGCGTCATGCCCAGCGCACGGGCACGGCCTACCCGCATCGGGAGCTGCCAGGTGGTGCCCAAGTCGGGAACGATGCCCAGACGCGGCCCGAACGTCGCCACGAAGAACGCCGAGCGCGCCGCAATCGCCACGTCGCACGACAGCGCCAGGCCGATGCCGCCGCCGGCAGTGACGCCGTTGATGCGAGCCACGGTCGGCACCGGGCACTCGGCCACTGCCCGGATCGCGGGGTGGAACACGTTGTCCATCGAGTCGGTAGTGGCCTCTCCAGCCGCGTCAGCGTCGAACCCCTTATCGTCGCCGGCAGCCGCATTGCGAAGGTCGGCGCCTGAGCAGAAGCCGCGGCCGGCGCCGGTGAGAATGACCGCTCGCACACCGTCGTCGGCGGCAACCATGCCGAAGGCCTCGGTGATGTCGTTCATGAAGTCGTCGTTCATGGAATTCAGCGTCTCGGGGCGGTTCAGCGTGACGGTGGCCACGTCGCCCGCCGGATCCCGCTCGACGCTGTAGTTGACCGTCCCATTCGACGGCTGCGGCTGACTGCCCATGATGAACCCCTCTGCGAATTCGAGTGCGACCGAGGCGCGCTGTCGAGCGTAGAGCGCGAGCCAGTTCCGATGCCGGGCTGCGTCAACCCTGAAGGCGACTGCTACTTGTAGCGATAGGTGATGCGACCGCGACTGAGGTCATATGCCGAGACTTCGACTTGCACCCGATCTCCGGGAAGGATCCGGATGTGGTGCTTGCGCATCTTGCCGCTCAGGTGACCCAGCACCTCGTGGCCATTGTCGAGCTCGATGCGGAAGTGTCCGCCTTTGAGCGCTTCGACGGTTTTTCCTTCGAGCAAGATGGCGTCGTCTTTGACTTTCGGCACGTGGTTTCCTTGGTCGGCGGGCAGAACATGCGTGCCCACCGCAGTGAACTCGCAGGCCCCAAGAGGGGCGACTCAACATAGTAGCCATGTGGGTCTGAATCCGCCCACGGGGCCACTTTTCCCGCAGGACAGCTGACCCGGCGGTAGCGCCGTCAGTGGCGCTTGACCCCGCCGTATTTCATGCGTGTGTCCGACATCGAAGCGATCTGCACTTCGTCGTCGTTGATTGCCGCCGCCGCCAACTCGCCCATGAACAGCGTGTGGGTGCCCAAGTCGACGCTGTGGCGCACCTCGCAGTCGAGCCATGCGGCAGCGTCGACAAACACCGGCGCTCCGGTGGCTGCTTCGTACACCGCCCAGCCATTCAGCGTGCCGGTCGCCGGGCCATCGCCGCCGACTGTGGTCTCGTAGGCCGCCGGCTTGGAGAACTTCACGAACGGCCGGGTGTTCCCGGCGTCCCACAGGTTCACCGTGAAGCAGCCGCCGACGGTGATCAGCCGATGAGTCACCGCCGTGTTGTCCACACCTATGCCGATAATCACCGGCTCCATCGACAGCTGGGTGATCCAGCTCGTGGTCATCGCATTGCGCTCGTCGCCGGATCTTGACCCCACGAGCGCCAGCGCATTGGGGATCTTCCACGTCACCCGGTTGACCAACTCGTCAGGCATCTCCGCAGTCGTCATGGCTGCACCCTAGGCAGCGATTCATCTCGACCAGCGCGGGCTGCTCTCAGCGACCGACCGGATGCGCGCGGCTAGCGTGAACGCCACGGCTTCGGGCTGACTGGCCCGAGGGCGATGAGCGCGTACGCAGCGAATGCGGGGACGGCGACATGGCGTATGACCTGAAGATAACGGGCGGCACGATCATCGACGGGACGGGAGCGCCCCGCTACGTCGGCGATGTGGGCATCTCCGACGGCAAGGTGGTGGCGCTCGGCTCGGCCGCGGCAGAGGCCGCCGAAACCATCGATGCCACCGGGCGCATCGTGTGCCCCGGGTTCGTCGACATCCACACTCACTACGACGCGCAGATCATGTGGGACCGGCTGGTGAGCTGCTCGCCCTGGCACGGCGTCACCACCATCGTGATGGGCAACTGCGGTTTCTCGGTGGCGCCCACCCGGCCCGAGCACCGCGATCTCATCATGCGAACGCTGGAGAACGTGGAGGGCATGAGCGTCGATGCGCTGCGGGCCGGCCTCGGCGACTGGGGCTTCGAGACCTTCCCCCAGTACCTCGATGCGCTCGAATCGAACGGCGCAGCGGTGAACATAGCAGCGCTCATCGGCCACACCGCCGCTCGCATGTACGTCATGGGCGAGGAAGCCACTGAGCGTGAAGGCACCTCCGAGGAGATCGCCGCCCAGCGCGATCTGGTGGCCGAGGCGCTGCGGGCCGGGGCGCTGGGCTTTGCCACCTCCAAGGCATCGACCCACGTCGGCTACGAAGGGCGACCGGTGCCGAGCCGCGCTGCGACCACCGACGAGATCGTCGAGATCGCCCAGGCGCTGGGCGATGTCGGTGGCGTGATGCAGGCCACGGTGGGACGGGGCCTCAACCACGACGAGTTCGCGCGCATCGCCGAGACCACGGGAGCACATGTGAGCTGGACGGCGCTGCTGGGCTCGGCTCGGGGACCGGGCAGCCACCGCGCTGACCTGGAGCGGGCCCGTGAGATCGCCGACCGCGGCCTGCCGGTCTTCCCGCAGGTGGCCGTACAGCCGATCCAGTTCGAGATGAGCTGGAAGGCGCCGTTCATCTACGAGGCCCTGCGCTGCTTCACGCCGGTGTCACAGAGCGATCTCGAAGGCCGCAAGCGCTACTACGCCGACGCCGACTGGCGGGCCGAGTTCAAGGAGAAGGCTGGCAATGGCGGCAAGATCGGTGACCGCTGGGCGCGTACCGAGGTGAGCTACTTGCCGCACAATCCGGCACTCGAGGGCCGCAACATCCAGGAGATGGCCGACGAGGCAGGCCAGGACCCTGTCGACTGGGTGCTCGACGTGGCCCTCGAAGCCGACCTGGAGATGCGCATCGTCCAGGACGTGATCAACCACGACCCCGACGACATCGACGAGCTGCTGCACGACCCCACGACGGTGATCGGGCTGTCCGACGCCGGGGCGCACGCCAGCCAGCTCTGCGACGCCAAGTACTCGACGGAGTTCCTGCAGACCTTCGTGCGCGGCCGGCAGAGCTTCGACCTCGAGACCGCCATCCACATGCTGACCCAGCGGCCGGCTGAGGTATTCGGCATCGCCGACCGGGGCACGCTCGCCGAAGGCAAGCCTGCCGACGTGGTGGTGTTCGATGCCGACGAGGTCGGCCATCTGGGCAAGCGGCGGGTGTACGACCTACCCGCCGGCGCAGATCGCCTGATCTCCGATGCCAAGGGCATCGACGCAGTGGTGGTGAACGGCACGATCATCCGCCGCGACGGCGCCGATGCGGTGGATCCGCACGGCCCGCTGCCGGGCAAGCTGCTGCGCAACGGCAAGGGCTGAGCAGCCGGGCTCGGGTCGGTCGGGCTAGCTGCCGCGCAACGGCGAGGGCGGGGTGACTGGGCTCGGGCTGGCCGGACCCGTCTGATCGGCCTGGCTCAGGCCTGGCCGTTGCAGGGCGCGAACTGCATGGCAGGCTTGCAGCCGTGATCGACCTGCGCTCCGACACCGTTTCCAAGCCGACGCCCGAGATGCGCGCTGCCATGGCCGCCGCCGATGTCGGCGACGACGTATGGGGCGACGATCCCACTGTCAACGAACTCGAGCGCTACACCGCCGAGCTGCTCGGCAAGGCGGCGGCGCTGTATGTGCCCAGCGGCACCCAGTCGAACCTGTGCGGCCTGCTGGCGCATTGCGAGCGGGGCGACGAGTACATCGTGGGCCACCACGCCCACACCTACATGTACGAGGGCGGCGGCGCAGCGGTGCTGGGCAGCATCCAGCCCCAGCCGGTGCCGACCGACGAAACCGGCATGCTCGACCTCGAGGCTGCCGAGGAGGCGGTGAAGCCCAACAACAGCCACTTCGCCCGCACCAAGCTGCTGTGCCTCGAGAACACCATCGACGGCAAGGTGCTCACGACCCGCCAGCATCAAGCGGCGCGCGACTTCGCAGACGACCACGGCCTCGGGATGCATCTCGACGGCGCCCGGCTGTGGAACGCGGCGGTGGCGCTGAGCCTGTCCCCCGCTGAGGTCGCTGCGCCATTCGACACTGTCTCGGTGTGCCTGTCCAAGGGCCTCGGCGCCCCGGTGGGCTCCGTGCTGTGCGGCTCCTCCGAGCTGGTATCGGCGGCCCGTCGCTGGCGCAAGGTGCTGGGCGGCGGCATGCGTCAAGCCGGCGTCATCGCCGCGGGCGGCCTGTACGCCCTGCAGCACCACATCGACCGGCTGGCCGACGATCACGCCAACGCGCAGCGGCTGGCGGCCGGTCTCGAGGCCATCGACGGCATCACCGTCACCGGGTGCAACACCAACATGGTGTTCTCGCGCATCGACCGTGACGATCCGACGCTCAGCAAGCGCGTCGAGGCTCGGGGCGTGCGGGCTGATTGGCGCTTCGCCCGCTCCTACCAAGAAAGATCCGATCGTGAATCCGCGCCCGGCCACAGTCGGCAGGGCCACGGCCGCTTCGGCCGCTCGCGCATGGTGCTGCATCTCGACGTCAGCGAGGCCGACGTCGACACCGCCTTGGAGGCCATCGCCGCCGAGGCGGCGGTCTGAAACTCGCTTCGCGCGGATGCGATGCCAGACCTACGGTCACGAACAGGGCCAGCCTCTCCGAGTGCGAGCTGCAAAGTGCCTGCTCTGACCACACTCGGTTGAGGCTGGCCTCCCGCACAACTCTAGGCGTGGGCAAGAACCCAATCGCCTGAATTTCGGTGGCCGCCGTGCTCCAAGCTGTTACGGTCTCAGTCAGTGGGCAGGGCCGCCGGGCAGAGTGGACGATTTTCTGTGCAACGGCGGCCCCGCCCGACTGCTGAACATAGCCATGGGCTCAGGCGCAACGCCGTTGAATTTTGATTGATCTCGCTCAGTCGGCGATGAGCTCCCGGTCGGCCGCTCGGGGCTCGCAGACGTAATCGTCGAGGTCGGCTTCCTTGGTGATCTCGAAGTAGTCGACATTGCGCCACGGCGAGTTGACCACGATGCGGCCGGCCTCGTTGCGGTAGTAGCTGGTCATGCCGGGATGCATCCACACCATGTTCTCGTGGGCATCGTCGACGCGGTCGCGATACTCGTCGTGGACATCTCGCCGCACTTCCACCGAACCGAGCCCTTCGGCGCACATCTTGGCGATCATGTCCATCACGTAGCGCACCTGCATCTCCACCACGAAGATCAGGCTGCCGCCATGGCCGGGCTGCAGGTTCGGTCCGTACAGCGTGAAGAAGTTGGGGAAGTCGGGTGTGACCGTTCCCAGGTAGGCGCTGGCGTCGTCGTCACCCCACGACTCGCGCAGGGTGCGGCCCGAGCGGCCGGTTGCCTCGTAGGTGGTGATGAAGCGCAGCACGTCAAAGCCGGTGGCCAGCACCAGCACGTCGGCATCGCGCTCGGTGCCGTCCGCGGTGCGGATGGTCTGGCCTGAGATCTCGGCAATCGAATCGTCGACAAGCTCCACCTTGGGATTGCGCAGCATCCGGTACCAGCCGTTGTCCATCAGCATGCGCTTGCCGAAGGGCGGGTAGGTGGGCAGCACCTTGTCGAGCAGCTCGTCGGCCCGGTCGCCCAGCTCGTCGATCACGTAGCGGGTGAAGTAGGCACGGTGGGCGTCGTTCTGGGCGTTGAGCGACCGCTCGGGGTGCTCCCAGTCGGGGTCCTTCTGGAGGGCGGTGTGGATGCGGTCGTTGAACGTCCAGCCCAGCCGCACCCGGTACCACGCCCGGTACAGCGGCACAGCCTCGAACAGGGTCCGCATGGCGTCGGGAACCGGCTTGCGGAACTGCTCGAACGGCGCGGCCCAGTGGTTGGATCGCTGATAGATCGCCAGCGATTCCACGTCGTGCTGGATCTCGGGTGCTGTCTGCATGCAGCTCGCCCCGTTGCCCACGATCGCCACGCGCTTGCCGGCGACGTCGGCATCGGCGGGCCAGCGTGCGGTGTGCCACGTCTCGCCGCTCCAGGATTCGAGGCCGTCGATGTTGGGGCGGATCGGCGGGTTGAAGATGCCGGCAGCGCTGATGATGACGTTTGCCTTGATGATCTCCGCCGGACCGTCGACGCCCTGGGCGTGGCCGTTCGCTCCGGGCGCCGTGGCTGCGCCGTCGTCGCGGCGCCGCAATCCGGTCTCATCGGGCGTGGCGCTGAGGCCGAGCCGCCCGGTCTCCCAGCGGCCTTCGTTGTCGGCCACGTGGCGCACCTCGGCCTGCCAGACCTGTCGCTCGGCGTCGTAGCTGACGCGCTCCACCGAGGTGTTGAAACGGATGCTGCCGCGCACGTCGAAATCGTCGGCCACCTTCTCGAGATAGCCGTGGAGCTCGTCGCGCAGGCAGAAGTACATCTTCCAGTCGTGCGGGGCGAACGAGTACGAGTACAGGTGGTTCGGCGTGTCCACGCCGGCGCCCGGATAGCGGTTCTCCCACCACACGCCGCCGACCGTGCCGTTGCGTTCGACCACCTCATACGGAACGCCGGCCTGCTGCAGGTTGATGGCAGCGCACAGCCCCGAAGCACCGGCGCCGATTACCAGCACCTTGAAGCCAGGCGGCACGTCGATCGGGTCGTGGTCGAGGAACTTGGCCAGGCCGAGCTGGGCGGCAGTGAAGGCGCCGTACTCGTCGGGCACGTGCTCGCCCATCGCGGTGCTGAGCATTCTGGTGATGAGGGCGTCGTCGGGCTCGCCGATCGCCATCGGGCGGCCGTCCCGCCAGGCGGCAATGGCTTCGAGCGCCGCCTCCCGAACCTCGTGCTGATGCTCGGGAACCAGGCCGCCGGTGTCGTTGTCGCCGAGTCCGGGCTGGCGCTTGGGCCGGTAGGGATCGTCGAGCCAATGCAGCTCGCCCGTCATCTGCACCAGCACCATGAGCAGCGTCGGGATGTTCGCTACGGCAATTGCCGCGGCAAGCGTCTCGTCGTCCACATCGGGGCGGCCCGCCGCCGTCGGGGCGCCGTAGTCGGCCGCCTGGGCGCCGTGTGCTGCACTGGTTCCGGACATCTCTGACATCGCTCCCCCTCAGACCCAGGAGCCAGCGTAGGACGTAGCGCCGAAGCGGACCGGGTGTGCCGAAGCCGCTGCGCCGCAGCGACCTCTCTGCGTGCCGGTCGGTGAGGCCGCGTCAGGCCTGTTTCGTGAGTTCGCCGCGCAGGTGGTGCAGCAGCTCGCCGTGGCCGACGGCGGCCATCCACAGCTCGGAGATCAGCGTGGCACCGTCGGCGCCCAGCCCGACAATGCTCAGCTCCCGCCTCACCGAGGTCACCTCCTTGGCGCTGGGCGTGAGGCCCACCTGGGAGCTGCGGAGTTCAATCGCCAAGCCGTCGGGTGTCGTGCGGACCGTGCCGAGGCAGATCTCGACCACGCCGGACGGCTGTGCCAGTGCGAGCTCCAGGTCGCCGCTGGGCAGGGCCCGCAGGTAGCCCGCCTCAGAGTGCAGCGGCTCGCCGGTGTCGCGGTTGCGCGTGCGCTGGATCATCGACACGAACGGCTTGCCGACGTGGCCGAAGGTCAACTCCTCGGTGTAGGCGAAGTCGTCGATCGTGGGGTACTGGCCGGTGCCGCCGCCCTGCCAGGTCCCCAGCAGCGGGGCGAGCGGTTCGCACTGCGGATGCAGCTCAGGCATCCCCGCAACCTACTGGTGCAGCGCCTGGCACTTCGCCAGTGTGCGTCTTCTACAGTTTGCCGCCATGAGCGGAGCCATCGAAGTCGGATTCACCACGAGCGAGACCCACCGGGTCACCGATGAGATGTCGCCGCCGCACCTGCCCAACAAGGTGCTGTCCACCCCCGACATGGTCCGGCTCATCGAGGGCACGTGCCTGTTCGGCGTGCAGCCGCACCTCGACGAGGGCCAGACAACCGTCGGCATCCACATCTGCGTGAGCCATCAGGCCGCAGTGTCCTCGGGCGAAGACGTAGTGGTGTCGGGCGAGATCAGCGAGGTCGACCGCCGCCGTCTGGTCTTCGACATCAAGGTCACCCACGGCGACACCCTCATATCCGAGGGCACGCATCAGCGGTTCATCGTGGGCGGGTAGCCGGCTAGCCCTGCCGTGCCCGCATCTGCTGGACGAAGCGGATGATCCGCATCGTGTCGAGCGCGGTGAATCGCCCAATGGGCCCGGTCGAGTAGCACGCCTGGGCGACCTTGCCGCCCGGCGCCAGGATGAACCCGGTGGCGTGCAGGATGCCCCGCGCCTCTTCGGTGTACGCCCCAGTGAGCGACGACACCTCGGCCATGTCGGCGCTGTGCAGCATCTTCACGGTGCGCAGCTGCAGGCCGTCCGACAAGCCCTGCGTGGTCTCCTTGTCGTCCACGGAGAGCGCCACAACGCTGGCGCCGAGTGTTTTGAGCAGCGAGCCGGCGCCGTCGAAGTCAACCAACTGTTGACGGCAATACGGTCACCAGTGGCCCCGGTACACCAGCACCACGCCCCAGCCGTCACCGAAGACGGAAGGGATCGTGACCTGCTGGTCTTCAAGGTCGGCCAGAGTGAGTTCGGGGAACGGGTCCCCGCTGTCGAGCTTCATCGCTTCACGCACCTTCCTGCCGTTGCCAACGGACGCTACCGCCGAGTGCGTCATTGATTCCCTTGACCACCCGCCGCTGACGGCAATACTGGCGGTCGGCGCATACGCGCGTGAAAAGGGGTACAGATCATGATCGGCTGGCTCGGCATCGACCATCTGTTCGAACTGACTGCCGGCGAGGCAGTGCTGGGGTTCCTCACACCGCTGTTCGTCTGCGCCTTCGCCTTCGTGGCGCACATGATCCTGCCCGCCCGGCGCGTCACCGGCTACGCCACCAACCGCGAGACAGGCGAACCCCGCAGCTACCGGCTCAACGGCATCTTGGTGTTCGCGCTCGCGCACATCGTGTGGGCGTTCGAGCTGTTCGGGCTGCCACGGGACTGGTTCTACCGGTCGACCATGTACGCAATCGCAGGCGGCGTGATCACCGCCGCCATCGCGACCGCGTTCGTGGTGTTCAGCCAGCCCGAGGGCGAGCAGAAGAACCCGTTGAAGGCCTTCTATCTCGGACGTGCGCAGGAGCTGCAGTTCTTCAACAACCGCTTCGACCTCAAGATGTACTTCTACATCGTCGGCGGCACGATGCTCTCGCTCAACGCTTGGTCCGCTCTGGCCTGGCACGCCGACTTCGTCGACGACGTCAACCCCGGCCTGGTCCTCTACGTCATCATCAACTCTTTCTACGTCTTCGACTACTTCGTGTGGGAGCGAGTGCAGCTCTACACCTACGACCTCATCCACGAGAACGTCGGGTTCAAGCTCGTCTGGGGCGGGCCCTTCGTGTGGGGCTGGATGTTCGTGCTGCCGCTGTGGGGCTTGGCGAAGCACCCCGATCCAGGCTTCTCAGGCGGACCGATGTACCTCTGGCTCATCGGCAGCGCAGTGCTGTTCGTGGCGGGCTGGGTGATCTCCCGCGGCTCCAACATGCAGAAATACACGTTCAAGCGCTGGCCCGAACGCTCCTTCCTCGGCATCAAGCCGGAGGTGATCGTGGCGGGCGACCGCAAGATCCTCTGCAGCGGGTTCTGGGGGAAGGCCAGGCACTTCGGCTACTTCGGCGAGGCCCTGTACGGGCTGTCCAACGCCTTGGCGTTCGGGCACTTCACCAACCTGTGGGCCTGGAGCTACGTGATCATGATCGTGACCTTCTTCGTTCCCCGCCAATTCGAGGACGACAAGGTCTGCGCCGAGAAGTACGGCGCGGAGAAGTGGGCCGAGTACCAGGCCCGGGTTCCGTACCGGATCCTTCCCGGCGTCTTCTAGCGCCGACTGGCCGCGGCGGCACCGGAGAGGAGGCCACCCATGTTCGAACGGCTCGGCATCGGTCACCTGACAGAGCTGACTGCGGGCGAGGCGATGCTGGGATTTCTCACGCCTCTGTTCGTGATGGCCGCGTTCTTCGTGCTGCAGTTGGTCATTCCCGGAAAGCGGGTCCCCGGCTACGTCATCGACGCCGAGACGGGCCAGCCCCGCAGCTACCGCCTCAACGGCCTCGCAGTGTTCGCGGTGGCCCAGGCGATCTGGTGGTTCGAGCTCACCGGCATGCCACGCGACTGGTTCTACCGCTCGTCGCTCTACGCCGTGGCGGGCGGCACCGTGCTGGCCGTCGTCATGACGTTGATCGCCGTGTTCAGCCAGCCCGAAGGCGACGTCAAGAACAAGTTCCTGGCGTGCTGGTTCGGCCGCGCCCAGGAGATGCAGTTCTTCAACGACCGCATCGATCTCAAGATGTACTTCTACGTGGTCGGCGGCACGATGCTGTCGCTCAACGCCTTCTCCGGCGCGGTCTGGCACTACGACAACGTCGACGACCCGAATCCGGGCGCGTACCTCTTCGCGGCGTTCTTCACCCTCTACGTCTTCGACTACTTCGTCTTCGAGCGAGTGCAGCTCTACACGTTCGACATCATCTATGAGCGCCTCGGGTTCAAGATGTTCTGGGGCGGCCTGTTCGTCTACGGCTGGATGTTCATCATCCCGATGTGGGGCATGGCAGCCCATCCCGATCCTGGCCACGCAGGGGGCTGGCGGGTGCTCTGGCTGATCGGCGCACCGGCGCTGTACGTGTTGGGTTGGTGCATCAGCCGCGGCGCCAACATGCAGAAGTACACGTTCAAGCGATGGCCCGAGCGCAGCTTTCTGGGCATCAAGCCCGAGATCATCGAAGCCGGCGAGCGCAAGATTCTCTGCAGCGGCTTCTGGGGCGCATCCCGCCATCCCAACTACATGGGCGAAGTGTTCTACGGGTTGGGCCTCGCCGTGGCCTGGGGTCACTTCGGCAACCTGTGGGCGTGGCTCTACCTGATCTACGTGTTTGCGCTGTTCAGCTACCGCCAGATGGACGACGACAAGCGCTGCGCGCAGAAGTATGGCCCCGAGAAGTGGGCGGAGTACCGCGAGCGGGTCCCCTACCGCATCGTTCCCGGCATCTACTAGGCCGGCGCTCGAGCCTGCACTGACCCGGTTTGCGGGCCGGCCGAGGGTGATGTCGGTGGGCGCTGCAGGACTCGAACCTGCGACCCCCTCCTTGTAAGGGAGGTGCTCTCGCCAGCTGAGCTAAGCGCCCCCAGTCGGCTGCCCCGTTCAGCTCATACGGTCGCTATCCAAGCCACACGCTTGACGGGGACCCGTTAGCCCTGATTATTCATGAGAATGGGGGCGGTGGGGTTTTCGCGTCCGCGGAAAAGCCTTTCTGACCTGCGACGATGTGTGTTGTGGAAGCACACAGTGCGCAGATCGGAAAGGCATCTCCGTGGTGAAGTCTAGAAGCGT
>JAJDVQ010000065.1 GCA_022826045.1 Acidimicrobiia bacterium | reverse complement strand
CCTCACGGGACCCGCAATGCACAACCCTCTCAAACTCGCTTGCACCACCCCACCCGATCGTCACAACATCGTTCGCGAGGTTGTGCTCCACGGCCTCGCCCTCGCGGCCAGCCCTCACCACCCAGCATCTGACCGCCTCAGGAGCAGGGCCGTTGCTCCAGTACTGGCACCACTCCTCTATGTAGCGACGGATGGTGTCACGCTGACGCGGCGTCTCCGTGGTGTCGTACTTGTCAAAGTACGTTTCAAGCGCCTGAGGGTCCCAGTTCCCTGGGTCTCGATCTCGTCCTGTCGAACAGCAGAGTTCAATCCATTTCAGCAGCTTCCCGCGCCGTTTGTTGAGGGTGCTTTGTTTTAGATCCGCATCACCCAAATAGCTCAGATATTCATCAAGTCGCTCAGTCCACCACGCGACATCGTCGACCTGCCCCTGCCATCCGATGTCCGCTCCACGAATCACCATGCGGTCTTCGCTCCACCGCCACCATCGTCTGACACGAGCCCGGTAGTCCCTTTGCGGCCTAGTTCCGATGGTGAGCACGCTCGTCACCCACTCGTTCAGCAGCGGATCATTGCGTGCCTCGGGATGTGCCCCTTGGTCAAGCGCAAAGCTGATCCAGCGGCCCACGACATTTCGAAGAGTCGCGATGACGTTGGCCGGGTCCCTCGCCCCTGTGGTGTCCTCCACGTAGTCAAGGAACTCTTCGAGCAACTGGTCCCAATCCAACTCATCGTTCATGGCGGCGAACCTACAGCCGGGGTGCGACACCTCGTCCGGCGGTTGGCCCAGCATCGGCCGGGTTCGGCTGCTGCACTGCTGCGTCAGCCCCAGAGGGCTGCGATGGGCACCGCCTCTATGTCTTGCTCGAGCCAGCGGCGGTGACGGCCGGTGTGCAGCACCATGCCACCCGCGAACTGTTCGGCAGGCAAGCTGTCGCGCAGCCAGATGAGATGCCGAGCGTCCTTCGCGGAGGGTGCACTCGCGGACTTGATCTCAAATGCCGCCACACGAGACCCGAATTCGGCAATGAGATCGATTTCGTGCTGGGCGAGTTCGGTGGTCTCTGCCAGCGCCTGCGCCCTGGTCGCCCCGTGCTACACCGTCGCCAGATCCAGCACCCCCAGCGGCAACGGCTGCATCGAAGTCACTCCTGCAAGGCTAGGTTGACCAGCACATGAGAGCCGTGGCCGCATTCTTCGAGCGGGCACGCCGGTTCACTTGGCGGCTTTGCTCTTGGCAACCAGGCGACCGCCCCTACAGCGTGCTGGCAGACCGGATCGGGCTCTCTCTTCAGGTGGCCTACCTCGTGCCGGGGGTCGTGTATTGGACACCGGGGGTGTCGCTGCGGTTCTCTGCCCACTTCGAAGGCACAGGGTTGAGGCTTCTTGCAGGCATCGGCTGCTTCGTCGTGCTGGTGGTGTGGATCTGGGCAAATGCCGCCATCGGCCGGGCACTAGCCACGCATCTGTGCCAAGCCACGGCGGACTGGCTTCGCGACAGACGACAGCGGGAACGCGGACTGCGGTAGCGGGCTGTCAGCCCAGCGCCCCGGCTTCGGCGGCTTCGGCGATCTCGTCGTCGGTGAGACCCAGTTCGCCGCTGAGCACGTCGTAAGTGTGCTGCCCGATCATGGGCGCCGCGAACCTCGGTCCATGGTCGTACCCGGCGATCTTGTACTGGTGGCCCGAATAGGGCACGTTCCCCATCCGGGGATGCTCCAGCCACCGATGGAAGCCGCGGTGCGCATACTGCGGGTCGGCCAGCAGGTCGCTGCTGCGCTGCACCATGCCTGCTGCGATTCCGGCATCGAGCAGTTGCCGTTCCAGCGTGGCTGCATCCTGATCTGCGGTCCACGCCGCGATCTCGTCGTCAATCGCATCGTGGGCCGCGAGGCGCCCTTCCACCGTCGACAGCTCGGGCGCGAGGGCCCACTGCGGAGCATCCATGAGCTTCACCAGTGCTGTCCATTGCTCATCGTCGGCGATGGTGATTGCGCACCACCGGTCCTCCCCCGCACACCGGTACACCCCTTGCGGCGCCATCTCGGGGTCGCGGTTGCCCATGCGGGTGGCCACGGTGCCGCTTTCTCCGTAGTCCGCCAGCTCGGGCGCCAGGAACTGCAATCCGCACTCGAGCTGCGCTGCTTCGATGACGCAGCCCTCGCCGGTCCGGCGGCGGCGATCCAGCGCCGCCAGCAGTGTCGTGGTGATGATCCGCGGGGAGATGGTGTCGGTGTAGGCGAGGTAGGGGCCGTCGGGCGGCAGATCGGGCCAGCCCACGACCGGGTAGAAGCCCGCGATGGCGGCCGCGTGATAGCCGAACCCGCCGAGCGCCGACAGCGGTCCGCCGCTGGCCAGCAGTGATGTGTGCACCACGATCGCCTTCGGGTTCAGCTCGGCGATCAGTTCGTCGTCGGCGATCGTGCGCGCAAAGGTGCCGGGCGTCCAGGCTTCCACCACCACATCTGCCCACGCGATCATCCGGCGGGCGATGTCGACGCCGGCAGCCGTCTTGAGGTCGATGTCGATGCTCAGCTTCGACGTGTTGAACGTGCCGAAGAAGTGGGCCATGTCGATATCGATCACGTCGTCCTTGAAGGGCGGGTTGGCGCGCAACCCGTCGAGCCGCGAGCTGGATTCGATCCGCACCACCGTCGCGCCGTGATCGGCGAGCGCCTTGGCCGTGATGGGCCCCACGCCGATCCAGCTGAAGTCCGCTACGCGCAGGCCGGCGAAGGGCAGATCGGCATCGCCCACGCTCCACGCGGCCGGTTCGCCTGCTGCCTCCTGCGACTCAGCCTTGCTGTCAGCGTCGGCCGCAGCGAGCGGCGCCTGGGCCGCGGTGAGTTGCGCCCTGATCTCGTGGCCGTGCTCGTCGAGGCGCGGCGGCTGCCGCTTCGTGCCGATGCGGACTCCGTCGATGGTCGCGGGGCCGCCGGGGAGCTCGACGTCTGTCGCATCCCCGCCGTGCACCGGCCGCCAGAAATCACGCACGCGCAGATGCTCCAGCCCGACAAGGTCGGCCACGGTGTGAACTGGCGCAATCGTCTCCTTCAGCAGCATCGAACGCTGTAGGAGCTCGGCGTTGGTGTGCCGTTCGCACAGTCCCACCATCGCCCCGTACAACTCGTCGAACGTCCGGCTGATCGGTTCCCCGGCCGAGGCACGCATGTCGTAGGTGCTCCAGTCCTCGGCTCGCCAACTCTCGTCGGCGAGGCCTTCTTCGATGTACCAGTCGAGCAGCCGACCCGTCGCCACGCCACGGGCCACAGCTATCGCCCAGCCGTCCTGGGTGCGGTAGCGCATCTGGAGCGGCACGGCGAGCTGCGCGACCGTGCCCGAGCGCTTGAAGTCGCGCCCGCAGATCGCGTGGGTCTCCATGGCATTGAGCAGCGTCCAGGTCATCGCCGCCTGGGCCGACACGCCGACGTGCTGTGCCGAACCGGTGACGCGCATGCGGGCGTGGGCCATGAGCCCCGCCGCGGCGGATTCCGCGCCCGCATGACGCCACGCCTGTGCGATCGAGGCCTTCACGGGCGCCCGCTCGAAGATCCCCTGCATGTTCGCCGGTCCGCCGAGTGCCGCCAGCGACAGCTCTGAGGCCGGGTCGCCGCTGCGAGGTCCGTCGAGTCCGAACGGAGTGACCTGAACGTGAACGATCCGCCCGTTCAGCGTTGCGAGGTCGTCGTGGCCGTACCCGGCTGCAGCCAGCGCCCCCGGAATACCCGACTCGTAGATGAAGTCGCTGTGGGTGACCAAGCCCTCGAACACCTGCCGGTCGTCGGGGTCGTCCAAGTCCAGCACGATGGAGCGCTTGTTGGAGTTGTACGCGCAGAACTGCCAGCTGCGCAGGTCGCCCGTGGGTCCTTGCTCCGACCTCAGCGGCAGTGCCGCACGGCCCGCAGTGCCGCCCGGCGGCTCGACCTTGATCACATCGGCGCCGAGCTCGCCCAGCAGCCACGGCCCGAATTCGCCGCGGTGATCGGTGAGATCTAGAACGGTCATGCCCGCAAGCGGCGCGGAGGCCGTGTGCTGGGAGGCTTCCGGTGACGTCATGTGGGTCCCTGACCTCACGCTCGTGATGTGTCTGGCGCTGCGCCGGAACGAGTCCTGCGCAGTGCGGGCCGGTACGACGATACGCAGGCGCTCGCTGTTGCGCGGCGGTTAGCTTGCCCAGATGGCCGACAGCCCGTCGCCGTGGCGGCACCCGCCTCCGTCCGAACTCAGCGGCGAGTTGCTGGCGCTGGTTCGTGCCAGCGGCCAGCAGAGCGACGCCGAGCGCAACCCCGACGCCGAGATCATCGCCGAGTTGGGGCAGCTCGGCCTCATGCGACTGCTGGTGCCCTCCGAGCTCGGAGGCGGTGGGCGCCATCCCGCCGAGTTCATCGAGTTCAGCCGTCGAGTTGCCTACGAGCACCCATCCACGGGTTGGGTGGCCATGACCTGCAACGAGGAGGCCGAGATCTTTGCCGCCTACCTGGAACCCGCCACGGTGGCTGCCTTCTACGCAGAGCAGCCGGATGCTGTCATCGCCGGTTCCGGGGTGCCCAAGGGAGTGGCACGGCCTGCAGACGGCGGCTGGGTCGTGGATGGCCGGTGGCCATTCGTCAGCGGATGCACCGCGGCCGACTGGTGGATCCTGGCCAACATCGTCGACGGCACCCGGCCGAGGAACTTGTGCTTCGTGCTCATTCCGGCCGATGCAGCCTTGATCGACGACACCTGGCACACCGTGGGCCTGCGGGGCACCGGCAGCCACGACGTCGTGCTGAATGAGTACTTCGTGCCCGATGAGCGGGCCTCGGTCGTCGAGAATTACTCGCTGCCCAAGCCCAACGAGCACCCCTACTACCGCCTGCCGTCGGGGTTGCGGTTCCCGTTTTCCAAGACCGGTGTGGCATCGGGCATCGCGGATCGGGCGATCGACGAGTTCGTCGCCTTGGCCACCGCAAAGACAGCGCTGTACAACCGCTCGACACTGGCCCACCGGCCCGACGCCCAGGCTGCCATGGCTCGCGCCGCCGCACTCGCCGGTGCCGGCCGGGCGTTCGTTGCCGAAGTGCTGTCGGAGATCTGGGAGACCGCTTCTGCCTGCGGCAACGTGACGCCGACGCAGCATGCCCGTGCGCGCCTCGCGTGCTCATGGAGCGTGCAGAGCTGCATCGCTGCAGTGGAGACGCTGGTGACGGCCACTGGCAGCACCGCCAATTACACCTCGTCGCCGCTCGGCGGCTTGCTGAACGACGTGAGGGCCGTCGCCGGCCACTTCATGGTCGGCAGCTACCAGATGGACACCGCCGGCCGCGTGCTCCTCGGCCTCGACCCAGACGACCCCAACTTCTAGGAGAAGGGGACGCGCACCGGCGCGCCCCGTACGATCTTCGGCGACGGAAACGCCCCGGCTGAGGGACACCGCCCGCAGATGAGACAGTTCGAGAGCCGCATCGATACCGCCGGCAGCGAGTTCGACAAGAACGCGGCTGCCTATGCCGACTTGCTCGCGACGCTGCGGGATCGCCAGCAGTTCGCCATCTCGGGCGGTGCGGGCCGCGAGCGCTCCATCGAGCGCCATCACAGCCGCGGCAAGATCCTGTCGCGCGATCGCATCGACCTGGTGTGCGACGCCGACACGCCGTTCTTGGAGCTCTCCACGCTCGCGGGATGGGACATGTACGACAACAGCGCTCCCGGCGCCGGCATCGTCACCGGTATCGGCGTGGTCCATGGGGTGCCGTGGATGTTCATCGCCAACGACGCCACGGTGAAGGGCGGCTCGCTGCTGCCGATCAGCATCAAGAAGCACGTGAGAGCCCAGGACATTGCTGCCGAGAACGGCCTCGGCGTCATCTACCTGGTGGACTCGGGCGGCGCGTTCCTGCCGCTGCAGGACGACATCTTCCCCGACAAGGACCATTTCGGCGGGAGCTTCTACCGACAGGCCCGGCTGTCGGCGCAGGGCTTGCCGCAGATCTCGGTGGTCCTCGGCGGCTGCACTGCCGGCGGGGCGTATGTGCCAGCGCTGAGCGACGAAGTGATCATGGTGTCGGGGATCGGGCGCATCTACCTGGGCGGACCGCCCATCGTGAAGGCTGCACTCGGCGAGATCATCGAGCCCGACGACCTGGGCGGGGCAGCGCTGCACACGCGCATCTCCGGCGTGTCCGACTACATGGCGCCCGACGAGCGATCCGCCTACGGCAAGCTGCGCGAGCTGTGCGCAGCCGCCAACCAACGACCTGTGAGTCATCGTGAGAACTGGCTGTCGTGGACCGAGCCGGAATCGCCGCATTTCGACCCGGACGAGATCTACGGCGTGATATCCGCCGACGACCGCATCGGCTTCGACGCCCGCGAGATCGTCGCCCGGCTCGTCGACGGCTCCCGCTACGGCGAGTTCAAGCCCGAATGGGGCGAGCACATCACCTGCGGCTTCGCCCGTATCTGGGGCTTCCAAGTCGGCATCATCGCCAACAACGGGATCATCTTCTCCTCCGACGCATTGAAGGCCACGCACTTCATCGAGCTCTGCGAGCAGCGCCGAGTGCCGCTGCTGTTCCTGCAGAACACGACGGGCTACATGGTGGGCAGTGACTCTGAGGCTGCCGGCATAGCGAAGCACGGAGCGAAGATGGTCTCCGCAGTGGCCAACGCCACCGTGCCCCGCTACACGGTGCTCATCGGGGGTTCCTACGGCGCCGGCAACTACGGCATGTGCGGGCGAGGCTTCAACCCCCGATTCCTGTTCGCCTGGCCGAACAGCCGGATCGCCACGATGTCCGCCGAGACCGCCCAGACCGTGCTGGTGGACATCCGGCTGGCCGGCATGCGCGGCACCGAGACCACCGACGCCGAGATCGCTGCCATGCGGGCCGAGGTGGCCGACCAGTACGAGCGACAGAGCGACCCGTACTACGCCACTGCCCGCCTGTGGGATGACGGGCTCATCGACCCCGCCGACACCCGCGACACGCTCGGTCTGTGCCTCGCGCTGGCGGCACGCCAGGATGCACCCGCTCCCGGCAGCGGCATCGTCTACCGGATGTAGCCGGCAACCGTCCGTGCCATGGACCTGACGCCATGAAGCTGCTTGTCGCGAACCGGGGCGAGATCGCCAGCCGAGTCTTCGCCACCGCCCGTCGGCTGGGTTGGCGCACGGCGGCCGTATGGGCCGAGCCGGACCGGGAGGCTCCGTTCGTCGCAGAGGCAGATGAGAGCCGCTGCATCGGCCCAGCTGCACTGGACCGCTCGTACCTCAATGCCGACGCGATCTTGGCGGCCGCGCACGAGACCGGCGCAGATGCCGTGCATCCCGGCTATGGCTTTCTCTCCGAGAACGCAGCCTTCGCCCAAGCGGTGACCGAGGCGGGCCTGGTCTGGATCGGGCCGCATCCGGAGGCCATCGCTCAGATGGGAGCCAAGATCGAAGCCCGTGCCCTGGCCGAAGCAGCCGGGGTGCCGACGATTCCGGGCGCGAGCGGTGGCGACCTGGCGGCTGCTGCGGATCAGATCGGGTTCCCGGTGCTGGTCAAGGCTTCGGCCGGCGGCGGCGGCAAGGGCATCCGGATCGTGCATTCGGCTGGCGACTTCGACACTGCGCTGGGTGAGGCACGCACCGAGGCGCTGCGCTCCTTCGGCGACGATCGCGTCATCGTCGAGCGCTACATCTCCCGGCCCCGGCACGTCGAGGTGCAGGTGGTCGGCGACCGGCTCGGCAGCGTCATCCATCTCGGCACTCGCGACTGCTCGTCGCAGCGCCGCTACCAGAAGCTGATCGAGGAAGCCCCGGCGCCGAACCTGCCTGCCGCCACTCGCGACGGCCTGCACGAGGCCGCCGTGGCGCTGGCCCGGCACATCGGTTACGACAACGCGGGCACGGTGGAGTTCATCGTCGATGCCGCCAGCGGCGAGTTCTTCTTCTTGGAGATGAACACCCGCCTGCAGGTCGAGCACACGGTCACCGAGATGGTCACCGGCGTGGACCTGGTCCGGGACCAACTCAGGATCGCAGCCGGACGACCCACCTCCGCCACCGGGATACGAGCGGACGGGCACGCCATCGAGATGCGGATCAACGCCGAGGATCCCTTCCGCAACTACATGCCGA
>JAJDVQ010000083.1 GCA_022826045.1 Acidimicrobiia bacterium | reverse complement strand
CGAGCCGAGCCGAGCCGAGCCGAGCCGAGCCGAGCCGAGCCGAGCCGAGCCGAGCCGAGCCGAGCCGAGCCGAGCCGAGCCGAGCCGAGCCGAGCCGAGCCGAGCCGAGCCGAGCCGAGCCGAGCCGAGCCGAGCCACCGCTTGGTACAGGAACTCAACGCCACCAAGGACAAACGTCTCTTCAGGCGGGACACCAACCCAGATGGAACTCACGTCTCGTTTGGGAGTTCGATGCAGGCAAAGACAAGTGGCTCTTCGCGCGCGACGCCGGAGAGCGTGCCGTGAGCCAGACGGGCGCGTATTGGCCCGTATACACGGGGAAGTCATTCAACATCTGGGACGCCGACACCGGGAGGTACTCGGCGTCAGTCGAACCTTCGGTTGCACGCGAGGCACTTCAACGCAAGCGGGAGAATGGTCATCGCAACTCCAAGTCGGCCTTCTCAAGCATGCGGAGCGAATGGGTATCCGATCCCTCCACACTGCCATGTCTCGCCCCAAGAATCGCCATCAGGGACACCACAAACAGCACCAACACCCGGACCATTATCTGCGCGCTCGTACCCAAGGACATCGTCATCACCCATCAGGCGCCGTATCTGCTTCGCATCTCTGGCACCGCACGGGACGAAGCTCTGCTGCTGGGCGTTCTTTCATCCATGATTTTGGACTGGTATGCGCGCCGCGTGGTTGAGCTGCACTTGACAGCGAGCCACCTCAACAATTTTCCGATTCCGGACCCGGGCGAAGGACACCCGGTGCGGGATCGGGTGGTGGAGATTGCGGGACGGCTGGCTGCTGTCGATGATCGGTTCGCGGAGTGGGCCGCCGAAGTCGGGGTGCCCGTCGGCTCAGCAAACGACGAGGCGACCAAGCAGGACCTGATCCACGAACTCGATGCGTGCGTGGCTCACCTGTACGGGCTCGACGAGGACGATCTCGAGGTCATCTACACCACGTTCGACGAGAAGCGGCCCGACCGCTACGTGGACCGGCTCGCGGCGGTTCTCGAGCACTTCAGACGACTGCGATGACGCCTTCCCTGCTCAGGAGAGATCGGCTTCACCACCCGAACGGCTCAACGCGGCGGGTCTCCTGCGGATTCAGCGCCGCGTCCCAGCCGCATGGCGCTTCAACAAGAGGTCGGTGTCATCGGCCTGACGCACATGAACACCGACGGGCGAGGCGGCAGAATCCCGCCGCTCAGTTCTGCAGGCGAACGAAGGAGTCGCCGAGATGATTCTCGATGAGCTTGGCCATCGGAAGAGCGTCGAACATGTGCATCAGCGTGTGATGGATGCTCAGCACTGCATCTTGCACCGCTTGGTCATCTTCGAGGTCATCGACGACGACGCCGTGGCTGCGTGCGAGATCGCGGCCGATTCCTCTGCCGTGGGAGTGATGCTGGTCGTAGCTCGCGAACCAATCGGCAATGGCGGCAGGGTCGGACGTGTTGTGCGAGTCGTGGCAGAGCATCCATCGCTCGAGCCAGTCCTGCACCAGTTCGCGCGCGAGTTCTTCTGCCGATTCGCACTGTTGAAGCAGGGCCGTGCCGTAGCGCTCCAGAATCGGGCGCCACGCTGCAGACGAGGACGGGTTGAGCATGATGTCCTCGCGTGCCTTCGCGAACTGCCGTATGGGCGCGCCAGCGGGTGCCAAGCGAAACTGACTGCCCAGCGGCTGAAGGACTTGAGGATCAATGGGACCGAGCTGGGAATGCGCGGCCATGACGATCCGGTTGCCGGCCAAGGCGATCATGGTCCCCGCGGACATCGCGGCGACAGGAACGAAGACACGGATTTCGCCTGTGAACTTGTGCCGCACGTACTCGACAATGCGCTCAGCAGCATTGACGTCGCCGCCCGGGGTGTGCAGCAAGATGTCGAGGTCGCGGCCATGCAATCCGCTGACAGCCGTCATGAATCCGTGGATGTCGTCAAGCGAGATGGCGGCCCGGTTCCCGGCACCGGAGCTTCCCAGCCAATTGCCGTAGTACAGGATCGTCGCCCGCTGGGTCAGACGATGCATCTGCGCGAGATAACGACGGCGGACAGCGTCATAGTTGGGAGTGCCGCTCGCGTCGGCAGCCGATGCGATCAGTTCTCGTTGGATTTCCGCCCAGTTGGGCATTCCTCAATCGAGCGCCGCAACGTCGGACTCGCTGACGTTACGGTCGCCCACCACCGGAACGGGACGCGTGAGGCGCCAGAAACGCATCGCTTCAGCGACCCCGGGCTTGGGCAGAGACAGCTCCAGCACGCGGTCGACCGTCGAAGAATTCTGCGTTTGGCCTTCAGTCACCGCCACCTCCTACGTCAGATCAGACGCTACCGCGCTAGATCAGCACCGAGCCCCATGTCCTGCGACCGCATCGACGCGCCGCGAGAGTCTCGTGGCCATTGAACCGAAACCCGAGCTGGCGGTCAACCGTGGCGGCCAGACCGTGGCGCAGGCGCTCAACGGGTTCATCACCCACGCCGCTACTGGCTTCGTGGGCGGTGCCGCGGTGGACATTGCGACCGCCTATTTCAATGTCGGCGGTTATTCCCTGCTGGCTGATGCGCTCGACTATGCATCCGGCGTCCGGCTGCTGTTGGGCGCCGAGCCGCAGCCGCCGGAGAACCGCCGACGAGCACTGCACGCCGAGCCGGCTCACCCGGCACGGGCAGCTCGTGCCCGCATGCGCAGCGCGCTGGCGAAACAGGAGCAGCTGCTCCGGTTCGAACGCGACCACTTGGGATTCAGCCGCCAGTCCGACGCAGCGGCGCGGCGCCTTACCGATTGGCTGGCATCGCCGGGCGTGGAGGTGCGACGTCTGGAAGGCGGATTCCTGCACGGCAAGGCCTTCGTGGTGGGCGACCGATCGCACGGCGTCGTGGCTGGATCGTCCAACTTCACCTACGCCGGACTCGCGTCCAACCTGGAGCTGAACCTCGGCAACTACACACCGCACGTGGTGACACAGGTGCAGGAGTGGTTCGACGAGCTGTGGGATCAGGCCGCCCCGTATGACCTGGCCGCACTGTTCGAGGCCAGGTTCGAGCCGCATTCGCCGCAGCTCGTGTACCTGCGGATGCTGTGGGAGCGCTACGGCGACGAACTGCAGGCAGAGGCCGAAGCCGAGGGCGCCCCGCAGATCCACCTCACCTCGTTCCAAGCAGACGGGCTGTGGCGGGCGCGCCGCATCCTCGACGAGCGGCACGGTGTGCTAGTGGCCGACGAGGTCGGTCTCGGCAAGACGTTCCTCGCCGGCGAGCTGATTCGCGAAGCCGCCCTGGAGCGTCGCCAGAAGGTGCTGGTGATCACGCCTGCCACGCTGCGGGACGGCCCGTGGCGAGCGTTCCGAGCCGAGCACAACCTGCCGATGGAGCTCGTGTCGTTCGAGGAGCTGATGAGTGACTCGCGCCTCAACCCCGAGCACGCCACCGGCATCAAGCTCGAACAGCTCGACGTCAACGACTACGCGATGGTGGTGATCGACGAGGCGCACAATCTGCGCAACCCGTCCACGCAGCGGGCACAGGCACTGCGACGGCTGCTCGCCGGATCGCCGCCGAAACAACTGGTCATGCTGACCGCGACACCGGTGAACAACAGCCTGTGGGATTTGTACAACCTGCTGGGGTACTTCCTGCGCAACGACGCGGAGTTCGCCGACGCCGGCATCGGCTCGCTGCGCGATCACTTCGCCAACGCCGTTGCGCTCAACCCCGACGATCTGACTCCTGAGCATCTCTTCGACGTGCTCGACGCAGTGGCCGTGCGCCGCACCCGCTCGTTCGTGAAGCGCTTCTACCCCAACGACATCGTGCGCATCGGCGGGCACGACACGCCGATCGTCTTCCCGACCCCCCGAGTCCGCAGGGTGAGCTACGACCTCGACGCGGTTCTGCCCGGATTCTTCGACCGGTTCGCCGCCGCGCTCGATGCCGACCCTGTCGTCAGCACTGGGGAGTCTGACATTGCCAAGGCCGATGATCCGGCAAGCGCTGGGCGCACGCCGACTGACGAATCCACTGACACAAGCGCCCTCACACTGGCGCGCTACGCACCCTCGCGCTACCGGCTTGATCACGCGATCGACACCTACGAGTTGCAGCTCACCGGGCTGCTGCGCTCGGGCCTGTTGAAGCGTTTCGAATCGTCGCCCCACGCCTTCGCAGAGACGTGCGAGCGCATGGCAAACAGCCACGACGCGTTCCTGTCCCTGCTCGACGGAGGCCGGGTGGGCACCGGGGACGTACTGGCGGACTGGATCGCCGCCGACACCGATGATCTCGACGACAAGCAGCGTGACGCCTTCTTGGACCACCTGGTCCACGTCACCGACGATGCCGCAGAATTCGACATCGAGCGGCTGCGCCAAGACACCGAGCGTGACCGAGACCTGCTGCGCGGCTTTGCAGCCGAGGCACGCACTGTGACACGGGACGCAGATCCGAATCTGGCTGCCCTCACCGACGAGCTTGCCGCTATCGCCGCCGACGCACGTGCCCATGGCATCGGGGCCGAAGACACCCGCGACCGGCACAAGGTGCTGATCTTCAGCTACTACGCCGACACCGTCGACTGGATCGTCGAGCACCTCGAAACGGTGACCCACACCGACGCGCGGCTCGCTGCCTACCGGGGGCGCATCGCTTCGGTGGCGGGCAGCTCCGGCTCTGCCGACAAGGAATCGGTGCTGTGGGGATTTGCCCCGCGTACCACCGATGCGCCCGAGGGCCACGACGACGACCTGTACGACATCGTGGTGGCAACCGATGTGCTGGCCGAAGGCGTGAACCTGCAGCAGGCCTGCCACATCGTCAACTACGACCTTCCGTGGAATCCGATGCGCCTCGTGCAGCGTCACGGGCGCATCGACCGCATCGGCTCGCGCCACGCGGAGGTGTTTCTGCGCTGCGTCTTTCCCGACAGCCGGTTGGACGACCTGCTCGGCCTCTCCGAACGACTGCACCGCAAGATCGCGCAAGCGGCGGCCAGTGTGGGCGTTGGCGAGATACTGCCTGATCAAGGCCAGCATCACGAGCTCAACTTCACCGAGACACGCGAAGAGATAGAACGCATCCGTCGCGAGGACGCAACCATGTTCGAGCGGGGCGGAACAGCGAAGGGCGTCCTGTCGGGTGAGGAGTTCCGCCAAGAGCTGCGCCAGGCAATGGAGGACGCAGATCTCGCGGAGCACATCGCCTCGCTGCCCTGGGGCTCGGGTTCGGGAATGGCAGCCCGCTCAGGCGACGGGCGAGCCGGCTACGTCTTCTGTGCCCGCGTCGGCGACCACCCGGCGCCCCTGTTCCGATTCGTCGGCCGAGATGGATCAGCTCCCGGCGAGGTGGTGGACGAGTCGCTGGCCTGCCTCGACCTCGCCCGCCCGCCTGCCGGCTTCGAGACACCGCGCACATTGGAAGACTCCGATGCCGAAGGCGCATTCGAGGCGTGGAAAGTCGCCCAGGACGACATTGTCCGCAAATGGAACGTCATGTCCGACAAGGCGAACCTCGAGCCGCGGATTTCGCCCCGGCTGGCTCGCGCCGCACAGGTGGTGCGCGACCACTCTCCGCCGGACATGACCCAAGACGACATCGACCGCACCGTCGACACGATCACTGCTCCCTACCCGGAACGAACCATCCGAACGCTCGCTGCGGCCCTCAAGAGCTCGACGAGCCCGGCCGAACAGGCCGTTGAGATCATCAGGGTGATCGATGCGCTCGGTCTCCAGCCCTACGAGCCACCCGAGCCCTTGCCCGAGATCACGCCTGACGACGTCTACTGCGTCACCTGGCTCGCCCTCGTGTGACTGGTGTCAGTCGTTGTCGGTGATGGTGCCGATGCCTTCGCCGTCGGCGATCGCTGCTTGGGCCTCGGAGTACAGGACGATGACGAACGTCTCGTCGTCTTCGGTTCGGCTGTCGTCGACCGCTGCCACCGTGATCGTCTTGGTTGTCTCGCCGGGTCTGAAGGTCAGCATCCCGTAGGCCTGCGCGAAGTCCGCGAAGGTCGCCGACAGCGCGGCCCCGAACGCAGGCCGCGCGTAGTAGTGCACCCACACGTAACGGTCGCTGGCGGGGCTGAGCGTCACGGTGAACGTCAGGGTGCCGCCCTCGCCCGCCGACGCGTCGCTGATCGACAACGACGGCGTCGCGTTCGGCGGCGGGTCGTCGTCGTCGGCCACCGCCACCGTGGCTGTGCCCGCAGTCGCAGAGACGGTGTAGCCCTGACCGTTGCTGAGCGTGACGGTGACTGACCCGTCGGGCTCGTCGGTGCTGTCGCCGGTCGTGGCGACGGTCAGCGTGACGGTGCCCGACGTCGGGATGGTCACCTGACGCGTGCCGGCCGCTACGCCGTAATCGCCCGTCTGAGCGATGGTCACGTTCACCGTCAAAGCCGCCGACGGCGCCGGAACAGCAGACACCGTGAACACCGCGTCGCCGCCCTCGGTGACCCCGCCGCCGGCCGTGATGCTCACCTCAGGCGTCACCGCAGGCGGGTCGTCGTCATCGGACACCGCCACCGTCGCAGTGCCCGCCGACTGGGACACCGTGTAGCCGCTGCCGGCGTCGACGGTAACAGTCACCGACCCGTCGGTCTCGTCTGTGTTGTCGTTGACGGTGGCGACGGTCAGCGTGACGGTGCCCGACGTCGGGATGGTCACCTGACGCGACCCTGGCGTGACGCCGTAATCGCCGGCCTGAGCGATGGTCACGTTCACCGTCAAGGCCGCCGACGGCGGCGGAACAGCAGTGACCGTGAACGTCGCGTCGCCGCCCTCGGTGACCCCGCCGCCTGCGGTGATGCTCACCTCTGGAACGGCCGCAGGCGGAGGCGGGTCGTCGTCATCGGACACCGCCACCGTCGCAGTGCCCGCCGACTGGGACACCGTGTAGCCGCTGCCGGCGTCGACGGTGACAGTCACCGACCCGTCGGTCTCGTCCGCGGAGTCGTTCACAGTGGCCACCGTCAGCGTGGCTGTCCCCGATGTTGGGACGGTCACTTGGCGCGTGCCGGTCGCTGCGCCGAAGTCGCCTGTCTGGGCCACCGTGACGCTTACTGCCAGCGGCGCCGACGGCGCCGGATCAGCGGTGACCGTGAAGGTCGCGTCGCCGCCTTCGGTGACCCCGCCGCCGCCGGTGATGCTGACCTCAGGATCGGCCGCAGGCGCAGGCGGCGGGTCGGTGTCGCATTGGGCCATGGCCTGCAGCGTGCGCACGGTGCGGTCCCAGCGGGAGTTGTCGATCCGCGCCTTGACCGCCTGCGCGTCAGCCACGGTCATCGCCGCCTCGCCGGTGTCCACCCCCAACGCGGCCAGCACCCGGTCCCAGCGCTGCTGATGGGCAGCATGGGAGAACTCGCCGCGCCAGCCGGTCACCTCAGCCACCGTCACCGCGTCAGACGGCAGACTCGGCACGCACACCGTCGGCGGCGGGGCCGGGTCGTCGTCATCGGCCACCGCGACCGACGCCGCCCCGGCCGTTGCGGAGACCGCGTAGCCGCTGCCAGCACCGACCGTCGCGGTGACCGACCCGTCCGGCTCGTCGACCGAGTCGCCGGTCGTCGCCACCGTCAGCGTGGCGGCGCCCGTCGTGGGGATCGTGACGGTGCGCGACCCCGGCGACACACCGAAATCACCAGTCTGGGAGACTGTCACAGACACATCCAACGCCGCCGACGGCGCCGGAACAGCAGCAATCGTGAACACCGCGTCGCCGCCCTCGGTGACATCAACGCCGGCAGTGATGCTGACTTCCGGGTCCGGCGGTGCCACCGTCTGCGCCGGGATGCCAGCGACCGTCAGGGTGAACGCCCCCGCCGTCGACGCGTGAAACGTCGTCGCCTCGATCGTGTAACCGCCCGCCGCAAGCGTCCGGCTGATCCGCGAGTCAAAGTTGCCGCCGCCGTCGTCGTCCGACGCCAGCGCGGCACCCGACTTCTGGCCCACACCGGCGCGCAGATACAGATACGTGTCAGCCAGCGACTTCAGATCGATCGTCACCCGGCCCGGGCTGTCCAGCGAGAACGTGTAATACCGCGCATAGCGTCCGGCGCGCGCCGACGAACCGCAGCCCGCAGCCCACACCCCGCTCACGCTCCCGCCGCCCGACAACGCCACCACGCACGGATCGCCCACCACAGGCGGCGGGTCGTCGTCATCAGACACTGCCACCGACGCCGACCCATCAGTCGCAGAGACCGTGTAACCCGTGCCGGCGCCGACCGTCGCCGTGACCGACCCGTCGGGCTCGTCGACCGAGTCGCCGGTCGTCGCCACCGTCAGCGTGATGCTGCCCGACGTGGGAACAGTGACCGTCCGCGACCCCGGCGACACACCGAAATCGCCCGCCTGCGACACAGCCACAGTGACCGTCAGCGGCGCAGACGGCGCAGGACTGGCAGACACCGTGAACACCGCGTCGCCGCCCTCGGTGATACCGCTCCCTGCGGTGATGCTCACCACCGGATCAGACACCGGCGGATCATCATCATCCCGGACATCCACCGCAGCCGTCCCCGCAACAGCCGACACCGTGTAACCGCTCCCTATGCCGACCGTCGCAGTCACCGACCCGTCAGCCTCATCAGCAGAGTCGTCGGCCGTAGCGACCCTGAGCGTCGCCGTGCCCGACGTCGGCACCGTGACCGTCCGCGACCCCGACGACACGCCGAAGTCGCCCGACTGGGCGACCGCCACAGACACATCCAACCCCGCCCACGGCGCAGGACTGGCAGACACCGTGAACACCGCATCGCCGCCCTCACCGACATCAGCACCCGCAGCGATGCTGACCTCAGGCACATCGTCATCAGCCACCCCAACAAAGGCCGTGCCCGCAGCAACGGAGACCCTGTAGCCGGAGCCCGCGCCGACCGTCGCAGTCACCGACCCGTCCGCCTCATCAGCGCTGTCGCCGGCCGTGGCCACAGTCAAAGCGGCGCTGCCCGATGTGGGGATCGTCACCGTGTGCGACCCCGGCGACACACCGAAATCACCCGACACGACGACCGCCACAGACACATCCAGCGCCGCCGACGGCACCGGGTCGGCGGTCACCGTGAAAGTCGCATCGCCGCCCTCGTCGATGTCGGCGCCGGCTGTGACGCTCACCACAGGCGGCGCGGTGTGGCACTGCATCGCAGCATTGATCGGCACCCAGCCAAGCCACGACTTGCCGTCGCTGAACGTCTTCACCGCCTCAGGAGTGGTCCAAGCAGGCACAGTGCCGCCCGGCGGCGCAGGCAACGGATCAGCACCCAGATAGGCCAAGATCTGCCAGAACCAAACCTCACTGCCGCCGTTGTTGTCGACATGCCACACAAACGCGGCACGCGCCCGGCTGATGGCATCCGCAGTATCACACGGCGGAACATCGTCATCGGCGACGGTTGCAGTGTCTGACTGAGGAGCGCCGAGGGTGTAGTTGGCGTCTGCATTCAGGGCGGCGGTGACGACGCTGTTGTGCTCGGCTTGAGAGTCTGGCTCCGTCCCGATAGCGATGGTTGCATTGGTTTGATTCGCAGGAATCGTGACTTCGGCGGGCAGTGTGCTCACGAGCATCTGGCCGGTTTCGTGCACCGTGAAGCCGACGCTGAGAGGCACCGACAGAATCCCACCGCTGCGGGTGACCACAAGCTGAAGATCGTCGCCTTCGGTGACTTGGTCGTCGACAAAGCCAAGAGACACGGTTGGGTTCGGCACGACGAGCGGTTCGGCAAACAGCCACGGCCGTGCCTGCTTGATGGCCAGCACGTTGTCGGCAGTGATCTTGAACTCGATCTCGATCGCATAGTCGTCGCCGGTCTGGACGGCGTACAGCGTCTTGAAGTGATCGTGGATCGTGGCGAGATTGCTGCGCAGCTGCTGCATCTGCGCGTCGGTCATGAGCAGCTGTCGTGAAGCCTTCAGGTTCGAATACGACAGCACCGTCGCAATAGCGTTGGCGTCGAGGAGGATCTCCTCCGGTCGTGACAGCGGTTCGGGGTTGGTGACCAAGTCCTCACCGACTTGTGAGTTGACGTAGAACATGCCGTCGCGATGCGTGAAAGGGTCATAACTGACGGCCACGCCGTTGACGAGTTCGTCTTCGTAGTTGGGGTGTACGAGCACTCCCATGGCAACCGTGGTGTGGTCGACGCGATGAAAGTCGCGTTCGCGAAATGCACGGTAGCTCCACAAGCTGGCCCAGACGCTCTTGATCGACTTGTCTATGCCGTCATCTGTCGTCTCGTCAGGATCCTGGGTTTTCGAGCTGTAGAGACCGGCACCGCTGAACGATGGCAGATCCTCGTTGTTCGTGCTCGAACGGTACCGTAACGACTGTCCGTCCGGATACCTGGCGTGCATCGCAGTCAAGGCGTCAGTGATGAACTTGGGTGTGGCGGCATCCTTGATGGCGTCACGTAAGTCGTCCAGCATCTCTTCTTGGATGTCATAGTCAGCCTGGAACTTGGCGTGAGCCAGCATCTGCATGACGGCGCTGGCCAACGTCGTTCCGGCGGCCAGCGTGATCTTTTCGTCGTCGGGCCATTTCTTCTTGCCGAGCAGAGTTTTCTCAGTGACCGTCGCCTGCTTCATGAATTCGTCATAGAAGTAGAACGGAATCGCGAAACCGACCGGTGTAGTACCATCTGGCAGTGAGAGCTGTGTAAGCTCGGCAACGTTGGCGGCCTTGACGCCGAAGGCAGTCCAGTCAGCGAACTCTACGTCAGCGAGCGATGCGATCTCGGTGACGCTCAAATCACGCTGCAGCGTCTGCGTCTGTGCTGGCCGCAGCTTCTCGTAATGCGCATCGACTTCGGCTTTGGATGCCTTGCGAACGGTGTACCCATCCGCCGTCACGGAAAAGTGAACGTAGCTTCCGATAAGCGAGACGATGGACTCCTCGTCCAGTGCATCCCGAATGAACGCATTGGGGAGACCATTCTGGATAGCCCGCAAGTTCACATGCGACAACGGCGTCTGAGGGACCGTCGTGATCGTCCCAGCAACACGAGGCAGATCATTCGGAAGCGAACGGTAGATGGCAACATCGTACGGCAGCGGATGCTCTCCGTCCTCCATCAACCGAAGACGACCATATCCTTCCGCCTGATTCAGCGGAACAAAGGCCACATCTGGCAAGATGTTCTTCCGCAACAAGACGTTGACCCTCGATGCATCGAAGTCTGCCTTCTGACGATTGTACTGGTCCAAAAACGACCAGCCGATAGGATGGTAGGCAAGATTGTTGTCGAGAAATGGCATCGCTGACGCGAGAATCTCATACGCTCGCTCCACGCGCGTGAACGGAAAGTCGCGCCAATGGGCCGACGATGGATCAAAGCGGTAGACTCCCAAAGACCCGTCCGGAGCGACGACATTTGGGTTATAGATGAGTGTGCCTCGTATTTCATCACGGAATGTGTCGTGGAAGCCCAGCTTCTTGGCGAAAACCCAGTGCGAAATCGTATTGTTGGTATTCATGAAATAGACAGTCGGGTGATCAGACAAGGCATTCAGAATCCAAAAGTTGACGTACTCCACAGCACCAAAGTAAGATCCGCCGATCGGCACACCCTTGAGGGCAAGCGTCTCGAATGCGCTGCGATTCGGAACGGCCACAGCGCCGAGGGCGTTCTTGCTGATTTGCCCCGGATTCACGGGATTGTGAGTTCCCAGATCTGCGAGTTCGGTGAGATCGTCAATGCAATCGCCGTCGATGTCGGCAGGCTGGCTCGCCGAGTATTTCTCGACGAGGTAGCGATCGGCACTCAACGGACTGAGATTGTCCGCGAGAGAGGTCGTCCCGTCCTCCCCCAACACCACGGCGATCGGCAGGTCTGTCGTGGGTGAGCTGCTGTCGATCCTGACGTAGAGAACAAAGTAGTCATCAGTGGTCGAGGCCACTTCGATCGGGACATCGGTGACAGTCACAGAAGCAGGAGCCGGCGCGACCCAGTCAGGCTCGCACGGCCCTGGCGGTGGGGTCGCCGCGCCCGCAGCGAGCGGCAGCAGCGCAGCAGCGGTCAGCACGCCAAGGGCCGCAGTCAAGCACCGCAATAGCGACCTGCCGCGCAGCGGGCCGACGGGGAAGAGGCGCCTGTTCGCATCATCCGAGTTCACCACTAGGGCCACCTGTTTCCCGCCCGCGATGCCGTAGACATTACGTGCCCTGACCTCCTGTCAAGATCCGTTCAGCAGTTCAGTGCCATGTTCGAGGAAGTCGAGCCAGTTCGACCTGCGTCGATGTCGGCGATCACCCCTGACGATGGCGATCGGATCACTGGCTTTCCGTCGTGCGATCAGCTGCGCTGCAGGTAGTCGGGGTCACGGCGGCTGGCGAACCAGTCGACCTCGTCTGCCAGCGCCGGATGCGCATCGAGATCCCCGTCGGCCGCGATCAGATCGGCGGCCGCGTCACGGGCTGCCTGCACCCAGTGCAAGTCGCGGACCAGCGACGCCAGCTTGAGATCGCTGCGACCCGATTGACGTTCGTCGAACAGCGTGCCCTCGCCGCGGAGCTCGAGGTCGCGCTCGGCCAGCTCGAACCCGTCGTTCGTCGCAGCCAGCGCGCTCAGCCGCTCGACAGCGATCGCTGTCGGGTCCTCGTCGCTGACGAGACAGCACGACGACGCATGGCTGCCCCGGCCCACCCGACCTCGCAGCTGGTGCAGCTGCGCGATCCCGAATCGGTCTGCCGACAGCACCACCATGACCGTGGCATTCGGGACGTCGATCCCGACCTCGATGACCGTCGTCGCGACCAAGGCGTCGAGATCGCCCGCCCGGAATCGGGCCATCGCTGCTTCCTTCTCGGACATCGGCAGGCGCCCGTGGAGCAGCCCGACCCGCAGGCCCGCCAAGGCGCCCGCCGACAGCTCTGCGTGCGTCTGCTCCGCCGAGCGTGCGTCGAGACTCTCGCTCTCGGCGACCAGCGGGCACACCACATAGGCCTGATGCCCGGCTTCGATCTCGCGGCGCACCTCGATCCACATCGATTCGGCCGCCAGGGGACCGCGCACCCACTGCGTTGCGATGGGTGTGCGGCCCGGCGGAAGCTCGTCGAGCACCGAGACGTCGAGATCGCCGTACACCGTCATGGCCGCCGTGCGAGGAATGGGTGTGGCGGTCATCACCAGCAGATGGGGAATGCAACCGTCGTCACGTCCGCTCTCGCGCAGCCGAGCACGCTGCGACACGCCGAAACGGTGCTGCTCGTCTACCACCACAACGCCGAGCGACGCGAACTTCACCGACTCCTCCAGAAGCGCGTGCGTGCCGATGACGATGTCCGCGGAACCGGTCGCAACCTGCACCAGCACCTCACGACGCTGCGTCGCCGAACTCGAACCGCTGAGCAGGCACAGGCGCAAGGGCCGCTTGCCGCCAAGCCTCCCGTCATCGGGCACCTCGAACCCGTCGAGCAAGGCGCGCAGGGCGAAATAGTGCTGCTCGGCCAGCACCTCCGTGGGCGCCATGAGCGCGCCCTGGTGGCCGTTCTGCACCGCGATGAGCAATGCGTGCAACGCCACCAGCGTCTTGCCCGAGCCGACGTCGCCCTGCAACAGGCGGTGCATCGGACGCAGCATGCTCATGTCGGCGTCGATCTCGGTCATCGCACGCTGCTGCGCTCCTGTCAGCGTGTACGGGAGTCGCCGGTGAAATGCCCCGATGAGCGTGCCAGTCGGCTCGTGTGCGAGGCCGAGTTCATGGGCCTCGCGCGCCAGGCGCTGGCTGCGCAGCATCAGCTGCACCCGCATCAGCTCGTCGAACACCAGCCGATCACGAGCCGCCCACCGCTCGGCCATTGACGGCGGTTCGTGGATGTCGGCCAGCGCTCGCGACCGGCTCGCGAGCCCGAGCCGCTTGCGCCATCGACCGGGCACCGGATCGGCAATGCCGCGGACTGAACAGCGCCGCTGCGCCTCGGCGACCCAGTTCGCGACATCCCATGTGACGATGCCGGCGGTCTCCGACTGCGGGTAAATCGCCACGATCTTGCCCGTGCGGTCCGCCTGTCCCGTACTGTCCGTGGCGGAACCGCTGCCCAGCACATCGACCACAGGGTTCGTCATCTGCTTGCGACCCCGGTAGTCCTCCACCTTGCCGAACAGCGCCACGCTGCGACCTTCGGTGAGCTGACGCTCACGCCATGCCTGATTGAAGAACACGGCGCTCAGCACGCCGCTGGCATCGGTGACATCGACGCTCACCAGTCGCCGGCCCCCGCGTAAGCGGCGGCTCGATACCGAGAGCACGTCGGCTACCACGGTGATCTCCGACCCGATCGCGGCCTCGCTGATCGGCGCCTGGGCTGTGCGGTCGACGTAGCGCCGGGGGTAGTAGGTGAGCAAATCGAACACGGACTCGACGCCCACTTCGGCCAGGGCTTTGCGGCGCTGACGGCCGACGCCATTGAGCCGATCAACGCCGATCGCGTCGAGCTCCCGCAGCGTCAGCGGGCCCTTCGCCGCTGTACCCGGAGCATCGGGCCCGGCAGCGGCATCGGAGACCTGCGCCGCTGACGGTTCCGATGCAGCGGTGCCCTGGCGCCGGCCCTGAGCAGGCTGGCTGCGACGGGGTGCGTTCATTCGATGCCGAAGAGGTACGGGTAGTGGTCTTGGCCACCGACGTGCCGCTCAACCTCGACGTCGGGCCAGTGCTCGGCGAGCCACGCCATTACTTCGTCGGTCTCGGCGGTCTGAGCACCCGCACCCTCGATCAGCGTGAGGATCTCGTGGGCTGAAGTGAGCATGTGCTGGAGCAGCCCGATCGCCGCCGCTGCGGCGGTGTCGCCGGCAGCCGAGATGCCCCCGCCGTCGAGGCCGATCCATTGCCCGGCGGCGACGTCGCCTGTCGGTGCGGTCGTGTCGCGCACGGCCTGGGTCACTTCCCCTGCTGACACCGCATCCGCTGCATCGCCCATCGACGCGGCGTTGGCGTCAGCGCTCGCGTCGGGGTCATACCCGATGAGGGCTGCGAGGCCCGCTGGTACCGCGGTTGTGGCGACCACCGTGACGGTCTTGTCGGAGTGGTCCCCCGCTTGTCGGGCTACCGGGACGATGTTGGAGTTGTTGGGCAGCACGACCACTTGCTGCGAGGGCGCGGCCTCGATGGCTGCAAGGAGTTCAGCCGTCGAGGGGTTCATCGTCTGCCCCCCAGTGACGAGCTCGTGGCAGCCCAGCGAAGCGAACAGCTCATCGAGGCCCGCCGCGGGCGAGACCGCGACCACTGCGCATTCGACCTGCGGCCGATCCGCCGTCGCCGTGCCGTCACCCGCATGCGCGCCGTGCTGGCCTGCGTGCGCACCATGCGCGCCGAGACCGGCGACCTGCTCGTGGAGATCGGTGATCTGGATGCGATGCGGCCGACCGACGTCGATGCCCGCCTCGATGACGGGGCCGATGTCGTCGGTGTGAATGTGGCAATTCCACAGTCCGTCGCCGCCCACCATCACGATCGAGTCGCCCAGCGAATCCCAGGCCACCTTGAAGTCGTCGATGTTCTCGTCAGGCGCCGAGAGCAGGAACATCACCTCGTATCGGGTGCCCGAAGGATCGTGCACGTCGTGGCCGCCGTCGCCGTCGAGATGGCTGTGCAATTCGGCACGCTGCTCCGCGACCGGGTCCACGGCGACGCCCTGCAGGCTCGCACCGGCGTTCCCGTGGGCGATCACCGCCTCCACCTCGGCCGGCAGGTCCACGGCATCGGGCAGCGGGCGCCCGTCCACGACGCTCAACAGGGCGTCGAGCAGCAGCAGGTACCCCGCTCCGCCCGCGTCCACCACGCCGGCGTCGGCCAGCACGGGCAGCTGCTGCGGCGTCGCCTCCAACGCCCTCTGCCCCGCTTGCTTGGCGCTCTCGAGCACGGCGGCCAGTGCCCCGTCCTCGTCCTCCGCCAGCGTGCTCAGCGCGCGCTCGGCCGCTTGAGCCGACGCCCGCGCGACGCTCAGGATCGTGCCCTCCACCGGCCGCATGACTGCTCCATCCGCCGCCGCGCTCGCGGCCATCAATCCCCGAGCGAGCAACTCGGCGTCGATCGGCGGCTCCGCCTCGGGCTGTTCGTCACTCGGGGCCAGCGTGGCTGCCATCCCACGCAGGAGCTGGCTGACGATGACCCCGCTGTTGCCCCGCGCACCCATGAGCGCTCCATGAGAGACGGCCCGGCAGATGTCAGCCCGCCCAGCTCCGGCGCGCAGGAGTTCCTCGCTGACCGCAGCGAGCGTCAAGGCCATGTTGGTGCCGGTGTCGCCATCGGGCACCGGGTACACGTTCAGCCGATCGATCGTGACGCGGTGCTGATCCAGCGCAGTGCGGTAGGTACGAATGGCCTCAGCCAGTGCATCCGAATCGAGGGTGGTCAGCGGACCGGCTGCGGTGCGTGGGTCGCCGTCGCCCATAGCTGCCGAAGCTACAACGCGCGCCGCCGTCGGTTGCTAGCTTTCGGTAGGTCGCGCAGCCCGCCTCGGCAGGCTCGCGATTTCCCAGCCACGGGAGGCGCACATGCAAGGCGTCATCAAGTCCTATGACCCTGCATCGAGAGTCGGTGTCGTCACCGACGACGTCACGCGCGCCGAGCACGAGTTGGCACCGAATGCCTTGGAAGGCTCCGTCTTCCGGATGGTGAGGCAGGGCCAGCGAGTGATCTTCGACCTCGACGAGCGGGGGCTCGCCACGCGGCTCCGTCTGGGGTCCGAGGTGGACCTGGGAACACCCGACTGGATCACCGCCGGGGGAGAGACAGCGTGATCTGAGACCGGTGCAGCCGCACCGGTCGAAGAGCGAGTTCTGCGACTCGATGCACGAGCGAGTACGAGACTCGGACCCGGAGGACAACTTGCCTGCGACTGACAACCGCCATTTGATCGATTGGGTCGATCATTGGGCCGGCGTGCTGCGACCCGACGCCGTCCACTGGTGCGACGGCTCCGAAGCCGAGTACGATCGGCTCTGCAGCCAGATGGTCGAATCCGGGACGCTCATCGAGCTCGACTCCGCGACCCGCCCCAACAGCTTCCTCGCCCGCTCGGACCCTGGCGACGTAGCACGGGTCGAGGACCGCACCTTCATCTGCAGCGAGAACGAGATCGATGCGGGCCCCAACAACAATTGGCGCCATCCCGACGAGATGCGCCCCGAGCTGCTGAAGCTCTTCGAGGGCTCGATGCGCGGCCGGACCATGTACGTGGTGCCCTTCTCGATGGGACCGCTGGGCAGCCACATCGCCCACATCGGGGTGCAGCTCACCGACTCGCCCTACGTAGCCGCCTCCATGCGGATCATGACTCGCATGGGCCAGCCGGCGCTCGATGTGCTCGGCGACGGCGACTTCGTGCCGTGCATCCACTCGCTCGGCGCGCCGCTGGAACCGGGTCAGGCAGATGTGCCGTGGCCCTGCGACGCCGACCGCAAGTACATCGTGCACTTCCCCGAGACGCGCGAGATCTGGTCCTACGGCTCCGGCTACGGCGGCAATGCCCTGCTGGGCAAGAAGTGCTTCGCGCTGCGGATCGCCTCCACGATGGCCCGCGACGAGGGCTGGCTGGCCGAGCACATGCTGATCGTGGGCGTGACGCCTCCCGACGGCGAGACGATCTACGTGGCGGCGGCGTTCCCCTCGGCCTGCGGCAAGACCAACATGGCGATGATGATCCCGACGCTGCCGGGCTGGAAGGTGCGCACCATCGGCGACGACATCGCCTGGATGAAGTTCGGCGACGACGGCCGCCTGCACGCCATCAACCCCGAGGCCGGCATCTTCGGTGTCGCGCCCGGCACCGGCGACGACACCAACCCGAATGCGCTCGGGACGATGTGGGGCAACTGCATGTTCACCAACGTGGCGCAGACCCCCGACGGCGACGTCTGGTGGGAAGGCCTCACGCCGGAGCCTCCCGACGGCATCATCGACTGGCGCGGCAACGAATGGTCGGCTTCCGACGGCACGCCCGCTGCGCATCCCAATGCCCGCTTCACGGCGCCCGCCGGACAATGCCCCTCGATTGCGCCCGAATGGGAGGACCCCGTCGGCGTGCCGATCTCGGCGATCCTCTTCGGCGGGCGGCGCGCCACCACCGTGCCGCTGGTGGTCGAGGCGTTCGACTGGGAGCACGGCGTGTTCCTGGGCTCGCAGATGTCCTCGGAGAAGACTGCTGCCGCGGCCGGGGCGGTGGGCGAGGTGCGGCGCGACCCCTTCGCGATGCTGCCGTTCTGCGGGTACAACTTCGGCGACTATTTCCAGCACTGGCTCGACATCGGCACGAAGCCGGGCACCCAACTGCCCAAGCTCTATTACGTCAACTGGTTCCGCAAGGACGACGACGGCAGGTTCATCTGGCCGGGATTCGGCGACAACGCCCGGGTGCTGAAGTGGGTGCTCGAACGGATCGCCGGCCACGGCGAGGCGGTGCCGACGGCGATCGGCCTGGTGCCCCCGCCCGGCGCGCTCGACACCGGCGGGCTCGACCTCACCGACGCCGAGATCGAGACGCTGCTCGGAGTCGACGAGGACGACTGGCGAGCCGAGATCGACATGATCGAGGCGCACTACCGGGAGCTCGGCGAGCGCCTGCCGCCCGAGATGCGCAAGGAGCTCGACCGGCTCGAGCAGCGGCTCGGCTTCTGATCCGCCTGGTCGACTCGGCCGCGGCTGCGGCCTCTGGACGCCGGACCGTCAGCTGCCCAGGAACATGGCGCGGATGGCGAGGCCCATGATGAACAGGGCGCCGAGGCCGAACAGCTCGTAGCGGCGGTGCTCGAGCTGCTGGCGGTAGCCGATGACGAAGGCGACCGCCACGGCGCAGCAGACCCCGTAGAACACGTGGAACGCCGGGGCATCGACTGCGGCGACTCGCATGAGGACGACCCCGGCGGTGAGCTGGATGAACACCAGCACCCAAGCGCCGCTCAACAGCCACCACAGGCTGCGTTGCCGCAGTGGGCGCCAGCGGATGGCGCCGAGCGCCCAGAGTCCCGCCACCCCGTTCGACAACACCATCGCCCAGCCGAGCGCCGTGTGGACCGTCGACCAGACGTCGGCGTTCATGTCGGCAGCACCGCGACGGCGCCCGAAGATCTCACCGCTGACGCGGCGACAGTGCCTGATGGTCTCACCGCTCTCGCGCTGAGACGTGCTCGGTGAACAGGTGGATGAACATCATGAGGTTCTGGGCGTCGCCGTGGCCGTTTGCGAGGTTGATCTCGCCGGGCCGACGCGCCTCGGTCTCGCTCAGCTTCATCACGTCGAGTGCTCGCAGGAGCCCGACAGGAGCCCCCGCAGAGACCAGCTCGCTGATGTCGCGCACGAGGTGACGTCCGCGCAGCCCCTGGGACTGGATGAGGCTGCGCAGCAGCAGCCGTGCCAGCGCGCACGCACTCGCCGGCGACACGTCGGCTGCTGCGACGGCCTCGTCGTACAGCGGCACGAGCTTGCGGTCGAGCCTCGGCGGGGCGCTGTGCTGCTCGGCGGGCCTCGAAGGCTCGCCAGACTGATCGGCCCGCCCTGGGCGGGCGCCATCGGGCTCGGCGCGCTCCGGTCCCGGCGCCGGGGCGGCTCTCGAATCTGGCTCAGGCGACGGCACCGGTATCGCGCAGCTTCTCGATGTCGTCAGGGTCGTAGCCGACGATGGCCAGCACCTCGTCGGTGTGCTGGCCCGGATGCGCCGGCGGTCCCTGCACGGCCTGGACCGTGCGGCTGAAACGCGGCGACGGGCTCGGCTGGACCACGCCGGCCACCTCGCAGAACACGTCTCGATGGACGTTGTGCGGGTGCTGGGGCGCCTCGGCCAGTGTCAGCACCGGGGCGAAGCACACGTCGGTGGCGTCCATGATCTCGCACCACTCGTCACGGGTCTTCGACCTGAAGACCTCCGCGATGCGCTCCTTCTGGTGCGGCCAGCCGATGCGGGAGTGCTGCTTGGCAAACTCTGGGTCCTCGTCGAGACCGGTGAGGCGCAGCAGCTCGGCGTAGAACTGCGGCTCGATCGACCCGATCGAGATGTAGTTGCCATCGGCGCACTCGTACACGTCGTAGAAGTGGCTGCCGGTGTCGAGCAGGTTGGTGCCTCGCTCGTCGTTCCACACTCCGA
The DNA here is from genome assembly GCA_022826045.1 of Acidimicrobiia bacterium. GTDB lineage: Bacteria > Actinomycetota > Acidimicrobiia > Acidimicrobiales > Poriferisodalaceae > Poriferisodalis. Next base: position 22,339 of record JAJDVQ010000083.1, on the reverse strand, counting down.
GCGCCCGCATCGAGTGGAACATGGCCATGAGCGTCGCTGCACCGTCGACCATGGCGGCGTCGATCACCTGGCCTTCGCCCGAGCGCTGCGACTCGAACAGGGCGCACGCCACGCCGAACGCCAGCAGCATGCCGCCCCCGCCGAAGTCGCCCACGAGGTTCAGCGGCGCGATCGGCGGCTCCCCCTTGCGGCCGATGGGATCGAGCGCGCCCGCCAGCGCGATGTAGTTGATGTCGTGGCCGGCACCCATGTGGTACGGCCCCTCCTGGCCCCAGCCGGTCATCCGGCCGTAGACCAGCTTCGGGTTGCGTGCGAAGCACTCGTCGGGACCGATGCCGAGCCGCTCCATGACCCCGGGGCGGAAGCCCTCGATGAGCGCGTCGGAGTGCTCCACCAGCCGCAGCAGCGCCTCGATCCCGTCGGGGTTCTTGAGGTCGAGGCCGATCGAGGTGCGACCGCGGGCGAGCACGTCGATCGGCGGGGTGTCGGGGTCGCGGTCGCGCACTCTGGCAGCGCGGTCGACCCGGATGACCTCGGCCCCCATGTCCGAGAGCATCATCCCGCAGAACGGCCCGGGGCCGATGCCCTGCAACTCGATGATGCGAACGCCTGCCAGCGGTCCTGTGCCCATCGTCACTCCCGATCTCGAGGATTGTCCTGCGATTGGTCCGCAGGCAACGCTACTGCGCGCCGGCGCCGGCCTCGGGGGCCAGGCCCTCCGGCGATTCCAGTGCTCTCAGCGCTTGCGCGACGGAGTTGGCGACGCGCCGGACGGCGGCTGGCGTGCGTGTCCCCCACCAGAACAAGTCCTGGCCGTCGATGAGATGGACAGGGCCATAGGCCTCGAGCTCGTCGAGATTGCGGCGGTGCCACGGGTACGGCTCGGTGGATGCGAGCACGAGGTCGATCGGTTCGCTCGCAAGATCGGCCTCGTCCAGCGTGGGGTACGGGTCGGGCCGATCGGCGAAGGCCACTTCCAGACCGCAATAGGCCAGCATGGACGCCCCATAGGTAGGAGCGCCGATCGACATGAAAGGGCGGCGCCAGATCGGCACGAACACGCGCACGCGCTCGTCTCCCCCGCCCCGATGACGCAGCGACGGGAGCTGGGACTGGCTCGGCAGCGGCTCGGGCCGCCATTCGGCGCCGACACGCTGGGCCAATCGCAACAGTTCGGGCTCGACGGCGTCGAGCGAGGCAATGTGCAGCGACTCGACCTCGATGCCGGCGGCCACGAGCGCGTCGTAGTCGGGGCGCCGGTTCTCTTCGCGGTCCACGACGACCAGATCAGGCGCCAATTCCGCGATGGCAGCGATGTCGGGATTCTTGGTGCCGCCGACGTGAGGCAGATCGGGTCGCTCGCAGTACCGGGTGCACGCCACCGGGTCGATTCCCCACGCCGCCAGCGTCTCGGTAGCGCTCGGAACGAGGCTGATCACCCGCACGAGCGCAGGCTAACGAAGGTCTAGTTTCGCTTCGATGAGTGATCCGGCGGAAGCTCCGGCCGATGCCCCGCAGGGGGGCGAGGCGCTGTCGGCTGACGATGGGCTCGATGCCGCGCAGCGCGCGGCGGTGCGCTCGACCGCTGCGGCGCTGCTGGTGGTGGCCGGACCGGGAAGCGGCAAGACCCGTGTGCTCACCCAGCGCATCGCCTGGCGGGCCGCGACCACCTCGATGCAGGCACGACGGGCTGTGGCGGTCACCTTCACACGGCGAGCGGCGACCGAGCTCAGCTCACGCCTGCGGCAGCTCGATGTCGATGACATGGGACCCGTCGGGACGTTCCACTCGCTCGCGCTCTCGCAGATTCGCCTGTACGACATCGACCACGATCGGGCCGAGCGCAAGATCCTGCCGAACCGGTCGGCGCTGAGCGGCGAGCTGGCTGAGCACCTTCAGCGCACGTTCGGGCACCGGCCGCCGATCACGGTGGCGACTGCCCTGCGGGAGATCGACTGGGCCAAGTCCAGCGACCTGTCGGCGGCCGAGTACCGGGACGGGCCCGCCACGCGCCGACTCGGCCCCGACGCCGGCGCGGCCGCAGCCGAGCTGTACCGCCATTTCGAGCGCACCAAGGGCCGCCGCCGGCTGCTGGACTTTGACGACGTGCTCGCCGAGGCCACCCGGCTCATGCGCTCCGACGAGCACTTCGCTGCAGCGCAGCGCTGGATGGGGCGGCACTTCTTCGTCGACGAGTTCCAAGATCTCAACCGCCTCCAGTGGAACCTGCTGTGGGAATGGCTCGGCGGCGCCGAGGCCGTGCACAGCGGGGCTGCCGACATCTGTGCCGTCGGCGATGCCGACCAGGCGATCTACGGCTGGAACGGCGCAGACAGCCGGTACATCGCTGAGTTTGAACGCCATTTCCCGGGGGCGCAGATCGTCCGGCTCGAACTCAACTACCGCAGCCACCCGTCGCTGGTCGCCTCGGCCACAGCCGTCATGTCCGGCGACGGCGAATCCGGCGATGCCGATGCGCCCAATGCAGGCGGCCACCTGCAGACCCCGGCGCGGCCGCACGAGACCGGTCCCGCGCCGACCATGACGGCCTTCGACGATGCCGAGGCCGAGGCTGCGGGCATCGCTCGGTGGATTGCCGATCGCCACATCGGCGGGGTGCGCTGGGATTCGTTCGGCGTCCTCGCCCGCACGAACGCCCAGCTCACCGATATCGCCGCGGCACTTGATGCTCGCGCCATCCCCTGCCGCCTGAGCGGGCGGCGAAGCCCGTTCCTGCAGCTTCCTGCCGTGGTGCAGTTGCTGGAGGGCTTTCGCACCGCCGGCGAGCGCTTCCCGACTGCGGTCGAGGACACGCGCGCTGACTTGCTCGATGCTGTGCCGGGCGAGCATCTCGATCCGGTGCTGACGCGTGTGCTCAACCTCGCCGATGCCTATCTCGCCGAGACGTCCCGAAGCCGAGGCCGCACATCAGGTCGCAGCGGGCCCACCGGCGAGGGATTCGCTGCCTGGCTTGACCTGCTGTCGGCCAACGACCGCGAACAGACAGCCGAGCTGCTCGACAGCGATCGCTGGGGCGCCCCCTTCGACTCGGCCGTCGGGGCCGTGACGCTTGCGACCTTCCATGCCGCCAAGGGCCTGCAGTGGCATCACGTCGTGATCGCCGGCGCTGAGGACGGGCTCGTGCCCCTGCGCCGCGACGACCCTGAGGAACGGCGCCTGTTCTATGTCGCTGTCTCCCGGGCCGCGCGCACGCTGCATCTCACGTGGGCACGCCGCCGATCGGGGCGTGGCGCCATGGGCGGGCTTCGCAGCCCTTCGCCATGGCTGGCCCAGATCACCGCAGCCACCGCGGAGCCGCCGCCGCTGTCGGCTGACGACGCCGCCTCCGCGGTCGCCGCCGCACGCGCGGCGCTCGATGCAACCCGGCAGTCCTGAGGGCCGCGCCGACGCCTCGACGCGCAACCGACCGGGCGGTTCGCTCAGAGCGCTAGGTCGACGAAAACCGGGGTGTGATCCGACGGCTTGGTGCCTTTGCGGGCATTGCGGTCGATGAGGCAGAACTGCGTGGCCTCGACGACGGGCTCGGTGCCGAGCAACAGGTCGATGCGCAGGCCGTGACGCTTGTAGAAGGCGCCGTCGCGGTAGTCCCACCAGCTGAACAGCCCGTCGGCGTCGTAGTGCTCGCGGAAGACGTCGGTCAGCCCCCAGTCGCACACGCCAGCTATGGCATCTCGCTCACGGCCGGTGACGTGCGTGCGCGGCTCGGGGTTCTCGGGATCCCATATGTCCCGGTCGTCGGGGCACACGTTGAAGTCGCCGCCGACCAGCACCGGCTCGGCGGGATCGCACGTGGCCTCGAGGTGAGCGCGCAGACGACCGAGCCAGTCCAGCTTGTAGCGGTAGTGCTCGTGGTCGACGGCGCGGCCGTTGGGCACATAGACCGAGCTCACGGTGACCCCGCCGCAGCGGGCCGAGATGATCCGTGCATCGGGGTCAGGCTCACGGCCGTCGGCGAAGCCGGCAACCGGCTCCTCGATCCCGACGGTCGACAGGATCGCCACACCGTTCCAGCGGCCCTCGCCGTGGTGCACCGAGGCATAGCCCTGCGCCTCGAAGTGCAGGTGCGGGAACTGCTCGTCGGACATCTTGGTCTCTTGCAGCAGCAGCACGTCCGGCTCGGCGTAGTCGAGCCACTCGTCGACCCGCTCCTGCCTGGCGTTGAGGCTGTTGACATTCCACGTGGCGACCCGCACGCCACGGACGCTAACGCTTCGCCCTTCGGCTCAGCCTCTGGCTCAGCGGGCGAGGGGCTTGTAAGTGATCCGGGTGGGGCCCGCATCAGCGCCCAGCTCGCGCTTGCGGAAGGCCTCGTAGTCGGTGAAGTTGCCCTCGAACCAGCGCACCACGCTGTCGCCTTCGAAGGCCAGCACATGGGTGGCGATCCGGTCCAGGAACCAGCGGTCGTGGCTGATGACCACGGCGCAGCCGCCGAACGATTCCAGGGCCGCCTCCAGCGCCCGCAGCGTGTCGACATCGAGGTCATTGGTGGGCTCGTCGAGCAGCAGCACGTTGCAGCCCGAGGTCAGCGTTCGCGCCAAGTGCACCCGGTTGCGCTCGCCGCCGGCGAGCTCGCCCACCCGCTTCTGCTGGTCCGAGCCGGTGAAGTTGAACGACGCGACAAACGCCCTGCCGTTGACCTCGCGTGCCCCGTCCAGCCCCGAGATGCGCAGCGTGTCGTGGCCGCCGGTGATCTCCTCGTACACGGTGCGGGCGTCGTCGAGGGCCGCCCGTGACTGGTCCACATAGGCGATGTCGACGGTCTCGCCGATCGTGATGCTGCCCGCATCGGGCTGCTCGTCGCCGACCAGCAGCCGGAAGAGCGTCGTCTTGCCGGCACCGTTGGCGCCCACCACACCCACGATGCCGCCTGGCGGCAGGCGGAACGAGAGGTCGTCGAAGAGCAGCTTGTCGCCGTGGGCCTTCGCGAGATCCTCAGCGGTGATGACCTCCGAGCCCAGACGCCGCGACATCGGGATCGTGATCTGCAGCGCATCGGCCCGGCGCTGCTCGTCAGCAGCTTGGCGATGGGTCGCCAGCAGTTCTGCGTATGCACTGACGCGCGCCCTGCTCTTGGCCTGACGGGCCCGCGGCGACATACGCACCCACTCCAGCTCGCGAGCCAGCGTGCGGGCACGGGCATCGGAGGTGCGCTGCTCCGCGATGAGCCGGTCATTGCGGTGGGCGAGCCATGCGCTGTAGTTGCCCTCGAAGGGATGCGTGCGGCCGTGATCGATCTCGAGGATCCAGCCGGCCACGTTGTCGAGGAAGTACCGGTCGTGGGTGATGGCGACGACGGTGCCCGAGTAGTCGGCCAGGAACCGCTCCAGCCACGCCACCGACTCGGCGTCGAGATGGTTGGTCGGCTCGTCGAGCAGCAGCAGGTCAGGGTGACTCAGCAGCAGTCGGCACAGCGCCACACGCCGCCGCTCCCCGCCCGACAGCGTCGTCACGTCGGCATCGCCGGGCGGCAGCCGCAGCGCGTCCATGGCGATGGCCACCTGGCGGTCCAGCTCCCACGCATTGGCGGCGGCGATGCGGTCCTCCAGTTCTGCCTGGCGGGTGCCGAGCGCGTCGAAGTCGGCATCGGGCTCGGCCCAGCCGGCCATCACCTCCTCGTAGGCCGTCAGCAGGGCAGCCGTCCCGGCCACGCCCGCCATCACGTTGCCTTCCACGTCGAGCGCGGCATCCAGTTCGGGCTCTTGGGGCAGCAATCCCACCGAGGCTCCGGCAGCCAGCCGCGCCTCGCCCGAATAGCCGTCGTCGAGGCCGGCCATGATGCGCAGCAGCGTGGACTTGCCCGAGCCGTTGTGTCCGATCACGCCGATCTTCGCGCCCGGCAGGAACGCCAGCGTGACGTCGCGCAGCACCTCGCGGTCGGGCGGGTAGTAGCGCCCCAGCTTGCGCAGCGTGCAGATGAACCCTGACTCCATCAGCGCGTCGCCATCGCCGTCAGGGAGCGCTGGTCATCGCAGCTCGAAGCCGACGAGTGCTTCGAGCTCGCGCAGCGCGTGGTCGGGATCGGTCACCTTGATCGCCGTCATGCCCATCGCCGCGGCCGGCTTGCAGTTGATGCCGAGGTCGTCGAGGTACGCCGTACTGGCCGGGTCAATGCCCAGCTGGGCACAGGCCAGCTCGTAGATGCGCGGATCGGGCTTGCGCAGGCCCACCACAGACGACTCGATCACCACGCCGAACAGCTTCATCACCTCGGCGATCGCCGCAGCGGCACCGGCATCGCGGGACATGCCGGCGCCGTGGCCCGTTCTCACGTTGTTGGTGATGCATCCCACCGGCAGCCGCGTCGCAAGGATCTCCAGCGCTCGCACCATCCGCGGGCGCAGCCCGCCGCTGAGGCATGCCAGCACCTGAGCGCCGGAGATCTCGTGTCCCCGGTCGGCAGCTTCAGCTTCGAACAGATCGGCGAACTCGTCGACGCTGACCTCGCTGCGTTCGAGCCGTGCCCACGCATTGGTGTCGGGATCGGTGGCGTTGATCTGCCGGATGGTGTCGCGCGGCACGCCGATGCTGTCCTCGTAGCGGTTGAACGCCTCGAACGGGCTCTCGGTGATGACGCCGCCGAAGTCGAACAGCACGGCATTCACGGTCGCCGCAGCCGCTTGGTCGCCGCGCGCTCGGGCAGCATTATCACCGGCCGATTCGGCGGTGTCGGATCGGCGGGCGGGCACGGCGGCGCACACTATCCGGCTTCGCTCGCCAGTCGCTCAGAGCACTGACGCACGCCGACTGGCCCGCCATCCGCGATGCGGCCCGTTGTCGCGATAACACGCGCAACACGTGAGCATCGGGCGATCTTTCGCGTGCAACGTATCTGCATTCGCGCGTATCGCGCGAATATCCGCCAGAAGCGCGCGAGCGTTCGCTAGGGTCCCGTCATGGCTACGGACACTTCGGCGTCGTCACCGGCTGCGACAGATACAGCAGCAGCACCGACGGTCGCACCGAAACACAAGCGGTGGCGCAGCAGGGCGGTGATACGCACGGTGGACGCCGGCAACTCGGCCTACTGCGCCGTCTGCGATGAGCTCATCAAGTTCCGGGCGCGCATCCGTGCGGAGCAGGTCATCTGCAACGTGTACGTGAAGAACCGTTGGGATCGCGTCGAGCACTACCACCCGGAGTGCTACGAGGAAGCCGGCGCCCCCTACGGCGAACCCAAGGGCTAGGCCGGACACGCCCTGTCGCCTGCGCAGCGGACACCCCGCTAGAGCACCTGGCTCAAGAACAGCTTGGTGCGCTCCTCGGCGGGCTCGGTGAAGAAGTGGTGAGGCGTGCCCACCTCCACGATCTCGCCGTCCTCCATGAAGATGATCCGATCGGCCACCTCACGTGCGAAGCCCATCTCGTGGGTCACGACCATCATGGTCATGCCCGTGCGCGCCAGCTCCTCCATCACGTCGAGCACTTCCTTGATCATCTCGGGGTCGAGTGCAGAGGTGGGCTCGTCGAACAGCATCACGCGCGGTTCCATCGCCAACGCCCGCGCAATCGCCACCCGCTGTTGCTGACCGCCTGAGAGCTGGCCGGGGAACTTCTGCGCCTGTTCGGGAATGCCGACCCGCTCGAGCAGCGACAGCGCCTGTTCTTCGGCTTCAGGCCGCGATTTGCGGCGCACCCAGATGGGTGCCAGCGTGATGTTGTCGATGACTGTCAGATGCGGGAAGAGGTTGAACTGCTGGAAGACCATGCCCACCTCAGAACGGATCTTCTCGATGTTGCGCAGGTCGTTGGTCAGCTCGATGCCGTCGACGATGATCTGACCGCTCTGGTGAGCTTCGAGCCGATTGATGCAGCGGATCCAGGTGCTCTTGCCCGAGCCTGACGGCCCCAGCACAACAACGATCTCCTGCTCCTTGATTGTCGCGGTGATGCCGCTGAGCGCCTGAAAGTCGCCGAACCACTTGTCCACACCGCGGCACACGATCATGTCGTCGCGCGCCGCCAACTCCTCAGAAACCGCGACGGTCGCGTCACTGATGCTCACGTTGGGCCTCCTTGGCCGTGGTTACCGTTCGCCCACACCGAGACGTCGCTCGAGCCGTTGGCTCTGCTTCGACAGCATGTACGAGAACACCCAATAGACGAGCGAGACGAACAGCAGGCCCTCTCGCTTGATGCCCAAGAACTGCGTCTGGGCCGGAATGACGCTGTTGGCCATGCGCAAGATGTCGAAGACACCGATGATGGCCAGCAGCGAAGTCTCCTTGAAGGTGGCGATCACCTGGCCCACCAGCGGCGGTATCGACGCTCGCAACGACTGAGGCAGGACGATGAAGACCGTCCGCTGCACCGTGCTCAGGCCGACGGCGTCCGACGCCTCGTACTGCCCTCGCCGGATCGATTGCAATCCGCCGCGGACGTTTTCGGCCAAGTAAGCCGCCGAGAACAGCGTGTATCCCAGCGTCGCCGAAGCGAACAGGCTGATCTCCATGTTCGCCGGCAGGAACAGCGGCAGGATCACGACGAAGAAGATGAGGATGGTGATGAGCGGAACTCCCCGCACCACCTCGATGTACGCCGTCGACATGACCCGGAAGATCGGCAGGCGCGAGGTGCGAGCCAGCGCCAGCACCACCCCCAGCGGAAACGAGAGCATGAGCGTGAACACGGCCACCACCAGCGTGACGGCGAACCCGCCGATCAATGCCTCAGTCGGGGTCTCCACCGTCGACGGCGTGTTCATGACTGTCGCGAAATAGTGGAACACGGTCGTGATCACAAGCCACGCCAGCACCAAGCGTCTTCGCTTCGCGGCCTCGCCCGAGAAGTTGTGCGCCAGCAGCGCCATCACAGCCAGCAGCAGGAAGCTGATGCGCACCTTTTGCAGCATCGGGTACCAGCCCATGAACGCCGCAACCCAGTGGAACGCAGCGAACCCCAGCAGCGCGATTGCGCCGATGCGCCCGAGTTCCCCTCGTCCGTCGGCGGTCAGCCACCACAGCACGGCACCGCCGCCGATGCCGAACGCCAGAGCCAGCGGGGCGTCCACTGTGAAGATGCGATCCCAGTCCAAGTCGGGGTCACGCAGCACCACCCAGTACAGCACGAACGGCACCACCAGCCATGTGAAAGCGACCACGGCGCGCAGCCGCGACAAGGCTCGCTCGTCGACCTGCGCGCTCACCCATCGGCCGACGATCAGCGAAGCCACGGCCAGCGCCCACATGACGGTCCACGGCACCTTGGTGGACATGGCGACCGTGCGGCCGGGCTCGGCGATGAACTCGCCGTCCGCGAAGGCGTAGTGGCCCCACGGGTACACCCAGGTCGACAGGACAGGCAGAGCCATGGCGCCGATTGCGAAGTCGAGCGTGGGCACGGCGGCGGGAGAGCCGTCGCTTCGCTTCGGGACGCGCCGCACGGCCAGCGCGACCACCGCAAGGACCGCGGCCGCGAGCCACCACGCCCAGCGGTCGGCCATCGCTTCGGCGAACGACTGCCGCACCACGCCGTCGGCGTCTCGCACGGTCTCGCCGTCGGCGCCGATGAGCACCGACGGCTCTCGCAGCACGACGCCGAGCGCGATTGCTGCTGCCGTGGCGTTCAGCGCGTTGGATATCTTCCGCAGCCGCAGTCCCTCGCCCCCGCTCGCGAACAGGCCCAGCGACAGGCATGCGAGCGCCACCACCACGCCGACGCACACCCATACCCGCACGTACTGCTCCTCGGGATAGGCGTGGGTGAAGATCAGGCGCAGATTGGTGCGAACGGCATCCCAGCCGCGCTCCTCGCTGAAGACGAAGTTCAGCAGCCCGCGCGCCGAGACGAGCACGAAAATGCCGAAGGCGACGGTCAGGAACGAATTGAACGGATTGGGGAACAGATTCTTGCGGATCCACTCGGCCGAGGAGCGGTGGGTCTCCTCCGCAGGCCGGGTCGCCACTCGCTCGATGGCGGGCTTGTCGCCGATGACCGGCGCTCCGACGCCGTCGCCGTCGTCCATCTCAGCGCTCCACGATCCGCATGCGGACGTTGAAGAAGTTGACGACCACCGAGATGGTCAGCGAGCAGGCCAAGTAGAACAGCATCCAGATGGAGACCACTTCGAGCGTCTTGCCCGTCTGGTTGTAGACCGTCTGGCCCACCTGCACCACATCGCTGTAGCCGATGGCGATGGCGAGCGAGGTGTTCTTGGTGAGGTTGAGGTACTGGTTGCCCAGCGGCGGCAGGATCACCCGGAACGCCTGAGGCAGGATCACCCTGCGCAGCATGGTGGTGCGTCTCAGGCCGAGCGCCTGCGCGGCCTCGCTCTGGCCCTTGGGCACAGCCAAAATGCCGCCCCGCACCACCTCGGCGATAAAAGCTGCCGTGTACAGCACCACCCCGAAATACACGGCGGCAAGCGCCTGGATCAGGTTGAGGCCGGCCGGGCCGTAGTTCGGGAAGTTGCCGAGCTGCTCGATGTCGGGCCGGTAGGCGGCGATCGGCGCCCCGGTGCGGCCGTCGCCGAACTTGTCGGCGATCACCTCGAACAGGTCGCGTCCCGAGTTGATGACCCAGCTGGACAAGCCGGGCCAGCCCAGCGTGACGAACAGGATCACCAGCACCGCCGCGATTCCGGCGAAGATGATCCGGAAATAGTCGTCGTCGATGAGCCTGGTGAGACCGGCGGGCGTGCGATGGCTGGCCAGGAATCGCCTGATCCACTGCGCGGCTGCGCCGACGGCGGTCAGCGAGATGACCAGCTGCACGACGCCGGGCGTCAGCGCATCTACGCCCGAGGCGATCGCATCGAAGATGGCGCCCATCCACCCCATCACCGGGTGCGCGAACCAGCCGACCGCAGCGAACACGGCGACAACGCCGGTGAAGCTCAGCCATGGGTAGGTCTGCTGACCGGTGAGGTCGTGGCGTCCTTCCTGTCGGCGCATCACCCGCCACCCCAGCGCAGAGCCCACGATCACGAAGATGATCCACTGGTAGAAGCCGTCGCCGATCGTCACCCGCGGGATCGAGACGCCGGTGTTGGAGATGTGGAGCCAGCCGTGAATCGGTCCCTGGTCGGTCTCGACCCGTGGCAGGCTCGCAATGACCACGAAGATCAGGATGATCTGCACGAGCAGCGGGATGTTTCGCAGCGTCTCCACGAACACGCTGCTGGTGCGGCTCACAATCCAGTTGCGCGACAGCCGGCCCACGCCGACGAGCACTCCCAGGATCGTGGCCAGCGCGATGCCGGCGATCGCGAGGCGGATGGTGTTGACCATGCCCACCCACAGCGCTCGGCCGCTGGTGTCGGGGTCGGTGTCGATGCCCGAGCCGAGATCGCTGCCCAGTGCAGTGCCCAAGAAGTCATACCCGGTGGCGATGTCTCTGGCTTCGAGGTTGTTCTGCGCCTGCGATGCCAGGAAGAACAGGCCCAGCAGCACCAGGATCAGTCCCACCACCTGCGAGAGCCACTTGACGACAGTGGCATCGCGGTAGAACGGCGGACGCGTCCCCAAGGTGCTCAGCGAGACAACGTCCCCCGCGGCCCCCTCATTGCTCACGGCACGTCACACTACGCGACCCTCGGCACCGCGTCGCCGATCCCTCCAGACGCGCAACGGCCCCCGACTCGGCGGAGTCGGGGGCCGCTTGCGGCTGCCGGGGCTGTGCCCGGTCAGACCTGCTGACTCAGCGTGCCGGCGGCGCGTAGATCAGGCCGCCGTCGAGCCAGCCGGCGTTGGCGGAGCCTTCGCGCGACAGGCCGACCGGGTTCAGGTGACGGGAGTAGATCTCGTCGTAATTGCCCACCTGGCTGATCACGCTGTGAAAGGCGTCCGCAGACAGGCCCATGGCCGTTTGCAGCTCGCCGTCGCCGCCGAGCAGGCGAACCGCCTCGGCGTCGAGTGAGCCGTCGCCGAGGCGGGCGTCGACGTTGCCCGAGGTGATGCCCTTCTCATCGGCGATGATCGTGGCATACACAGTCCAATTGACCACATCGGCAAAGCGTGACTGGTTCTGCCCGTAGGTCGGGCCCAGCGGCTCCTTCGAGATCGGCGTCGGCGGGAAGATCACCCACTCCTCGCCGTCGGGCTGCTGGTTGGCCTTGCGGCCGACCAGCGCCGAGCCGTCAGTGGTCACGATGTTGCACGCGCCTTCGATGAAGTTGGTGGTGACGATGTCGAAGTCCTCGAACGTGTTGAGCTGAATCGACACACCAGCCGCGTCGGCCGCATCAGCGATGTTCTGCTCAGTCGTGGTACCGGCATTGGTGCACACGATTGCGCCGTCGATGTCGGCGACCGTCGAACCAGAACTGAAGCCGTCGCTTGCGCGCGCCATCAGCTGCTGGCCGTCGTAGTAGGTGGTGGGGCCGAAGTCCATGCCGACCTCGGTGTCACGGCCTTGCGTCCAGGTGGTGTTGCGCATCAGAACGTCGACTGCGCCCGTCTGCACTGCCGTGAAACGCTCGGCTGCGGTGAGGGGCACGAACTCCACTGCCTCGGCATCGCCGAAGATCGCCGCAGCGACAGCCCGGCAGTAGTCGGCGTCGAAGCCGGTCTGCGAGCCGTCGGGCTGAGTCTCCGAGAATGCAACGGCGGCACCCGATACGCCGCACTTCAACTCACCACGCGCCATGACCGTGTCAAGCAGGTCGTCGTCGGCCTGCACCAGCTCGACCTCGGTGGCATCAGTCGCCGCGGGATCATCCGCTGCTTCGGTCGTGGCCGCGGGCTCGTCGGCCGCCTCGTCACCGTCCGAGCCGCACGCGGCGCCAAGCAGTGCCAAGACTGCCAGCAGGCCGCCGAAGCGCCGAACCATTCGTTTGGACATTGGGGTGATTCCTCTCGTCGGAGACATGTTGTGCAAGCCACCGGCACACGAGCGTGGCCGGACGATGCTTGCTGGCGAGCCATGCTAACCGCACCCGCGAACTGCTCCGAACGGCATCGCCGGGTCTGTAACCAAGCTGTAGTCATGTTCCCAGCGGGCACACTGGTGCCATGGCCCAACCCGACGACCACGTTCTTGCCGCGAGCGTGGCCACCGAGACCGGGGCACTGCTGGTGGAGGTCCGCGAGCGGCTCTTCAGTTCGGGGGCGGGTACTTGGGAAGTCCGCGACACCGGCGATTCCGAGGCCCACCGGCACATCGTGAACCGTCTGGCCGAAGCACGGCCCGACGACGCCATCCTGTCCGAGGAAGGGCGCGACGATCTCGCGCGCCTGTCTGCGGACCGGGTCTGGATCGTGGACCCGCTGGATGGAACGCGTGAATATTCCGAACCCGGCCGTTCGGACTGGGCGGTGCATGTGGCTCTGGTCGAGAACGGTGTGCCCACCGCAGGCGCCGTGGCGCTGCCGGCAGTCGGGCAGACGCTCTGCACCGACCCCAAGCCGCACTTGCCAGCACCGCACAACGGACAGCCCCGGCTCGTCGTCAGCAGGTCACGTCCGCCGGCGGCGGCGGTGATCATCGCTCAGGCGCTCGACGCGGAGCTGATGACACTCGGCTCGGCAGGCGCCAAGGCCATGGCCGTGGTGCTCGGCATGGCCGACATCTACGCCCATTCGGGAGGCCAATTCGAGTGGGACAACTGCGCGCCCGCGGCGGTGGCGCGCGCGGCCGGCCTGCACGCCAGCCGCTGCGACGGATCGGAGCTCGAGTACAACTTTGCCGACCCGTGGCTGCCCGATCTGCTCATCTGCCGCCCCGAATTCGCCGCCGACGCCCTCGAGGCGCTGCGGCAGGTGATCGAAGGCGAAGCCTGAGATCACCCAGCAAGCACAGCATCGAAGGCGAAGCCTGAGATCACCAATGAGACACAGCATCGAAGGCGAAGCCTGAGAGCCGCCGAGAGGGACACATGGAGCTGAAGGCAACGAAGTACTCCGTCGAGGGTCCGGTCGCGACGCTGACGCTGTCACGCCCGCATCGCCGCAACGCTTGGACCGGCCGGATGCACACCGAGCTGCGCTGGGTGCTGGAGCAGGCGGAGCAGGATGCGGGGGTCCGGGCGGTCGTGATCACCGGCGAGGGGCGCGACTTCTGCGTGGGCGCCGACACCCAAGCCCTGGAGGGCCACAGCGAAAAGGGCGGCTACGACCCCGGCACATCGGCCGATCTGGCGATGCCGGGCTACGGCGTGGCGCCCGAGTTCGACCAGAACTTCGCGTTCATGATGGCGCTCGAGACAGTGACGATCGCGGCGGTCAACGGCGCAGCGGCGGGCGCTGGCCTCGTGCTGGCCTGCTATTGCGACCTGCGGTTCGCGGCACCCGATGCCAAGCTCTCCGCCGCCCACGGACCGCTCGGGCTGCCCGCAGAGTTCGGGCTCTCATGGGTGCTCCCCCGCCTCGTCGGCATCACGCGGTCCAACGACCTGCTGCTGTCGAGCCGCAAGTTCCTCGCCGCCGACACCGACGGCTGGGGCCTGTTCAACGAGATCGTCGAGGCGTCCGAGCTCATGGACCGCGTGCACGAGTACGCGTACGACATGGCCGCCCGGGTCGCGCCCAGCTCGCTGGCCACGACGAAGCGGCAGATCTACCTGGACCAGCACCGCGACGTGGGCACCGCCGTCTCCGAATCGGATCGGCTGCTCGACGAGATGATCCCCAGCCCCGACTACCTCGAAGGCGTCCGCGCACTGACCGAGCGGCGGCTGCCCGACTGGCCTCAGCGCTGAGCGACCGCAGCACCAGCACCGAAGCAGCAGCGGCGACATTGCTGCGGCGCCTCCGCAGAATCGCAGGACTCGCATAGTCCCCCAGCATCGGCATCGGCAGATCCAAGGCCGCCACAGCATCGGGGGCCGCCTGCGCGGCTGCAGCCCGGTGTCGAGTCGGCGTCGGATCGATGCCGCGTGCCCCCGACCGGCAATCATGATGAAAAAGAATGCAGTGTAAACTGTGAACTTGATGAAGATGATGAAGAAAGAGAAGGAGGGCTGTTGCGGGGCGTAGACTGTCCGCATGGCCCCGCAGCGCCCTCGCTATTTCCCTGACGAGGCCGATGCGCTCGACGCTGTGCCGTTCACTCCTGGCTTCGGGAGCACGCCGCCGTGCTTGGTGGGCAGGGCCGAGCTCATCCGCACGGTGTGCGCCTCGCTGGCTGGCGACCCCGCCAGCGAGGGCGCGACGAACGTGCTGCTTGCCCCGCGAGGGCTCGGCAAGACCGTCGCGCTCAACGAGATCGAAGACGCCGCCCGAGCCGAGCGCGGATGGCTGGTGGTCGCGGTCTCAGGCACCGACGGTGATCCGATCGCCGAGACCCACAAGGAAGTCTGCCGCGTGATGGAATCATGGGCGCAGACGCACGGTGAACCCGCTGGACGGCACGTATCGGGAATGAGCGTCGGCATCGGCGGCCTGTCAGCGGCTCTTTCGGTTTCCGACGCCCCCGAGGCGCGGCGTACGAGATACGGCGACGACTTGAGGCGCGATCTGAGCGAGCTTGCCAGCGCCGCCGCCGAAGCTGGTTCCCGGGTGCTGCTCACGATGGACGAGATGCACGCGATTCCGCTGGCCAAGGCCCGCCAGCTCGGCTCATACATCCAGCACATTGCCAAGCGCGAGCGGAGAGGCCTCGTGTTCGTGGGCGCCGCGCTGCCGTACATCGCCGAGACGCTGCTGGCAGACCGCAAGTCGACGTTCCTCCAACGCCTCGCCATCCACCGGCTGAGCCCGCTGTCGGAGCCCCAGTCGCGCCGCGGCCTGCAGGAGCCGATCCGCGCCCACGGGGGGCATATCGAGCCGGGCGCGCTCGACATCGCCACGGCAGCGGTCGGCGGTCATCCGTACATGCTGCAACTCGTGGGCGACAAGATGTGGCGCACAGCAGGCGGCCCGGGCAACACCATCACCGCCCGACACGCACGCGATGCCGCAGCACAAGCCGGCGAATCGCTGGAAGACCATCTGTTCGCGCCGACCTGGCAGAGCCTGTCAGACACCGACAAGCGCTTCCTGACTGCCATGTCCGCCCTCGCCGGCACCGACAGCGCACCGCGCGTCGCCGAGATCTGCGAGACAGCCGGCATCGGCCAATCCAGCGCCAGCGCCTACCGCAGACGACTGCTGCTGTCAGGCATGGTCAGCCCCGGCGGACGAGGCCGGCTCAGGCTCGCCCACCCTGCAATCGCGCCATGGGTGCAGCGGACCGTCGCCGCCTCCCCACCTGCCGCTGAGGGATCTCTGCCATCACACTGAGCCTCGGCACAGACAAGGACTATCCCGCAATCGACGTGCCTCGCCATGGAATGCGCCTGAAGATGTCCAGTGCCGGTGCTGAGTCTCGAATCCGATCAGTCGGCGGTGACAACAGTGAACGCTCGCCGGTCATGATGGCCGGGTGACGGCGGCGCGCTGGCTGGGAACGGCATCGGTATGGGCAGCCGCAGGCACATGGGCGCTGCTGGCCGCGCACGCCACCGTCACCGATCTGCGCGAACGGCGCATATCCAGAACAGCCTGCTGGACAGCCGCCGTGCTCATCGCCGTGCTGCTGGCAGTCGCGGCAGTCGCACACGGCCGCCCCGCACACCTGCTGAGCGTCGCAGCAGGCGCAGCCGCGGTGCTCATCGCAGGCGAGGTTCTCTACCGCTCGCGGCCCGGCGCCGTCGGCTACGGCGACATCCGGCTCATCAACGCCAGCAGCATCCTCACCGCATGGTGGGGACTCCAATGGCCCTGGTGGGCGCTGCTCGCCGGCGCAGCGCTCGCCGTCCCCCAAGCCGCCGCAGCGCACGCACGCCACGGACCCGCCACCACCATCGCCTGGGCACCCGCGCTCGCAGCAGGCACAGCACTCATCGCCCTCACACGCCTCACCGCACACGGCACCGCCCCATGACAAGGAAGCGCCGGGCAGTCCCCCGCCTCACCGCATCACTTGACATGGAAGCGTCCGAGTTCTCGGGCCGCGCTCAGCATTGCGGCAGCGTCAGCGGGACGGCCGGCGCTGTGATGTTGTCGGGGTCGGCTGCGGGGTCGCCGACGGCCGCGGCTGCTGCGGTCAGCAGGGCGGGTCCGGCTGCGGCTGCGTGCACCCGGTCCAGCCGTCCGGGCCACAGGGCGCTGAACGGCCCCACTGTCTCGCCGGTCACCTCCACGCGCACCCAGCCCGGCTGGCCTGCGCCGGGACGGCGCGAAGCGTCGGCGCCGCTGTGGCACCAGTCGCTGCGCACCACCGACGCCCCCGGCGTCCACCAGCGCCATCCGGCTGCGCTCGCTGCCGCCGTGTGCGCGACTGCGTCGTGAGCAGCCTGCGCCATCGACAACGTGCCCGGATGGGGATCGACGCCCGGATGGGGGCTGCCGTCGTGGGCAGAGACCAGCCCGGCGTCGGCCGCCGCGGCCCACGCCGCCCGCAGCCCTGCCGACGCCGCCGCCTCGGCCTGCGCGCGTGCCCCGCTCACCACGAGCGCCTGCGCTGCGAGCACCACCAGCAGCACCACCATCGCCGGCCACAGGATCAGCAGCGGCAGCACCTCCCCGCGCTCGCCGCGGCAGACGCCGCTCGACCCGGACGGGCTGTTCGGCGGCACAGCCAACATCACGACGGCTCGGTCCGC
Source organism: Acidimicrobiia bacterium (assembly GCA_022826045.1). Classification (GTDB taxonomy): domain Bacteria; phylum Actinomycetota; class Acidimicrobiia; order Acidimicrobiales; family Poriferisodalaceae; genus Poriferisodalis. The sequence goes on along the minus strand of JAJDVQ010000083.1, from coordinate 4,800 downwards.
AACGGACCGAGCCGTTCGCGTTCGCCTCGCACGTCTTGCAGGTCCGCCCGCCTGCGTGAACGGCACATCTCACGAACCGCCTGCTGGCCAGATGCACTGCTCATCACCACCCAGCTGAGCATCGCCGCAGGCACTGCCGCCGCGCTCATCGCTGGCGAAACGCTCCACAGCTACCGGCCGCAGGCGATCGGCCAAGGCGACATCCCGTCGTCAACGCCAGCACCATCCGCACACTGTGGTCCTCCTGGACCCCCGAATATCGCCTCGACGACGCCGCCGGACGTGCATCTGCACCCATGGATCCCATGCTCGCTCCAATCCCCGGAGCCCGCGCAAGACAGTGAAGGTGGGAGCGAGGGGTGTCTGATAGACCCATGGGGCAACGCGATTTTCGGCACATTTCGTTCTTGATACTGTCCGCGAGTGCAAACCCGCAGGTCAGAGGATCGGAGGGCGAATCTACGGCCACAGCATTTCCGCGGGCCAGCGCCTGTCCGCTCACCCGCTAACTCGCGCCGCCGATCCACACTACGAAGTAATCCTGCCACCGGGAGGGCAGCAGCAGTGTTAGGGACCGGTCGTTGACATCGAGGGGTGGGTACTCCCGGAGCACCTGTGCCGGGGATATGAGGCGGTTACCGTCGGCGTCGCGCTTCGGGCCTTCGTCGTCGGCGTATCCGCCAAAACTGAACGGTGTCAGCCGTTTCAGATCGGCGACGCGGCCATCATCGTCGATGTGCGCGCCGTAGACGCGCAGGTCGTGGACGAGGCCGGGTGCCATCCGGCCCCGCATGCTGGGATGCGACGGGCTGCCGAGACCGACATGGGCGGCACTCTGGCCGCTTCCCCCACGGTAGAGGCCGAATGCCCACAACTGGTGCAGACAGCCAGCGCCGGCAAGGATTTCGTCGTGATGCTCGTCGGGTACCGCGAGGGTTCCTCCGTGGCCGGCGAGATCCGAGTCGCAGACGAAGGGGGACATGCTGCGGCCGATCTCGAACCCTCGCGACAGGTCAGCGTCCTCAGACATGTCAGCGGTGATGCGGAACTCGATCAGGCCGGGGTCAGAGGGCCCGTCCCAGTCTGGGAACTCGAATCCGAGTATCTCACCGGGCTGCACTGTCAGCGGCCACTCAAAGCTGTTCGTCGATGCGTGCACCTCGACATCCCACGCCCACAGCGTGTCCGACCAGTTGCGCGCCAGGCCTCGCAGCGTTCCGCCGTTCACGGAGACGGTCTCCACCAGCACTTCCATGCCTGCCGGCTGCGACTCCCGCGCTGCCCACTCGATCCCCTGGCACGGCAGACGATCCTGCACTTCTGACCTGAACCCCAGCGGCCGCGCCCGGTGCGGCAACGTCCGCAGCACACGATCCGCTGCCACAGACCCATACGCATCAAGCATGGTCCGGTACGTCTGCCCGTACACGCCCCTCGCGCACTCGTCCACTGCCAGCCAACGCGCCTCGCCGTCCACGACCGGCTCAGGCGGCGGCTCCGGCTCGGGGCACGCCTCACGACGCCCGTCCGCCCTGATGACCACACAACCGACCTGCCCGACGGCGATGTCGTCATCGCCGCTGCGCTCAGGGCACTCCGCCTCCTCGGCAAAGCCGCGCTGCGCAATCAACTCCATCACCTTGGCCTGATCGGTCGGGCCGAAGCGGGCGACCGACGCATCGGGGTCACACAGATCGACCACATACGACCGTGCCAAGAACTCTTCGGCCGAAATTCCTTCCTCCTCCAACGCGTACTCGGATGGAAGATCCATGAAATAAAACCAATAGCCTGGTCCTTGATCGTCCGTCTCGGCCTGAGGCACCCGCACCTCGTCCAAAACCGGCCACTGCACTTCAGGCTCGACCTCCTCGAACACCACCCACTCGCTCGTTGGCGCTGCCCTGCCATCGAGTCGATCCGATGCACGCGACAACTCAAACCCCTCCTCGACAGCCTCCTCCGCACCGCCGGACTCCGGCATCTGCGCAGCCACCGACGCCGACGGCCCCGATATCGATACTGCCCCGCCATCAGCTGCGGGCCGACGCTCATCCGAGCAAGCCATCACCAGCAGCAACACCAACAGACTCGTCACCCACCAGCCCATAACTCGGCCATGCCGACACCGCAGCAAACTCACGGGAACCTCGCCCGCACAGACGGCTTGAACCTGCCGTCGTTTACCGGAACCCACGAGCAGTCCTGATGCTCATTGACCGCGTCCGCGGAACACACCAGAACCTGTACAACGCTGTCACCCGCCGAGCCGTCGATCGGGTCGCGATCCCACAGACCACCCCCCGCCGTGCGAACCCGCTTAGTCTTCTTCTCATCGCCACTAGCTTGGTCATTGCCAACGGGCACGCGCTTGGTCATCGTCACATCGCCGCCCGTGAACGACTCCGGAAACACTGCATACCGGAAGCCGCTGTACGTGAACGAAACAAATGGAGCCGCCAGCGGACTCCGACCAGTCGTGCCGATCACATCAGATGCCGACGGATCACTGTCCGTGTGGTCTTCGGCATTCGACGTGTCGTACAGCCAGCAGTCGAAGCGCTGCCCTGTGGGTCCCCATCTGCATCCCTTGTTGCCCATGCCCAGTGGCTGCACCCCGCCGTCGGTGTCTCGGTGCGCAGCGTCATTCGCTGTCGTCACATACAGACTCTCGTGGCCCGTAGCCGATCCTCCCCCCAAGTAGATATCGTCATATGTCCTGTGACAGGGTCTTGAGTCTTTCTTGCAAGCGTTCCATTGATTCAGAAGGAACCTGTCGAACTGGGCTTGGCCTGCCGCGCACTGTTCGGCGAGATACAGCGCTACTCTCGCGCCGCCTTTGTCGATGTCGGCTCGCTCTGCATGATTCAGATCCAGCGGCCACCAATCGAGCTGCCAATAGCCAACTCCAGGATGCCAAAACGCCCGCTTCGGCTCCTTACCAGCAACGTCGTCCGGGTAGAGGAACTTATGGACTTCTCGAGGGCCGGCACCATAGTAATCGCCCCGCGACAGAGTCATGAGCGACCTCGCTGGCTCTCGCATGTTGTAGCCATCAGCGTAGGTAATGCGCTTCTTGACACCTGCTACCGTGACATCTCGCGTCACAGTCCCTTGGGCTGTCGAAAGGGTTTCCCAAAAGCCGATCGCCAGCATCCACGCGGACAATTGATGCTCCGTCATTCCGCAACCGCTGTACTGGCCCAGCGCCCGCTTGGCACCACGCTTGACGCCATTCAACACTGCCGGCGTCACATGATAACGACCGTATTCTCGCCGCGATTCGAAGAGCAATAGCTCGTCCCATTCGCAGGTTCCGAATTCTGGGTGTTTGAATTGGTTGTCGTCGCATGCCGATGTCACGTTGAATGTTGCGGTTGCGGTTGCGGGGGTGCCGTGCGATGCAGCGTCGGTGCCGGCCCGTGCGGCAGTCCCTGATGTCTTGTGGAACGACAGGGTGATGGTGCGTGGGATAGCTTTGGTCGAAACCAGTCGCAGTGTTCCGGTGGTGCCGACGCGTTCGGCTTTGACGGTGAGGTCTGTGTGGGACGCGGTGGCGGCGGCTTGGAATTTGCCGAGCTCGAAGTCGATTTTGAGTTCGCGTCCGACGATGGCGGTATAGCTGGTTTTGAGTCCGGTGACGGTGGCGTTGACGTCGAGCCGGTAGTGGCCGGTGTGTCCTGCGTGGTAGGTGGCGGCTTCGATGGTGTAGGTGCCGGGCTGGAGGAAGATGTCGGTGAGGCGGCTGTCGTTGCGGTGGCCGTCGTCGTCGTCCTCGTCGATGACGGTGGCCGTGGCGCCGGTGCCTTTGAGCAGGATGAGGTACGTGTCGAGTCTGGTGCTGTTGGCTGTCGAGTTCTTGAGGTTGACGGTGACCCAGCCGGGGCTGCCGATTGTGAAGGTGTGCCGGCGTGCGTAGAACGTGCCGCTGCCGCGGTGCGTGGTGGTGCACGCCGCATCAGCGGTGATGGCGCCGCTGCGGCTGACCCGCCCGCTGTTCAGCGCCCCGAGGTGCTCTGAGCATGGCAGAGCGGCGGTGAGTGCGACGGTCTGCGATGTGGCCGCCCAGCCATCCCGGCGGCAGGTGACCGTGACGGCGAGGCTGCCGGGCGCGTCGAGTTTCGCTGACAGGGTGCGCCTCCCGTTGCCGCTGCCGGCAATCGAGGCAGTGCTCGGCTCTGCGGTGCATGCCGCGTTGGCGGGTGTGACGGTGAACGCAGCGGTGACAGCGACCTGCCCGCTGCCGGTCTTGACAGTGTCCGCGAGGCCGCCGATGGTGACCGGCGTCAGACAGTTGACGGCAACGTGCGCGGTCTTGGCGCTGCCGCCGAGAGCGGCGGTGGCTGTGGCTGTGCCGTTCGCGGTGCACATCAGGGTCGCTGCGGCCGTGCGGCGGTACAGGACGGTGCCGTCGGGACCGACTGCGGCCGTGGCGGTGCCTTGGGTCTGGTTCTTGACGGCGGCGCCTCCGGCCGCTGCCCAGGCCACAGCCAGCGCGGCGGCTGTGGCAGTGGCTTCTGCTTCGATCTCAAAGTCGCCGCCTCGCGCCATGGTGCATGTATAGGCCGCATCGGCGCTGTCGGGCACCGTGTCGGCGGTTTTGCAGTCGCCGCCGTCGATGGCGCGGGCGCCGACGGTGGTGACGCTGGCCGCGAGCTCGGCGGTCAGCGTGACGGTCTGTGTCGTGTCGGCGTAGCCGTCGGCCTCGCATGTGACGGTGACTGCGAGGCTGCCCGGTGCGGCGATGTCGGCCGCGACGGTGCGGTCTGCTGGGTTGGTTCCCGCAGCGACGGTGGCTGC
>JAJDVQ010000097.1 GCA_022826045.1 Acidimicrobiia bacterium | reverse complement strand
CACCTGGGCCACCACCTGACCAACCCCACCACCGACCCATCCCGACCCCACACCCGCCGACCACCAACAACCCCACCAGCCATGCCCACACCCACCGACCAGCACCTCCCGACCCGACTTGCTCAGCGGTCTCCTAGGCGTGCCCGAGAGCCGCATTCAAGTAGTAGCCCCTGACGTCGGCGGCGGCTTCGGCGTCAAGGGCCAGCTCTACCCAGAAGATGTGGCGTGCTGCCTTGCTGCACGAAGCCTCGGACGACCGGTCAAGTGGATCGAGGACCGCCGTGAGCACTTCGTCGCCTCGCATCATGCGCGCGAGCACCGCCATGTCCTGACGGGTTACTTCGACGATGCCGGCTCGATCCTCGCGTTGGAGGCCGAAGTCACTGTCGATATGGGCGCCTACTCGGTCTTTCCATGGACGGCCACGATGGACGCCGGGATGGCGATGGGCATCTTGCCGGGCCCCTACAAGATCAACGAGTACGCGGTAACTGCGACCTCGGTCTGCACGAACAAGACCCCCTACGGGGCATACCGGGGCGTCGGACGGCCGGCTGCGTGCTTTTCGATCGAGCGTCTCATGGACCAAATCGGGCGCCATCTGGGGTTGGATCGCGCCGAGATTCGCCGCAGGAATCTCTTGAGAGACCAGGACTATCCATGGCACTCGCCCTCGGGACTGGTGTACGACAGCGGGTCACTCGTCGAGTCGCTCGAAAAGGTGCTCGAAGTCGGTGACTTTGACGATTTGCTGCAGCGCCAGTCGCATGCGCGCTCAGAAGGCCGCCTGTTCGGCGTGGGCATGGCTGTGTTCACGGAGCAAACGGCCCACACAACTCAGGAGTTCAAGCAACGGGGCGTACCCATCGTCTTCGGATACGAGACAGCGCGGGTCCGTCTCGACGCATCGGGTACAGCCGTGGTCTCGGCGTCGATACATGACCATGGGCAGGGGCTCGAAACGACGCTCGCGCAGATTGCGGCGGACCGGCTCGGACTCGAACTGCCCCAGATACGCGTCGAGTACGGCGACACCGAGCAAGTTGCGTACGGAGCCGGCACGTTTGCGAGCAGATCCGCAGTGCTCGCAGGCGGCGCCGTCATCAAGGCTGCTGATGCAGTCGCTGACGTGCTGCGCGAGGTGGCGGCTCACATTCTCGAAGCGTCTCCTGAGGACATCGAGATTGGTCTCGGACGCGCCTCGGTAACGGGCAGCCCGAGCCGATTCGTCGAGATCCGCGACGTCTGCAGGACCGTCTATCAGCGACCTGAGCTTCTGCCGCCTGGCGTCGAGCCGCTCCTCGAGTCATCCCGGACGTACGACGCACATCCCGGTACTGGCGCCTACGCCAATGCCGCGCATCTCGCCTCCGTCGAGATCGACCCGCTGACCGGTGCCACCAAGGTGCTCAGTTACGCGGTCGTCGAGGACTGCGGACCGATGATCAACCCGTTGATCGTCGAGGGTCAGGTCTTCGGGGGCGTCGCTCAGGGAATCGGCACGGCGCTCTTCGAAGAGTTCCTCTACGACGACGCGGGCCAGCCGCTGACGACGACATTCTCGGACTACCTCGTTCCCTTGATGAGCGACATCCCGGATTTTCGAATCGCTCATCTTGAGACACCGTCGCCCCACACCATCGGCGGAATGAAGGGCATGGGCGAAGGCGGGGCAATCGCGCCGGGAGCTGTCTTGGCCTCCGCCGTCGAGGACGCGATCTCGCCTCTCGGCGCCGTCGCAGTGAACCGGCTTCCGCTGACGCCCGAGCGTGTCCTCGCGTACATCGACAAAGCGACTCACAGGGGACAGTCGACATGAGGGTCTCCTTGATGCAGCTGGCGCCACGCGACTCGTACAGCACTGCCGAGTCGATCCAGCGAGTCCGGGACAGCGTCATGTCTGCCGAAGATGCAGACCTCATCGTGCTCCCCGAAATCTGGCACCCGGGTTACTTCTCGTTCGATCGCTACGCCGAAGCAGCCGAGGACACACCTGCCATATGGGGAGCCCTGGCCGAGATGTCGGCGACGCTTGGCGCCTGTGTGCATGCCGGCTCGCTGGTCGAGGCGGCCAACGATCACCTCTACAACACCTCGGTCTTGTTCGGTCCAGACGGCGAGGTTCTCGCTCAGTACCGCAAGATGCACCTATTCGGCTTCAACAGCCGAGAGCAGCAGCTCCTCGCGCCGGGTGACGACGTCGTCGTAGCAGACACCCCGCTCGGCAGGCTCGGTTTGGCGGTGTGCTACGACCTCCGGTTCCCCGAGCTCTTTCGGCGCATGACCGAACTCGGTGCCATCGGTTTCGTCGTGGCATCTGCGTGGCCACATCCGCGAGTCGAAGCATGGAGCACGCTGCTTCGGGCTAGAGCCCTCGAAAATCAGGCTTTCTTGTTCGCGTGCAACGGCGCCGGCCCGACCGATTCGGGAAGCGTCCTGTGTGGTCGCTCGGCGGTCATCGATCCGTGGGGCGTGCCCATTGCCGCCCTTGGCGACGATCCGGGCGTCTCTTCGGTGACGGTGGATCTTGCAGACGTTCACGCATCGCGCGAGCGCTTCCCGGCGCTAGCTGATCGCCGGCTCCTTGGCGACCCAGACGAGGATCTCGTCCTCCGTGGAGATGACGGGGCGGCTGTCCGATTCTCGGCAAAGCGTCTGATCTTGGCCGGATATACGGCCCGCGACACAGATGCCGTCGCTGCGTACATCGAGAAGCTCGAAGACGAAGGCATCGCACCACCCAGCGAAGTGCCGTCGTATTTCGTGGTCGGCGCCGATCGGCTGACGACAGAGTCTCGACTCGAAGTGACGACTCCTTCGTCTTGCGGCGAAGTGGAGTTCGCGCTTCTCATCGACAATGACGAGGTCTGGGTGGCAGTCGCCTCGGACCATACCGATCGCGCACTCGAAGCGATCGACATTGTCGCTTCGAAGCAGAGCTGCGCGAAGGTGCTGTCGGCCGAGGTCTGGTGCCTCGATGACATCGAGGACCACTGGGACGAACTCGTCTTCGAGGCTCGCACGCCCGCTGATGACAGCCAGCCGTATCAGTCGTCTTCGGTGTCGGCCCTCAGACACCCACGCCAGCTGATCGAGCTGGTGAGCGAGAGATTCGGCGGCGACATGGCCGGCACCGTGATCTTGTCGGGCACCGTGCCCGCGCCGGGTGGCTTCGCGTACCACGACAGCTTCGAGGTCGAGTTGCGCGACCCGGTGCGAGGCCGGTCGCTGCGCGCTGCGTACCGGGTCATCGATCTGACCGCTGATCAATAGGGAGGACATCCATGGGTAAACAGGAATTCGAGTTTTTCGACCCTGAGCTTCTTTCGTGGGAGCCGGAAGCGGGAATCGAAGGGCTGTACAGCAAGACGCTCTCTCAGGACCCCGACAGCGGGTCCTATACGCGCCTTTTGAAGTTCTTGCCCGGAACCGACACATCAGCTGCGGGCGTTCAGCTTCACGACTTCTGGGAGGAGATCTGGCTCGTCGAGGGCGCGATCCATGACCTCACCCTTGATCAGACCTTCACCAAGGGCATGTACGCGTGCCGGCCGCCCGGTATGGCTCACGGTCCCTGGGTGAGCCACGACGGCGCAATCACTTTCGAAGTCCGGAACTTCGACTAGCTCCCGTGCTTCTCCTGCAGTTCTTCGTTACCGGCGTCGTGACCGGATGCTTTCTCATCCTGGCCACGATCGGGTTCTCCCTGACGCGCCGAGTCGAGGGATTCCTGAACATCGCCCACGCGGAACTGCTGGGAGTGAGCGCGTTCACAACCTGGTGGCTCAACGCCGAGCTCGGTGTGCACGTCATCGTTGCAGCCGTCGTTGCGATCGCCTTTACCGCGCTTGTCGGACTCCTGATTGCAAGGGTCATCTACGACCCGATACGAGCACGAGGACCTGCCGTGCTGCTCATCACGTCGACGGGCGTCGCGTTCGTCCTCGGCGGAGTCATTGATGGCTTGATCGGTACGGGTATCAGGACCCTTCAGATCGGTCTCGCGCATCGGTACGAGGTCTTCGGGATTCGAATCACGAGCCATCAGTTGCTGATGGTGGTTCTCGCCGCAGCAACCTCAGTGTCGCTCGCGGTGTTCCTCAACCGCACACGCACTGGCCTCGCCATACGCGCTATGTCCGCCAACCCTTCGCTCGCGGCCTCCCGCGGCGTCAACCTCAGCGCCACTTCCAGAGCGACGTGGCTGCTGTCGTCGAGCTTGGCGGGCATTGCCGGCGTCATGTTGGCAGTCGTCGCCACGCTCACGACCGACCTGGCATTCGCCCAGATTCTCCAGATTCTCGCGGTAGCGATCCTCGCGGGACTCGGGTCGTTGTACGCGGTGATCGTTTCAGGGTTGCTCGTCGGGATTGCCATGGACGTCTCGGCGTTCTGGATACCGGCCGGCTATCGGCCACTGGTCGCGTTCGCCGTGGTGATCGTTGTCTTGGTCTTCCGCCCAGCGGGGCTCGCCGGAACGAGAGCCGCATGAACTGGCCTCAGCTGCTCGTCACCGTCGTGACCCTCGGCGGCATCTTCGGCGTCGTCACCTTGGCGCTCAATCTTCAGTACGCCCGCGGCGGCATGATCAATTTCGGCATCGTCGCCTACTTTGCAATCGGGGCCTACGTCTACGCGATCGTGACGCAGCGAGGACCGATCGGCCTCGACCAATACCGATTCGGGTTCGACTGGCCTTGGTGGTCCGGGCTGATCCTGGCGGGAATTGCGGCGCTCTTGTTCGCCGCGCTCACTGGGTGGCCGACACTGCGATTGCGCGGTGAGTACCTGGCCCTGACCACATTCGCGTTTGCTGAGGTGCTCCACTCGCTGCTGCTCAACGAGCGTCGCATCGGCAACGGCACCGTCGGGCTCGCGAACGTCGATCGCCCCTTCAGCGACTGGGGGCCGATTGAGGAGAAGTACGTATTCGCTGCTGCAGCGGCACTCTTGCTGGTGCTGACCCTTCTCGCGTTTCGGCGGCTGCTTTCTTCCCCGTACGGACGTGCGCTCGATGCCATCCGCGACGATGAGACGGCTGCGCTGGCAGTGGGCAAGGCGGCCGAACGGCTCCGACGCGAGGTATTCCTGATATCGGCGATCCCGGTCGGCGTCGCAGGGGCCGTGTACGCGATGTACACGACGCTTGCGCAGCCGTCGCTGTTCACCGCTGAGATCACATTCTTCGTCTGGATCGCGTTGGTGCTCGGCGGGGAGCGCTCCTTGTACGGCGTGGTGCTGGGCACGCTCGGTCTGGTCTTGTTCGAAGAAGTAGTTCGAGCTTGGCCATTCGAAACAGTGCGGTCGGCACAGATTGCGGCCTCCGCGGAACACGTGCTGACCGGCCTGGTGTTCATCGCTGTCTTGCGCTACCAGCCGTTTCAACGCACGGTGTCACGGCTGAGAGTCGCACCATGACGGCGATCGCCGGTCAACCGCGGGAGCGTCGAGCGCTGCTTGAAGCAGCCGGCATCTCGAAGCGGTTCGCCGGCCTGCAGGCAGTCGGTGGCTCCGAGGGTCTCAGCTTCGACGTATTCGCTGGCGAATTCGTTGGACTGATCGGGCCCAACGGCGCAGGCAAGTCAACGACATTCGACCTGCTCTCCGGTGTCCTGAGATCCGACAGCGGCGCGGTGACCTTCGATGGACGCGACGTCACCGAGGCCGATCCGCACATGCATGCCCGCTACGGAATCGGCCGGACATTCCAGACGCCCCGGTCATTTGAGTCCATGACGGTGCTGCAGAACGTGGTCGCGGGAGCGACCAACCCAGGTGAGCGCCTCGGCGCCGCCTTTGGGCGCAAGTGGCGGGGCGGCGAGCGTTCGGCCACTGACGCGGCGAAGCGGATCCTGACGCGAGTCGGACTCGCCGATCGGGCCTCGGCTCCGGTGAGCGACCTCTCCGGAGGCGAGTTGCGGATGCTCGAAGTTGCGCGGCAGCTCATCCGAAAGCCCACGCTGCTGTTGCTGGACGAGCCGACAGCCGGGGTGCACCCCGGACTGCAAGACCGGCTTGCTGCACTGCTTCGGGACATTCATCGCGAAGGCATGACGTTGCTGGTAGTCGAGCACAACCTGCATTTCCTGCTCGCACTAGCGGATCACATTCTCGTGCTCGCAGAAGGCGAACTGATCGCGCAGGGCACGCCGGCGGACATACGGGTCGACCCAGTAGTCGTCTCCGCCTATCTGGGGTCGGACAGTGCTGCTTGAGATTCGCGGCCTGGTGTCGGGGTACGGCCGGGTCACGGTGCTGCACGGCGTCGACCTCAAGGCATCTGCCGGGGAAATTGTCGTAGTGCTCGGCCCGAACGGTGCCGGGAAGAGCACGCTCATGAAAACTGTTGGCGGCCACCTGCAGCCCACGTCCGGCGAGGTGCTGCTCGAAGGCCGCGACGTCACCGGCCTCACTGCTCAAGCTGCCGCAAAGCACGGGATCGGCCACGTCCCACAAGAACACAACGTGTTCAGAGAGCTGACCGTGCGCGACAACTTGCGAGTCGCCGCGCTCAGTCACCGGGGAACCGACTCCGGGTTCGAGACGGTCTTCGAGCGATTTCCGATACTCGCCCAACGCTCCTCGCAACGCGCCGCCACCTTGTCAGGAGGCGAGCGGCAGACACTGGCCGTCAGCTCAGCGCTCATCGGCGAACCCAAGGTGCTCCTGCTCGACGAGCCGACGTCGGGTCTTGCCCCTCTGTTCATTCGGCAGATGGTCGAGTGGGTTCAAGAACTCGCCGACTCGGGCATGGGCGTGATCTGGGTCATCGAGCAGAACCCCGAGATGATCCTCGCGGCATCGACGCGGGCCTACCTCATGCATGGAGGCCGCGTGACAGACGAATTCGAAGGCCGGGAGCTTCTCAAGCCCGGCCGGATACGGGAACTGCTCTTGGAAGAGCGGCAAGGGGCTGTCGGCGAGTCGCCGACGGCCTGACCAATAACAACCCAAAGGAGGGACAAGAAATGGGGACAAACAAACGGAAGTGGATGCGCCTATTCGCCGTCCTGTTCGCGCTGTCGCTCGTCGGTGCCGCATGCGGCGACGATGACTCAGCCGACCAGCAAGACCAGGACGCCGAGGAAACCGCAAGCCAACCGTCGGAAGACGCCGCTGGTACTGACAGCGAGACAGCGGACGAGACGTCACCGCCCACGACAGAAGCCGCCGAACGTGGCGAAGTCACCGTCGGAGTGCTGGTGCCTCTGACAGGCGAACTCGGCGAGTTCGGCGCCATCGTGGCGGACGCGATCGAGTTCGGTGTCAGCGAGATCAACGCCGCGGGGGGCACACGGTGCGGAGACATCCGCACTGTCGTGGCTGACACCGGCGGCGACGCCGAGACCGGCATCCGCGAGGCGACGAACATGATCGAGAGCGAGGGCGCTGTTGCGATACTCGGTCCGACCTCAGGAGTGATGGTCCCGCTGGTCGATTTGGCACACCGAGAAGAAGTGGTGATCATGTCCCCCTATGCGGGCACGATCACACTCAATGAACTCGGTGGCGACTTTGTCTACCGGACGGTCTCCTCGGACCTCGGGGACGGCGCAGCCTCCGGGCTGTGGCTGTCCAGCCGAGGTTACGAATCGGTTGCGTTCCTCATCCAGAACGAAGAGTCCACAATCTCGCCCGCCGAGGTGGCTCGCGATGAAGTAAACGCCGCTGGCATCAAGATCACAGACTTCATCGTGTACAACCCGGGTCAGCCGTCCTACCAGGCCGAGCTGACGACCGTCCTGGCCAATGATCCCGACGCGATCTTCCTCGCCGGCGGTCAAGAATCCGGCGTGACGGTCATCAAGGAAGCCGTCGCAGGCGGCTTCGAAGGCGAGTGGCTGTTCACGGCTGACTTGGCCGTTCCTGAGATCTTTGACGCTGTTGGAGCCGATCTGATCAACGACAAGGCGTTCGTCGAATTTGCCGACGTGGACCCGTCCTTGCCTGAGTTCATCTCCTTCGAGGAGCGGTACGACAAGGCCGGTGACCCGTTCGCGCCGAACTCATTCGACATGGTCACCTTGGTGGCCCTGGCTCTTGAGTCAGCTGGCGGGTGCGACGGCGCAGCGATCAACGGCACCATTCGGGGAGTTGCTGATAGCGACGGAACGAAGGTCTCGACCTTCGCCGAAGGACGCGACGTGCTGGCCGCCGGAGGCACCATCAACTACGAGGGCGCCTCGGGTCCGCTGGTTTTCGACGCATCCGGCACTGTTTCGGGCGCGTACACGATCCAGCAGGCGATCAACGGCGAATGGGTGAACGTCGAGTTCTACCCGGCGTCGACATTCGACCGATAAGGACGAGCGCCGCTAGAGCGGCGCGCTGAAGCCCTCCCAAGATGAGCCGGGCGGGACTCGCCATCAGTTCTTGCGCTCCGTGGCGCAGGAACTACGCCACTCCAGGCGTAGCGAGCCCCGCCCGGCCCGGGAGATCCAAACCCACGGGCATTCGGCCGGCGAGGCCGCATCCCAGCACCAAGTTCGATTCCGACACTGCGCCGACAGGAGGAAAGCATGCAGAACGTCAAATACGAACCGACTGAGCGAGAGCGCCGCATCTTGGACTATGTGGAGAACCCGCGCTACGACCGGCAGATCCTCAATGGCCTCGACCCATTCATCAATGGAACGGCGCCAGAGGACATGCGGGATTTCTACAGCCAATCGGAATTGGACGGCCTTCTGCAGATTCGCGGGACGGCGCGAGACATCGAGTCGCGGATGCCAGTGAAGATGACTCGCCACTATTTCGAACTGGCCCGCAACAGCCCAGCGCTTCAGCGGCTCGTCAAGGCATCTCCGGACGAAACGCTGAACCTTGAGGGATCGGAGGACCCGGGCTATCAGATGGACTTCAGCCCGGTCGAGGGACTCCTGCACAAGTACGAGATGGCGCTGCTGTATGTCGTCTCCACTTGTTCTGCTCATTGCCGTTTCTGTTACCGGGAAGAGTTGATCGCCCGCAAGGAGGTCGAGCGCCAGGACGGCACAGTCGAGAAGAAGGGCATCGCCAAGATCGCGGAGGTCGCTGAGTACATACGCGCCCACAACGCGGCGGTCGACGCCAACGGCGGCGTGCACCCGGACTCAGGCCGGGAGAAGCTCCGGGAGGTGCTGCTCTCGGGCGGCGACCCGATGGTCCTGCCCAACGGCAAGCTGGCAGCGTGGTTCACGGCGCTCGCTGAGTCCGGGGTCGAAGCAATCCGACTGGGTACCAAGGAACTCGCGTTCTACCCCGACCGCTTTGACGACACGTTTCTCGACGTGCTCGATCGCTTCCACGAGACGTACCCCGAAGTCGGGTTTCGCCTCATGACGCACTTCAACCATCCGGACGAGATGCTCGTCAGATACCCATCCGGCGACTACGTCACCGATGCATCCGGCATCCCCGTCTGGCACCCCAACACGCGCAAGGCACTGGATGCTGTGGTGTCGCGCGGCTGGGTGAGTGTCGAGAATCAGTCACCGATCATCAAGGACGTCAACGACGATCCCGACGCGTTGCGCATCTTGCAGCGGACGCTCAAGCGAGTCGGTGTCGAGAATCACTACTTCTTCTGCGGCCGGGACATCGTCGCTTATCGAGCCTTCAATGTGCCGATCGAAGCGGCCTGGCAGATCCTGAACGACTCCCAGAAAGGACTCTCGGGCGTCGAGACGCACGCACGACTCTCGATCACCCACTACAAGGGCAAGACAGAGGTTGCCGCTGTGTCCGACAAGCCGATCAAGGGTCTGTCCAACGCCAAGAATGGCTTTGTCGTCTTCAAGCTGCTGCGCAACGCCGCCGACGCTCCAGACCGCGGAAAGATGAGCATCGTCGGGCGCAATCCAGAGGCGCTGTGGTTCGACGACTACGAGGACCGGGTCATCTTCGACGATGCCGGGCTTTTCGACTATTCGCGGTTCATGTCGGCGCGCATGCGCGAACTGGCTGCGAACTTTGGCTAGGAGACCGCTGAGCAAGTCGGGTCGGGAGGTGCTGGTCGGTGGGTGTGGGCATGGCTGGTGGGGTTGTTGGTGGTCGGCGGGTGTGGGGTCGGGATGGGTCGGTGGTGGGGTTGGTCAGGTGGTGGCCCAGGTGGTG
>JAJDVQ010000078.1 GCA_022826045.1 Acidimicrobiia bacterium | reverse complement strand
GCTCAGCGTCGCTCAGCTCGACCCGTACCGCCGGCCGTCCCATTCTCGCGCCCATCGCCGCCCCCCTTGGCATCGTCGGCGCAACAACACAGTACCGACCAGACCAACAAACACAGCGAACTTCACAGACGAGACACTAGGAGTCTGCTGAGCAAGTCGGGTTGGGGGTGTGTTGCGTCTGACTTCGCGCGACAGATTCTGAGTTTTTTCAAGCGGCGAACTCAGACGCAACACAACGCGTTGTCGAGCACGATGCGCGCGTCGAGCCCGTCGGGGACTTCGCTGCCGGTCAGGTTCGGGAACTTGGGGAAGTCCTCACTGCGGCGCCGCGGCGGCGGCAGTCGTGGGTGTGCCGCTGGGGCGTGCCCGCCGTCAGCGGAAGCACCGGGGCGGTCCGGTCGAGGGCCTCTATGGCGGTTTTGTCGTCGACGCGCAGCACCACGTCCGCGTCGGGCGGGTTCAGGCACAGGCCTGCCACGCCGCGGACTTTGTCGGGGGACTGCGGGCACTGCCAAGCGAACCGGCGCGCCCGCTCGAAGCACACGGCCACGGCTCTCATGTGCTGGTCAATCTAGCCTTGCAGGAGTGACTTCGATGCATCCGTTGCCGCTGGGGGTGCTGGATCTGGCGACAGTCTCGCACGGGGCGACCAGCGCACAGGCGCTGGCCGAGACCACGGAGCTGGCTCAAGCCGCCGACCGACTTGGCTACAGGCGATTCTGGGTGGCCGAGCATCACAACATGGACACGGTGGCCAGCACGTCTCCGGCCGTGCTGATCGCGCACCTGGCGGCCCACACCGAGCGCATCAAGCTGGGCTCGGGCGGGGTGATGCTGCCCAACCACAGCCCCGCCGTAGTGGCCGAGCAGTTCGCGATGCTCGAAGCACTGCACCCCGGCCGCATCGACGTCGGCATCGGGCGGGCACCGGGCAGCGACCGGCTGAGCGCTGCGGCCGTGCGCTCCGGCGGCTCGTCGGCGGCGGAAGGCGGCGGCGTCGCCGACCCCTGGCAGGTGGACGACTTCCCGTCCGACCTCATCGACCTGATGGGCTATCTCGGCGATGCGCGTACTGCTGACGGCCCGTGGTCCGACTTCGCTGCCACGCCGGCCGCTGAGACCATGCCGCAGGTGGTCCTGCTGGGTTCGAGCGGCTACTCGGCACAGCTTGCCGGCTATCTCGGCCTGCCGTTCGCCTTCGCGAACCATTTCGGCGGGGGCGGAACGGTCCAGGCTGTCGAGCTGTACCGGCAGCGCTTTCAGCCGTCGGCGGCGCTCGACGAGCCATACGTCATCGTGAGCGTGGCGACGGTGGTGGCTGAAGACGCGGAGCGTGCCCGCTATCTGTCGGCACCGGGACGGCTGCGACGCTGGGGCATCCGCACCGGCCGCTTCTGGCCGCTGTACTCGCCCGAGGAGGCTCAAGCTCACCCCGAATGGGAGCGCGCAGCGGCCATGCCCAGCAACTCTGTTGTCGGCGACCCCGACGATGCTGCGGCTGGATTGGAGGCACTGGCTGCCGAGACCAGGGCCGACGAGCTGATGGTCCACACCACCACCTTCGGCCTGCCCGAGCGCATCGAGAGCCTCGAACTCACTGTGGAGGCTTGGCATCGCCCCCGAGCATGAGATGTATGGAGCAAACGTTCTTCATACAGATGTTTGCTAGGGTTGGCCGACGTGGGAGAGACACGCACGGCAGTACGGGCAGAGGTGGCCGATCTGCAAGCCGACCTGTTCGCTCAGGGCGAGCCGGGCGTGCGCAGCGGCACGACCGTGCGGCGCTGGACGCTGGACGAACGCTGCTGGGTCGACACCGTCTCGCGTTGGGTCACCGGCGGCGACCAGTTGCTGCTCGGGCTGGCCGAGACGCTTCGGTGGACATCGGCAGAGCGCGAGATGTACGGCCGGACGGTGGCTGAGCCGCGCCTGGGAGCATTCGTGCGGCCCCGCACCGCAGGCTCGGTTCCTGTCATCGACGACATTGCAGCGGCGCTCACCCGGCGCTACCGGCGCAGTTTCGACTCGGTGTGGGTGAACTACTACCGAGGCGGACAGGACTCGGTGGCGTGGCACGGCGACCGCATCGGCATCGACCCCGCCGATGCCTTGGTTGCCATCGTCTCGCTCGGCGGCCCGCGACGCTTCCTGATGCGGCCCCGCGGCGGCGGAGGCAGCCGCTCGTTCACACTGGCTTCGGGCGACCTGCTGGTGATGGGCGGTGCCTGCCAGCAACGCTGGGAGCACAGCGTTCCCAAGGTCGCCGCCGCGCCTCCCCGCATGAGCGTCACCCTGCGCCCCACCATGGGCCGCATGGGCCGCTGAAAGCGCTGCGTAGCCTGCGATTGTGACTGGCAGCGACAGCACAGGCGCCGTACGCACCACCGCGATGGGGACGCACTTCGGGTCGTTCCTGGTGGACTCGCGCGACGGCGAAGTCGTGGCGGTGCGCGGCCATCCCACCGACCCGGAGCCGTCCCACCTGGGGGAGTCGCTGCGCCACTTCGCGGAGAACCGGGTGATGCGGCCTGCAGTGCGGCAGTCGTGGCTGGCAGACGGGCCCGGTGCGGCCACTCACCTGCGCGGCGAGGATCCGTTCGTCGAGGTCAACTGGGACACAGCACTCGACCTGGTCGCCGCCGAGTTGACGCGGGTGCGCGACAACCACGGCAATGCATCGATCTTCGGCGGCTCCTACGGGTGGGGTTCTGCAGGGCGATTCGGTCTGGCGTCGAGCCAGCAGCACCGCTTCATGCGCTTCTTCGGCGGCTGCACCGACCAGAAGGGCACCTACTCCTCGGCCGCTGCCGAGGCGATCTTCCCCTACATGGTCGGAACGGGTTATCACGCCGGGCTGGCACGGCAGACCTCGTGGTCGGTGATCTGCGAGCACACGGAGATGTTCGTGTGCTTCGGCGGCATGCGTGCCAGCAACAGCCACGTGACCTACGGCGGTCAGGGACCGCACCATCACAACGACTGGGTCGCCCGTGCCGCCAAGGCGGGGGTGCAGTTCGTCAACGTCGGGCCGCTGCGCGACGACTTCGACAAATCGGCAGACGCACGCTGGCTCCCCATCCGGCCCGGCACCGACGTCGCACTGATGGCGGGCATCATCCACACGCTCGTCACCGACGGGCTCGCTGACGAGGACTTCCTGGCGAGCTACTGCCACGGCTGGGACCGGCTGCGCGCTCACATACTGGGCGAGGGCCTCGCCGCGGCCAGTGGCGACTGGCGCGGCCCCACGCCGTGGGCGAGCGCGGTCGACTACGACACGCACAAATCGGCACAGTGGGCGGCGGAGGTGACCGGCATCGACGCCGATGACATCGTCTCGCTGGCGCACGAGATGGTCGCCAAGCGCACGCTCGTCAACCTCTCGCTGTCCACCCAGCGGGCCCACCACGGCGAACAGCCGTACTGGATGGCGCTCGCACTGGCGTGCGTGCTCGGCCAGGTCGGCCTGCCCGGCGGGGGATACGCCTTCAGCTTCGGCACCCAGGGCAATACCGGCGCAGGGCAGACGCGGGCGCGCATCCCGGGCCTGCCGGTGCCTATGCGCCAGCCGGGCCCTCCCACCATCGCCGTCTCGCGCATCACCGAGATGCTGGAACGGCCGCTCGAGCAGTACGACTTCGACGGTCGCACAGGTCGGTTCCCCGACATCCGCCTCGTGTACTGGTCGGGAGGGAACCCCTTCCATCACCACCAGGACCTGAACCGCCTGATGCGGGCGTGGCAGCAACCCGAGACGATCGTGGTGCAAGAGCCGTTCTGGTCACCGGTCGCCCGGCGGGCCGACATCGTGCTGCCGGCGACGACGCCGCTTGAACGCAACGACATCGGCGGCGCCGAGACGATGCTGATCGCCATGGCCGCGGTGGCCGAACCGGTGGGGGACTCCCGCGACGACTACTGGATCTTCGCCCGCTTGGCCGAGCGCCTGGGGTTCGGGGAACAGTTCACCGAGGGACGTACGGCCGACGAGTGGATCGAGGTGATCTACGAGATTCACCGTGCCGCCGATCCGCAGGCCCCGACCTACGAGGAGTTCCGCGCCGAGGGCTACGCGATGGCCCCCGGCAAGGCGCTGATGGGGGAGCCCACGCAGGTCTATCTCGATGCGTTCCGCGCCGACCCGGCCACCAAGCCGCTGCGTACACCGAGCGGGCGGATCGAGCTGTGGAGCGAGACGATCGCCGGCTACGGCTACGACGACTGCCCGCCGCACCCGGCCTGGATGGAGCCGTTCGAACGGCTGGGCGGTGCGCAGGGCGATCGTTGGCCGTTGCACCTGGTGTCGAACCAGCCTCGGTCGCGATTGCACAGCCAGTACGACCATGCCGCTCCCAGCCAGGCGACGAAGGTGGCGGGCCGCGAGCCGGCGCGCATGCACCCAACGACCGCCGCGGCCCGCGGCATCTCCGACGGTGACGTGGTGCGGCTCTACAACGATCGGGGCGCGTGTCTGGCAGGCGCTGTTGTCGACGATGCCGTTATGCCCGAAGCAATTCAGCTGTCAACCGGGGCCTGGTACGACCCTGCACCTGACGGCACCTGCCGTGCCGGCAACCCCAACACGCTGACCGCCGACGTCGGGACCAGCCGACTGGCGCAAGGACCGTCGGCACACACGTGCCTCGTCGAGGTTGAACGGTACGACGGCGAACCGCCCCCGGTGGAGTCGTATCTGCCGCCGGAGATCGTCCCGCTCAGAGACTGAGCCGAACGGCGACGCCGAGGCCGGCTCAGAAATCCAGCCCCACGGCTCCGCAGAGAAATGCCATCAGCGGTCGACTCTCGTTGCACCATGCTGTGATCACTGACGGGAACTCTGGCTTGAGCACCATGCCGTGGTCGAAGTCGCGCACGGCGATGAAGCTCTTGCGTTTGAGATCCTCGATCATCGGGTGATCGGCGGACCAATCCCGGGGTGAGCGCTTGAGCCGCTCGCCTTCCATGCGCCAGCCGTCAGATTGGCAGGTGTCGCGGGCCGCGACCCACGCATCAGGTCGCTCGTCGATGGCAATCCGGTAGGCCGCCAGCGCGTCGCGGTCAGGCATCCAGCTGCCGGCGCCGAAGAAGCAGTTCTCAGTGTCCAGATGCACGTAGTAACCAGGTGCGTGCACGTCGCCACCACGCACATGGCGGAACTGGATGCCCACGTTGGTCTTGTACGGCGTCTTGTCAGCGGAGAAGCGTGTGTCACGGAACACGCGCATCAGCGAGCCGCCGACCTTCGTGTCCCGTGCCGTCATGTGCGGTGAGATCTCGCCCAGCAGTGCACCCATGGCACGGATGAAGTCGAACGCAGGCTCGCGCACTTCCTCCTCGTAGCGCTCACGGTTCTCGTTGAACCACTCACGGTTGTTGTTCGCTTCGAGTTCTTCGAGGAACTCGAACAGCTCGGGCCCGAAAATGCCCGCGTCGTCGCTCATCGCTGTCCTTTCGGCTGCGGGTGGCACCTGCCGGGTCCGCACCGTAGCGATCCGGCGGGAGCGGGAGAGCGTGAATTGCCCGCGACGACGCAGTCGGCCAAACGTACGCTGTGGCGATGAGCGACGAGACGGGTTCCGGACCGCCGGGCACGACGGCGCACGAATGGCTGACGGGCTTTGCCGCAGTGATCGGCGCGCCTGCGCCTGATGCGGTTGTCACCGATGCGCTGCTGAACCTGGCCGGCGCCGCTGCACACGACTCCGAGCGGATCGCCGCTCCCATCGCCTGCTGGATGGCCGGCGTTGCCGGCGTGGACCCGGAGGAAGCTCTCGAACGTGCACGGCAGTACGTCGAGAGTCGGGCCGGTTGAGCGGTTTTCTGCAGTTGCTGCAGCGGCCGACCTCGGCCCGCAGGGCGCCCATCGTAGGCTGCGGTAGATGAGCGATCACCAGTTCGGGTTCCGCACTCGCGCATTGCACGCAGGCGGTCGGCCCGACCCGACGACCGGGGCACGCGCAGTCCCGGTCTACCAGTCCACGAGCTTCGTCTTCGAGGACGCGGCGGATGCGGCCGACCTCTTCGCCCTGCAGAAGTACGGAACCATCTACACCCGCATCTCCAATCCCACCGTCAACGCGTTCGAGGAGCGGGTGGCAAGCCTGGAAGCCGCGATCGGAGCAGTCGCAGCCGCCTCGGGCATGGCCGCTGAGTTCCTCACTGCCGCGGCGCTGTGCGAGGCGGGCGACAACCTGGTCACGTCCTCGGCGCTGTACGGCGGCACCCACACCATGTTCGACGTGACCCTCGGACGGTTCGGCATCGAAGCCCGCTTTGTCGACGGCGACAGCGTCGATGCATACGCCGCCGCGATCGATGACCGCACGAAGTTCTGCTACACCGAGATTGTCGGCAACCCGTCCGGGTCGATCCCCGACCTGGCCGGCATCGCCGAGGTGGCGCACGCTCACGGACTCCCGCTGGTCGTCGATTCGACTTTCGCAACGCCGTACCTGTGCCGGCCGATCGAGCACGGCGCGGACATCGTGATCCACTCCGCGACGAAGTTCATCGGCGGGCACGGCAACTCCATCGGCGGAGTCGTGAGCGAGTCGGGTCGCTTCGACTGGGGCAGCGGGCGTTTCCCGAACATGACCGAGCCCGTGGCCAGCTACAACGACCTCCGGTTCTGGGAGAACTTCGGCGAGTACGCCTTCTGCACCAAGCTGCGCGTCGAGCAGCTGCGTGACATCGGAGCCGCCATGTCGCCGCTCAATGCCTTCCTGCTGCTGCAAGGCCTCGAAACGCTGCCCCAGCGCATGGACGAACACGTCGCGAACGCCCAAGCTGTCGCAGAGCACCTCGAGGCCCATCCGTCCGTGAGCTGGATCAGCTATGCGGGCCTCGAGTCGTCGCCGTACCGGGCGCTTGCACGCACCTACATGCCCCAGGGACCCGGTGCCATCTTCACGTTCGGCGTCAACGGCGGCCGGCAGGCCGGCGCCGACTTCATCGAAGCCCTCCAGATGATCAGCCACCTCGCGAACGTGGGAGATGCCCGCACGCTCGTCATCCACCCGGCCTCGACGACACACCAGCAGCTGTCCGACGAAGCACTGGCTGCGGGCGGCGTGAGCGCCGACATGATCCGGCTCTCGGTCGGCCTCGAGGACCTCGACGACATCGTCTGGGATCTGGATCAAGCCCTCGCCAAGGCGGTGCCTTCATGACCATCGTGCACGAACCTGTCGACGGCTGGACCGAGCCCAGCGCAGCCGAGCGGCTGACGCTCATCCAGCGCACCAATACGGTGGCGATGGTGGGGGTCTCGGCCAATCCGGCTCGCCCGTCCAACTTCGTCGCCACGTACCTGCTCAGCTCGAGCACCGATTTCGATGTGTATTTCGTGAACCCAGTGGCAGAGGAGATCCTGGGCCGGACGTGCTACCCGAGTCTCGCCGATCTGCCGGTGGTGCCCGATCTGGTGGATGTCTTCCGTCGCCCAGCAGACCTGCCCGGTGTTGCCGAGGAGGTCGTCGACATCGGCGCCAAGGCGTTCTGGGTGCAGCTCGGCCTGTGGAACGCCGAAGCCGCACAGCTCGCGAGCGACGCGGGCCTCGACGTCGTGATGGACCGCTGTCTCAAGATCGAGCACGCCCGCTTCCATGGCGGGCTGCACCTGGCCGGCTTCGACACCGGTGTCGTGGACTCGCGCCGTATCGTGCGCAGCCGCTAGTCGGCGCGGCGAGCGTCATGCCGGGGCCGATGCAATCCCGTCAGCGGGGGACTGAACGACGATGGAGATGCGGGCTTGCCCGGATCGCTGTCGTCGCCTGCGCGGTCGTGCTGGTGCTGGCGGGTT
Source organism: Acidimicrobiia bacterium (assembly GCA_022826045.1). Classification (GTDB taxonomy): domain Bacteria; phylum Actinomycetota; class Acidimicrobiia; order Acidimicrobiales; family Poriferisodalaceae; genus Poriferisodalis. Next base: position 71,011 of record JAJDVQ010000078.1, on the reverse strand, counting down.
GCGCTCCCGCCGAGAGAGACGATCCGGCAGCAGACCTGACGGGCACTGCGGGTTCCGAGGCGGACGGATCGCAGCCTATGCCTCAGACGGACGCCTCGGCCCCCGCAGACGACACCTCGACTAGCGCCACCGGCGACGCAGCCACGAGGGAATCCGGGCCTGTCGAGCCTGTCGAGCTGACGTTCGAAGGCGGTCCAGCGGCACCAGAGTTCCCAGCCGGTTACGACTGGTTCAACGTCAGCCGTCCGCTGTCCATGAGCGGCGACCTGCGCGGCAAGATCGTGCTGCTCGACTTCTGGACCCAAGGCTGCATCAACTGCATCCACATCATCCCGGACCTGCATCGCCTTGAGGAGGAGTACCCCGACGAGGTGGTGGTGATCGCCGTGCACTGGGCCAAGTTCCCCAGCGAGCGCGAATCCGAGGCAGTGCGAGAAGCATCGATTCGGTACGGCCGCCGGCACCCGATCGTGAACGACGATCAGGAACTGCTGCGCCGGGCGTACGGCATCAACGCCTGGCCGACCGTCGTTGCCATCGATCCGCTGGGCCGGGTGCTGGGTCCCGTCGCCGGAGAGGGCGTGTACGAACGGCTGGAACCCGCCATAGCGGTCATGGCTGATGAGTACGGCCGCAACGGCCTCATCGACCCGACTCCGCTGGGCGAGCTGCTCGAGATCGAGCCGGCGCTGCCCACCGTGCTGAGCTTTCCCGGCAAGGTGCTGGCCGACGAGGCAGGCGGTCGGCTGTTCATCGCCGACACCGGCCGTCACCGCGTGCTCGTCGCAACGCTCGCCGGCGAACTCGTCGAGGTGATCGGCACGGGCGCCGAAGGCTGGACCGACGGCGGATTCGCCGAAGCGTCGTTCCGGCGCCCGCAGGGCATGGCCCTGTCGAGCGACGGCAACACCCTGTACATCGCCGACCGTGAGAACCACCTGATCCGAGCTGCGGACCTGCGCGCTCGCGAGGTGAGCACGATTGCCGGAACCGGCGAACCGGTGGCGGTCTTCCGGGCTGGACCGGCCGCGCAGACCAAAATCGCCTCGCCATGGGACCTGCACCTCGAAGGAGATGTGCTGTACATCGCGGGAGCCGGCCGCCATCAGCTCTGGCTGATGAACATCGCGAGCGGGGTCATCGACGTCTTCGCAGGCACGGGCGCTGAGGGCCTCGATGACGGTCACCGTCTCGCTGCCACGCTCTCGCAGCCTTCCGGGCTGGCGGCGGGGTACGGCGTGCTCTACTTCACCGATCCCGAAGCCAGCGCGGTGCGGCAGGTCTCGTTCGGCCTCGACGGGCAGCTCGACACGCTGGTGGGCAAGCACCTGTTCGTGTGGGGCGACGAGGTAGGCAGCTTCGGCGACACGCTGCTGCAGCACGCCATCGGCATCGAGTTCGTGCCGGGCTCCCAAGGCGCCGGTCTGCTGTACGTCGCAGACACCTACAACCACCGGATCAAGGTGCTCGACCTGGGCACGAAGACGTCATCGGTGCTGGTCGGGAGTGGCACGCCGGGCCTGAAGGACGGCATCGGCACCGATGCCCTGCTGGCGGAGCCGAGCGGGCTCAGTGCCACGGCCGACACGCTCTATGTGGCCGACACGAACAATCACCGCATCCGGATGCTCGACTTGGCGACCGGCGAACTGTCCACGTTGGCGCTGTCGAATCTGGAGATCGCCACGGTGACGATGGCTGGGGTGATCGAAGACGACGTGGTGCTCTTGCCCCAGCAAGTTGCCCCCGGACCGGTCGAGATCGTGCTCGACCTGCGGGTGCCGGAAGGCTACAAGCTCAATACCGACGGGCTGTTCGAGTTCGAATGGTCTGCGGAGGGCACGTTGCTGAGCCCGCAGGGATCGGCCCGATATGAGGCCCGCGGTCCGGAGATGCCGCTGCGACTCGCCGCCGCCATCACTGCTGACGGCGGCTCCGCGGTACTGACCGCCACAGCGGTCGTGTTCTACTGCCCGGCGGTGGACGAGACGTTCTGCCTCATCCGCGACGTGAACTTCACTGCGCCGATCGAGGTGGATCCTGCGGGTGCGAGCAGCATCCATCTGCCGCATCAACTGCTGTCTGCGGAGGAATTGGACCGACGCCTGGCGTCAGGGTGAGGACGTTCGGCACAGGCGCGCAGCTTCGACCGCATGCTGGGGGGCGGAAGGGCCGTGCATGTCTGCTGATCAGTGCACTCTCGCTGGGGGTCGTCGGCTCGCTGGCGCTGCTGCCGTCAGCGGCAGCCCAGCCGACCGGGGACTCCGATTCGGGGCCATTGATCACGGTGGCCCCCGAACCGGCGGGCGACGGCCCTGACGGGGAATCCGATGCGCCGCGAATCGCGGCGGTGCTCAGCGGTCCCGGCGGCGTGGGCTATTGGGTGATCGGCGTCGACGGCTCGATCGAGCCGATCGGCACCTCCATCCTGCCGATCATCGGCGAAGCGCCCGAGATCCATGCTGACGTCACCGGAGCGCGGCTCGGCGCCCCCGGGGCTCTGGGTGTGTGGCTGCAGCTCGCGGACGGCTCGGAAGTCCCGGTGGGCGATCCCGGTCCGACTGTGCTGACTGGCGAGGAGCGACCCGTCGGCTGGCTGTCAGGTGTCGCCATTCGACAATTGCTGGCGGGAGCGTGGTGGACCGAGGTGGACCGCTGGTGCACGTCGGAACTGTCCGCGGGAGTCCGGATCGGGCAGACCATCATGACGGCACTGGGCGAACGCTCGCTGGGCTTTGCGGTGGAGGAAGCGCGAGATCGCCGCATCGGCGGGATCCTGCTGCTGGACCCGGTGACAGAGCACGTGTGGCGCCGAATCGCCGAGTTGCAGGACTTCGCCGGCCGCATACCGCTGATCCTCGCCGTGGACGAGGAGGGCGGCCGCGTGCAGCGGCTCGGTGGCGTTATCGGCCGCCTGCCGGCGGCAGCTTCCCAAACGCAGAAATCTCCGGCAGAAGTCAGCGAGCAGGCAGCCGATCATGCTCGCAAGATGGTCGAGCTCGGATTCACGATGAACTTCGCCCCCGTGGTCGACGTCGGCTCCGGCGGAGGCATCGGCGACCGGTCGTTCGGTGACGATCCTGGCATCGTGACCGAGTACGGCATGGCGACAGTGGAGGGTCTCAGCGCCGGGGGAGTGGTGCCGGTCGTGAAGCACTTTCCCGGACACGGCGGCGCGAGCGTCGACACTCACGAAGCCCTCGCGTCAACGGCGCCCTTGGCGCAGCTGCGCACACGCGATCTGATCCCGTTCGCAGCAGTCGTGGGAAGCACCGATGCAGCCGTGATGATCGGGCACCTCGATGTGCCGGGATTGACGGGCGGCCTGCCGGCATCGCTGTCGCCTGCGGCGATCGGCGGTCTGCTGCGAGATGAGCTGGGCCACAGCGGGTTAGTCGTGACCGACTCACTGGTGATGGGCGCGATCCGGAGCCGCTGGCCGGTGAGCGAGGCTGCGCTCATGGCGATCACGGCTGGCGCAGATCTCGCGCTTGTCGGCGATCTCGCCGATGCCGCGGCTGCCTTTGCCGTGATCGAGGCCGCGGTCTCGGAGAACCGCCTCAGCCCCGAGCGCCTCGACGACGCCGCAACAAACGTGCTGCGCGCCAAGGGCATCTACGCATGCACCTTGGTCGGACGTGACGGTCTCGGCCGCACCGTGCTGTACGACCCGACGCTGGTCGGCCGCTAGGCCGACAAATCAGCATGCGGCCGCTAGGGGAGCGTGACCGTCACCTCGGGCTCGGGCGGCGGGGGAGCGGTCTCGAAGTTGCGCACCACCTGGCTCCAGGTGAGCTGCCATTGCTTCCAGTTGGCCCCGACGTACGCCGGATCGGGCCGGTACGGGATCACGGTCATCCCGAACTCGCGCCATTCGGGGGTGCTCACGATGTCGCTGCGGGCCGGCCTGGATCCGAAACGATCGCTCACGCCGAACTGGAAGAGCGGCTCGCCCATGAAGTCGATCAAGCGCCCGCCGAGCGATTCATTCGGGGCGTCGGCCACGACACCTGCATAGAACCCGATGCGAACGCAATCATCGGTCACCACGGCGATGTCCAGCGCGTCAGGCAGGCCTGGCTGATAGGTGGCATACACCGCCGGGAGTCCGGCGGTGCCCCACGCCAGCGGCAGGCGGCCGCCGAGGTCAGACAGCGTGACGGGATCAGGAGCATCCTGGCTGACCGGTCGCTGCGGCGGAGGCTCCCCGCCTGCGAAGCGTTCGAAGACCGAGGTCTCCCAGCTCGGCTCCAGCTCGAGGCCCCACCGCAGCATCTGGTCGAGAATCTGGGGCCACGGAGTCACCTCGTCGCTGTCGCGTTCGGGGTGCAGACGCTCCAGCGCCACCAGCAGGTACACGCCCATGCGGCTCGTCCCGGCATCCGGAATCACCGCTGTGCCAGCGTGTGCCGGGTCGTACAGCGCATCGAGGCCCCGAGGCACCGGCGGCGGCAGCACGTCGAGGTCGGGCAGCTCGTCGATGGGCCGATCTGGCACGACATAGAACGACGGCAGGTAGTTCAGGCAGGCATCGATGTAGCTGACTGGCGTCAGTGCGTGGTCCTCGACGGCCAAGCCCTCGGTCAGCGGTCCAGGCGCCAACGGAGCGTACGACTGTGTCAGACCGTTCTCGACGACGAACAGCACATCCAGCGTGTCGATGCCCACCACGACATCGGCCACCGGGTGGGCGCGGCTTCGGTCAAGCAGCTCGATCACGTCGTCGGGGGTGTCCTCGCGAAAGATCACCACCTCAACGCCGGTGGCTTCGGTGAACGCTGCGAGCGCATCGGCAGGCAAGTGGAAGCCGCGATGGGTGATCACCCGCACCGCGGCAGCGCCTTGGCTCGTGTCGGCGCAGGCCGCGGCGAGCATCGCGCCGGCGCACACCAACGCTGCGAGGCGGAGCGCGGCACGCGCCCTCGCTGAGCCCATGGCCCGGCGTCTCTGAGGCTGAGCCGAATGGCGAAGCCGTGGCCTGAGCGGCCCGTGAGCGCAGCGAACCAGAGCGGGAAGCAAGACGCGACGCAGTAGGGGGTTCCGCCTACTCGCGCATCTTCTAAGAAAGCGGCTTGCCATGGGTCTGCAGTGCCAGGACGGTGCCCGCTGCGACGCGCACCTCAGCGGTGGGCTCGATGAACTCGTTGCTCAACCCGAGCGATGCGGCGCTGCGCAGCGGCATCGCCGCCGCCAGGTTCCATCGCAAGCCGACGGTCTGCACGCGAGCCGTGCCGCCGACGGCGAGCAGGGTCAGCAGGTCGCCGTCGGAGGCGTTGAGCTCCATGGACATAGCGGCGGTGGCCGAGCGCACCACGCTGTCGGAGACATACGCAACGAGCGGCATCGCCGCGTAGCAGGGCCGCGCCAGCAAGCTCACCGAGGTCAGCAGGTGATCGAGGCGTCCCCCGGCACCGCTCACGACGGCGATCTGGTCTGGATCGAGGCCCCAAGCGAAGCTCAACGCGAGATCCAGATCGCTGTGTGCCTTGTCCGGCGGGTGACGCTGGATCACCACGTCGGGCCATTCGTCTCGAGTTCTTGCCAGCATCCCGGGATCGACCGAATCGAAGTCCCCCACGACCACGTGCGGCCGCAGGCCGAGCCGCAGTGCATGGGCCAATCCCCGGTCGACGGCGATGACGCACGTCGGCTCATCCGGCGGCAGCCGCCGCGGGGCATTGGGACCTCCGTCGATGATCCAGACGCTGCGGGCATCGAGATGCGCCATCTCTGACGACGACTCGGCTGACACAGCTCCCGTCATGGCACCAGTGTGATGGGCCGACAAGCGGATCGCGCGCGATGGCCGTTCGCGCCGCCGCGCCAGGGCAGGCGCCTCAGCGGACGGCAACAGGCACAGCGGCGCGATGGCCGTTCGCGCCGCCGCGTCGAACCCCATGGTTCCTCCCGGTACCTTGCAGTCCAACGTGGACGTCACCCGCCGTTTCGCTCGGCTGCCCCTGCTCGCCGTGATGATCGCGGTCTGCGCGGCACTCGTGACGTTCGGCGCCCGCGCTTCGGCACCGCATGTGGCCCGCACACTCGACGCGGTCGAACGCGATCGCGATCACATCACGATCGACTTGCGTCCCGGAGCGCAGCGCACGCAGGTATTCGACTCGGCCGGCAACCCGATCGGCATTCTGGTCAACGACGTCGATCGCGAGATCATCACGCTTGACCAGGTGCCTGCTGACGTGCTTGCCACGATCGTGGCCGTCGAAGACGCCAAGTTCTGGCTCCACAACGGCGTCGATCTGCGTGCAACCGCCCGGGCCTTGGTCTCGGGCGTGTCCGCAGGCGGCATTACCTCGGGCGGCTCCACGATCACCCAGCAGATCGTGAAGCTGCGAGTCGTGGGCGACGAGCGCAGCTTCAACCGCAAGATCCGCGAAGCCGTCATCGCAGCGCGGCTGGAGGAGGATTTCTCCAAGGAGGAGATCCTCGAGTTCTACGTCAACGAGATGTACCTCGGCAACGGCGCATACGGACTGCAAGCCGGTGCAGAGACCTACTTCGGCAAGGAGGTCTCCCAGCTCGATGTCGGCGATGCAGCGTTCCTCGCGAGCCTCATCCGAAGTCCGGGGCTCTTCGACGGCTTCGACCAGAACATCGCAACGATGACGCGGCGACGCAGCCAATCCCTCCAGCAGGCCGTCGATGCCGGGATCATCACCGAGCCTCAGCAGGCGGCCTTCGAACGCCGGCCGTTGCCGACCCGCAACCTGTCACCTAGGCGCACTGATGTCGCCTTGCGCCGCGACTACTTCCTCGTCGAGGTACGCAAGGCGCTGCTGGCCAACCCAGCGCTGGGAGACACCTATCAGGCCCGCTTCAGCCAAGTCTTCGGCGGCGGGCTGCGAGTGTGGACAACGCTGCGCCCCGACCTGCAGGAGGCGATGCGCTCTTCGGTGTCCGAGGTGCTTCCCGAGGGCACCTGGGAGTTCGAGGTGTCGATCGTCAGCGTCGACCCGACGACGGGCGCTGTGCTCGCTTTCATCGGCGGGCCCGCCTTCAGCGACTCCGAGTTCAACCTCGCAACCCAAGGACTCCGGCAGCCGGGGTCCTCGTTCAAGACCTATGTCCTCGCAGCGGCCATTGAGCGGGCCGGCTTCTACCCCTTCGACACCATCAGCGGGCAGGGGCCTTGCGTGTTTCCCAATCCGCCGCTCGAGGATTACGAGGTATCCAACTTCGCGAACAGCCCAGGTCGCCTGGCCACCCTGGAGGATCAAGCGACCGCCAGCTCCAATTGCGCGTTCGTCCGGCTGGGCCTTGTCATTGGTCTCGATGAGGTCGTCGAGATGGCGAATCGCCTCATCGGACGTTCAGAAGAGGACGGCTTCCTGCCCTACCCGTCCATCTCCTTGGGAGCACAGGAAGTCACGCCGCTCGAACAAGCAGTGGGATATGGCACGTTCGCGAACGGCGGCGTCCGGATGGAGCCGTTCTACGTCACCCGGATCGAGAACAACTTCGGCGAAGTGATCTATGAGCACGCGCCGCACGGCCGCAGGGTCGTGTCCGAATCGGCGGCCGACTGGGTCACCGCAGTGCTCGAGGAAAACGTGGAATCGGGAACCGGAACACGTTCACAGCTCGACAGCGGGCAGGCATCAGCCGGCAAGACCGGCACGACACAGGCCTTCCATGACGCATGGTTCGTGGGGTTCACGCCTCACATGTCGACCGCGGTGTGGATGGGCCATCCCGATGAGCAGGTCCCGATGGGCGAGATCCAGGAACGGCGGGCGACGGGCGGCTGGATACCGGCCCGCGTCTGGTCCGCCTATATGCAACAAGCCTTGGACGACGCTGCGCTCGTGGACTTCGATCCGCCGCCACCGCCGCCCCGCGCCAGCCAGTACCTGTTCGTTCCCGGCGACACCTGCACCATCGCTGTCACGGTGACGCCGTCGGAGCCGCCGCTCAAGTTCGATCTGCCATGCAGCATGGTCCGCCCGACGGACGACAACGAGTTCGAGCCGCTGCCCGACGCGTTGTGCAGAGTCGCGGTGCCCGCACCGGATGACGAGACGCGATTCGAGTGGATTCGCTGCACTCAGATCGCCGCCGAGCTCGCGGCCCGAGCCACGGCTTCGCCTCCCGAGGAAGCCTCTAGCGTTGGCGAGACCGAAGACAACTAGGCCTGAGCCCAAGCTCGTTGCCTCCATCACCGTAAAGCGATGACATCAGAAGCCTCCCAGCCAGCGCCTCCAGCGAGCAGCCTCGGGATCCTCGCCCAACTGCAAGATCTCGATGTGCGGCTCGAACAGATCGATCATCGAGTCGCCCACCTGCCCGAACGCGAGATTCGCACCGGCATCGATGCCGAGTTGACGGCGCTGGGGTCCGAGATGAGCGCACTCGAGGTGCGCATCGAAGGCTTGGAGCGACAACAGCGCCGCCACGAGGACGAGGTCGCGCGGATCGAATCCAAGCGAGCGCAGAATTCCGAGCGTCTCTACGACTCTCACATGACCTCGCCCAAGGAAGCCGAAGCGCTCACGGCCGAGGCGGAAGCTCTCGGGCGGCATCAGGTCGGCATCGAGGACCAGATCCTCGAATTGATGGAACAGATCGAGCCCTTGAGCCATGAGCATGACTCGCTGGCGGAGCGCCAGTCGGAGGCCAAGGCACGCCGGCACGATGTGGATGCCGTGATCGCCGCCTCCGAACGCGAGGCGCAAGCCGAGCGAGACGGGGTGCTCGGCGAGCGAGCGGCACTCGTCGCGGCGGCGGACGCGGAATTGATCTCGGTGTACGAGCAGCGGCGAGCCAGCGCACATGGGGAACCAGTCGTGGGCCGTCTCGTCGGCACTGCCTGCAGCGCGTGCCACCTGGAGATTCCCTCGGTCGATTATGAGCGAATCGCCCGCCTGGAGCCGGACGAGCTGGCCGAGTGTCCCCATTGCGGCGCCTTGCTGGTGCGCTGAGGCCCGCGGCTCAGCCTCGTCGAGAGCCGGACTGATGCTGCTGTGGTTTGTGGCGACATCGCTGCTGGCGATGCGATGGTCCTTCGGCGACCCGGCGATCGACCATCGCCTCATTGTCGCCGGAGCACTGCTGCCCGACGTGACGTACGCGGCGAGCGGCGGAGCGCCGTTGACGCACTCGTTGATCCTGCCGTCGGCTGGTCTGGTTGTGGTGATGCTCGCAACCATCGGGCGCCGGCGAGCTCGGCGCCGCTGGTTGGCGCTGCCGATCGGAGTGTTCTGGCACCAGCTCTTTGACGGCGCGTGGCTGCAGCCCAATCTGTTCTGGTGGCCCTTGGGGGGCGTGAGTGCCACCACGACGCTGCCCCTCGCGAATCGGCCGCTGTGGCTGATCGTCGCGATGGAGCTGGCAGGCCTCGCAGGCTGCTGGTGGGTGTGGCGTTCAGCCGGACTCGCGCAGGACCCCGTCCGCCGGGCAGACTTCTGGCGTGCGGGGCGCTTGCGTTACCCGGCAGGACTGCAGCAGCGTCGGGACGGGGGAGACTGATGCTGATGCTCGTGCGCCACGGGCGCACGAGTGCCAACGCGGCGGGGCTGCTGCAAGGCCGCGTCGACAATGAGCTGGACGAGCTGGGCGCGAGGCAGGCGGATCAGATCGCGGCAGCACTGTCCCGAATCGACGAGCGGCCGGATCGCATCATCTCCTCGCCGTTGCTGCGGGCACGCCAGACAGCGCAGGCCACAGCCGAGCTGACGGGCTTGGAGGTTTCCGTCGACGAGCGCTGGGCCGAGCTCGACTACGGCGATTGGGATGGACTCCCGATCTCCGAAGTACGAGTCTCCGACTGGCAGCGCTGGCGAGCCGACACGGACTTTGCGCCACCGGGAGGTGAATCGCTGGCACAGCTCAATGACCGCGTCAGCGCGGCGTGCGATGAGCTGGCCGCGGTGGCTGCTGGTCAGCGTGTGGCCGTCTTCACCCACGTCTCGCCGATCAAGTCGGCCGTGCGATGGGCGCTGGGAGCCTCCGATGAGATCTCGTGGCGCCTGCACGTGTCGCAGGCGCAGATCACTCGGATCGGCTTCCGCGGACTGGCGCCACGACTCACGTCGTACAACGAGACCACCCATCTGGATGGCTGAGCGGCTGGAGCGGTCGGCGACGCCGCGGTCCCGATGGAGCCCAGCCGGGGCGGTGAGCCGGCCTGTAGGCGGGATTCTGTCCGTCGGCTGCTGCCGTCGGGGTGGCCATCCATCTGAGCGGCCTACCCGGGATCATCAGACGGGCCGCCCGATCCCTGCTTGGCCTTGCTCCGGGAGGGGTTTGCCGATCCGCCGGAGTCGCCCCCGGCGATGGTGCGCTCTTACCGCACCGTTTCACCCTTGCCTGTGACCGGACTCGGCCCGGTCCATCGGCGGTCTGCTCTCTGTTGCACTTTCCGTCGCCTCGCGGCGCCTGGTTGCGAGCCAGCTCCCTGCCCTGTGGAGTCCCGACCTTCCTCGAACTGCGCTGTCCGCGCTGCTCCGCACATGGCGGTCTGCCGAAGCAGCTCAGTCCGCGGCCACCCGGCCGACTCACCGCAAACGGCAAGGTTACTTGCGGCCCCGGTCACCCCGACCCGCTCGCGCCCCGGCGACGGGGCCGCTGCGGGTCGAGAAGCGACCTCCGCCGCTGTCGCCCCATGGCACCGAGCACGCCGCCCAGCGATGCCAGCGACGCAGACAACAGCATCACGAGAGGCAATCCGAGCGCCCCGACAGCCTCGCCGGGGCCGAATCGGCGAATGATCTGCACCACGACGGCGAGGACCATCACCGGGCCCGACGTCAGGATCGCGCACAGCAAGTGGTTCTCGCGCGCCCGGAAGGCGGCGATCGCGCCGCCCATGATCAGACCCCCGAACAGCACACCGTTCACGGCATAGGCCGCCGGGGTCTGCTCAGCAACCAGGCTGCCGCCCCCGACGCCCACGACCAGTGCGGTGCCAGTGGACACGATCGCGCCCGGCAGGACGACTCGGCGCTCGATGGTTCGGCCGAAGACTTCCAACAGGCTGCGCATTGATCTTCTCACCACCCAGAAGCGAGGGGTCGATGCTGCCAGTCTGGAGCGTTCCTCGCGTGCCCGAACAGTCTGCGCTGCCGAGATATTGGCTGCTGCTTCGACATTTCGCTGGCTACTGAACGCTCCATAAGGTCTTGACAAGCGGCAGCCCATCGGCAAGATTGCGCGTGAGATGACCACTGCCACAGCAACAGCACGCGTCAATCCCCCCACCGTGGGACAGCGACCATCGAGCGCAGAACCAGTTCGAGTCGTGGCCGCCCACCAGGACAGCCTTGCCGCCGACATGCTCGAATGGCAGCGCCACGCCGCCTGTCGAGGCCTCGAAGCTGAGATCTTCTACCCCTCAGAGGACGACGAGACCGCGTTCGAAGCGAAGGCGGTCTGCGCGGCATGCGCGGTATCGGGCGATTGCCTGGAATATGCGATCGCGGTTCGCGAGAAAGAGGGCGTGTGGGGAGGGCAGACGGCCGCTGAACGCGTACGCATCATCCGTCGCCGCCGCCGTGCCGCCGCACGCGCTCGCAACGCGCAAGCTGCCGCCGCGTCCAACTGAGCGATCCGAGGGGCGCGCCGGGCCTGAACGGCACGCGTCCGGGCGCGGGGGCGAGCGCACTGTGGCACATCGCTAATCTCCGGCCTGTACAGGCCGGCACGTACGAGCCGGCATCTTGAGCAGTGGCGGTGCAGACATGGCCGAGTCCGACGAAGCCCGAGCACATCCTCTCGAGCACTTCGGCGGCTGGAAAGCAGTGCTCACTGACCTGGTGGCGGGCATCGACCTTTCTCCGGAGGTCGCGCGCGCAGCGCTCGGCAGCATTCTGGGCGAACGGGCCACCGACGCCCAGCTGGCCGGATTCATCATCGCGCTGGGAATGAAGGGCGGCTCCGTTCCCGAGCTCACCGGCCTCGTCGACGCCATGCACGACGCGGCAGTCCCCCTGAGCGCTCCCGCGGGCGCGATCGACATCGTCGGCAGCGGCGGGGCGCCGGGGCGTCAGCAGCATGCCCTGAGCGTGTCCACCATGGCAGTGTTCGTTGCTTCGGCCGTCGGCGCAGTCGTCTGCAAGCACGGCTCGGTGGCGGCTACATCGTCGTCGGGCTCCTTCGACACGTTGAGAGCACTCGGGCTCGCGATCGAACTCGACGGACCCGCTGTCGAGCGGTGCATTTCGGAGATCGGGCTGGGCTTCGCGTTTGCCAAGCTGTTCCACCCGGCGATGCGCTTTGCCGGGTCCGTGCGCACCGAGCTCGGCGTGCCGACCACCTTCAATTTTCTCGGTCCGCTCGCGAACCCCGCCAAAGTCTCCCGGCAGGTGCTGGGCGTGAGCGACCCGGTGATGGCGCCTCGCGTCGCCGGGGTGCTGGCCGCCAGAGGCGCCGAGCATTGCCTCGTCGTCCATGGTGCTGACCGTCTTGATGAGATCACGCTGACCGACGTGACGCGCATCTACGAAGTCCGCGACGGCGAGATCGCCGATGAGTTCCTCTTCGATCCGCCCTCGATCGGACTCGAACGCGTCAACCGTGCCGCACTGTGGGGCGGAAGCCCGCAACAGAATGCAGACATCCTCCGAGCGATCGTTGCCGGCGAGGAGACTGGGCCCCGAGCACACATCGTGCAGTTGAACGCGGGCGCCGGCCTGGTGGTCGCGGGCCTGGCCGCCGACTTCGCAGAGGGCTACGAGATGGCCCGGCAGGCTGTTGCCGACGGGCGCGCTGCCGCGAAGCTCGAGGCCGCCGTCAGCCTCACGAACGCGCTGGCCGCAACATCCAGTTGACGTGGTTGTCGGACTCTCTTTGCCGTTCGGCGTCGGTGACAAAGTCCGCTTGGCCAGCACGTCCGACGAGCGCCGCTCGGCCTTGGTGGGCAGGACAGGCACTGTCGTCGCGGTCCGCCCTGGGGATCGGCGGGTCATGGCGATCGTCGCATTCGATGACGACCCGCCCGAAACGGTCCTGGTGTACGGCATCGACGAAGCGGAGGTCGTCGAGCGCTACCGGCACGGCGTGAGCTGAAGCTGCTGACAAGCCCGGCTTGTCAGCCGGCGCTGTGCCTTATGCCCGGCTTGTCAGCCGGCGCAGAAGCCCCCGACGGCGTTCGCTCTCGAGCGCGGGAATCTCGAGCGCGGCCAATGCCGCTGCGAGATCGGCGCCGCTCGCGAAGCGGTCGTCGGGCGCTTTCGCCATGGCGGTCAGGATGACCTCTGACAGATCTGCCGACACTCCACGTTCGGCAGGATCCGGCGGCGGGATCCGGACATGTGCATGCAGCAGGTCGTTGCGTTCGCCGTAGAACGGGGCCGAGCCCACGGCCAGGACGTACAGCGTCGACCCGAGGCCGTAGATGTCGGTACGAGCATCAACCGGATTCGCCAGAGCCTGCTCGGGGGAGAGGTACATGGGCGAGCCGTACACCCGACCCGGCGGCGAGGGAGGACCGTCGAGGTCATGAGCGAGGCCGAAGTCGAACAGCACTGCCCGATCGCTGCCGTCGGGCAGGGGGTCGAGCATGATGTTCGACGGCTTGACATCGCGATGCACGATCCGGCGCTCGTGGACGTGGTCGAGCGCAGCGCAGATCTGCTGGATCGCCGCGATGCCCTCAGCCAGCGACGGCGGGTGGCGACTGGCGCACCTGTCCGCCAGGGTCTCGCCCTCGACGATCTCCATCTCGATGTAGTGCGCTCCGCCGATCACCCCTGCGGTGTGCACCGCGAGCACATTGGGATGGTCCAGGCGGGCCATGAGCTCGTATTCCTGCTCGAAGAGCGAGCGCACCTCCGCCCGAGCCTCAGCGAACGGCGTCAGGACCTTGAGGCCGACCTCGTCGCCTCGCAGCGTGGTCGCCCGGTAGCAGTGCGCCACCGTGCCACGCCCCAGCACACCGGTGATCTTGTAGGGGCCGTACTGGCGGCCAACCCAGACGTCAATGTGGTCTTCGAACATCGCACCGGCCGCGGCTACTGGTCACATCCAATATAAGAGAGCCCGCCTGATCGGAACCGCCTCGGCGGTTCGCAGTGTGATCGGAGCCGCCTCGGCGGTTCGCAGTGTCATCGGAACCGCCTCGGCGGTTCGCGGCGCCACCGGGGACGCCTCGGCGGTTCGCGGCGCCACCGGGGACGCCCGCGGCACACTTGTGCCATGGCTGCTGGGCCCGACTGGGCGCTGCTGGGGAGGATTCGGCAAGCGGCCTCTGACGCCGGACTCGACGCAGTCGGCGTGACCGACGTGGCGCCGTTTGAAGACGAGCGCCGAGCCATCATCGAGCGCAAAGCCGCCGGGTTGCACGCCGGCATGTGGTTCACCTACGGGAGACCCGAGCGCTCGACCACCCCCGCGGCGATCTTGGCGGGGGCACGCAGCATCGTGACATGTGCACGCTCCTACTCCCCACCCCCAGAGCACATCGGCGGTTCGGGTCCCCTTCACCGCGCCAACTGTGCCGCTGTGGCGGCGTATGTCGCGTCTGACGCCTATGGCGAGCTGCGCGAAGGGCTCGAAGCGGTCAGCGAGGTACTGCGCTGCGGCGGGTACGAAGCGCGCGTCGTGTATGACGACAACCGCCTCGTGGATCGGGCGGCGGCGGCGCGCGCGGGGCTTGGCTGGCTGGGCCGCAACACGATGCTGCTGTCGCGTGAGCTTGGCTCGTGGACTGTGCTCGGCTCGGTGGTCACGACAGCGGCGATGCCCGTCGCCGCCGAAGTCCAACTCGACGGCTGCGGCACATGCCGCCGTTGCCAGTCCGCATGCCCTACCGGCGCCCTGGATGAATCGGGAGTGCTCGATGCCAACCGGTGCCTGGCATGGCTGGTACAGGCTCCCGGCGCATTCCCACCGGAGTACCGAGTCGCTCTGGGCGACCGGATCTACGGCTGCGATGACTGCCAAGTCGTCTGCCCGTACAACGACCCGGTGAGCGCGCTGCCCCGATCCCGACGCCATTCCCAACCTCAGCCTGTGGAGCTCCGCGGGGGCCGCCAGATGCGCAGCAGCTCAATCGACATCGTCGGCTTGCTGCGCATGACCGACGACGATCTCATGGACACCTTCGGTCACTGGTACATCCCTCGTCGCAGGCCTGAGTACCTGCGCCGCAACGCGCTCGTCGTCCTCGGCAATGTCGGCGACCCTGCCGAGCCGGGCATCACCGAGGTGCTGCGCCAAGCGCTCGCGTCGCCCTCGGCCGTCGTTGCCAGCCACGCAGTGTGGACTGCTCGCCGCCTCGGCCGAGCTGACCTGGTCGACGAGGCAGAGGCGGACGGATTCGCAGCGCACGACCCTGACGGGCTGGTAGCCGCCGAACTTGCCAGGCCGACAGCGCCTCGCAGCAGCAGCGACTGATGCGACCCCACCTGCTCGTCACGAACGATTTCCCGCCCAAGATCGGCGGGATCCAGAACTACCTGTGGGAATTGTGGCGGCGACTGCCATCTGACGGCGTGACGGTGCTGACCACTCCCTATCGGGGTGCGGTAGCGTTCGACGCGGCTGCTCCGATGCGCATCGTGCGGACCCGCGAACCGGTCCTGTTGCCCCACCGGGGCCTCATGCGGAGGATCAGGTCGCTGGCGAGCGAAGCAGGCGCCGAGATGGTCCTGCTCGATCCCGCGTTGCCGCTCGGGGCACTGGGGCCGCGGTTGGGCCTGAGCTATGGCGTCGTCCTGCACGGCGCCGAGGTCGCGATCCCGGCGCGGCTTGCGGGGCTGAGCGCTCTGATGTCGCACGTACTGCGGTCAGCGTCGCTGATCATCTCCGCAGGCGGGTATGCCGCTGCGGAAGCCGAGCGCTGCGCGGGCACGGCATTGCCGATCGTCGAGGTGCCGCCCGGCGTCGATACCGAGCGGTTCGTCCCACGAGACGACGACGAACGACAATCGACCCGGACACGCTACGGATTGGATGACGGGCCGCTCGTGGTGAGCCTGAGCAGGCTGGTGCCGCGCAAGGGCTTCGACACGGCGATCTCCGCGGTCTCGGACCTCGCCCGGTGCCATCCCGGGCTGGCCCTGGCCATCGGAGGGGCCGGCCGGGATCGAGCCCGATTGGAGCGGTTGGCGCGCGACAGCACAGCAACGGTTCGCTTCGTGGGTCGAGTCGGCGCCGAAGAGCTGCCGCAGTTCATGGCCATGGGCGATGTCTTCGCAGCACCGTGCCGCAGCCGCTGGGCGGGGCTGGAGCAGGAGGGCTTCGGCATCGTGTTCGCCGAGGCGGCGGCCTGCGGTGTCGCTGCGGTGGCGGGACGATCCGGGGGGAGTCACGAGGCCGTCTGGCATGGCCAGACGGGACTGGTCGTCGACCGACCGGACAAGGCGACCGAGGTTGCGGCAGCGATCTCACAACTGCTGTCTGATCCGACTCGGCGTTTGGAGATGGGCACCGCAGCACGTGCGGCAGCGACCGAGCATTTCGCCTACGACACCCTCGCGCAGCGCTTGGCCGCAGCATTGGCCTGACCCGAGCCGCTTCGGGATCGTTGGCGACCCGGATCGCGGTGCGTTTATCCGACTGTCAACGAATCGCCGCACAAAAGCAGCCCGTCGAGCGTCTCATCCTGAGACAATGGAGTGAACACGGTGCCGAAGGCGGGATCTGCCCATGATCGACGAGATGACAATGACCACGGTTGTGGCCGCGTCACCCCACGAGTGCTACGCGCTGATCGCAGATATCGAGCGCTACCCCGAATGGGCTACCGACATCTCGTCCGCTTCGGTCATCGAGCGCGATCTCGACGGCCGCGTCGAACAGGCTGCGTTCCGCGTCGAGGCGCTCGGGCGCACGGCCAGGTACACGCTCGCGTATGACCACGGCGGAGCACCGCACCGGCTGGCGTGGAAGCTCGTCGACGGCGATGTCGTCAAGCATCTCGACGGTCGGTACGAATTCAATCCGACGACCGAGCCCGGGCGTACCGAGGTGCTCTACCAGCTCGCCTTGGAGCTTGCCGTGCCGCTGCCGGGCTTCGTCAAGCGCCGGGCCGAGCGCAGGATCGCCCATACCGCGCTGGCCGACTTCGCTGCCCGCCTCGAAACCGGCCCAGAGAGCTAGGTCGGCAGGGAGTCCGCCCGGGCCATGGAGTTCCGCCGCATCGAGGGCTTGCCGCCCTACGTCTTCACCATCATCGACACGCTGAAGATCGAACGTCGGCGCGCCGGCGCCGACGTGATCGATCTGGGTTTCGGCAATCCCGATCTGGCCTCGCCCGAACGCGCTGTCAAGAAGCTGGCAGAATCCGCGCTCAACGCGCGAAACCACCGTTATTCGGCCAGCCGCGGCATTCCCAAGCTGCGCGAAGCCGCCGCGGACCTGTACCGACGCCAGTGGGGGGTCGAGCTCGACCCCGACAGCGAGATCATCAACACGATCGGCGCCAAGGAGGGTTTCTCCCACCTCATGTGGACCCTGCTCGCGCCGGGCGACGCCTGCCTCGTGCCGGCGCCCTCGTACCCGATTCACATCTTCGGGCCGCTGTTCACCGGTGCCAGCGTGCGAGAGGTGCCGCTCGATGTCGGCGAGACGTTCTTCGAGCGTCTCGTGGAGCGATTCGAGTACTCGTGGCCCCGTCCTCGGGTGATTGTGCTGTCGTTCCCCCACAACCCCACCACGGCCTGTGTCGATTTCGAGTTCATGCAGCGAATCGTGGATTTCGCTCGTGAACGCGAGGTGCTGCTCGTGCACGACTTCGCATATGCGGATCTGGGGTTCGACGGCTACGAGCCGCCCTCGATCCTGCAGGCCGAGGGCGCCAAGGAGGTCGCGGTCGAGTTCTACAGCCTCACCAAGTCCTATTCGATGGCGGGGTGGCGGGTGGCCTTCTGCGCGGGCAACGCCGAGGTGATCGCTGCGCTGGCCAAGCTCAAGAGCTACCTCGATTACGGCACCTTCCAGCCGATCCAGATCGCAGCCACCGTCGTCATGAACGAGGACCGCGACTTCCCCTCCGAGGTGTGCGAGACCTACCGCAACCGCCGGGATGTCCTGGTGCGCGGTCTCGGACGCATCGGCTGGGATCTCACCCCGCCGAAGGGGACGATGTTCGCCTGGGCCGAGATCCCCGAGCCGTACCGGCACATGGGGTCAGTCGAGTTCTGCAAGCTGCTCGTGAACGAGGCCAATGTGGCGCTGTCGCCCGGAGTGGGGTTCGGACCAGGGGGTGAAGGCCACGTGAGGTTCGCGCTCGTCGAGAACGAGCATCGCATCCGCCAAGCGGTGGCCCAACTGCGCACTGTTCTCGACGCGCTGCCGCCGCCGGCCTGACACCGGCCGGCAGCAGGCCCCGAGACCGACGAGGCGTCAGCCCCCGGGCCACTGCAGTGAGCGCCGGAGCGCTTCGCTCCATCTCCCGTGCAGTTCGTCAGCGCCCGCGCGCTGCGGGTCGGGTTCGAAACGTCGATCAAGCTGCCACAGCGACGCCGCCTCGGCGGGGGAGGACCACACCCCTTCGGCCAGACCCGCCAGCATCGCCGCGCCCAGGGCAGTGGTCTCGGTCACCACAGGTCGGCTGACAGCGACTCCGAGCTGGTCGGCTTGGATCGCGCACAGCAAGTCGTTCGTCGCCGCGCCGCCGTCGATGCGGAGCTCCGCGATGTCACGGCCGGCGCCGTCGATCATGGCCTCGATGACGTCCCGGGTCTGCAACGCCATCGATTCGATCGTCGCCCGCGCGATGTGCGCCGGCTGCGTCGCGAAAGTGAGGCCCATGATCGCGCCGCGTGCGGTCGGATCCCACCAGGGACTGCCCAGCCCGGCGAGCGCCGGCACCACGATCACCCCGCCGCTGTCATCCACGCTGCGGGCCAGCGTCTCGACTGCTGCGGGATCTGCGGCACCATCGAGAATGCCGGTCAGCCATCCCACGGCCGCTCCCGTCGCGAAGATCGAGCCTTCGAGGGCGTAGACGGGTCCACGGCCAAGATCCCAAGCCACCGTCGCAAGCAGTCCCTCGATCGGGGAAGGGCAGGTGTCGCCGACGTTCATCAGCACGAATGAGCCGGTTCCGTAGGTGTTCTTGGCCATCCCGACGTGATGGCATCCCTGGCCGAACAACGCCGCCTGCTGATCGCCGGCCACGCCGCTGACGGCGATTCCCGGCCCCAGTGCAGTCGTATCCGCTGTCAGACAGAACCGATCCGCTGACGGGCGAATCTCGGCCAGCGCCGCCATCGGAACCGACAGCAGATCGCACATCGACTCAGACCACTCGCCCACGTTGATGTCATACAGCAGCGTGCGCGAGGCATTCGTGGCATCTGTGGTGAAAGCGGCGCCGCCGCTCAGCTTCCACATCAGCCAGCTGTCGACAGTGCCCAAGGCCAGGTCTGCTGTCTGAGGCACGCCCCCGTGCCCCAGCAGCCACTCGGCCTTGGTGCCACTGAAGTAGGGGCTGAGCACGAGTCCCGTCAGTCGGCGCACCTCATCGAGGTGTCCCGCAGCCTCCAGTTCGGCGCAGCGGGATGCCGTGCGGACGTCCTGCCAGACCAAGGCCCTCGCAAGCGGCTCGGAAGTCCGGCGATCCCAAGCCACGAGGGTCTCGCGCTGGTTGGTGATGCCGATCGCTGCGATCGTCGGCGCCTGGAGGCCGGTGCGACCCTGCAGGCTGCCGCAGAGTTCGGCCAGCGTGGCGGCAGTGGCCTCCCAGATCTCGTCGGGATCGTGCTCGACGAGACCGGGTCCGGGATAGTGCTGGGCGAACGACCGGTAGGCGTATGCCACTTCGGCTCCGGTCTCGTCGACCGCCATCGAGCGAACGCCGGTCGTGCCTGCGTCGATTGCCACCACCAATGCCATGCCGACCTCCTGTGGTGTGATGGGTGAGCAGGTTGCAACTACGCAGGATGGCAGGCCGTCAGGGTGCCTCGCAGTAGATTCGCAAACTGTGAGGATTCTCGTGGTGGGGGCCGGCGAGGTCGGCAGCTACATCGCCGAACGCCTCAGCCGTGAGGGCAACGACGTCGTGGTCATCGATCAGCACTCCGGTCGTCTGGGTGCGCTCGGGTCCGAGGTCGATCTGCTCACGGTGAACGGCAGCGGCACCAATCCCGCCGTGCTCGCCGAGGCCGGTCTCGAACGAGCAGAGGTGGTGGTTGCAGTCACCGACTCCGACGAGGTGAACCTGCTGGCGTGCATGCAGGCCAAGCAGAGCGGCGTCCCCGCCACCGTCGCCCGCCTGCAGGACAGCGATCTGCGCGGCGCCCCGGGCCGCAACCTGCGCGATGCCATCGGCGTGGACCTGGTGCTCGATCCCGACGAGCAGACTGCCGACACGATCATGGATCTGCTCGTCTACCACGGCGCATCGGACATCAACGAGCTCGCCAACGGCGAGGTGCTGGTCGTCGGCGCACACCTCGCCGACGATGCGCCCCTGGTCGGCAAGACCATGGCCGAGGTGGGTGCGTACTACGAGCCCGAATGGGATTTCATCTTCGGCGCACTGTCACGTGACGGCGAGACCACCGTGATGAGACGCGACACGACGTTGCAGCCGCACGACCTGCTCAGAGTGGTGTGCCGTCGCCAAGGTCGCCGCGAACTCCTGAACATCATGGGACTTCAGCGCACGGACCTGCGCCGCGTGATGATCCTGGGCGGCGGAAGGACTGCGGGGCTGCTGGCCAGCCGGTTGCTCGAGCGCCACGTCGAAGTGGTCATCATCGAGCAGCAGTACGAGCGCTGCCTCGAACTGAGCGAGCGTCACGCGGGTGCCCTCGTCTTGCACGGGGACATCACCGACATCGATGTGCTGGCGCGCGAGAACATCGGCAGCTTCGACGCCGTCGTCGCGGTGACCGGCGAAGACGACGCGAATGTGCTGGCGTGCCTGTACGCCAAATCTGAGGGCGCCAGCGAGACGATCGCCGTGGTGCACCGCCTGTCCTTGCTGCCGCTGCTGGAGCAGGTCGGCATCGACGCTGCCCTGTCTCCCCGCACCGCCAGCGCCAACATGGTCCTGCGCATGGTGCGGGGAGACGTCACGGCCGTGGCGACGTTCCTCGAGGGCGATGTCGAGGTGCTGGAGTTCGCGGTGGGTGCCGGCTCGAAGGCAGACGGCTCGGCTGTGCGCGATCTTCACCTGCCGGGGCAGATGCTGCTGGCTGCAATCGTGCGGGACGGCAAGGCTCGCATTGCCCGGGGCCGGAGCGAGCTGAGGGCGCGGGACCACGTGGTCGCCTTTGTGACGCCTGGTTGCGTGGACGAGGTCAAGCAGGCCTTTCGGTGACAACCCGTCCGGCTCGCCGGGCTACCGAGCGCGAGAGGCTTCGCCGTTTGGTGGTGCGAGCGGTGCGAGGCGCCGACGGTGTGCTGCACAGGTGGGCACGCGGACCGTACGAGTCGACACTTGCCATCACGGCTTTGGTCGTGCTGGCCGCCGCCTCGCCGGTGTTTGCGATGTGCGCGGTGTTCGACTGGCTGTTCGGGGGACGGGTTGCTGCGAGCGGCGAGTCCGGCGCCGATGCCGTCCCGCTGCTGATCGCGGGCGCTGCCATAGCGCTGTTCGCCCTGGGTCTGCTGCGACTGTGCCGGTTCGAGCGGCGCATCACCGAGCGCCAGACCTTGACGGCGCTGGTGCTCGGATCGTTCGCAGCGGTGGCCGCCGTCGCGATTGCACATCTGGCAACCGGCGCGGTGGGACCCACTGCGCTTGCGACGGCATTTGCAGAAGCCGCCGCGACGGTGACCGGCACCAACAGCACCGCCATCGCCGAAGCCGGTCCTGGCAGCGGGATGCTGGATCTCGGCGGCGGGATGCTGGCCCTGCGAGCGCTGGGGCAGTGGCTGGGCGGGGCAGCATTCATCGTCGTGCTCGTCCGCGTGCTGCCGCACCTCGGCGTGGGCGGCTTGGACACCGATGGGGGAGTGGCCACCCGTTCGGCGCGCAGGCTGGCGCCCCGCAGCGCCGGCACGATGGGCCGGCTGCTGCTGCTGTATGGCGCGCTCACCGTGCTGGTGGCCGTCGGCTACGCAGTGGCGGGAATGCCGTTGCTGCAGAGCGGACTGCACGCGCTAACTACGGCCTCGACCGGTGGCTTCTCCACCCAGGTGGGCTCGCTGGGCGCCTTCGGCTCGGGAGCGATTGAATGGGTGGCGATCTTCGGCATGGCGGCGGGCGGCGTGAGCCTGCCGCTCATGTTCCTGGCGATACGGCGCCGTGACCCGGCCCGTTTCATTCGCAGTTACGAATTTCGGCTGTACATCACGCTGATCATCTTCGCCACGGCGGCGGTGGTGCTGTTGCCACGCGACGGCATCGGATGGATGCACCTCCTCCGCCCTGATCACATCCGGGAATCGCTGTTTGCGGTGGTGTCGGTGATCTCGACGACCGGTTTCGAGACCACATCGTTCGTTGATCTGTCGATCGGCAGCCAGGCGCTCCTGATGGTCATCATGCTGATCGGCGGCATGAGCGCATCGATGGCGGGCGGCTTCAAGGTGGTGCGACTGCTGACTCTGGCGTCTTTCATCGGACGGGAACTGCGTCGCGCCATCCACCCGTCGCTCGCCGAGCGGCTGCGCCTGGGCCGCTCCACCATCTCCGAAACCACGATCAGCCGCATTACCGGCGAGCTGCTGCTGGCAGCACTGCTGATCATCCCCGCCTCCATCGTTCTCGGCGCCTGCGGGCTGCACATCGTCGACGCACTGACCTACGCCGTGTCCACGCTGTCGAACGTCGGGCCTGCCATGGCGGCCGCGGACTCGACCGGGCACTTGGCCGTCGAGGGGTCGACCGGCCATCTGGACGCGGCCAATTGGCTAGGCCGCGTCACGGCCGGGCTGCTCATGATGTGCGGGCGGATGTCGGTGACCGCGGCGGCTGTGGCGCTGAGCGTTGCGGCCTATCCGGCGGTGGCGGCAGTCCGGCACGGGCAGTGGCGGCGGCGCCGATCTCACGGAGTGAGAGTGCGATGAGCGATTCCGCCGGCCTGCGCTCGCTGCCCGAAGTACGGCGCTACCAGTCCACGCCGGTGCACATCAGTGGGGTGGCACTGATGTTCGTGGGGATCGGCATGGCGATCTCCGCTGTCGTGGCGCTCATTGACGGCGGCGGAGGTGCAGCCGCGCTGTGGGCTTCAGCCGCCATCACCGCAGGCGTGGGCAGCGCCATGTACCGAATCACGACGGCGTCGGACCGGGCAGATTCCCCGCTGGCGTTCGCCGCGGTGGCATGGGCATGGCTGGCGGTCTCGATAGCCGGCACGATGCCCTACCTGTTCAGCGGCGTGATCGCCTGGAGCGAGGCCGACAACGCGCTGTTCGAGTCCGTCTCGGGCTTCACCTGTACGGGCGCCACGATCCTGGCCGACATCGACGGGGTTGCCCACGGGATCCTCTTCTTCCGCAGCATGACCCAATGGTTCGGTGGCATGGGCTTGATCGTGCTCGCGGTGAGCGTGCTGCCCGCGCTGAAGGTGGGCGGCTTGGAACTCATCGCCAACGAGGCGCCCGGCCCGACGGCTGATCGCTTCACACCGCGTATCGCCGCCACGGCGCGGCGGTTGTGGATGCTGTACGGGGCGTTCACGCTGGCGGTGGCACTGGCCCTGCTGGCTGCGGGAACGAGCCTGTTCGATGCGGTGGCGCATGCCTTCACGACGGTGGCAACCGGGGGCTTCTCGACCTACTCGAGGTCGATTGCCGAATTCGACTCGGCGGCCGTCGAGCTGGTGCTGATCGTTGGCATGATCACGTGCGGCGCGAGCTTCTCGATCCATTGGCACCTGATCACGCGTACGCGCTCGCAACGACGGAGCTACTCGGAGCTCCGCTGGTACCTGGGGCTCATCGGCGGTGCCGCGGCAGCCCTGTTGGTGCTGAATTCGGGCAGGCTCGGTCTCGGCGACAACGTGCGAGAGGCGGCGTTCTACGCGGCCTCGCTGGGCTCCAACACCGGCTACGGACTGACCGACTACACCCGCTCGCAATTCTGGACGCCATCCGCACAGCTCGTGCTGCTGGCGCTGTTTGTCATTGGCGGCATGACAGGTTCGACCGCGGGCGGCATCAAGGTGCTGCGGCTGCAGATCGTGGCCCGTTATGCGGTCCGGGAGGTCATCCGTGCCCGCCATCGCCGGGCCGTGCTGCCGATGCGCCTCGGCGACACCACCGTCGCCGAGGACATCGCAGCGCGGGCACTTGGCTTCGTGCTGCTGTATCTGGGCCTTGCGCTGGCGGGCGGTGTGCTGATGACTGCGCTGGGCAACGATCTCGAGACGGGTTTCTCCGGTGCTGTTTCGGCCATCGGCACTGTCGGCCCGGCGCTGGGTGAAGCGGGACCGACCTCTTCAGCGCTTGCGTTCGAACGAGGGTCGCGGCCGGTGATGATGGTGCTCATGCTGTTCGGCCGCCTCGAAGTGTTCCCCGCCATGCTGATGTTCGTCGCCGCGATACGGGCAGGCACACGTTCGCGCTACGTGCGTCAGTCCGCGCAGCCCCGAGTGCGCCGGACAACTCGGCTCGATCGTCCGTCGATCCGGGCTGCGGGTCAGGGGACCGATCGCAGCGGTGTGAGCGGCATCAACTCGCCGAAGTCCTCCACCCGCAGCGCCCGCGGAAGCTGACCCGGCTGTGCCTGGGCGATCGTGCCGGCGCCGTCAGGGAGCGACTGCGCCACCTCATCGAGGTAGAACAGCACGCCTTGGCTGTCCCGTGCCAGCGCAGATGCGGTCAACACCAGCTGAGCCACGGCACGGATTCGCTGTGCACCCTCCACTTCGAAGAACACCTCATTGAGGTGAATCGACACGACGTTGTTGCGCAAGAGCTGTACGTCCACCACTTCGGTGCCGGCCGGGATTGCAGACTCGAGTCCGTTCTCCGCTTCCGCAGGCGTCGGGCCCGCCAGCAGGTTGTTGAGGGGCGCATCGAGGAAAACCGGTGCTGCCAAGGGTCTCTGCAGTTCCACGAGGAGGCCGTCTCGCAGGAAATAGACGGCGTGCAACGATGTCGTCGGCGTGTCCGGTGGCACACCGACGACGGCTTGGTCGTCACGCTCGGGGAAGACGCCGGCGGGCACGTCGATGCCACTGGGAGTCTCGTCAGTCGGCAGGCCGCATCCAGCCAAGGCCAAGATGCATGCCAGCGGTACTCGCAGCCAATTCGAGTACCGGATCATCGGTGCCCCGCGATCGGCATCTCCACCACGAACCGTGCGCCTCGTTCGCCGTCGCTGCGGGTCTCGACGCGCACTGAGCCGCCATGGCGTCGTGTGTGCTCGTACACGAGCGCGAGGCCCAAGCCGGCGCCCGATCCCGCACCCCGCTTGCGCGCTGCAGCCCCGCGCGTAAAGCGTTCGAACACCAGATCTCGCTCGGAGGGAGCAACGCCCGGGCCGTTGTCTTCCACGGCGACCCGGACGGAATAGCCGGGCCGCGTGATCTGCACGCGAGTGGCGCCGCCGCCGTGCTTGTCGGCGTTGCGCAGCAGGTTGTCGAAGACCTGAGCCAGCCCGCGCTTGTCGCCGATCACCACAGCATCGGTGGCTGCTGGACTGATCTCGAGGCTCACGCCGTTGCCGAGCGTCCGCACCCGGTGCTGCACCAGTTCGGTCACATTGACGAGACCCCGCTCGAAGACAGAACCGTCGGCATCGGGCCGGGAGATCTCGAGCAGGTCTTGCACCAGCTGCTGAAACCGGTCGACTTCCGATGCCAGCAGGTCGAGAGCAGTAGCTCCCTGGGCCGACAATTCATCGCGGTGGCCGTTCAGGTAGTCGACGGAACTCCGCAGAGTTTGCAGGGGAGATCGCAGCTCGTGGCTGACATCGGACGCGAAGCGAGCATCTCGGGCTATCCGGCGTTCCATGGCGTCGGCCATGTCGTTGAACGACTCGACGATCACGGCGAGATCGGGATCATCGCTGCGCTCGACACGAGTGTCGAATCTGCCATGAGCGATCGAATTGGCGGCGTCGGAAACGGTGGCCAGCGGCCGCAGCAGCCGCCCGCCGGCCCACGCTCCGATTGCGACGCCGAGCAGGACGGTGAGAGCTGCCCCGACGCCCAGGATCAACCGCAGGCTCGCCAGCGTCGCTTCGATCTCAGCGAGCGGCACAACCTCGAAGTACAGCGTTTCGCTGAGCTGGGACACCGCTGCGGGGCGCAGGCGCAGGCCGAGAGCGAGTTGGGGGACGCCGTCCAGCCGGTAACGCATCGCGTGTGCTTGGTCGGATTGCTCGATGGCAGCCACCAGCTCGTCGGGCAGGTCGCTGGGAACGAGCGACGGCGACCGCCAGACATCCGGTCCGGTGCGCGCGATGGAGCGGCTGCCGCTGAGGCTCGGCAGCGATTCGAGCAGCACCGCAAAATCAGGGCTCTCGGCGCGTAGAGAGCCTTGTACCTGGGTGGCGTTGGCGAAGAACTGCGCCTCGGAGGAGTCCTGCCGTGAGCCCAGCATCGATCCTCGCGAGAGGCTGTACGTCAGCACCACGAGCAAGAACGCCGCCAAGCACGCACCGAGCGTGAAGGCGCCCACGACTCGGGCGCGTAGCGGCAGCCGCCGCAACGGCCGTGGCCAGCGAACCCTCATCGCTCCAGCCTGCGCGCGGCTGCCGCCATCGGACCCAGCAGCCGCCGCAACGGCCGTGGCCAGCGAACCCTCATCGCTGCCGACGCGGCCAGCGCGGCTTCACTTCAGGCTCGCAGCTTGTAGCCCATGCCGCGTGCCGTCGCCACGTAGCGCGGGTCGGCAGGATCATCCTCGATCTTGAGGCGCAGCCGGCGCACATGCACATCGACGAGCCGGCCGTCGCCGAAGTAGTCGTAGCCCCAGACCCGTTCGAGGAGTTGCTCGCGGCTCATCACTTTGCCGGGGTTGTCGGACAACTCGCAGAGCAGGCGGAACTCCGTCTTGGTGAGGTGCAGTTCTTCGTCGTTCTTGCGCACCACACCCTCGTCGGGATAGATCTCGAGGTCGCCGACGGTGCGCGGCAGTCCGCTGCCGTCCACGGTCCGGCTCCGCCGCAACAGCGCCCTGATCCGTGCTGAGAGCTCTTTGGGAGCGAACGGCTTGGTGAGATAGTCATCAGCACCGGCCTCGAGCCCTGCAACCACATCATGGGTGTCGTCGCGGGCTGTCACCATGATGATCGGCACATGGCTGATCCGCCGGATGGATCGGCACAATTCGAAGCCGTCGAGTCCGGGCAGCATGATGTCCACGAGCACCACGTCCGTGCTGTCGGGAGCGAATCGCTCGAGCGCCTCTTCGCACGACTCGGCCTCGCTGACGTGCCAGCCTTCGTCTTCGAGCGCCAGCCGCAGCGCCGTGCGAATCCGCTCGTCGTCCTCGACCGCGAGAACGTTGGTGGTCACGGCTGTGCCGCCTTGTCATCTCCCAACCGGGCTGCCGTGCCGCGTCCGCGACGCCGGCCCCTCCGTCGGTGTGTCACCGAGGCCTGATCAGCCCACTCGCTCATGGATCGCAGAACGAGCGCGGCGATTGCGGCGACGCCGGCGGCAGCGGTGAGGGCGCCGATCGCTGCACCCGCGAGCGATGGCCCGACGCAGCCCCGACTGCATTCGAGTGCACTGATCGCATAGCCGACCAGGCCTCCGCAGACCGCGGCGATCACAATGGCGCCGAACGCGATGACGCGTGCGAGAACCGACGGCAGCGCCGTCGGCGCAGGAGTGAGGACAGCGCCGCCAACTCCGGCCGGTGCGCTCGATGTGGGCGAGCGATCGTGCCGCTTGCTGTCGTGGGGCCCGCTCACGTGCGCCATGGTACGACCAGCCAGCGCTTCGCCAGTCAAGCCCGGCTCGGTCGGCAATCGATGTCCCGGTGGCAGACTGCCTAGGTGTCCCAACAGCTGCACCGATGGGCAGTCGCGGGCGGCATTCTGCGATGTGACTGCGCCGTCCTCATGGTCAACAACCTGCGTCGCAACGGCACCACCGACTGGAGCACACCAGGCGGCGTCGTGGATCCGGGGGAGACGGTGCTCGGGGCACTCACGCGCGAAGTCGCCGAAGAGACCGGTCTGGTGGTGTCGTCGTGGAACGGTCCGCTCTACACCGTCGAGGCCGACGGCAGTGGCGGACCGGGCTGGTTCTTGCGCGTCGAGGTACACGAGGCGGAGGCGTGGACAGGCGAACTGGACGTCGATGATCCCGACGGCATCGTGTTCGACGCCAAGTGGGTGCCCAGCGGCGAGATGGAGTCCCTGCTCGTCGGCCAGCACGCCTGGATGGCCGAACCGCTGCTGGCGTACCTGCGGGGCGATGTCGGCCGTGGCCACGTGTTCCGGTACACGGTGACCGGTGACCACCGCGCCGGCCTGGTGGTGACGCCCGCGGCGCCTTGAGGACCTGTGGCCGACGACCAGCGCGACCATCTCGCCGTTGCGAACCCCGACGAGTTGCCAATCCTGCACGTCGACATGGATGCCTTCTATGTCGAGGTGGAGCGCAAGCGCGATCCCACTCTGGTCGGCCGGCCGGTGATCGTGGGGGGATCAGGACGGCGAGGCGTCGTGGCGTCTGCCAGCTACGAGGCGCGCGCGGCAGGCGTGCATGCTGCAATGCCGACAGCTCGGGCTCGCCGGTTGTGTCCGGCTGCGGTCGTGGTCACCTCGGACTT
The DNA here is from genome assembly GCA_022826045.1 of Acidimicrobiia bacterium. Classification (GTDB taxonomy): domain Bacteria; phylum Actinomycetota; class Acidimicrobiia; order Acidimicrobiales; family Poriferisodalaceae; genus Poriferisodalis. The sequence goes on along the minus strand of JAJDVQ010000078.1, from coordinate 42,424 downwards.
CTCCGGCTATGCAGAAGCCTCGGAGGCCATCGCCGAAGTCTTCGAGTCGGTCACGCCTATCGTCGAGCCGATTGCCCTCGACGAGGCATTCCTGGATGTCTCGGGCGCACACCGTCTGTTCGGCCCCTCACCTGAGATTGCGTGGCACCTGCGCAGCGCAGTACGCCAGGCCACCGATCTCGACTGTTCCGTCGGCGTCGCGTCGAACAAGACCCTTGCCAAGCTTGCCTCCGTCGCCGCAAAGCCGACGGTGCAGTCCTCGGGACCAGAGCCGGGACTGGGCGTCCGGGTCGTCGAGCGCGCGGAGCAGCTCGCCTTCTTGTGGGCACATCGCGTGGAGGCCCTGTGGGGCGTGGGTCCTGTCACACTCAGACGGCTCAACGACATCGATGTCGTCTCGGTGGGCGACTTGGCTGCAGTGCCTGTCGAGCGGCTCGTCGCTGCCGTCGGCACTACGCACGGCACCCAACTCGCTGCGCTGGCCAGGGGCATCGACGACCGGCCGGTACATCGGGGTGGCATCCACCGCTCGGTCAGCCACGAGGAGACCTTCGACACCGATGTGCGCGATCCCGATCGACTGCGAGGCGAAATTGTGCGTCTCGCCGACGCTGTCGCATCGCGCCTGCGAGCGAACGGTCTGGTGGCCCGGACCGTCACAGTCAAGGTCAAGTATCCGGATTTCTCACTGCGGACGCGGGCGCACACCCTGGCCGAACCGATCCAGACGCCTCGGTTGCTGGCCGGCGTGGCGCATGGGCTCATCGCCAGACTGGACCTGAGTACCGGGATCCGGCTGCTGGGCGTCGCCGCATCGAACATCAGCGAGACATCCGCACCGTCGGCGCGTAGCCCCGCCGGAATCGGAGTCGAGGCGCTGACAGCACCTGAGACCCAGCTCCAGCTTGAGCTGGGCGTCGGACGACATCTCAGCGGAGAGTCCGTTTCCTCAAGAGATGCCGAGTCCGGCCCGACCGGTGACGCTGAGCTGGATCGCAGGCTGGCCGACGCACTCGATGCAATTCGGGGCCGTTTCGGCGGCGCCGTCATCAGTCACGGTGCAGCCGGACTGCGTGACGGTGCGCCGGGCGAGCGACGCTGGGGACGCTGAGAGACAGAACCGCGCACCATGGCGCGTGGAAGTGAGGTCGGGAACGGTCCTACACTGGCAGCAACATCGGCAATCAGCATGTGGAGCCTGTGCGTGCCGCTCTCGGAAGACGAACAACGCATCCTGCTCGAGATCGAGAAGGACTTCTACGACAACGATCCTGAATTCGCCCGGGAGGTGTCGGAGACCACCCTGACGAGACACGCCTTGCGCAATATCAGGTGGGCAGTGCTGGGCGGCGTGCTGGGCCTGGTCGGCATCGGCCTCGGTCTGCAGGTGCACTTCGCGTTGTCGTTCGTGGCGTTTCTGGTCGTCTTCGCAAGTGCCGTCGTGATCGAACGGAACGTTCGCAAGATGGGCCGGCTGGGTCTTGAAAAGGTGTCGGATTCGATAGCGAAGCGCACACGGCCTCGCAGCGCCGACTCGTTCGGCGATCGTATGCGACGCCGCTTTCGCAACGATCCCAGCTGAGTCCGGGATCGAACTGATCGCGTCGACGCTTACCGGTCGCGCACCAGCACACCGTTGCGGCTTTCTCGACCCCGGCGACGCGATCGAGGTCCGGATACGAGCATCGTGGGCCGGCACGCGGCGCCGATCCGGTCCCAGCGGCTGCGCGCCGCTCGGATGCGAGTCTCCAGGTGCTCGGCGCTCGAGCGTGCCGCTGCCACGGTTTGCGTCGATGGCGGGTCTGCGGCGTAACTGGCCTCTTGTGCCGCGACGGCAAGCGTCTGCAGATCGCCCGTCTCGATGCGCAGCCTGCTGCGCACGCGGTTCGCGAACTCGACGTGGGTCTCGGCGGGGCGGCGATCGATGCCGAGGTTGAACAGTGTCTCGGCCACGTCGTCCCAGGCAGCCGCAATTGCGGCGCGAGCATCGTGGCGGGCACGCCGGTGGTGCAGCACTCGCCGGAGTCTCACTGCGGCGGGAATCGCTATGAGCCACAGCACGCCGACGGCGACAACGGCGTAGAAAGGCACGACGAGCCATTCGGACCAGACTCCGGTCTCCTCTCCGGAGCCGTCGGCGCCGAGGACGTCTATGAACCCCCCAAAATCGTCCGAGAGGCCCTCTAGATCCTCGATGCCCAGTTGACCGATGAACCCCGAGCCCGCCTCGCCCGCTGCCTCCGGATCGCCCGGCACGACTTGCTGGGTGGGCACACCTGTGTAGACGACCGCACCGGGGGCGCCCCGGCCCGGCGTCGGCTCGAAGTACACCCATCTCCCGCCGATCCATACCTCCGGCCATGCGTGGTAGTGGGAGCCGGTGACGACGTACACGCCGTCGGCGAGCTCGCCTGGCGTGAAGCCGACGGCAACCCGGGCGGGCAGCCCGATGGAGCGGGCCATCGCGGCGTAGGTCCCGGCGAACTGCTCGCAATACCCGCGGCGGTCCTCGAACAGGAACTGTTCCATGCGATCGGTGCCGTGACCGCTCGGAACTCGCAGCGAGTAGACGAAGTTCTCGAGAAAGAAGTCCTGGAGCACCAGCGCCTTCGCATATGGGCCAGATGCATCGGCCGTGATCTCGGCGGCGAGGCCGGCAACCCGAGGGTTGAAGCCGTCGGGCAGTCCCAGATATTTCTCGGCGATCTCAGGCGGTACATCTCCGTCGGCGGCCACCAAGCCCGCAAGCGAGGGAATGTCAGATGCCGAGCGCACGGTGTAGCTCAACCCGGGCTCCAGCATGGTGTTGTGAGTCGTGACGAGCGTTCCGGTTTCGGCGTCGTAGAGCGCATCGGGGCCGTCATAGGCGACCGGTTCGAATGCGGCAGGCAGCCAGATGCTGTCGAGTGCGCTGATGGTGAATGTCTGGGTGAACACACTTGGGCTGACAGGGCCGCTGAGCGCTTGAGCCGTGTTGGCGTAGAGCTGCTCTGAACCCCAGAACTCACCGTCGAACTGGCTCAGTCCGGACATTCGCCAGTACGCGGGCGCATCGGCTTCGACCCGGAACAACTCGGCGTCTGAAGCGCCCACGAGGCGCCCTTGCGCATTGACCAGCGGGCTGATCGTGACTCGCGATGCCGGTGCGGTGCCGTCGAGGTCCTTCCACGACACGATCGCTGGGGCATCGCTGCCGGGCAGCAGCGGTACCGCCAACGCTGCGATGACTGCCGCAGCGGTGCCGAATCGGAGAGCTGTGCGCATGGGCACGGTCGAACGCCGACGTTCAGATGCCCCGAGGAGCACTCGGTCCGCCGTGTGGTGAATGCCATGAGCGGCGACAAACACGACCGCGCACAGCACCATCGCTGCAGCGCTGCGGATGCGCCAATCGTCAGTACCGAGAGCTCCGACGAAGGCGAGCACGCCGAAGCTGGGCAGCAGTGCTTCGGTGGAGAGACGTGCCCGCAGCGAGACGGCATCAGCGCAGAACGCCGCAAGCCATACGGCGGCGCCGCCGACCAGCAGGAATCCCGCTGTTGCCGGCGTGGGTGCCTCCACTATGCCGAATGCGTGCCACGCCGACTCGATGTCGGATGCCGCCTGCCGCAAGGTTTCCGCACTCGGCAGAAGGCGCAACCACAGCGTCCCGGAGTACAGAGCGATGCCTTGGGCAATGATCAGCACCACCGTTGAAGCCGTGATGGACAGAGCCAGCGGCCAGCGCTGACGCCTGGTCACCGCCGCAGTCGCGTGACCGCCTGCCGCCAGGATGAGCCACAGCGGCGCATAATCCCAGGAGTCGAACAGCCGACGCGCCATGAGCACAGAGATGAGCGTCAAGGCCCACAAGGAGGCTTCGACCTGCCACAAGGTTCGGCGCGTCATGCCGGCACCGTCTCTGCCTGGGCAGCGGCCCAGCGGGCTGGCAGATCGGCAGCGCGCGTGATGTCGACCCAGCGCGTTCCGCCCGCCGGAAGCTTGGCATCGGGCGCTTGGATGCGGATGATCGTCAGAGCGGAGCTACGCGACTCGGCTGCCGATATCGACTCAGCGTCCTGCGCCGCTTCGAGCGAAGGCCCGCCGAGTACCACTACGACGGCGCCGGTGGACGCGGAAGCGGCTGCAGCCAGCGTTGCTCGCAGGGTTCCGGTTCCAGAGGTGGAGACCTCCGCCAGGTGATCGAATACCTGGGCCAAGCCTTCGCCTGATGTGACGAATCCGGTGTCGGCCCCGGCCACCGTGAGCAGCCGCAGGGGATCGTGGCGCGACGCGCAGGCCAGCACGACGCTGGCAGCTGCTGACACCGCGAGCTCGAAGCGATCGGGGTCGAGGGTTGCGCTGCGCGTGTCGAGCACCACCGTGACCCGGCTGCGGCGGGGAACCTCGTCCTCGCGCACCATCGGCCGGCCGAGTCGCGCTGTCGACGGCCAGTGAATCCGTCGGAGATCATCGCCGACGGTGTAATCGCGCAAGGCGTAGAAGTCCTCGCCGATGCGCTGCAGAGTGTGCACGTCGGCGGCCGCGCCGAGCGGTTCAGGTCCTCGGGCCAGGCGAGGCGGCACCAGCGTCTGAGTGGCGGGGTACACCACCAGCGTCGTGCGCGGCCCGGAGCCGATCGACGTTCTGGCCAAACCCAGCGGATCAACTACGGCGACATCGGCCGGGCCGATCTCGAGGCGCCCGCGGCGCTCGGTCGGCAGCAGGTACGTCGCCTGCACGCGCTCTGCGGACAGCATCGGTCCGATGCGCAGGCGAGCGCCGAGCGTTCCCGTCACCGGGTCGCTCAATTGCAATACCGGCGCTGGACCTCCCAGGTTGGTGACAGTCAGCGTGACGCGGGCGGTTCCGCCAGCGTGAACGCGTGCAGGCTGGGTCGACCGCTGGATCCGCAGGCGGACTCGTCGGGTCCGGGTCCAGACAGCAGCGGTGCCGACCAGCAACAGCCCTGCAACGGCCAGTACCATGAACTCGCCGATGCCGAAGAATCGGCCGGCTCCGGCGGCCCCGATTGAGCCGATGCCGGCGATCCAGCCCCGTCTCGTCAGCATGCGAGCCGGGCGTTCATGGCAGCGACCTCAGCTGGCGTTGGTCGGGACGGCGACCGACTCGAAGACCTCTCGCAGCGCAGTCTGGGGTGTCAGGCCTTGGAGCTGCGCGTCGGGGCTCAACCGGATGCGGTGACCGAGCACGGGCTCGGCGACAGCTTTCACGTCGTCTGGCACGACGTAGTTCCTGCCTGCGGCGAGCGCGCGGGCTTGTGCCACTCGTTGGAGATCCAGCGTGGCGCGCGGGCTGATGCCGAGGGTGATGGTCCCACGCCTTCTGGATGCATCAGCCACTGCCACGATGTACCGCCGCAGGACCGGAGCGACGTGAACCTCGGTCACCGTGCGGGTCATCGCCTTGACCTCGTCGGCCGCCGCAACGGGCCCGATATTGATCTGGGTGGTTCCGTCATGCAGGCCGAGCACCTCGACTGCTGAGTCGGCGTCGGGATAACCGATGCCGATGCGCATCAGGAACCGATCGAGCTGCGATTCTGGCAACGGGTAGGTGCCCTCGTGCTCAATCGGGTTCTGTGTGGCGATCACCATGAAGGGCTGACTGAGAGGGCGCGTCGTGCGGTCGGTGGTGACCTGCCGTTCCTGCATCGCCTCGAGCAAGGCGGCCTGTGTCTTGGGCGATGCCCGGTTGATCTCGTCGACAAGCACAATGTTCGAGAACAGAGCGCCCGGCCGGAACTCGAAGACACGACCGCGTTCATCCCAGACATTCACACCGATCACGTCGGAGGGCAGGACATCGGGGGTGAACTGGATGCGACCGAACGGAACGTCGATCGAGGCTGCCAGCGACTTCGCCAAGCTGGTCTTGCCGACTCCGGGCACATCTTCAATCAGCAGATGCCCATCGCACATCAGGCACAGCAGCGCCAGCCCGATCACATCGGGCTTGCCCCGTATGACGCTCTCCACGTTCTCGGTAATCCGTTCGAACGTCTGCCGGAACGTCTCGGCGTCGGCTGCCTGCACTTGCTGAGGCGTGTGGTTGCGCACTGCATTCAACTCTCGTGGTTCCGGCGGCCATGAGGCTACTCATGGTCTTCTGTGAGCAGCCGCCGCCGATGACGGCGGGCTTAGAGTGGCTCGGTGCGCCGAGTTCGCCGACGTCCGATGCCCCTCCTTGCCGGTGCGGGCCGTTCGCTCCGTGCAATTGCGGCACGCCCGCGCCTGTGGCCGGCCGCGGCGTCCGCCACGAAGCGCCTGGTGCCGCGACGGTGGTGGCTGCGGTCGCCGTTCCTGCCGGTGCCGGACCTCGACTACGTGCGATTCCGGCACATGACAGCACTCGGCGGCGACGGTCGCCTGCCCGCGGAGTCCGACGATCTGATCCAATGGCTGGAATGGTGTCGACGCTGGCCGGGCGCGGCTGCGACTGCGACGTGAGGACGACATGACTGCTCGCGGAGCTGCCGCCTGCGCGCCTCGGCCGACCGATCCCTCGACCAATGGGCACACGCACCTCAGCGGGCACTGTGGGCATGTCGATGGAACAGCGACCCAGACGCGTTCGATCCTGTCCGAGCGAACCTTGGTGCTCAACGTCACGTACCAGCCGCTGTCGATCACCACGATCCGACGCGCCCTGCTGCTGGTGCTGTCCGGCAAGGCCGACGTCGTGCACACCCGCCCTGGCGCCATACGGTCGTCACGCATGTCGATGCCGGCGCCCTCAGTGGTCCGGCTGACTTATCACGCTCGGGCGCCATACAGGTGCCGGGCGCCATTGCACCGGCGAGCGGTGTTCGCGCGGGATGCTCATCGCTGCCAGTACTGCGGCAACCGGGCCGAGTGCATCGACCACGTGCACCCACGCAGCCGCGGCGGAGAGCACACGTGGGAGAACGTGGTCGCCTGCTGCCGGACATGCAACGTGAGCAAGGGCGACTCTCTGCTGTCGGAGGGGCGCTACCGGCTGAGTCGCACGCCGTACGCCCCCGAGCCGCTGGCGATCGTCGCCGCCATGCGCCCCGATGCTCCCATGGAATGGGCCGACTACTTGCCCCGACTGCGCCCTCAGCCTGCTTGAGCCGGGACCCCGGTCTGCATCGCCGGCCAGTGGCGGCCGGTCCGATCTGCCAAGGTGGTCGGGTGCCGCTGTGGGTGCGTGAACAATGGCGGGGCGCAGCCGAATTCCTGCATGACCGCCCGATGCCCCTCGACGGCCGTCGACGGATCTCGTGGCTTCAGCCGACTGCGTCGGCAGTGATCCTCGGATCGACCGGCCCTGATCCCTTCGAGGGCGGCCGTCCAGACGTCGTGCGGCGGCGCAGCGGTGGGGGGGCCGTGTGGCTCGATCCCGACCTGTGCGCTTGGTTCGATGTCTTCGTCCCGGCCCGCGATCCGCTCTGGCGGGCAGATATCGGTGAGGCATTCGGCTGGCTCGGCCGTCGCTTGGCCGCAGCGTTCACATCCCTCGGCGTGAGCGCGAGCACGTGCCGCAGCCCCTATGACGCAGGTCCCAGTGACGGCTTGGTGTGCTTCGCATCACGCGGACCAGGTGAAGTCACCGTCGCGGGCCGCAAGCTCGTCGGCATCTCGCAACGCCGCACGCGCGAAGGCAGCCGATTCCAGTGCGTGACCTACGAGCGGTTCTGTCTGGGGCCGCTGGCGTCGCTGCTGGACGATCGCACCGCAGCCCAGGTCCGAGACCGCGCGACCGGGTGGGGGGAGCTGTGCGGGGGACTGAGTTCGTCGGATCTGACTGAGCTGGTCACAGAGTTCATTACGGCGCCTGGGAGCTGACCCTCCCGACCGCGCAGCCCCCACGGTGGCGGTCGTGTGCTCTGCCGTGGCTGCAACTCGAAAGCTCGGGCACATCGGGGTGGACATTGTGGGTGATTAACCCATAAAGTGGTGCAAAGTGGCTTAGAGCGGGGCAATTGCCCACCGAACCTATTCGAACGCTGCGGAGGGACCTGCGGTGGAGAGTCTGTTTGTCGGCCAGCACGAGCATGCGCTCGATGCCAAGGGCCGCATCGTGCTCCCTGCGAGCTTCCGCAGCGCTTTCGAGCCGTCCGGCTTTCTCACCAAGCACAGCGAGGGCTGCTTGGCGCTCATGACGCCGGAGCGGTTCGGCGACATCGCGGGCCAGATGTCGCAGCGGTCGCAGTCGGGCGGGCCGCGCGGGCGTGCAGCCAAGCGCTCATTCGGAGCGGGCGCCGCCCGGGTGATGCCCGACAAGCAGGGCCGCATAGCGGTTCCCGAGGAGCTGCGCCGGTTCGCGGGCCTGCAACGGGAGTGTGTGGTGATCGGCGCCATCGACGAGGTGGAGATCTGGGATGCCGGCCGCTGGCAGGACATGAACGCCCACGGCGAATCGCTGCTGGCGGCACCCGAGAGCGGCGACGACGCGCCGGAGCAGGCATGACCATGATTGCTGCCGCGAGCGCGTTCCACGAGCCCGTCATGGTCGACGAGATAGCCGAGGTGTTCGCGCCCGTCGGCGGGGGATGGTTCGTGGACGCGACCCTGGGGGGCGGTGGCCATGCGGAGATGCTGCTGCGCCAGCATCCTGAGCGGCGCCTGCTCGGCATCGACCGCGACCCGGAGGCAATCGCCGCCGCACAGGAACGCCTGGCACCCTTCGGCGATCGTGTCACGTTTCGCTGCGAGCGCTTCGACCTCCTCGGCGAGCTGGCGGACACGGCCGGCGCGGGCCCGATTGCCGGCGTGCTGTTCGACTTCGGCGTCAGCAGCCGTCAGCTCGATTCCGGCGAGCGCGGTTTCTCGCATCGCCACGACGCTCCGCTGGACATGCGCATGGATGCCCGCTCGGGGCCCGATGCTGGCTTCGTGGCGAACACCTACGAGTTTGCCGAGCTGCGCGATCTGCTCAAGCACAACGCCGGCGAGCGCTACGCCCACCGCATCGCCGCCGCCATCGTGGCGGCCCGGCCGCTGCACACCACCCGCGAGCTGGCCGACACCGTCAAGGCCGCTGTGCCCGCCGCTGCTCGCCGTGCCCGGCGCCATCCGGCGATGCGCACGTTCGCGGCGATCCGCATCGAAGTGAACGACGAACTGAACCTCATCGAACCAGCAATGCGAGCGGCGCTCGCGCGCCTGCAGCCACGCGGGCGCCTGGCAGCGCTCGCCTATCACTCAGGAGAAGACAGCATTGTGAAGATCATTCTGCGAGAAGCAGCCGACGGCGTGTGCGAGTGCCCATCGACGCTGCCGTGCATCTGCGGAGCTGCGCCTGCGGTACGCCTGCTGCGCCGCAAGGTGACGCGGCCCGGCGCCGCCGAGGTCGAGCAGAACCCGCGTGCCGCCAGCGCCGTGATGCGCGCGGCGGAGCGCCTCGAGCCGGCCCTTCGCTGATCCGGCCCCCTCGAGAAGGCCGAGCGTCGCCCCATGGCCCTCGCAATTGCCGGCTTCCCCGTCGCGGAAGCGGCGCCCCGAGGGGTGCAGTCGCCAGCGCGCCGCGCCGCGGGGCTGCGCCTGGTGGGCGTCACCGCTTTGCTGGCTACGGCTGCCATCGCAGTGCTGGCCGGGCTGGCGGTGTTCCATTCGGTGCTCGCAGCGGGGCAGTACCGGCTGTCGGAGCTGGAATCGGAGATCGCGACGCAGCGGGAGCAGCTGATCGACCTTCGCTATGAGCTGCAGATCCTGCACGGTCCCGCGGAGATCGAATTGATGGGCGTCGGGGCGCTCGGGCTGGTGAACGCGACAGACCCGATCGATGTGCGGATCGAGCCGCGTCATATCGCCGCCGTCGGCCCGCCGCAGCGAAGCATCCATGCAGGCGGAGACTGGCTCTCGATCAAGACGCTGCTGACCGACGCGTCCACAGCGCATGACCGACGTTCTTGAGCACGCCGGGCAGCGTCGGAAGCTGAGCCCGACGACCACGCCGTGGCACCCCTCGACGGGTGCTCCGCCGGGGCTGCGTCGGCCGGCAGCGCACTCGGGATCGACGTCGCGTTCGGGGTCGAGGTCAGGGCCGGCCTCGACGACGGGCGCGCCGGCGAGCAGGCAGTCAGATCCGGCGGCGCGCCGCTGGCACCCCGCAGCGGGAGCGAACGGGTCACGTGGCGAGTCCGAGCGAGAAGGCACCGCAGAGCAGGCCGAGCGGAACCTCCGCCGGCGCACGGTTCGCGCTGGGCCGCCGCGTCGGCGGGCGGCGCTGCTGATCATCGCGTCGGCCGTGGCACTGGCCGCCCTCGGCGCCCGCCTGGTGCAGGTGCAGGTGCTCGACCGCGAGACCTACGCCGCCCTGGGCGAGCGTCAGGGCACCGCACAGTGGGAACTCGAATCGGTGCGCGGGGCGATCCTCGACCGGAACCTGAACCTGCTCGCCGTGTCGGACAGCCTGCCCACGATCTGGGCCGACCCCCGTCAGGTCACCGACCCACACCGGACGGCTGCGACATTGGCGTCGGTGCTGGACGTCGACTCCGACGTCATCGCCGAACGGCTCGCGAGCGACCGGCATTTTGTGTACGTGGCGCGTCAAGTGAGTCCCGAAGACGGACTGGCGGTGCAGGAGCTTCAGCTTGCAGGCGTGGGCGTACGCGGGGAGTCGTCGCGGCTGCGGCCCAACGGCGACGACTTCGCCCGCGGCCTGCTCGGCGCTACCGATATCGACCAGAACCCGCTGGGCGGCGCCGAGAAGCAGTTCGCCGAGGTGCTCGGCGGCACCGACGGCCGTGAGGTGGCCCGGATCGCCCAGAGCGGCATGCCGCTGCCGACAGGGACTGAGCTGTTCGAGCCTGTCAGTCATGGCGACGACGTGGTGCTGACGCTGCACACTCAGATGCAGTGGGTTGCCGAGCGATCTGTGAGCGAGACGGTCGGGGCTACCAGCGCCAAGGGCGGCATGGTGGTGGTGATGCAGTCCGACACCGGCGACGTGCTGGCGTTGGCGGCGGTCGCCCGCGACCCCGAAACCGGCGAGGTCAGGCCGGTGGCCTACAACCCCGCGTACACCGACGCCTTCGAGCCGGGGTCGGTCGCGAAGAGTTTCACCATCGCCACGGCACTGGAAACCGGGCTCACCACGCCGGTCGAGCTGCACTCCACGCCAGCCAGGTACACCTTCGCCGACAAGGAGTTCATCGAGCCCTATTCCAAGCCCAGCGACCAGATGACGACCTCGGAGATCCTCGTTCATTCCTCGAACATCGGCACGATCCAGCTCGCCGAGCGGATCGGCGCCTCCGAGCTGCAGCGCTCGCTGCGATCGTTCGGCTTCGGCCGCCTGACCGGTGCCGACGAGGCCCCCGCACTGCCCGGCGAGAGCCGCGGCATCCTGCGGGCTGCGAACCAATGGCGCGGCACCGACCTCGCCACGATCGCGTTCGGTCAGGGCATCGCCATGACCGCGATCCAGCTCGCCGCCGCCTACAACGCCATCGCCAACGACGGCGTGTACGTCACGCCGCGTCTCGTGCTGGGCAGCGTGGGCAGCAATGGCGCACTGCGGCCTGCTGACCCAGCTCCGACACACCGGGTGCTGTCTGAGCAGACCGCTCAGCAGATGCAGGCAATCTTGGCCGACGTCGTCCGCTCGGGGACCGGCAAGCGAGCCGCCATCGACGGCTACCAGGTGGCGGGCAAGACCGGCACTGCGCAGAAGCCCAGTCCTGACGGCGGCTATTCCGCCGACGCCTACACCAGCTCCTTCGCAGGATTCCTGCCCGCCGACCGTCCCGAGCTCACCGTGGTGGTCGTGCTCGACGAGCCCGACGAGTACCGGGCCGCCATCGTGGCCGCACCGGTGTTCGCGGAGGTGGCCGAATATGCACTGCGGATGCTCGGGGTGTCGCCAGATGTCTGAGCAGCACAGCAGCGCACCAGCGAAGCCGATATCGCTGGATGAACTAGCTGCGGCGGTCGGCGGTGCTTGCGTAGTGCCGTCGGGTCGGCAAGGCCACCAGGCGGCGGGCCGCGCAGCGCTCGTGCGCGGCATCGCTCACGACAGCCGCTCGGTGACACCCGGGGCACTGTTCGGCTGCGTCGTCGGGCAGCGCCACGACGGCCACCTTTTCGCCGCCGAGGCGCTGAACGCCGGTGCAGCAGCGCTGCTGGTGTCGCAGATCCTCGATGTCGGCGTGCCCCAGATCGTGGTGCCCGACGTTCGAGCGGCACTGGGGCCGGCGTCGGCTGCGGTGTGGGGCCAGCCGTGGCGCCGCTGCGGGGTTGTGGGCGTCACCGGCACCGCGGGAAAGACCACGGTGACGCACGCAATCGCTGCCATCGCGCGTGCATGCGGTACCACTTGTGAGGTCATGGGCACACTCGACGGCACGCACACCACGCCCGAGGCGCCCGACCTGTGCCGGCGTCTCAGCCACGCTGCCGATGCCGGCGTCGAGATGGTGCTGCTGGAGGTGTCGTCCCACGCGCTCGCCCAAGGCAGGGTCGATGGCGGCAGATTCGCGGCCGGCGTGTTCACGAACCTGGGCCACGAGCATCTCGACTACCACGAGACCATGGAGGACTATTTCAACGCCAAGGCGCGTCTCTTCGACGGCCGCAGCGACATCGCTGTGCTGAACGTTGCCGATGCGTGGGGTCGCCGTCTGGCATCGATGGCGGCCGGCACAGCGGTCGAAGTGGCCGAATGGCAGCCCTCCGACTTCGACGATGTCGTAGTGACCCCTGAGGGACTGAGCGGCCGATGGCGCGGCCGGCCGGTGCACTGCGGACTGCTGGGCCGATTCAATGCCGCGAACGTGGCGGCGGCAGCAGCAACAGCCAGCGCTCTCGGATGCGACGACGACGCGATTGCCGGAGCGATAGCGGCGGTGCTGCCGGTGCGAGGACGTCTGTGGCCGGTCAACGGCCCCTATGACGACATCACGGTGTTGGTCGACTACGCCCACAAACCTGACGCGCTCGGCGCCGCACTGGCCAGCGCACGTGAGCTCGGCGCCGCAGGCGGCCGTCTGTGGGCAGTGTTCGGCGCGGGCGGCGACCGGGATCAGTCGAAGCGGGCGCCCATGGGCGCCGAGGCAGACCGCCACGCCGATGTGCTCGTGCTCACCTCCGATAACCCTCGCAGCGAGGATCCCGCCCAGATAGCGGCCGACATCGCCGCAGGCGTGGCCGGTCGGCACGATGCCGGCGAGGGCTTGCACGTCGAGTTGGACAGGTCGAGCGCCATCTCCTACGCCGTCGGGAACGCTCAGGCCGGTGATGTGGTCGTAGTGGCCGGCAAGGGCCACGAGACGGTGCAGGTAAGCGCAGGGCATTCGGTGCCGTTCGATGACGCCGCTGTCGCTGCGGAGCACCTGCGCAAGCGCAGGGGTGCCCAGCGGTGATCGCGCTCCTCATCGCCGCCAGTTCAGCGATGTTCGTGTCGCTCATGGGGACTCGCTACCTCATTCCCTGGCTGCAAGCGCGCGGCGTCGGCCAGCCCGTCCGCCTCGACGGGCCCCGAGGTCACATCACCAAGGCGGGCACGCCGACGATGGGTGGCGTTGCGGTGGTCACCGCGGCCGTGGTGGGGTACGTCGTCAGTCACCTGCGAGCCGAGACCGTCATCACACGGTCGGGCATCGCGCTGCTCGCAGCCGTGTGCGGTGCAGGCCTCGTGGGCTTGGCCGACGACTGGATCAAGGTGAGCCGCGAGCGCAACCTCGGCCTCAACAAGCGAGCCAAGCTGATCGGGCTGATTGCGGTGGGCATCGGTTTCGCTGCCGCGTCGGTGTGGTGGGTAAATCTCGATACTGCAATCGGGTTCACCCGGCTCGGCGGCAACTCGCTGCGTGTTCCCGCCGTCGTATGGATGCTGTGGGCGGTCGTCATCGTGCTCGGCACGTCCAATGCGGTGAACCTGACAGACGGCCTCGACGGCCTTGCCGCCGGCGCAGCCTCAGTGGCATTCGCGGCATTCGTCGTGGTCGGCTACTGGGCGTTCCGCCACCCCATCTCCTATGACGTCAAGCACCCGCTGGATCTCGCCATCGTCGCCGCTGCCATGGCCGGCGCTTGTGCGGGGTTCCTGTGGTGGAACGCACCGCCGGCGCGGATCTTCATGGGCGACACCGGCTCGCTGGCGATCGGCACCGCGATGGCCGGGCTCGCGATGCTGCTGCATGTCGATCTCCTGCTCCCCGTCATCGGCGGCTTGTATGTCATTGAGACTGCGTCGGTGATCGTCCAGGTCGGCTCGTTCCGGCTCTTCGGTCGCCGTCTGTTCCGGATGGCCCCGGTGCACCATCACTTCGAACTCGGCGGGTGGCCCGAGACCACTGTGCTCATCCGGCTCTGGGTGGTGAACAGCCTGCTCGTCGCGCTGGCGCTGGGTCTGTACTACGCGGATTTCTTGAGCCTGAACCTCGTCGAGATCCCGGCAGGTTCGCTATGAGCGCTTCAACCGCACCCCAGGCGGCATCCGGCGACGTGACGCCCACCGACGGGCCGGTCGTCGTGGTGGGCATGGGCGTCACCGGGTGCGCAGTGGCCTCAGCGCTCGCAGCACGCGGTTACGAGGTGATCGCGGCCGACGACCGACCCAGCGATGCGGTGCGCAGGCTCGCCGGGACCGATGCTGAATTCGGTGAGATTCACGACTCCACCGACGCGGGCCTGCTCCGCAACCTGCTCTCAGACGCAGCGGCTGTTGTGCCCGCACCGGGAGTGCCGCCGCGGCACTTCAGCTACACGTTGGCAACGGCGGCTGGCGTCCCGGTGGTGAGCGAGCTGGACTTGGCAGCGCAGTGGGACAGTCGACCTCTCGCAGCGATTACGGGTACCAACGGCAAGACGACCGTGACGACGCTCACGGAGCGCATGCTGAATCGCAGCGGCATCACTGCCATCGGCGCAGGCAACACCGACATCGCCCTCGTGGACGCGCTCGACAGGGACGTCTCCACGTTTGTGGTGGAGTCATCGTCGTTCAGGCTGCACCGGGCACGCAGATTTGCTCCTGCGGTTGCCGCGTGGCTGAATCTGGCGCCCGATCATCTCGACTGGCATGCCGACCTGCGTGACTATGCCGCTTCCAAAGCCCGGATCTGGGCGGTGCAAGGCCCAGACGATGTCGCGGTGGTTCCGTTTGGCGACACCGATATCGAGCCGTGGACATCCGGGATCCGTTCACGGCGCGTGACTTTTGCGACGCCCCAGCAGCTCAACGCACCTTGCGATGTGCACTATGAGCGCGGCATCTTGGTTGCACATGGCGACAGGATCGCGGCGGTGGAGGACTTGCCCCGACGGCGTCCTCATGACTTGTCGAATGCTGCCGCTGCAACAGCTGTCGCGCTGGGGATGGGTGCATCCGCCGAGGCGGTGGCAGCAGAGTTGCGTTCGTTCGACGGCCTGCCTCACCGGCTCGCGTTCGCCGGGAGCGTCGGAGACGTGAGCTTCTACAACGACAGCAAGGCGACGGCGCCGCACGCGACGGTGGCCGCGCTGCGGGGCTTCTCCGATGCGGTGCTGATCGCGGGCGGCCGCAACAAGGGCCTCGATCTCGGGGACCTTGCCGCCGTTGCCGAACACGTTCATGGAGTCGTGGCGATCGGCGAGGCTGCCGACGAGGTGGTCGACTGCTTCAGCCAGCCTGCATGCGGCCAGATCGAACTCGTGAGCGCCGATTCGATGCGCGAAGCCGTGGAGGCCGCCCACCGGATGGCGCAGCCCGGCCGCGATGTGGTGCTGTCGCCCGGGTGCGCTTCGTTTGACTGGTACTCCGGCTACGGCGAGCGGGGCGAGCACTTCGCGACAGCCGTGGCCGACCTTGCTGAACGCGTGCGCTCCCGCTTTGCGACTGCCGACAGACGATGAGCAGGCTGGAGACTCCGCGCACGCCGCCGGGACGGGCTCAATCAGGCCCCTCGGTGCGTTACGCCGCACTCCTGTCGGCAGTATTTCTGCTGCTGCTCACGGGCGTCGTGCTGGTGCTGTCCGCCACCTCGGCGACGGGAGTCGATACGTCCGAGCATCCGCTGCGGTACTTCACCCGTCATCTGTGGTCGGTCGGCGTCGCTGTCGGCGTGCTGTTGATCACGCTGGGCATCGACTACCGCCATTGGCGCCGGTTCGCGCCGGGATTGGCGGCGGCCAGCGTCATCCTGTTGATCACCGTGCTGGCCATCGGAACTCGCTCAGGCGGGGCACGTCGCTGGCTCGAACTCGGACCGTTCGGCCTCCAGCCCTCAGAGATCGTCAAACTCGCTCTGGTCGTCGCGCTGGCTTCGTTCCTTGACGCACGCAAAGATCAGATTCACCGACCGGACCGGATCCTGCGTCCGACAATGCTGATGTTGACGGCCGTCTGCTCGCTCGTACTGCTGCAGCCCGACCTCGGCACCACGCTGATCCTCGCCGGCATCGGAGCGGGAATGCTCTTCGTCGCGGGCCTGCCCGGACGCGACCTCGCCAAGATCGTGCTGATGGTCGGCGTTGCGGCTCCCTTGCTGGCGTATGCAGCTCCGTACCGGCGTGAGCGCTTGACCGGCTTCCTCGATCCGATAGCGGAACGCGCGGACAGCGGCTACCAGACATTCCAGAGCCTGGTGGGCCTCGCGCAAGGCGGGGTGCGCGGCACCGGGCTCGGCGCTGGTCAGGCCAAGTGGGGGTGGGTGCCGAATGCGCCGACCGACTTCATCTTCGTGATCGTGGGAGAGGAGATGGGGCTGATCGGCGCACTGGGACTGTTGACGCTGCTCGGCGTCGTCGGCATCGGTGGCTTCCGGACTTCGCAAAAGGCGCCGGATTTGTTCGGTTCATTGCTGGCGGCAGGGATTGCCATCTGGTTTGTGCTGCAGACGCTGGTCAACGTCGGCGGTGTGGTTGGATTGCTGCCGGTGACCGGAGTGCCCCTGCCGTTCCTGTCCTTTGGCGGCTCGTCGCTTGTCGTGACATCCGCTGCCGCTGGACTGCTCCTGAACGTGACGCGGCGGTCCGGCTGAGCTGTGGCGGCGCGAGCCCGAATGCCCGGTGCGGCGAGCGTCCTCATCGCCGGTGGGGGGACTGCCGGACATCTCATTCCGGGGTTGGCGGTAGCGGATGCGCTCACCGAGGACGGCTGGCCGGCAGAGGAGATCCATTTCGTCGGCAGCAAGCGCGGCATGGACGCGCAGCTGGTGCCCGCTGCAGGCTTCGGCCTGACCACCCTCAGCGGGCGGGGCCTCACGGCGAGACGGGTCAACCTCACCAATGCGGCAGCGGCGGTGAGCCTGGCATGGGCGACGCTGCGGGGTATCGCACTGGTCCGCAAGCGACGTCCCGCCGCGGTGCTGTCGCTCGGCGGCTACGCCGCTCTTCCCGCGACGGTGGGCGCGGTGTTCTGGCGAGTGCCGCTGGTGATCGCTGAACAGAACGCCGTCGCCTCAGCCACCAACCGTCTGGTCGGCCGATTCGCGCGCGCTGCTGCCGTGCCGGCGCAGGGCACCGGCTTGCAGCGCGAGGTGGTGACCGGCAATCCGGTGCGGTCGGAAGTCACCCAGGCGGCGCGCGAAGCGAGCGACGCGCGCGAACGCCTCGGCTGGCCGGCTGATGCGATGTCGGTTGCGGTCTTCGGCGGTTCGCTCGGCTCGCGGCGCATCAACAACGCCCTGTGGTCGGCACTGCCGTCGCTGCAAGAGCGGGACGGTGTGTTCGTGTACCACGTCGTCGGACGCAGGGATTGGGAGGACCGCCCGCTGGCGCCCGCCCGGAGAGACAGCGCCGCGAAGGTCCGCGACTGGTACTGCGCGGTTCCATTCGACGAGCACCTCCCGGTGGCGCTGACGGCAGCGGACCTGGTGATCTGCCGCGCCGGTGCTTCCACGGTGGCAGAACTGTCGGTGCTCGGCACCCCGGCGGTGCTGGTGCCGTTGCCGATCGCCACTGACGATCACCAGCGACGCAATGCCGAGGCCTTGGCATCCATTGGTCAGGCGCGCGTGGTGCCCGATGCCGATCTCGACGCAGAGCGACTGCTCGCCGAGATCGACGCGATGTCTGTTCTGGCGGACCGGACCGTCCCGTCGGCAGGAGGCGGCGCCACCTTCGGTCGCGCGGACTCAGCCCAGCGGGTTGCCCGTCTCGTCATCCAGCACAGCGCCGCGGTTCCCGAAGGGGTCGCACGGCCCACCGAGCGCGCACAATGACGGATCCCGCGACCGACCTCGGCGAAACCCGCCGGATCCATCTCGTCGGCGCCGGGGGCTCGGGCATGAACGCCATCGGCTTGGTGCTCGCAGAGATGGGGCACGTGCTGAGCGGCAGCGATCTGCGGCCGGGGCCGGGAATGACCCGCCTCGCCGCCAAGGGCGCACGCATCGCGATCGGCCATGACCCAGCCAACGTCGGCGATGCAGAGATCGTGGCTCATTCAAGTGCGGTGCCGCCCAGCAATCCCGAACTGGTCGAAGCCCGAGACCAGGGAATAGCGGTGCTGAGCCGGGCAGATCTGCTCAGCCTGATCTGCGGGCGCAAGCGAACACTGGCGGTCGGGGGAACCCACGGCAAGACGACCACCTCGTCGATGCTGTCGCTGTGCCTCGTCGCCGCCGGGCAGCATCCCTCGTTCCTGGTCGGCGGCGAACTGAACGAGATCGGCTCGGGAGCCGTTTGGGACACCGCTGGAGAGTGGTTCGTCGTCGAAGCCGACGAGTCCGACGGGACATTTCTGGAACTGGGTGCCGATGCAGTGCTGGTCACCAATGTCGAGCCCGATCATCTCGAGCACTACGGCGACTTCGATGCCCTCGTCGGAGCTTTCGAGCAGTTCTGCACGGGCACCACCGGACCGCGGGTGCTGTGTGCCGACGATCGCGAGTCAGCCGCTTTGGCCGGCCGTATCGGCGGCAGCGTCACCTATGGCATCTCGCCGTACGCCGACTATCGAATCGTCGACGCACGCTCGGGTCGCTCCGGCGCAAGATTCGAGTTGGTCCGAGGAAATGCCTCGATCGGCACATGCGAGCTGCCCCTGCCAGGCCTGCATAACGTGGCGAATGCAGCCGGTGCGCTCGCGGCAGCACTCGAACTCGGCGCCGCAGCCGAACCCATGATCGAGGCGCTGGGGCGCTTCGCCGGGGTTGCGCGCAGGTTCGAACGCCGCGGCGAGCGCGACGGCATCTCGTTCATCGACGACTATGCGCACCTGCCGACCGAGGTGGCGGCCGCGATCGCCGCGGCCCGCAGCGGAGGATGGCAACGCGTCGTGGCGGTCTTCCAGCCTCATCGCTACTCGCGCCTCGCTGCGCTGTGGCAGGATTTCGAGGACTCGTTTGCCGACGCCGATCAGCTGGTGCTGACCGACATCTACCCGGCAGGCGAAGTGCCCCGTCCAGGGGTCTCCACCGAACTCGTGCTCGGCGCGGTGCTCGATGCCCATCCCTACGCCTCAGTGGCCTACCTGCCGGGGCGAGCAGAGCTGCGGTCGTACCTGCGTGGACAACTGCGATCGGGTGATGTCTGCTTGACGCTGGGAGCGGGCGATCTCACGTCGCTGGCGGACGAACTCCTGCATGTCTCCTGATCGGTGGTCCGATCCTGAGGCAGTCTCAACGGCTGCGTCCGTGCTGGGACCTCGAGCGCGAACCGATGCGCCGCTCGGCGCCCTGACGACCTCCCGGGTGGGTGGCCCCGCCGCAGTGGCGTTCGAAGCGAACAGCCCGGCTGATCTGCAACGCGTTCGCGCTGCCGGGGAGGCATCGGGCCTGAACGCCATGGTGATCGGACGCGGCTCCAACCTGCTGGTCGCGGATCGCGGGTTCGAGGGCATCGCGCTGTTCCTCGGCGAGACGCACGGCGAGATCGAGATCGATCAGACCGATGCCACCGTCACTGCAGGTGCCTCAGTGGCGCTGCCGGTGCTGGCGCGCCAGTGCGCGAGCGCCGGCATCGGCGGGCTCGAGTGGGCGGTGGGCGTGCCGGGCTCCGTGGGCGGCGCCGTGCGCATGAATGCGGGAGGTCACGGCAGCGACATGGCGTCATGCTTGCTGGATGCTGACATGGCCGATCTCAACGGCTGGGACGCGCCTCCTCGGGCCGTCAGCCGTCAGGTTGATTCGCTGGCCTTGGGCTACCGCTGCAGCGGTCTGACCGACAGCGACGTGGTGCTGCGCGCCCGGCTTCAAGGACAGCCCGCCTCGCCCCGCGTCGCGATGGACAGGATCGCGGAGATTGTTCGCTGGCGCCGCGAGAATCAGCCAGGAGGGCAGAACGCCGGCTCGGTATTCATGAACCCGCCCTCCGACTCTGCTGGCGCGCAGATTGACCAGGCGGGACTGCGCGGATTGCGCATAGGCAGTGCCGAGGTATCCCGTGTGCACGCGAACTTCATCGTGTCCGACCCAGGAGGCACCGCAGCCGATGTCGTCGCGCTGATGGAGGAGATCCGTCGCCGCGTCACGGAGCACTCCGGGGTCGTGCTGCAACCCGAGGTCCGCATGGTGGGCTTCGAGGACTCGCCGACTCCGGCTTGAGCCGTGTCGGGGGAGGCCGTGTCGAGGGAGTCTGGCGATACACGAGCGCCGTCGGGAGCTCACGCGCATCGGTGGGTGATCTCGGCGGTGTCGGTCGTGCTGCTGTTGCTGAGCGGTGCGGTTGCTGTCGCTGCCGGAGCGTTCGATGTGGAGCGGGTCGACTTCGGCGGTCTGCACCGGGTGAGCTACGACGAGGCGTACCGCGCCGCTGGCATCAAGCCTGGTGACTTCATGGGAACGCTCGACGCCGACGGCGCTCGGGAAGCTCTCTCTGAGCTGCCCTGGGTCCGCAGCGCTGAGATACGGCGGCGCTGGCCGGGGACTGTGGAGATCGACATCGTCGAGCGCGACCCTGCGGCCCTTGCACTCACTGTCCCCGACAGCTGGGTGCTGGTCGACTCTGAGGGACGTGTGCTCACCACAGCTCTGGCATCCCCGCCGTCACTGCCACGCTTGTCGGGCATCTCCGCTGCGCCAGCGCCAGGCCGCTACCTGGCCCCAGACGCTGATGCCTTGCTGGCTGTGCTCGATACAGCCGACGGACAGCCGGGCTTCGCGGTCGCCGCAGTGTGGCGTGACAGGCGAGGCGACGTGCGAGCACGCATCAGACGGCAGCCGGACGGCGCCGTGTTTGAAACGGCGCTCGGTGACGACTCGGCGATCGGGGCGAAGACGGCGGCAATTGCGGCGGTGGTCAGCGATCTCGCGCCTTCCGACGCAGTTCTCGACGTGTCTGTTCCGCATCTGCCGGTCGTCCGCGCAGGAGATCGATGACCCTCATCATGCTCTGAGTCCGGTGTTGCCGATCCCCAGCGGCATCAGTACTGTCGTGCCTTGCGCTAATTTTCCCAGGAAGTACTGGCTGCGGCGTTGTCGAGACGTGGCCAGTCGACGAACGCGAGGAGCCCCGTGGCCTCACCACAGAACTACGTGGCAGTCATCAAAGTGGTAGGCGTCGGGGGCGGCGGCTCGAACGCCGTCAACCGGATGATCGATGTCGGACTTGGCGGTGTCGAGTTCATCGCGGTCAACACCGACGCCCAGGCACTGCTGCTGAGCGATGCCGAGGTGAAGCTGGACATCGGACGTCAGCTGACCCGCGGGCTCGGCGCCGGGAGCGATCCCGAGATCGGCACAAGGGCGGCCGAGGAACACCGCGACGAGATCGCCGAGGCCCTGCAGGGCGCAGACATGGTGTTCATCACCGCTGGCGAGGGCGGTGGCACCGGGACTGGCGGTGCGCCCGTGGTCGCTGAGATCTCCAAGGAGGTCGGCGCGCTCACCATCGGCGTGGTCACCCGCCCCTTCGCGTTCGAGGGCAAGCGTCGGCAGATCCAGGCCGAGCAGGGAATCGAACGGCTGAAAGAGCGCGTCGACACGCTCATCGTCATCCCCAACGACCGGCTCCTGACAGTGGCGAGCGAGCACACGTCGATCATCGACGCGTTCAGGATGGCCGACGACGTGCTGCGTGAAGGCGTTTCTGGCATCTCTGGCCTCATCACGACGCCGGGCCTCATCAACACCGACTTCGCAGACGTGAAGGCGATCATGTCCAATGCGGGCACGGCATTGATGGGCATCGGGCGTGCGCACGGCGAGAACCGAGCGAAGAACGCGGCGCGGCAGGCCGTGTCTTCCTCGCTGCTCGAAGAATCGATAGACGGTGCACGCGGCATCCTGCTGAACATCGCGGCAGGACCTGATCTGGGGCTGTTCGAGGTCAACGAGGCTGCGGAGGTCATCCGAGAGGTCGCGCACGCTGAGGCCAACATCATCTTCGGCACAGTGATCGACGACTCGCTGGGCGAGGAAATCCGCGTCACGGTCATCGCCGCGGGATTTGATCGGTACACGGCGCCGCGATCGGCTGCCAGCACGGCGCTCGGCGACTTCGCCGGCCCGGACGACGGCGACGAGCTGTCCGACCCGTTCGGCGATCTTGACGACGACGAGTCGTTCGACGTTCCCAGCTTCCTGCGGTGAGGCTGCGGCCGGCTTCTCGGTCATCGTGAGCCAATCGACCAAGACGGCGTCGGCCCATCAGCCTTCACGAGCGCGGCCCCACGCTGTGATCCTGGAATCGTCATCAGCAGTGCGGCCATGCTGACGTTGCGTCGCCGCGCTGGAGACCGCACGGCACGTGTCAGCTTCTCCGAGCGAACCGACGGCGACTGTGCACCTGCCCAAGGATCCCGCTGCGCCCCGATGACAGTGCTGCGTCAAGTGCACGGCGCCGACGTCGTACGAGTCGATCGACCTGGAGATCGCTCTGGCACTTGCGCCGATGCCGCGTGGACGACGGCCACGGGGGCCACACTCGCCGTGCGCACGGCCGACTGCGTACCGGTGGCGCTGTACGGATACGACTCGAGCGGCTGCAGTGCTGTAGCGGCTGTCCACGCGGGCTGGCGAGGTTTGCTCGCCGGCGTCGTCGAAGCGACCCTGGCTGAGCTGGCGAATCACGGCATAGGCCATGTTCGAGCGGTCATCGGTCCCCACATCTGCTCCTCGCACTATGAGTTCGGAGCGGCCGACCTCGCCCGTGCGGAGGCATGGGGGGGGTCCAGCGTCGCCAGCACGACGGCGTGGGACACGCCCTCGCTTGATCTCGCTGAGGGGATGCGGCTCGCACTCGGCCGCGGCGGGGCCACCATCGACACCGAATTGGGTCGATGCACGGCTTCGGATATCCGTTACTTCTCGCATCGGGTCAGGGACGAGCAGGGCCGCACGGCACTGCTCGTCTGCCTCGAGCATGATGAGAGCGCAGGCGAAGCCGGTGATTGACCCGGATGCCGTTGTTCGCGGCGCAGAACGTGTTCGTCAGCGGATCGTCGACGCTGGCGGTAATCCCTCGCGTATCGACATCGTGGCGGTCACCAAGGGCTTCGATGCTTCCGCACTGGAAGCTGCCGCGACTGCGGGCTTGTTGATGATCGGCGAGAACTACGCCCAAGAATTGCGTGCCAAGTGGGATCAATTGCATCCAGAAGTTCGAGATCGTCTCGATGTGCACTTCATCGGGCGCCTGCAATCGAACAAGGTCAGGCAGCTTGCTGGTCTGGTGGACCTCTGGCAGAGCGTGGATCGGATGCGACTCGTGCAGGAGATTTCGCGTCACAGTCCAGGTGCCGCGATCATGGTGCAACTCGACGTGAGCGGCGCATCGACCCAGGGCGGCTGCGGGCTGGACGATGCATCAGACCTGATCGACCGAGCCAGGGATGTGGGCCTCGAGGTACGCGGATGCATGGCGATTGGCCCGCAGGGTTCGCCGGACGACATCGAGGCGGCATTCGCCGAGGTGATCCGCTTCGCGGACAGCCACGGTCTCGAGCATCGCTGTATCGGGATGAGCGCAGATCTCGAGCTCGCGGTGCGGGCCGGATCGACGATGGTGCGCATCGGGACGGCCCTGTTCGGAGAGCGTCCGTCTCGTATCACCGCATCACAGGGTGACTGAACCTATCTTTGCGTATCGGTACTCTTGGCAACCGAGAGTTCCCTCCTCAGAGGACCGGCATGGCGTCGTTCATGAAACAAGCGATGAGTTATCTGGGCCTCGGGCCAGATGACAGCTACGCGCCGCCGGCCGAGCGCGCCATGCCAGGCGAGCTCCCGATTGCCCATGCGGTGAGCGACCCGGTCGGCCAAAGCGGCGTCACCGTGGTCGAACGCCCGACCACGGCGGCGACGCAGCCGGCTGCCTCCCAAGTGCCTTCGACTGCGGTCCGTCGTGTCGCGACTGCGTCGGCACAGCCCTTTGTGCTCATGCCCCGGATGTTCGACGACGCGCAGCAGATCGGGGATCGTTTCAAGCGCGAACAGCCGATCATCCTGAATCTGCAAGGGCTCGATCGAGACACCGCCCGACGACTGCTGGACTTCGCGAGCGGCCTGTGTTATGCCCGTGACGGCGAGATGCGCAAGGTCGCGAACGCCGTGTACATGCTGGTGCCTGCCAATGTCGTGGTCAGCGGCAGTGGACATGAGGCGATGCCTGCGCAGGGTGACGGACACTGAGACGTTTGCCCCCCGAATGCCCCGGCACGAGCAGTTGCGGTAAGCAATGAGAAGCCTGCTGTGCACGCTCACGTCGATGTACACCTTCGCAATCTTCGCTCGGGTTCTGTTCAGCTGGATCCCGCTGTCTCCCGACAGCCCGGTCACCGTGGTGCGGACATGGCTGGTTCGGATCACCGAGCCGGTGATGGGACCGCTGCGACGGGCCCTGCCGGCCGTGCGCATCGGCCGGGTCGCGCTTGACCTGTCTCCGATCGTGCTGCTCATTGCACTGCAGGTGCTGGTTGCGGGTTACTTGCTGGGCTGCGGGCGCTAGGGCCGACAAATCTGCCGGAAAGCCGCTCCGCTGGTACATTCCGCGCCATGGCGAGCCCGACTCCTCACGATGAACCACCAGCTCCGCAAGGCTCAGGACTGCTCGAACGTCTCGGTGAGCAGGTCGCGGACCTCGCTGCGCGCATTGCGGAGATCGACACGCGCATGTCCAGCGTGGAGTCGGGCAAACCCGATCAGCCCGTCGAGGTCCAGCTCTCACCCGACACCATTGCCCAGATCGCCGAGGCGCTTGCGGCGCTGCAGGCGGCCGGCAGCCAAGCCCTCGACGACGCGTTCAAGTCGGCAACTGACGACCTGGTCGAGTCGCTTTCGAAGCTGGTCACTTCTGAGATCTCCCGGACGCTGACCGACGCTGGCTACGACGTGGCCGTCAGCGAAGCTTCCGAGCAGTCGGCCGAAGCAGAGGCCGTCGATGATGTATTTCCCGACACCGAACCCATTGCCGCACCGGTGCGTTCAGCCCCGGAATCTGCTGTCATGCCCGCCATTGTTGCTCCCTTGACCTCAGGTTCTGCTGAACGCGTCGACGCCGCCTATGACGCCATCGGTGAATCCGGGGCTGAAGGCGACAGCGATCTCGACGCAGACGAGCCTGAGGACGCTGCTGCTGAGATTGCCGCGGATGCACCCCCGCTCACGCTGGACGAGCTGGACGACCCCTTCTTGGACGCACTCATCCGCAAGGAGCCGCTCTCGGCCTAGCGCCCAGCCGAGTCCGCAGTCACGTCAAATTCGATCCGGGGCTCCTCACCGCCTTCGAGCCACTCGACCTCCGTTGCGAGGACGGCTGCGGCGATGAGCGATTCATGCCGGCGGACGGCTCCCAAGTCGGCAGGGCTCCATCGCACTCGCAGTCGGATGCGGTCCGTGACATTGAGGTCGCGGTCCTTGCGCTTCTGCTGGACGCTGCGGATCAGATCCCGGGCAGCGCCTTCGGCCTCCGACTCCGGCGTGACCGTGGTGTCCAACACCACCACGAGTTGTTGCACATCGAGCACCGACGTGGTGCTCGCATCTGCCGGTTGCAGCGCCAGCTGGTAGTCACCCTCGCTCAGCTCGTGGCCGCCCGCAACAATGCCGCCCTCTGAGGTCACATGCCAGTCACCCGACCTGGCCGCAACGAACACTTCTTGCGCGGCCGGGCCCAGCCGTGGCCCCAGCACTGAACCGTTCGGCCGCAGCACGTGTGTGGCAGCGCCGCCGAGTTCATCGCTCAGCACGACCTCGGCGACGTTGATCTCGGAGGCCAGCAGATCCGCGAACGGCTCAAGCTGTTCTGCGCCCGCGCCGGCCACGGTGACCTGCGGCAGCGGCAGCCGAACCCGCAGACCGGCATCCTCGCGTACTCTCAGGGCAGCCGACGCTGCCGCTCGCACGGCATCCATGTTGCGAACCAGGTCCGGATCGGCCGGCAGTTGCGCGGGATCGGGCCAATCACTCAGATGAACGCTCTCCCCGCCGGTGAGCCCCCGGTAGATCTCCTCGGCAATCATCGGCAGCAGCGGCGCCGCCATCGCCACGAAGATCCGCAGCACCGTGTACAGGGTGTCGAAGGCGTCGCTGTCACCGCCCGTTTGGCCCCCCGCAGACGAGCCTGCAGCCGAATCGCCCCAGAAGCGTTCCCTGCTGCGACGGATGTACCAATTGTTGAGCGCATCGATGAACGCGTGGAGCTCCGCGGCGGCGCCGGGCAGGTCGTACGCGTCGAGGCTCGCAGTGACTGACTCCAGCGTCAACCGGGTCTTGGCCAGCAGGTAGCGGTCGAGCACATCGCCCGAATCGGTGCGGAACTGTGCCCGGTACCCGTCCACGTTGGCGTACAGCGTGAAAAACGAGTACGCGTTCCAGATGGGAATCAGCACTTGCCTGGCGACATCGTCGATGCCGTCGTCGGAAATGCGTGTATCGCCGCCCCGGACGATGTTCGTCGCCATGAGGTACCAGCGCAGTGCATCGGATCCCTGGTTGGCGAAGATGTCGGTGGGCTCGGTGTAGTTCCGCAGCCGCTTGGACAGCTTGTTGCCGTCGGCGGCGAGCAGCACGCCATGGCAGATCACATTCTGGAACGCCGGCTGGGAGAACAGCGCCCCCGCCAGAACGTGGAGCGTGTAGAACCAGCCGCGGGTCTGGTTGATGTACTCCACGATGAAATCGGCAGGGAAGTTCTTCTCGAACCACTCGGAGTTCTCGAATGGGTAGTGCACCTGGGCGAAAGGCATGGAACCCGACTCGAACCAGCAGTCGAGCACCTCCGGTACGCGCCGCATGGTGGAGCGGCCGGTGGGGTCGTCGGGATTCGGGCGTGTCAGCTCGTCGATGAACGGCCGGTGCAGATCCGGCGGGCGCACTCCGAAGTCCGTCTCGAGCTCATCAAGGCTGCCGTAGACATCGATTCGGGGGTAGTCGAGGTCGTCGCTCATCCAGATCGGGATGGGAGAACCCCAGAATCGGTTGCGACTGATGGACCAGTCACGCGCCCCCGCCAGCCATTGGCCGAACCGACCGTCACGCACATGGCTGGGCACCCAGTTGATCTGCTGGTTGGTCTCGGCCAACCGATCCGAGATCTCGGTGACCTTCACGTACCACGAGCTGATCGCCTTGTAGATGATCGGCGTGTCGGTGCGCCAGCAGTGCGGGTAGTTGTGCTCGTAGCTGTCGTGGCGCAGCACCCGGCTGCGCTGCTTCAGCTCTGCGATGATCTCGGGGTTCGCTTCGAAGACGTTGAGGTCGGCCCACGGCGTGACCGGCTGGGTGAAGCAACCCCGGTCGTCCACCGGCACGGCATCGCCGATCTCGATGCCGTGAGCCTCGCACAGGGACTGGTCCTCCTCGCCGAAGCCTGGCGCCAGGTGAACCACGCCGGTGCCTTCAGATGTGTCCACGAAGTCGCCGGCGAGCACCCGGAACGCTTCGGTGCGGTGACCGAAGAAATCGAACATGGGCAAGTAGCGGCGGCCTGCGAGCTCAGCGCCGCTCACCGTGCCGATGACGGTGCATGGCTCGAGATCCGACGCGTACTGCTCGAGACAGTCCGATGCGAGCACGTAGCGGCCAGCACCGAGCGCTTGGGACTCCACCACGGCATAGGAGATCTCCTCACCGACGGCGATGGCGAGATTGGACGGCAGCGTCCACGGTGTCGTCGTCCATGCGAGCAGTCGCAGCGGGCCGTCTGTGCTGGCAGCGTCGCCGGCGCCGGGGAGCTCATCGGTGCCGACGAGTTCGAACCAGACCGTGATCGCGGGATCCTGGCGAGGTCTCGTGGCATCGTCGAGCCTGATCTCGAAATTGGACAGCGGGGTCTCTGCACCCCACGAGTAGGGCATGACTCGGAATGCTTGGTAGACGAGACCCTGTTCCCACAGCTGCTTGAACGCCCACATGACCGATTCCATGTAGGGCAGGTCCATCGTCTTGTAGTCGTTGTCGAAGTCGACCCATCGAGCCTGGCGGGTGACGGTCTTGCGCCACTCCGCCGTGTATCGCAGCACCGAGCCGCGACATTGGGCGTTGAAGCGCTCGATGCCGTACTCCGTGATGGCTGCCCTTCCGCTGACGCCGAGTTCGCGCTCGGTCTCCATCTCGGCGGGCAGCCCATGACAGTCCCAGCCGAATCGCCGGTTGACACGATGGCCCCGCATCGTCTGGTACCGGGGTACGACATCCTTGACATACCCCGTCAGCAGATGGCCATGGTGAGGCAAGCCGTTCGCGAACGGCGGACCGTCGTAGAAGACGAATTCGTCATCAGCGGGCCGGTTCGCGACAGAAGCCTCGAAGGTCCCCTCGTCGTGCCAGCGAGCGAGAACCCGTTCTTCGATCTGGGGGAAGTTCGCCTGTGCCCGGACGCGCGGGTACACGCTGTCGCTCGGCTCTTCCATCACCCGCGCCTCCTGCAGGCCCCGTTCATGCCCCCCGACGGTGCGGGTCGGCTCACGATCCGGTGAGGGTATCCCCACGGCACCGACATCAACGGGCCGCTACTCTGCCGACCGCGGCCCGCAGGCTACGGCCCGGGGCTCAAGCGGCCCGCTCATCCGCGCATCCGGCGAAGGCGGAGACCTAGACTGCCGCTTCGCTGAACCGGGGGGATGGGCCATGGCGACACCAAAGAAGGCTTCCGCCCGCAAATCCGCCGCGAAGAAGTCGTCGGCTCGCGCAGCCGCGGCAAAGAAATCCGGCGTCGGCGCCAAGAAATCGAGTGCATCCCGCAAGGCTCCCGCAAAGAAATCCGTGCCTCGCAAGCGAGGTCCCAAGCAGCGCTTCGGCGAAGCATTCCTCGACAAGCAGCGGCAAGCATTGCTCGCCGAACGCCGCCGTTACACCGAGCATGCCGAACGCTATGAGGCCGAGGCCGAGCAGCTCGTCAGCGAACGCGAACCTGGCGACGTGCAGTTCGACGAGGAGTCCGGGGAGGGAGACTCCATCGCTGTCGAGCGCGAGAGGGCGTTGCAGATATCAGCGCGCGAGCGGGAGGAAATCGCCGAGATCGATGCCGCTCTCGCCCGCATCGACGACGGCACCTACGGGATCTGCGTCGTCTCGGGCAAGCCGATCCCGAAGGAACGCCTCGAAGCCATCCCGCATGCCTCCATGCGAGTGGAGGTGAAGAGCAGCGGACCGGCATGGCGTCGGCCCTAGCTTGTTCATGGGTGTCCGCTGAACAATCCGCTGGAGCACAGGAACGCTTGGCACGCAGCCGCTGGATTGCCGCGACCTGCGCAGCAGTTCTCGCCGCAGATCAAGCCACGAAGGCGTGGGCTGTTGCCGCTCTCGACGATCGGATCATCGATCTGGTGTGGACGCTGCGGCTGCGGCTCGTGCACAACACCGGGTTCGCGTTCTCGGTGGGCCGCGGCTTGGGTCCCGTGCTGGCATTGGTGGCCATCGTGATCGTGGCAATCCTGTGGTCGTCACGGCGGCGCGTCGGCAGTGTGTGGGGCGCGCTCGGTCTTGGGGCCATCATCGGAGGCGCTCTGGGCAACCTCGCCGACCGGGTGTTTCGCGGTGCGGGCTGGGGACGAGGAGCCGTCGTGGACTTCGTCGACCTGCAGTGGTGGCCGATCTTCAACGTCGCTGACGCCTCCATCACCGTGGGACTTGCCGTCGTGCTGGTGCATCTGTACGTGAGCGAGCAGCGCGGTCGGGTGGCAGCGCAAGGAACACCTGAGTGACAGAACCGCACCGCCGCATCGAGACCCCGGAGTCGCTCGGCGGCGAACGGCTCGATCGGGCGCTGTCGTTGCTCACAGGGGAATCCCGTTCGGTGACGGCGCGGATGGTCGCGGAGGGGAGTGTGATCGTCGACGACGAACGTGCCCTCGCCGGCTCGCAGCGTCTGCATCCGGGCACGGTGATCGAACTCGTGGGAGGCCATACCGCCCAGCCGGAGACCAATCGGTCCTCTGAGGAAGTCTCGCTCGATGTCCTCCACGCCGACCGCGATGTCGTGGTGGTGAACAAGCCGCCCGGTGTCGTGACTCATCCGGGATCAGGCCATCCGCACGGCACCTTGGCCGACGCCCTCTGGTCCCGCTATCCCGAGATGGCCCACCTAGGCGAACCCGGAAGGGGCGGCATCGTGCACCGGCTCGATCGCGGAACGAGCGGCGTCCTGGTCTGCGCCCGCAGCGCAGGGGCCTACGAGAGCCTTGCCAGCCAGCTCTCAAGTCGACTTGTTCGCCGGGTCTATGCGGCCCTCGCTCGTGGCGTCGCCTCCTCGCCGAGCGGCACGGTCGATGCGCCGATCGGGCGCGATCCGGCCAACCGAACAAAGATGGCCATCAGGGCCGATGGCCGCCCAGCGCTGACTCACTACCGCGTTGTCGAGACGTTCGCCCGACCGACGGAGACATTGCTGCTGCGCTGCCGGTTGGAGACCGGGCGAACCCATCAGATCCGAGTACATCTCGCCAGCATCGGCTTGCCGCTGCTGGGCGACCTCGCCTACGGCGTCGCGGATCCATTCGGCATCGGACGGCCGCTGCTGCACGCCTGCGAGCTGGAGTTTCGGCATCCATCCGACGGCGCGGAGATGAGTTTCGTGGCACCGATCCCGGAGGACTTCGCGGGGGCATTGCGCGCTTTCGGATCCGACCCGCGCGTGCTTGTCACCCGCTGAGCTCGTCGCTGGTTCAATCGGGCGGCGAGCCGGGCCACGGTGCGCGCCCGCGAGCCACTTCGGCCACGGCGGCGAGGCTGTAGGAGTCAAGCTCAGAGCGCATGCGGCGACCTACCGAGTCCCAGATCGCCAGCAGCACGCACTGTCCCTCGTGATCGCAGGCTCCGTCTTGGTGCGGTTGGCCGAAGTCGCCGAGGGCGATCGGGCCGTCGACAGCACTGACGATCATCCCGATGGTGACCTCGGCGGGATCCCGAGCCATGACATAGCCGCCTCCGACGCCTCGCTTGGATCGGACCAGCCCGGCACCTTTGAGCGCCAGCAGGATTTGCTCCAGGTACGGCTGGGGCAGGCCGGTGCGCTCTGCGATGTCGCGCACCGATGTCGGCCTGCCGTTGTCATTGAGGACCAGAGACAGCAGCGCCCGGCTCGCGTAGTCTCCCCGCGTCGAGACTGCCACGGTGGCAGCGTAGCCCTGCGTCCAGGAGTGATCTCGTTTCCCGCTGCTGCTCGCTCCGCTGGCCCTCCAGGCGCCGGGCCGCGGCGTCGCCTGGCGGCTTGGCCTCTAGGGTCCGGTACATGAAGGGCGAGCCGCTTGCGCTCGAGCGCACGCTGCCCAGCTACGGCGGCCGCTGTGTCACCGAGGTGATGCCCGGAATCCTTGCCGGTGTGGATTCCGCTCTCATCGCTGATGAGGTGGCGGGTGCGCCGACCGTGGTCGTGCTCGTCATTGACGGGCTCGGCTGGCACCAGCTGCGGCGCCATCGCACGCTTGCCCCGACGCTCGCCGCGGCCAGCGACAGCAGCGCACCGGTCACCACCGTCGCGCCGAGTACCACCGCGACGGCGATGACATCGCTGACGACGGGAGCGACGCCCGGCGAACACGGCTTGGTCGGCTACCGGGTGCCGACCCAGCTCGGATTGCTGAACACGCTGCGCTGGCGTGCCGGCGGCCAGGACGCGCGTGTCGCCGTGCCCGCATCCGGCCTGCAGCCCGTTGTGCCGTTCTGCGGTCGTTCGGTTGCGGTGGTGACGCGCGCTGAGTTCCGCGACAGCGGATTCACCGCCGCGCACCTGCGCGGCGGGACGTTCTGGGGGTGGGGCGATCCCGATGGCTTGGCTGAGTCGGTGCGTGATGCGGTCGATCAGGGCTACCCGCTTGTCTTTGCCTACTACGACAATCTCGACAAGGTCGCCCATGAGTTCGGGATCGGCACTGAGTATCTGGCTGTGCTGACCCGGGTGGAGCAGCTCGCCAGCGCGCTGCGTGCCGTGCTGCCCACCGACGTGCCTCTGGCTGTCACCGCAGACCATGGCCTCGTCGAGGTGGCCGAGCCGCCCATCATGGTTGATGCGGACGTCGTGGCGCTCACCAGCGGCTGGTCGGGCGAGGCCCGGATGCTGTGGCTGAGCGCACGCCCCGGCGCCGCTCGGGACCTGCTGGACGCCTGCGAACGCTACGAGCCGACCGCGGAGGCCGCTCCGCTCTCGCAGGTGCTGGATGAGCGATGGCTGGGTCGCCACGTCACGGTGCCCGCCTTGGGTCGCCTCGGCGACGTGGTGCTCGTGCCCCGTGCGCTCACTGCCTTCACGATGCCCGATGAGGACGTGCCTCATCATCCGTTGATCGGCCGGCATGGAGGGCTGACGGCGGAAGAAATGCTGGTGCCGTTTCTCGTGCTGTAGGGGGCTGTGCGCCCCGAGCTCAAGGGGTTCGGCGGGCTTCTGGCCGGACGGGGCGAGACGTTTCCCAGATAGCCTCGCGGTGGTGGTTGGCGATCCGGTGCATCGGCCAGAACACGGCGAGCTGCTGGATGGCGGACCTCACGCGCAGGACGACGCCGACGAAGAATCGTTCGTGCCGGAACCGGCGAAGCTGATGCGCATCGGCGGGATGGTCCGCAAGCTGCTCGAAGAGGTTCGCCATGCCGAACTCGACGAAGCGGGACGCGATCGGATGCGTGATGTGTACCACCTGTCGGTCGAAGAATTGGCAACGGCCGTGTCCGAGCCTCTGGCTGAAGAGCTGAATCGGCTTGCGTTCTCGTTTGACGAAGAGGTTCCCTCAGGTCCCGAGCTGCGAATCGCTCAGGCCCAGCTCGTGGGATGGCTCGAAGGGCTGTTCCACGGCATCCAAGCGGCGGTGTCGGCGCAGCAGATGATGGCGGAGCGGCAGCTGCGCAGTATGCGGGGCAATGCCCTCGAAGCTGGTGCACAGCCCAGCCCTGTGCCGGCGACGGATCGGAGCGGGGTCTATCTGTGAATGGGTCGCCGTGGGACCGGTGGCGGATGCCGCATATCGGGTGTTGCCCTTGCCCAGGGCGCGGGCGCGCATTGAAGGAGCACTGACGGAACTGCCTGGCCGCGCCGTCGGGGGAACGGCCAGCGAGCACTGCAGGGAGCGAAGATCACATGGCCATCGAGGTTGAAACCAAGGACTGCACGGCACTGAGCGATGCCGAGATCTCCGAGATGGCCGAGTTGGTCATCGGCGAGAAGGTGCACTTCGACGTCGGGCATCTCTCCAAGCAGCGTGACGCCTGGGTACTCATCACTCATGTACGCGACGGTGCCAAGCTCGCCGCTTACGGTTTCTGCACGCTTGAGCGCGTCGGCGGTGACCCGACGGTGCTGATGGGTGCCGGCGCGACACGCCGCTCGGCGCGTCGTGACAGCGCCCTGCGCGCGATGGTGACCGATCAGCTGCGCCGGGCAGTTCTGGCATTTCCGGACGAAGACGTGCTGGTGGCCTGCCAGATGGCCGACGCCGCTGCATTCGTGGCGTTCAAGCCGCTGGACCGAGTGGTGCCGCGGCCTGGTTACGAACCCAACGGCGAGGACCGAGCATGGGGACGCCGGCTTGCGAAGCGTTTCGACGTCCAGGGCGAGTACAAGGCGCGAGAGTTCAAGGTGTACGGCGACGGCGGACCCTCGTTCGTGCTGAACCACACCGCCGCACGGCCTGAGAAAACGTCCCCGGAGCTCGACGCGCTGTTTGATGACTACGACGCGGCCAACGGCGATGCGATGATTGCATTCGGCTGGGCCAGCCGGGAAGATCTCGCCAAGCTGCTGTAGTGCCACCGCACTTGCGGGCTCATGCCGGGCCGGCCGACGCGCCCAACCCTGTGACAGGAGCATTCGGCGATCTCGCTCGCCGCCGCAGGATGACCAGGCACTTCTTGGCCGATCCGGTCGATGACACCTTGCTCATGCGCATTCTCGACACCGCCCGCCGGGTGCCGTCAGCTGGAAACTCGCAGGGGTTCGACTTCGTGGTTCTTCGCGGTCCTGACGAGACGGCTCGTTACTGGGACACCGCATTGCCCGCTGACCGCCGCGGGAGCTTTCGCTGGACCTCGCTGCTGGCCTGTCCGGTCCTCGTTGCCGTCTGGGCAGATCCTCAGGCATACATAGATCGTTACGCGGAGCCTGACAAGGAGCGCTCCGGACTCGGATCTGGCACAGATGCCTGGTCCACGCCGTACTGGATGGTTGATGCCGCCTTCGCCTCGCTGGCGTTGCAGTACGCAGCGATCGACGAGGGTCTCGGGGTGCTGTTCTTCGGCATGTTTGACCACGCACCTACGGTCGCAGCGAAGCTCGGCGTTCCGCCAACCCACGAGCCCATCGGGGTGATCGCCGTGGGTTGGCCCGATCGCGACGCCGAAGCATCCGCCCGAGGGGCTGCGAGCCGAGACCGGCCCCGTCGCCTGCTGATCGCCGACGCTGCGGACGACGAGGCGCTGACGGTCTCGACAGCGCCGAACCGGCCGCTGGTTCACTGGGGGAGCTGGCTGGGCCGCTAGCCGACACAGACCGAAGCAGTCGGCTGCGGGCGGGCCACTGGTACATTGCTGCCGGGCGATGTCCTGGGGACCTGGCTCTCGCACGGGTCCCGATGGGGGAAGGAATCCGACGTGGGTGAGCAGACTGGGCCAGATGAGACAGGGCCGATGCAGATCTCCATGGTCGAATACCTGAAGCTCGGAAGCGAACCTCACCTGGTCGCCAATGTCTGCACAGCGTGCGGCACCAGCTACTTCGACCGGCGCAACGCCTGTGCTGCATGCGGCGCACGCGAGTTCACGACCGAACGGCTGGCCAATACCGGCGAGGTACGGACCTTCACCATCGTGCATCGTGCTGCGCGGGGCGTTCCCGCTCCCTACATCTCCGCCGTCGTGGATCTCGACGGCGGCGGGCGCGTCAAGAGCAACATCATCAACATCGAGCCCACCCCTGCCAATGTGACCCTCGGCATGCGAGTGCGCCTCGCGACCTATGTGACCGCCACCGACGACGACGGCAACGAAGCCGTCGCCTTCGGATACGAGCCCGCAGCCGCCTGAGCCCGCATCCCTCACCCACCCGAACCCGCCGAACGACAAGCCACTGCAGCAACGAAAGCGAACAGCCATGAACAACCAAGACCCCGTATGGATTCTCGGCACTTCCATGACCAAGTTCGGCCGCTATGCCGACAAAGACCTCATCGACCTGGCCGCAGAAGCCTCGCTTGGGGCACTCGATGACGGCGGGGTGACCATGGCCGACATGGACGTCTTGGCGGCGGGCTGCCTGTACGAGGCCAATGGCGGCGTCGGCCAGCGTCTCCAGAAGCAGCTCGGCCAGACCGGCATTCCCGTGTACAACGTGGCCAACGCCTGCGCGACGGGTGCGACAGCAGTCCGCACAGTGATGATGGCGATCAAATCCGGTGAGGCCCAGATGGGCCTTGCAGTCGGCGTCGAGCAGATGGGCAAGATGGGCATGCTCGGTGCCGATCGAGCCGCCCGCTCCGACAAGCAAGTATTCGAGCGCAAGGGACGCTTCGGGTCCGTCGTCGGCGTCGAGGGGCGGCTCGGCACCAACATGATGCCCGGCGTGTTTGCCCAGGCCGGCATGGAGTACGCCTACGAGAACGACGGCGTGGGTTTCGAGCAGTTCGCCAAGGTGGCGCAGAAGAACCACGAGCACTCCACGCTGAACCCGCTGGCGCAATATCGCAAGGCGTTCACGCTCGACGAGGTCATGAGCTCCGAGGTGATCGCCTACCCGAACACCCTGCTGATGTGCTGCCCGACCGGCGATGGATCGGCGGCTGTGGTGCTGGTCTCCGACGAGAAGCTGAAGACGCTGCCGCGTGAACAGCAACGGCGCGCCGTCAAGGTCTCGGCTTCGGTGCTCACTTCAGACCCCTGGACCGAGGGCTGCCAGGTGCAGCCCGACGTCAACACGCTCACTCGCAACGCCGCTGACGCGGCATACGAGGATGCGGGCGTGGATCCTGCCGATCTCGATTTGGTGGAGCTGCACGACTGCTTCGCAACCGCCGAGTTGCGGCACTACGACAACCTGCGGCTGTGCGAACCCGGCGGCGCCGGCGAGTGGATCGACAAGGGCGGCCCGTGGCGCGACGGGGAGATCCCGGTGAACGTGTCGGGCGGCCTGCTGTCGAAGGGGCACCCCATCGGCGCCACCGGCGTAGCCAACCTGTTCGAGGTTGCCACGCACGTCCGCGGCGAGGCCGGTGACCGCCAGGTACCCGATGCCAAAGTCGGCCTGGCGCACGTGATCGGCCTCGGCTCGAGCTGCGGCGTGCACATCCTGGAACGCTCCGGCCTCTAGCCCGACTCAGGTACTGAACGCGGCGAGGGTGGGGGCGAGTTCGTCGAGGTACTGCAGGGTCTCGTCGGCCCAGATCGAGCGCATCGCAGCGATGCGCTCGCGCATGGCGCCGTAGCGGCGGCTGAAGGGCATGTCGGGGCGATGGTCGGCGAGTTCCTCCTTGTTCCAGCCGACGCCGACGCCCAGCACCACACGGCCGCTGGCCAGCACATCGGCGCTGGCGACGGTGCGTGCGAGGTCGATGAGGTCGTGCTGAAGGATGAGGCAGATGCCAGTGCCGAGCGTGATCTGGCTGGTCCGTGCGGCGGCGACGCCGATGGAGACGAACGGGTCCATCATGTGGAAGTAGGTGCCGGGGAGCTGGCCGCCGTTCGGATAGGGGCTCTCGCGGGAGGTCGGGATGTGGGTGTGCTCGGGGTACCACACCGATGCGAAGCCGCGTTCCTCAAGTTCTTGCGCCAGGTCGCCTGGGTCGATGCCGCCGTGGTGATTGCCTGTGAGATACCCGAACTTCATGGCGCGCAGCCTACGAAAAACAGCTCAGTCGCGACCGAGTCTGATGCGCCGCTGTCAGCCGCGGCCGACGAGGGGCATGTTGTTGGCCATCACGGTCATGGTGAGCACGTTGGTGTCGGCGGGCAGTTCTGCCATGTACAGCACAGCACGGGCCACGTCGTCGACGTCCATCAGCGGCTCGGCACGGATGCTGCCGTCGGCCTGGGGGACGCCCGTGGCCATCGGAGCGGTCAGTGGCGACTCGGCGTTGCCGATGTCGATCTGGCCGACGGTGATGCCGTGATCCCGTCCCTCCAACGACAGGGCCTTGGTGAGCCCGGTGATCGCATGTTTCGTCGCTGTGTACGGGGACGAGTGCGGGCGGGGTGTCTGCGCCGACACTGATCCGTTGTTGATGATCCGTCCTCCGGAGGGTTGCTGACGCTTCATCTGCGCGAACGCAGCGCGGGCGCACAGCCACGAGCCGGTCAGGTTCACCCCAACCGTGGCCAGCCAGTCGTCAACAGGCAACTCGTCCACCGGAACGGGTCGGGTGCCCATGCCGGCGTTGTTGAACAGGAGGTCCACGCGGCCGAACCGGTCCGTGGCCGCGGCGAAGAGCGCATCGACCTGCTCGGGATCGGACACATCGGCCGTCACGGCGAGTGCATCGGCGGCGCACTGATCCACTACCTCGTCAAGCAGCTCCCGGCGGCGACCGCACACGACTGTCATCCAGCCGGCCTCCGAGAGGGCCAGCGCACACGCCCGGCCGATGCCGGTGCCGCCGCCGGTGATGATGGCCACGCCCTGGTTCATCGTCGTGTTCCTTGCTGTTGCTGGCGCTTCTGGATGTTGGCCCACTCATCGCGCAGGCCGACGGTGCGGTGGAAGAGCGGTGCACCGGGATTGTCCGGCCCTGAACTGTCGGCGCAGAAATAGCCGAGGCGTTCGAACTGCACCACCTGACCGGGGGCGATGTCGGCGACAGCGGGTTCGGCGACCCCGGCGCACAGCTCGCGTGAGCTCGGGTGCAGGTCGTCGAGCGGATCACCGGTGCGCTCGCCCGGCAGCTCGGCATCGAAGAGCCGCTCGTACAGCGCCGCTTCGATTGGCACGGCGTGCGCGGCGCTGACCCAGTGGATCGTGGCCTTGACCTTGCGACCGTCTGGGGCTTGCCCGCCGGAGGTCTCGGGGTCGTAGGTGCAACGCACTTCGGTGACATTCCCGTCAGCGTCGGTCGCTGCGTCGGTGCAGCGAATGAAATAGCCGGCGCGCAGCCGCACCTCGCGTCCCGGCGTCAGCCGGAAGTACTTGGGCGGCGGTTCCAGGCGGAAGTCGTCATGCTCGATCCACAGCGTCCCGCTGAAGGGCACCTGCCGGGTGCCTGCCGATGGATCTTCGGGGTTGTTCGTCGCTTCCCGGTACTCGAGCACCGGTTCCCCGTCGTCGTCGATGGGCCAGTTGGTGATTACCAGCTTCAGCGGTCGCAGCACGGCCATCCGCCGGGGTACAGCGGCATTCAGCTCGGTGCGCACGAATGATTCGAGCAGTTCGGGTGCGTGCCGGCTGTTGGTACGCGCCACGCCGATGAAACCGCAGAAGTCCCGAATGGCCGAGGGGGGGTAGCCGCGCCTGCGCAGGGCCCGCAGCGTCGGCAGCCGGGGATCGTCCCAGCCGTCGACATGACCGTCTTCCACGAGACGGCGAAGGATTCGCTTGGAGGTGACCGTGTGGGTCAGCTCCAAGCGGGCGAATTCGGTCTGATGCGGGCGGTCGCCTGCATGACCCAGCTCAGCGAGCGGCAGGTGCTGCAGGTACCAGTCGTACAGCGCCCGGTTGTCCCGGAATTCCAGCGTGCACAGCGAATGGGTGACGCCTTCGATGGCATCGCTCTGGCCGTGAGCCCAGTCGTAGGTGGGGTAGATGCACCAGCGGTCGCCGCTGCGGTAGTGGTGCTCGTGGCGGATGCGGTACATCACCGGGTCGCGCATCTGCATGTTCTCATGCTGCATGTCGACACGGGCCCGCAGCACCCTGCTGCCTTCAGGATGCTGGCCAGCGGCCATCTCGCGGAACAGGCGCAGGTTCTCGGGGGCTTCTCGATCCCGGTAGGGGCTCTCGATGCCTGGCTGCCCGAAGCCCCCACGCCCCGCTGAAATGGTCTCCGCGTCCTGGTCGTCGACGTAGGCCAGCCCTCGCGCGATCAGGTATTCCGCCCATGCGTAGAGCTGTTCGAAGTAGTCCGAGGCAAAGCGAACTTCGTCGGGCTCGAAGCCCAGCCACCTCACGTCGTCGACGATGGCCTCGACGTACTCGGGACTCTCGGTGGCAGGATTCGTGTCGTCGAAGCGCAGAAAGCAGTGGCCGCCGAATTCGGAGGCCACCGTGAAGTCCAAGCAGATCGCCTTGGCGTGCCCGACGTGGAGATACCCGTTCGGTTCCGGTGGGAAGCGGGTCTGAACCCTGCCCGCGAAACGCTCCGACCCCAAGTCCGCCTCGACTTGGTCTCGAATGAAGTCGCGACTGCCGCCGTTCGCGGACTCGCTGGCAGGGGCGGCTGAGCTGGAGGGCCCGAGGGGGTCAGGCACAGGTCCTCAGGCGTCGACGGTGACGTGCGGAGGCGGCCAGACGCCCGCGACGATGCCGGTCTCGACGAGGTAGCCCATGATGCGCTCGAGCTGTCCCAGCAGGGCCTCGAGATCGTCCGGAGGCAAGGCATCGGCCGCGGCCAATGACAACCGGTCGGTGTCGTGTTCGACCGCCCGGCGTGCGGCGTTGCCTTCGGGAGTTTGCTCGCCATCAGCCGTGGTCCAGCCGCGATCGATAAGGCGTTGGCAGGCGGCATCCCATTCGTCGGCGCTCCAGCCCCGGATCTTCTGGATCGTGGCGCCGTTGCCATGACCGCCGGTGGTCATCATCACGTGGCATTCGACGGGATCGAGGTCGCCGGCGGCGAGCGCGATGTTGTGGCCGTCGAAACGGAACTCTCGCAGCAGTGTGCAGCCGTGCCAGAGGTCCATGACATCACCGCCGCCCGTGGTGTCGCCCGGCCACGGCTCCGATGCCCACCCTGCATACAGCGGTCGTGCCCCGGTCGGCAGATCTCCTGCGAAGCTGCGCAGCGCGGACGCTGCTGCGGCAATCTCGCCCTGATCCGGGTACTCGCCCAAGGCCCGCTGCATCGACGCCGTCGTGAGCTCAAGCTGGCGGGCACGGACGGCGTCGGGTTCCATGACGTCCCAGCAGCCCGGCACAGCCCGCTCCACCATGCGTGGGGCGAAGTTGTAGAACACCGATGTCACGGTCGCAGCACTCACCCTGCCCATGGGGGCCGAGCGGTACGCGAAGTAGGCATGCCACCAGCCCTTGAACCCGTCGTCGTTGAAGCCGTAGATCTCGGGTGAGTAATAGGCGACCGTGTGAATCGGCTCAACCGTTCGTCCGAGCCGCCGGATGGGGCTGCGACGGTCCTCGGTTCGCGGGATCTCGCCCATCTGTGCTCCTCGTTCCCGTAGCTCTCGGCATCGGCGGCAGCGGGTGGTAACACGGCCCGCCGCGGTCGCCGCAATGGTATGGCGCGGCGGGCTGCATCGCAGTGCCTTGTCGGGGTCGTAGCCGACGCCTGCACCCAGAGGCTGAGCCGCCAGGCGAAGCCGTGGCCCGAGCGGCCCGTGAGCGCAGCGAACAAGAGCGGGAAACAGTCCGTATGACAGAAAGACGGTTCGCATGCATGAACAACTTCGCTCGTCGGCGGGCGAAACTACGGTTTCGCCCATGACCGTTCATGGAATGCAGCACGAAGCAAGCGTCGACATCGCGGCCACTCCCGATGCCGTCTATGCCCTGGTGTCCGACGTGGGTCGGATGGGGGAGTGGAGCCCGGAGAATGTCGGGGCGGACTGGACAAGCGATATGCCTGCTGCTGAAGGCTCGACCTTCGAAGGGCACAACCGAATCGGCGACCGCGAGTGGAGTGTGCCCTGCACGGTCACTGTGGCCCAGCCGTCGGAGTGCTTCGAGTGGGTGACCCGCCCGCAGGACCCTGAAGGCCCCTATGTGCGCTGGACCTACCGCATGGCGCCCAATGGCACGGGCGGCACGTCGCTGACGGAGATCTGGGATGTGCTCAGCCTGCCGCCTACGCTTCAGCCATTGAGTGCCGAACAGTTGGCAGCGAGAACTGATGCCGTACGTTCCGGCATGGCCGCAACCCTCGCAGCCATCAAGGCAACCGCCGAGTCATAGCTCCTTTGGGAATTCAGGAGGACGCACATGGACGCGATGGACCTCGGAAGCCTGAACTGGTGGGCGATCATCGTGGCGATCGTGTTCAACCAGGTGCTCGGGGCGGCGTGGTA
The DNA here is from genome assembly GCA_022826045.1 of Acidimicrobiia bacterium. Taxonomy (GTDB): domain Bacteria; phylum Actinomycetota; class Acidimicrobiia; order Acidimicrobiales; family Poriferisodalaceae; genus Poriferisodalis. The sequence goes on along the minus strand of JAJDVQ010000078.1, from coordinate 1,011 downwards.
CAGCACGCTGGCCAAGCCGTGGATGGCCGAAGTCGGGCTGACCGACGACGACATGGAGGCGATGAAGGGCACGCCGCGCCAGTGGTACCCCTACGTGCTGGCGATCGTGCTCGCATTCGTCTTCACGCTCGTGCTGGCGCTGCTGGGCCAGGGCCTCGACACTGACAGCTTCGGCGAGGGACTGGGCCTCGGCCTGCTGGCCGGCGCCGGCTTCGTGCTCACCTCGCACGGCATCAACTACGCCTTCGAGGGCCGCAGCCTGCGGCTGTGGGCCATCAACGCCGGCTACCCGCTCATCTCCTACAGCGTCATCGGCGTGCTGCTGGCCCTCTGGCGCTAGTGGTTTGTCGTGGGTTTGGTTGCGGGGTTGTCTAGGGTGTTTCGATGAGCATGTGTGCTGTTGCGCTGGAGCTGGACGACACGGCCAGGGCCGGGCTGGAGCGAGTGGCGGCGTCGGGGGGCTCGACGGTGCGCGCGGCGCGTCAGGCGCGGGTGCTGTTGTGGGCGGCCGAGGGGCTGGCCAATGAGGAGATCGCCCGTCGGGCGCGGGTGGCGCCGAACACGGTGCGGGCGTGGCGGCGCGGCTTCGAGGCGGGCGGGCTGGGCTGGCTGGACACGGTCGCGCCCGGCCGCGGCCCCGGGCGGTCGGTGAGCGCCGAGGCCGAGGCGGCGATCGTGGCGGACACGCTGTGCGAGCCGCCGCCGGGCGGGGCGTCGTGCTGGACGACGCGCGAGATGGCGGCCCGTCACGGTGTCGGCAAGGACGTCGTGGCGCGCACGTGGCGCGAGGCGGGGCTGCGCCCGTGGCGCACTGACATATTCAAGATCTCCGCCGATCCCGACTTCGAGGCCAAGCTCGCCGACGTGGTGGGGGACTGTCATTTCCTCTGTGTAAGGGGGGTGGTCTGAGACAGTTGCTTCGGTGATGGATTCCGGAGCGGCGGAGAGGACCACATTGACTGAGAATTCACGGCAGGACCGACCGGCGGATGCTGTGTCGCTGGTGGACGG
>JAJDVQ010000063.1 GCA_022826045.1 Acidimicrobiia bacterium | reverse complement strand
CACCTGGGCCACCACCTGACCAACCCCACCACCGACCCATCCCGACCCCACACCCGCCGACCACCAACAACCCCACCAGCCATGCCCACACCCACCGACCAGCACCTCCCGACCCGACTTGCTCAGCGGTCTCCTAGGCGTTCGCGCGCAGCGAGTGATTCGGTACGTTGGCGGTGACGCGGAGCGAAACTCGAACCCGCGACCTCTCACTTTGGCAAGGCGAGCGCCCTGTCCATCGAGCTATCCGCGCAAACGGGAAATGCCCATCACCTCGCAGTGGGGTGGGGTTCCCACGCACGAGAGTAGGAACAGACCGCCCCACGTTCGTGTCAGTCATCCACGGACGGCTAGTCACCGGTTAGGCGGGACTTACGAAGCCTCAGTCGTCCTTGGTGGGCAGGAGGGGGCCCTTTATCTCGAAAGCGAACGGGTCTCGTCGGGGGAACGACATGGCGGCGGGGAATACTTCGAACACAATCCGGTTGGGGCCTTCTAGTCCACTGGGGCTTTCCATTTTGCTGATATGGCAGCCGGGGTGCTGGCTGCGGATGACTTGTTCGATGGCTGGTGCGATTTCTTCGAGTTCGTTGGGTCGTGTGGGTTCGGGCATGCGGTGACGGTAGCCGGTGTTGGGGTTGGTGCGATTGGACAAAGCGCCAGGTCACAGCGTTGCGCTGACTATGCGAAATGCGCAACGGCCGATTCCGGAATGCGTCTGGATCGAGCCAGCCGGTCAGGTATGCCGCCAGCGTCTGATTCGAGATCTCCGGCCCTTTGTTTGGAGGTTCGCTGTTCGGATGCGACGGTCCGCTCGGCAACTGGGCGGTCCGCATCGGTTCCGGAGTCGAGCCGTAGGCTGGCTCGTCGGCATTGAAGGGGGAGCCTGGATGGGACGGAATCCTCGTAGCGCCCGCGTCGACCAGGGATGGTTCCTCAGGGACCGTCCCATCGAGGTCGCGCAGGAAGACCGGCTCGGAGCGATGGCGCTCGCCAAGACTCTGGTCGAGGCGATCGATTCCGCGGAACCGCCGTGCATGATTGGCTTGCTGGGCGGTTTCGGGAGCGGGAAGTCGTCCGTGACCAGCCTCGCGGCCTCGATGCTCGACGACGCTGAATTCGACGCGGTCACGGTGAGCGCCGACAAGCACTCAGGGAACGCCAGAGCCCGGAACCTGGTGCATGCAGTAGCTGGCGAAATCCAGCGACATCGCCAGATCGACTCGGACGAGGTCAACGAAATCCTCCGTCCCCTGAGGCAGTCCTCGCAAGTGACCGCGCCTGATCCGACGGACACGACGTGGACGCGGCTGCGCTCAGGTCGCTACTCCTTCAAGAAGTTGCTCAAGTCGATGGCACCGTCGTTGCTGGTGGCTGTCGTCCTGGCAGGAGTGGCGTTCCTGGCCGGCGGCGAGGTGAAATCTCCTGCTCTCGCGGGCTCGGGACTGGTCGTGTTCGGCTGGTTCCTCGTCCTGGTCTTTTCTTGGGTGGTCGAGGCGGCCAAGGGATTGAATGCCCCGGCGTCGCTGTCGGATCACACGCCACGCGCTGAGGCAGCCGACGAGATCGAGGAGGTCTTCGGTCAACTGGTCGACCTCCACGCGAACAAGAGATCCGGCCGCCGATTGGTCGTGTTTGTTGACGACATCGACCGGCTCAGCAGAGACGATCTCTTGGACGCGCTTCGGTCGCTCCGGTCGCTGCAGTCGGTGCCACGCGGCTCGGAGCCGATATTCGTGATCTCGTGTGACGAGATGATCATGCGCTCCGCAGTGAGCGAATCACTGGAGCATCCCGCGACAGCCCAGGAGCAGGACTCGGACTCATTCGCGCATAGAAGCGCTGACAGTGACAGCGCCGAGCACGACACGGATGTTGCAGATGTCGGCGGAACGAGCAGCGGCCATGACCATCCCGCTCTGGCTTTCGTGGACAAGCTTCTGACGGCGAGGGTGCAGATGCCGCCCGCGATGGGGGGCGACATGCGCAGATTCGCTCTGCGCGTCATCGGACACGATCACCCGCTGCGCTCCGTGGACGGCATTGAGATCGAGCGCATCGTGGCCATCCTCATCCACGACGGAGTCAGCAATCCGAGGTCGGTGATACGGCTAATCAACCGGTTCATTGCGGCTTACCTCCTCGCACGCGAGAGAGAGCAGCGAAACGAAGTAGCCCTCGGCGACATTACGGACCACACCGACGTGCTCGCACAGTTGTGCGTGTTGTTGGACGAGTACCCGCGCTTCTACGCGGAGATCGCAGATAACCCTGCGCTGCTTCCCGCAGCGCGAAAGGTGGCGCTCCGTCAGGAGAACCTGACAGGCAGCGAGCAGGACGCGCTGAAGAACTCAGCATCATTCGCCTCTGCGACGGCCACCGATGAATCCTCAAGACCCAGCTTTGTTCGAACGCCACTGCGGCGCTTTCTCTCAGGCACCGCGAGACGAGTCAGTTTGCCGACCGACATCGGCCCACTCATCCATTTCATGGCCACGCCAGGGGGGCGAGTGCTCGGCGCCCAAGTCCGCTCGGAGATCATCTCTGGCGTCGAGTCCGGCGATCACGAGGACCTCGCACAGGTTCTCGGCCGGATTCCCGACGACCAGATCGTGGCCGCGGCGGGAGAGATCGAGCAGAAGCTCCACGACGCATCAGCGGTCGACGCCAGCACCTACATCTCGGCTGTCGCCCCCAACTTGAAACTCCTCGAGAACGACATAAGCAGTGCGGGCGACGCCTGCGCAGATCTTCTCGACCAGTCTCGCGACGAGGCAATACCGGTCGCCTGTCTGACCGACATCATCAGCTACACCGGTCCCGAGCGCCACGACCTTCTCTGCGAACGCCTCCTCCGACAGGACGAATCGGCCGAAGCGACGAACAGGCGCATGGTCCACACCGCCCGTTACCTCGCCGGCAACGCGCAGATAGAGCACTTGGTGGAACCAGCTATCGCAGAGTGGATCCAGTCGTTGCCAAGCGAGGGCAGTTGGGAGCTTGCCCGACACTGGCTGGATGTCGCAGATGACCTCAATCCTGCCAGCTACAGAGAACTGCACGAGAAGATCGTATTGTCGCTTGTTCGTTCCATCCGCTCCGAGGACGGATTCACCAGCGAGGATGCCGAACGCGTGGTGAGCCTCGCGGAGAATCCGCTCAAGCACGACACGAGTGCTGCCCCGAACGCCGCGGACCTGGCCAGCGAGGGTCCGAACACCCGGTCTGCCTTCGTTCACCTCTGGCAGATCACGCGACATGAGGGCAGCGCCGCAAACGCTCTTCTTGCCGCTAGGGCCGCGGCGGACGCAGACATCGATCTGGAAGTGCGAATGCAGGCGATGTACGAGACCGCCGACTGGGTCGACACGTGGGTCGACGCTGAATGGGACAACGAGGACCAAGCCGAGTCCGGAGAAATCAGCGACGTCATCCTCGGCCATCTCGCCGACGCGGCACGCGACCTGGATGCCCGTTTCGGCGTCGCCTCCGTGATTCCTGATCTCGTCGCAGCGCTCGGCAGCAGAGCAGATCAACTGATGTCCGCGGTGACCGATGCTGTCGTGCAGGATCCTGGAGCAGCCGACGCCAAGACCGCAGCTCACGCACTGGTGCAGGCAGCAATACGCGTCGAGGGCACCGATTTCGAGCGTTCCGTTGACGAACATGTCGCCCGCTTGCTCGAAGCGATCGACTCCGACAGCGACCCGTCGGATACTGCGGTCCAATTGGCTCTGGGGCTCGTCCCTGCTGTGGCTGACAGCAAGGCGGGAGAGCTCATACTGCACCCCCAAGTCCAGCGGTGGAGTTCGCGATTGATCGACGTCGACGACACCGATCATCGCAACCGGCTCCGCGGGCTGCGAGCAGCATTCGTCAGCAACCCATCTCTCATCGAGCATCAAGCCGACGCGCAGTACCTGCTCGATCAGTCACGACAGTACATCGACAGCGGCAGTCATCCTGGGCGACGCCTGCGAGTACTCGCACGATTCCCCTGGCCGGACTCACAGGTCGAACCCGCTCTCTCGATCATCGTTCAGCACTGGGAGAACGTGCCCGCAGATGCCCACGGTGAGGCGTTTCGACTAGTCACACGCGCATCCGACGAGTTCGATCAAATGACCCGGGTTCACAACCTGATGGCCCAAGCCGTGCAATCAGAGCCCCACGGGACCGCGAGCGAGATCGCAGCAGCCGAAATCAAGCGGATGCGTCCAGACGCTGCCAGGGCAGTGTTCGCGTCAGCGGTGGGCAAACACGAGGCAGTCACAGGCATGTGGCGCGCGCTCGATGCCGAGACTGCCTCCGAGTACGTGGTCCAGACAACCGAAGCCGCCGACATCACCCGGCTGCTCAACAATCTGCCGAACGGACTTCGTGCCGAAACAGCCTTGGCCGCGATGACGCTCATGGCATCCACGGCGGGGATCACGGAAGCCGCGGTCCGAGCGGTGGCAGGCGAATGCGATGTTTCCGCGCTTGCCGAGGTAGCCCAGAATGCAATCTCCGATCTCGCTGAGCAGCCGGCGAATCGAGTCAGTGCTCTGCATGTCGTCGTCGCGGCGCGCGCGTGCCAGGCAAGTATCAGCACCGATGCCCTTCAAGCTGAGGCGACAACTCTCTTGTCGCAATCCTCGCCCGAGATTTCCGGTCTGCTGGGCAGATCGCTCAACGGCACCGGACTGACGCGAGAACTCCGAGGCGTACTCCGCGACCTTCGCCGAGGCGACTCCGACGAGCGACGCGTCGCTGGAGCGTTCGACGCCGCGCACGGAACATGAGCGAGCGCGGCGAGCGTCGAGCGCCGTTGCGGCAACCACTGCATCACGACCTGCCGCCGCGAGCACGAAAGCCCATGCCGGACTCCTGCGATCGCCGCCAGCACGAATCCGCTGAGACGCAATTCGGTGGTCGGTGCCAGGGCAATCTCCGCGCAATCGGTAGACGTCGATTCGGGTCGGGAACTTCGTCGCCGGCACGCTCCAGAGCAACAACACCGTCGCTGCCCACGTTCAGGCACTCCTGAACGCTTGGTGCCGTCGCGAAGCGGCGCCGAGACTCTGCGACTTCGTTGTCGACGCATCACCGGCTCCTGCCTGGGCAGTTCGTTACAGGAGGTGCGAGCTGGAAGCTGAGTACCGCCCGCATCGTGAAAATCATGCTGGTGGTGCGACAGCGGGTTCCTACTGTGCGGGCATGGCCCGCTGGTACACCTCTGATCATCATTTCGGGCATCGCAACATCATCGACTACTGCGACCGGCCCTTCGCCGGCACCGATGAGATGAACGATGCGATGGTCGAGCGGTGGAACGACCTCCTCGGCGATGACGACGAGGTGTGGTTGATTGGCGACGTCGCGCTCGGCGACCTGCACGCGATGCTGATTGAGCATGTGGCGCGGCTGCGGGGCCGCAAGATTCTCGTGCCCGGCAACCACGACCGCTGCTGGGCAGGCAGCCGCAAGCACCTCAACAGCGGAGGTCTCTATCTCGAGGTGGGCGGGTTCGAGCGGATCGTGGATGCGCCCAAGCCGGTGCGGATCGGCCGCGAGAAGGTGCGCATCAGCCACTTCCCGTACCTGCTGGATGAGTCCTGCGACCTCAAGTACCTCGGCGAACTCCACTGGTGGTTGCGAGTGATCGGTCATGATGGCCGGTCTTGGTACGAAGCAACCACCAGTGGAGGTGCCCAGTATGGCAACACGGCTGAGCGCGTTGGAGCGCGCCTGCCCTCAGATGCTCCGGCCTGCGCATTCGAGCCGTACACCCTTGGCAGCCGCCGAGAAAATGACCTCGTGCTGCCGATGACGCGCGCGAGGATCGTCTGATGCCACTTCCACGCCTTGAATCCGAGCTAGCCGACGATCTGCGGCTCGAGTTCGGTTCGCGTGCGGTGGAGTTCCTTGAGTCGGCGCAGCGAGTGCTTGATAGGGCGGAGCATGACTGGCCTCGTGTGGGCGAGACCGTCGCGTATCTCTGCCGTGAAGCGCTCGAGTCGATCACACTTGCCGGGGGCTCGGGTTCCACAGGTCCTTGGCGTGAGCTGTCCCGCGAGATCGTCGATGCAGCGAATCGTTACGCCAACGCGGCCCAGACTCAGGACGAAGACGCTGAGCGATTGCTCGGGGAGTTGTTGCACAGCATTGAGGAGATCGGTCGCTTTCACCGAGAGGGCGAGAGTCGTCATCAGCGGCGCCTCATCGCGGTGATCGTCGCACGGGCGGGTGTACCACCCTCCGAGGGCAGCGGCGTGATCTCGGCGTTCCAAGGCCTGTTTGATCGTCTCAACGACGCTCTGCACGGTGAGTGCTCGGTCTCGAAGGCGCAGGAGATGTTCGGCGAGTGCGTTGCGCTCATCCGACGGCTCTTCATGCCCGCGGAGATGCGCAGCGCCGAACTGAGACGGCTGGCCGCAATTGGTTCCCCGTCGGCAGCTGATGTGCGCGAATTACTGAACCTCATCGGGACATCTGTGCACCTAAAGCAGTTCGTTCAAACCATGGCGAACCCGCAGTGGCTCGCGCAGATTGACTCTGCTGGAGTGTTCGACCAGGAGCACCTCGACGTGTGGTGGGCCGTCGCTTCGGCTGCTGGGCGTCTCGGAACTTCCCACGCTGAGGCGATTTCCGAGCTCTTGGAGTCGCTGTGGCAGCGCAACACCGACAATCCTGAGCGGGTGCAGTGCGTCGCGGACGCAGCTCGGCGCATGGGGCGTCCCGGCGCGGGGTTGCTGCTGCAAATGCTGCGGCGCCACCCGGACAACGGCGGAGTCGTGTTCGAAGCGATGCAGGTCGCCACAGATCTCGACGCCGCCGATGCAATCGTCACTGACTACGTCGATCTTCTCTTCAACGAGACCTGCTGGCCCTTCCTGATTGTGCCTGAAAGGCTGGCTGACCATCTCGTTGCCGGAGTCAACGAACACAACGCCCTTGCGCGGTTGAACATGCTCTGCTTCAAGCTCAAGGCGGTGGACGTCTACGACTACACGTTGATGCGGCTTTGCGGGGAGACGCGGGGTTCGGTCGCCGAAGCTGATGAACTCGCGCACAAAGACCGCTCGCCGGTGTTGGTGTCCTGTTTGGTCTCGGTGGTGCGCGCCTCGTGGGGGCGGGCGTCGGTTCGGAAGATTCTCGAGACGCTGAGTGTGCTGCCCGACAGGCTCCGCGAGCGTTATCGAGCCTGGGCGCTCGCCGAGGCGCCCGAAGCCGATGTCGAACTGCTCATTGCCGAAGTCGAGCAGGCGATTGGGTCTCGAAGCCCTACCGGTGACGACGTGAAGCTGCTGGAGCGAGTTGAACGGACAGACGCGTCCGATGAGGCCGCAGCGCGGTGGGGCAGGGCGCTCGGCGAACCCCCGACCGTCGAGCAGATCGGTCGCTCGCTGGCATCGGACAACGTGCCGCGCGAGTTGGTGCAATGCGCCAAATGGGCGCGTCTGCTGTCTTCTGGCGTCAATCGAGCCTGGGACACAGCCGTACAGCTTCTCGACGCGAGGATCGTGATACCCGACCGGCGGCACCTCGAGCACCGCCCACGGGTCGAGGCCACGACCGTCACCAACCCGCTCAGCAGCGAGGAACTCAGCGCTCTCACACCGGTTCAAGCAGCCGAGCGGGTCGCTGCATGGCGGCGCAGCCCCGCAGATTGGGATCACGCTCCTCGACATCTCGCTGGCGCGCTCAGAGAGGCCGTACAGCAGAACGTCGACGAGTGGTTGACCGATCCCGTCGGAATCGCAGCCAAGCTGTACCACCCGACCTACATCACCGCCTACCTCCAAGGCGTCAAGGAAGCCCTCCCCGAAGGCAACATTCCCGTCGAACCGCTGCTCGACGTGATAGCGCTCGTCCACACAACCCCGTGGGATGTCGTGCCGCTAGCGGACAATGCGATGGACTACGAAGCCGACTGGCTCGTAGCCCGAAGGGCCTCGCGGGAACTCATCGTTGCGATGGCTGCCGCAGATGTGCAATTCGGCGACCGCTCCGACCAAGCCTGGCGCCATCTCTACGACGCCGCGACTGACACATCCAGCGAATCGTGGGCGGCGGCGGACCCGCTCACCAGAGCGATCAACCGGGACTGCACCCGTGCCTTCGATGCGGCAGTGCCCTTCATCGCTTCCGAGCTGCGTGCCGGCCTGCCGGTGCGCGCCGAGTTCATCGAACTGCTGAAGTTCGCATTGACTCGCGTCGACAACGACGGCGAGGAATACCGGGCCATCGTGGCGCGGCGCCTCGTCTGGCTCCGCCATGCCCTGCCCGACTGGACCGACAGCAACATCGACCTCCTCTTCGGCGCCGACGCACCTCCTGGTCTCGCCCAACTCACAGTCGATCTCGCCATCCACTGGGGCGCACCGAATCAATGGCTCTTCGAAACAGCCCCAGAGATGGTTCGCCACTCCGTGCTGCGCGACACCGAGCGATCCATGGACCACCTCATGATCGCGCTGTTGCGGGACTGGCCGGGCTACCGCCTCGACGACATCATCGGCTTCATCACGCGGCACCACAGGGACCACCCCGGACTGGCATCCAAAGCCGGCACACGCATCAGCCACATCGTCGACCACGAGAACACCGAACAGCAGCACATCGACACCGCAGTCCAACTATGGACAACGCTGCTCGACTCAACCGCCGTGACAGATCTCAGCGGCTTCTGCTGGATGCACCGAGCCACTGCCCTCGACGACGAAACATGGGCACAGCTGACGCTGCGCACGATCGAGACAGTCTCAAGCGCAGGCCGCTGGTGGCACGGCGTCATAGAACGCGCCATGCAGACCCCGGCCTCGCGATCCAAGCTCGCCGTCCTCAACGCGATCGTCCGCGGCCCGCTCGAGCAATGGGAGCGCTACCACATCGGCGAGCACATCGGCGAAGTGCTCAGCGACTCTGCCGCCCTCCGGCAGACCGCCGAGTACCGGCGGCTGGTCACGGCACTGCGCGAGCACGACATGATCCGCGACGAACCCGAGGAAGACTCATGACAACCGAATGGAGCGACATCGCCCTGCCGGCGCTGCGGCAGATACACGCCTGGGAGAATGACGAAGATGCGCTGAACTACAGCACCCGATCGCTAGCGGAGGCACTCGGAATCGAGGACGCAGACCGAGTCGGCCGCCAACTCGAAGCCCTGCAGCAAGAAGGCCTCATCGAGTTGGTCGAGGCCAGAGCAGGCGGTGGCAACTACTACCAGTTCATCGGTCTGCAGGTCACCGCCGCGGGCAGGCGAATGCTGGGCGAATGGCCCAATGACCCCGCCACCGCGCTCCTCAACGCCGTCGAACACGCGATCAGGGAGCGCCTTGGCGGCACCGACGAGAGACGGCTGAAGAAACTGCTGCGACTCTTGCGCAAGATGTCGCCCGAAGTCCCACGCGCCCTCGTGCACGGAGCCGCCGGCGCAACCCTTTGAAGCGCTCACAACATCGGGCGACGTGCCGCGAAACATCGATGTCGGGCTGCTCCGATCATCGAGGGCGCCGAACGTCTCATGGCGCCAGATCAGTCATCTCCAAGGTGCGGACGAATAACGGGTCTCGTCTTCTCTCCTCCAGTTGCAGACTGAGTTTCGCCGAGGGGAGAGCACGCAGTTGATTGCCGCAGCCCCAAGCTGCGGACCCATCAGATCACGCCAGTTACACAAACTTTCCGAGTGTCACTGTTGGGCTCGCCGGGGCCTTCTGCCAGGGGATTACGGTCCGGCCTCTCGCTCGGCGGCGCGTGGATAGCGGCGACGGTCATCGGCGAGGTGCTGTGCCTGCGGCCGTGGTGCACCAAGGACCCATCGCCGGTGTACCGCTGGAACACCCAAAACCCGCCCGACAGCGACGACTCCGACGCTGACCCTGAGCCGACGCCTGACCCGGACGATCCCGACGGCGACTACGACGGCGACGGCACGACCTCGGCCCAGGAAGCAAACGAGGCAGCCATCAAGCACCAGGCCGGCGAGATCACCGACGCGGCGTACATCCGGATTCTCAAAAAGTTCTGGTGCGACCGCGGCGACACCGACTACTGCGGCAAGTGAGGCGGGAAACGACGATGAACACCCCGAACTACCCTGACACCATGACCCCGAACACCCCCAATGCTGCGAACGCACAGCGTCAGCGCGACTTCTGGCGCTTCGACCGGCGCAGCATCGTGCTCGGACTGACGAGTGCCGTCATCGCGATTGCGGGTTCAGGGCTTGTTCGCGCCCTGTTCGATTGGTGGCGCGCTTGGCCGGGCGGCTGGGCCGGCACGGTGCTGGCGTCGCTGTCAGGGCTCGCTCTGATGGCGCTCACTGTGCTGGCCATTCCACGGATCGTGGCTGCCTACGACCGCCGCGAAGCCGAACGCACCGGGGTTTCGTCGGACTGACGTTCGGCGCTGCCCGGCGTTGCGCGGGCCGGTGCCTAGCCTCCTTGCACCGTAGTCGGCTTGGCAACCGCGGGAACCGGCGGGCTGCTCTGCGGCGGCGCGTGGATAGCGGCGACGGTCATCGGCGAGGTGCTGTGCCCCCAGCCGTGGTGCACCAAGGGCTCGTCGCCGGTGTACCGCTGGAACACCCCAAACCCGCCCGACAGCGACGACGACAGCGGCTGCGGCCAGCCGCAGGCTGATCCGAACGATCCCGACGGCGACTACGACGGCGACGGCGACGGCACGATCACGGCCGAGGAAGCGCACGAGGCAGCCCTCAGATACGAGGCCGGGAAGCTCACCAGCGCGGAGTACTACCGGATCATCTACAAGTCCTTTTGCGACCGTGGCGACAGCTACTACTGCGGCAAGTGAGGCAGGAAACGACGATGAACACCCCGAACAACCCTGACACCATGCGTGCGAGCACATCGCCTAGGCCGCTCTGGCGGGTATTCGTGAAAGGGCTACGCGCTCGCGACCGCTGCGAACGGCTGGTCTTCCTCGCTACCGGAGCACCTGCAGGAGCAGCATCCGCAGTGCTGGGGGGCCTAGCGATCGGCTGGACCCCGCTTCAACTCCCCGTGCTCCCTGTGTTCCTAGCGGCGACGGGAACGCTGGCGATTTACTGGCTGGCGGTTGTGCCGCTGCTGGCCCGCTGGCAGCAGCGGCGCGTTCCGAACGTCGAGCCGGCCGCGCTCGGCAGAGCGCGGCCCGAGCCGCCAACCGACCCGCGTCGTGTGGTGTACGGGTTTCGTGAGGCGGGCGCGTCGCAACGACGATGAACCCATGAGCACCAACGCCGAGACATCGGACGCGCCGCAGGAGCGCTAGTCGCGGGTTTGGACGTGGGGGCCTGTTTTGGTGGGAGCCCTGACGGTGACTCTCATTCAGCGGCTGACGGTCTGGCCTTGGTGGATTGTCAGCGCAACCGGTGCCCTCATCTTTGCCCTCGAATGGGGCAAGAGGCGTCGCGGGAAGGCTGCTGGGGCTTCGTCGGGTTGAGTGTCTG
>JAJDVQ010000023.1 GCA_022826045.1 Acidimicrobiia bacterium | reverse complement strand
ACGGCCGCTGGCAGGGCTGAGCGTCACCGTGAACGTCAGCGTGCCGCCCTCGCCCGCCGACGCATCGCTGATCGACAACGACGGAACCGCATTCACCACCGGCGGAGGCGGCGGGGCCGGGTCGTCGTCATCGGCCACCGCGACCGACGCAGCGCCCGCGGTCGACGACACGGTGTAGCCGCTGCCCGAGCCCACCGTCGCCGTGACCGTGCCGTCAGCCTCGTCGGTGCTGTCGTTGACGGTGGCGACGGTGAAGGTCGCGCTGCCCGTGGTGGGGATGGTCACCTGACGCGACCCGGCGCCAGCGCCGAAGTCGCCGGTCTGAGCGATGGTCACCTCCACCGTCAAAGCCGCCGCCGGCGCCGGAACAGCAGACACCGTGAACGCCGCATCGCCGCCCTCGGTGACCCCGCCGCCGGCCGCGATGCCGACCTGCGGAATCACAGGAGGCGGAGGCGGCGGGGCCGGGTCGTCGTCATCGGCGACCGCGACCGTCGCTGTGCCCGCGGTTGACGACACGGTGTAGCCGGTGCCGCCGTTGACCGTGACAGTCACCGACCCGTCGGCCTCGTCGGTGCTGTCGTCGGTCGTCGCCACCGTCAGAGTCACGCTGCCGGTTGTGGGGACCGTGACCGTACGCGAACCCGTTGCGGCACCGAAATCACCGGACTGCGAAACCGTCACCTCCACCGTCAAAGCCGCCGACGGCACCGGAACAGCAGTGACCGTGAACGCCGCGTCGCCGCCCTCGGCGACCCCGCCGCCGGCCGCGACGCTCACCTCAGGGTCGGCCGCAGGCGGCGGGTCGCTGTCGCATTGGGCCATAGCCTCCAGCGTGCGCACCGTGCGGTCCCAACGAGCATTGTCGAACTGCGCCCTGACCGCCTGCGCGTCAGCCACGGTCATCGCCGCCTCGCCGGTGTCCACACCCAACGCGGCCAGCACCCGATCCCAGCGCTGCCGGTGCGCAGCATGAGCGAACTCGCCACGCCAGCCAGTCACCACGGACACCGTCACCGCGTCCGACGGCAAGCTCGGCACACACACCAACGGCGGGGCCGGGTCGTCGTCATCGGCCACTGCCACCGACGCCGAACCCGCCGTCGCAGAGGCCGTGTAACCCGTCCCGACACTGACCGTCGCCGTCACCGAACCGTCCGCCTCGTCAACGCTGTCGTCGGCCGTCGCCACGGTGAGGGAGACGGTCCCGGTCGCGGGGACCGTGACAGTGCGCGACCCCGGCGACACACCGAAATCGCCCGACTGGGACACTGCGACATTCACCGTCAGCGACGCCGTCGGTGCAGGATCCGCAGTGACCGTGAAGGTCGCGTCGCCGCCCTCGGTCACCCCGCTGCCCGGCTCGACGCTGACCACCGGGTCCGGCTCGACCACAGGGTCCGGCCGGACCACGGTCTGGGTCCCGATGCCGTCCACCGTCAAGATGAACGACCCCGCCGTCGACGGGTCATACGTCGTCGCCTCGATTGTGTAATCGCCCGCCGCGAGCAGGCGGCTGATCCGCGAGTCGTACCCGTCGCCGCCGTCGTCGTCGGTCGCCACCCTGCCACCCGACTTCTGGCCTACACCGCGGCGCAGATACATGAACGTGTCAGCCGACGACACCAGGTCGATTCTCACCTGGCTCGGTTCGTCCAGCGAGAACCCATAGAACCGCGCAAACCGGCCAGCACGCGTCGACGAACGGCAGCCCGCAATCCACTGCCCGCTCACGCTCCCGTCGCCCGACAACGCCGCCACGCACGGATCGCCCGCCCGCACCGCACCGCTGTCGTCATCAGACACCGCGACGGTCGCCGAACCCGCCGACTGCGAAATCGAATACCACGAATTGTCAGTGTTGCCGATTGCCGCTGTCACCGACCCGTCCGGCTCGTCAACCGAATCATCCACCGTCGACACCGTCAGCGTGGCAGTCCCCGACACAGGGACCACCACCGAGTGATTCCATCGCGCCACTCCGAAATCGCCTGATGGGGTGACCACCACCTCCACTCTCTGCGCCGCTGCCGGTGCGGGATCGGCAGTCACCGTGAAGATCGCGTTGCCCCCTTCGGTGATGTCAGTACCGGCAGTGATGCTCACCTCGGACTCATAGCCGTCGGAGACCGCGACAGATGCCGTGCCGGCCTCAGCGGAAACCCGGTAGGGGCCGCCGGCGGCGCGCAGCGTCGCGGTGACCGAGCCGTCCCCCTCGTCGAACGCATCACCCACCGTCGACACCGACAACGTGCCCGTCCCCGACATGCCGATAGTGACGGTGCGCGACCCCGGCGACACACCGAAATCGCCCAATACGGTCACCGCCACAGTCACGTCCAGCGCCGCTGTGGGCGCCGGGACCGCAGTGACAGCGAACGTCGCATCGTCGCCCTCGGCGATGTCGGCGCCTGCGGTGATCGACACCTGGGGCCAGGGCCCGAACGTGGGCGAGGGGGTGAGGTTCGGGGTCGGGTCCGACGACTTGTGGCCGAAGAACCGCAGCGACCACGACTCCAGCGCGTTGGCGCCGCCATTCGGCCGCCGGTCGGCCAGCCGCAGCGTCCACGTGCCCGCCGGGTCCTCGCCCAGATGAGCCGAAGTGCCGAACCGGAAACGGCCCGAGATGCCGCACTCCGACGCCTGCTTGCAGTCATACTTGGCCCAAGCCGGGTCGGTGACATCGCCGACCGGCACCGACAGCGTCGACACGATGCCCGAGGGGGATTCCAGTTCCACTTCGAGGTCGCGGAACCACGGCGCGTCCAGCACGAGATGGGCTTCGACGTACTCGACGAAGTCGATCTCAGGATCAACAGCGAGATCGGCCGTCACCGTGCTGCCGTCGTCAGCAACGGCCAGCGCCGACGAAAGCGGCGGCGCCGATATGTGCTCGCTGCGGTACTCAGGCAGGTACCGCCAGTTCTGCGCGAGCTGCACCGCGGCGCCCGCGTCGACGACACCGAACCCGTAGCTGTGGTGATAACGGTAGTTCTGCTGCGGCGCACCGTACACCGCGGCGCCCTGCTGCCAGCCCGCGTCGCCGGGATCGTTGTGCTGCGCCGAGGCGGCCAATATCAGCTTCACATCGCGCCACGACAGATTGCTGTCGAGGCTGCGCACCAGCGCAGCCACGCCCGACACCAGAGCCGTCGCCGGACTCGACGGAGTGCCCTTGCTCAGGTAGTAGCGGTCGCCCAGGGCGGCCTGCACGATGCCGCCGACTGGCGCGCACACCCACAGATTCGGGCCCTCAAAGCTCGTGTTGTATCGAGCGTCCCGCCCGCCCCAACGATCGGTGGCGCACACCGCGACCACCGCGGGATGGCTGCGGTCCTCGGCCAGCGTCGACCACTGCACCAGCCCCGGCACAGGAAACGTCTTGCCGCCCGACACCACGTTCAGCGTGCCCCGACCGCCGAAGCCGAACTCGGCCATCGTGTCATAGATCTCATGGTCAGAAAACCGAGGGTGTCGGTGATCCCTGTACGGACTGCCGCGATCCATCCAGGGCTGGGTGTAGCTGGCTGTGCCGTAGCTGCGGTTCACCACAGCAGCTTCCAGCAGCGAGTCCCACACCGGCGCCCACCTGCGCTCAGGCACCGAAGCGCCGTCCAAACCGGCGATCTGCAAAATGAACGAGCCCGACCGGCTCTGGCGCGCGTATGTCGTCGCCTCGATCGTGTATACCCCCGCAGGGAACGTCCGGCTGACCCGCGCGTTCGATCCGGAGCCGCCGTCGTCGTTTACGGCCATCGACGTGCCCGACAGCGTGAAACCGTCGCGCACAAACAAGTACGAGTCCAAGCTCGACCGCAGATCAATAGTCACCCTCGACGGAGTATCCAACGAGAACGTGTAGTACCTCGCCGGCGCCGGCGCCCTCGGCGAAGACTCGCAATCCGGCGCCCACGAACCCGCCACCGAGCCGTCCGCGCTGATCACCTCGACACACTGGGGAAGACCGAAAGACCTGCCAATGTCGGCAGAAGAGATTACCCTCCAAGTCAGCGCAGCGCGCGGCGCGACGCCCCGGAAGCCGACGGCGTTGTCACGGGCGGCGATGATGCTCGCCATCGCAGTGCCGTGACTCGTGTAGGAGCCCGTCACAGCGGCCTCGGTCAGCCCGGGCGAGTCGGCCGGATCCATGTTGTCGCGCAGATCCTCATGCCGATAATCGACCGGATCGTCGACCACCAGCACCGTGACGCCCTCGCCGAGGGTGGCCTCCCACGCCGGCTCGACATTGATGTCGAACACCTCGGGTCTGCTGTCGCTCAGATACCACTGACAGCCCGACAAACCATCTCGCCACTTGGCTCGCACACTCGTGCACGATTTCACGGCATTGGCATGATGGTTGTCGAGCAGCCCCTCATCCTGCTGGGTCAGCTCATAAGGATGAGACACCGGCCCAACGTCGGGGGGGGTCGCCCACAGCACAGCCGCAGCCGCACAGCACACCAGCAACACCACCCCGCCGACCCATCCTGCGCGACTCACCGCCGCCATTTCACCACACCCTGCTCCGGCGCCCAAGCAGCCGCCGATGGCGCCAAGGCATGAGTCTTGTGCATCCGGCCGTGATGGCGTGCAGCGGCGTCCACAGCTCGTACTCGAGCAGCCGGCTCGACACCAGGGTCTCGTCCCAGAGCGCCTCTGGCGGACGGCGGTCCTCGGCCAGAAGGTGCGCGAGCGCGACCGATGTGTCGAGGTAGATCAACGGTCGCTGCGGCTCTCATGCAGGTCGGCCAGCACCTCCTCGAGCCGGGCGACGGGCCGCTGCGCCGGCGGCGGCCCCGAGCCTGTCAGCACAGGCGGCGTCATGACGCCGGAGCGGACGGTCTCGGCCAGAAACGCATCGGCGAGCATGGGGCTGCGGCTCTCGCGGAGCGGGCCGAGTTCGGCTACCACGCGGTCGCGGTCGGTGACCAGGATGGTCTCGCCGGAAGCCGCGAGCCGGACGTACTCGCTCAGACTGCTGTTCAGGGCCTTGATGCCGACCGACCTCATGCAGCAAAAGTAGCCACGAGTAGCCACATCGTCAACGAGGCCTTCCCGTGATGGCGGTACGGGATCTCAGTCGTTGTCGGTGATGGTGCCGATGCCTTCGCGGTCGGCGACTGCTGCTTGGACTGCGGAGTACAGCACGACGACGAACGTCTCGTCGCCTTCGGTTCGGCTGTCGTCGACTGCTGCCACGGTGACGGTCTTGGCCGTCTCGCCGGGCCTGAAGGTCAGCATCCCGTAGGCCTGCGCGAAGTCCGCGTAGGTCGCCGACAACCCAGCCCCGTACGCGGGCCGCGCGTAATAGTTCACCCACACATAACGGCCGCTGGCCGGGCTGAGCGTCACCGTGAACGCCAGCGTGCCGCCCTCGCCCGCCGACGCATCGCTGATCGACAACGACGGAACCGCGTTCACCACCGGAGGCGGGTCGTCGTCATCTGCCACCGCCACCGAGGCTGCGTCGGCGGTCGCGGAGACCGTGTAGCCGGTGCCGGCGTTGACGGTGACGGTCACTGACCCGTCGGACTCGTCTGTGCTGTCGCCGGCCGTGGCGACGGTCAGCGCGACGCTGCCCGAGGTGGGGACCGTCACCGACCGTGAACCGGTCGTGACGCCGAAATCGCCGACCTGAGCCACGGTCACATCCACCGTCAGCGGCGAAGACGGCGCCGGAACAGCCGTCACGGTGAATGCCGCGTCGCCGCCCTCAGTGACCCCGGAGCCGGCCGTGACGCTCACCTCAGGGTCCACCGCAGGCGGCGGGGGCGGCGGGGGCGGCGGGGGCGGGTCGTCGTCATCGGCCACCGCGACCGACGCTGTGCCCGCGGTTGACGACACGGTGTAGCCCGTGCCTGCGTCGACCGTGACAGTCACCGACCCGTCGGCCTCGTCAGCGCTGTCGTCGGCCGTCGCCACCGTCAGCGTGGCACTGCCCGACAAGGGAACCGTGACAGTGTGCGAACCCGGCGACACGCCGAAATCGCCCGCCGCCGTGACCGTCACGTCCACTGTCAAAGCCGCTGTCGGCGCGGGGTCCGCGGTGACCGTGAACGTCGCGTCGCCGCCCTCAGTAACCCCGCCGCCGGCGGTGACGCTGACCTCGGGAACGACCGCAGGCGGGTCGTCGTCGCACTGCGTCATCGCCTGCAGCGTGCGCACCGTGCGGTCCCAGCGTGCATTGTCGAACTGCGCCTTGACAGCCTCAGCGTCAGCCACAGTCATCGCCGTCTCGCCAGTGTCCACCCCCAAAGCAGCCAGCACCCGATCCCAGCGTTGCTGATGTGCAGCATGGGAATACTCATCACGCCAACCAGTCACCACCGACACCGTCACCGCATCAGACGGCAAAGACGGCACACACACCACCGGCGGGGCCGGGTCGTCGTCATCTGCCACCGCGACCGTCGCAGCGCCCGCAGTCGCCGAGACCGTATAGCCGACCCCGGTGCCGACCGTCGCGGTCACCGACCCGTCGGCCTCGTCAGCGCTGTCGTCGGCCGTCGCCACCGTCAGCGTGGCACTGCCCGACAAGGGAACCGTGACAGTGTGCGAACCCGGCGAGACACCGAAATCGCCCGTCGCGGTGACCGCCACGGTCACATCCAACGCCGCCGCTGGCACCGGATCAGCAGTCACCGTGAACACCGCATCACTGCCTTCGTCGATGTCGGCACCCGCGACAATGCTGATCTCCGGCTCGGGCTGCACCGCCGTCGGTGTCGGAATGCCGTCCACCGTCAGCGTGAACGATCCAGCCGTCGATGCGCGATACGTCGTTGCCTCGATCGTGTAGTCCCCCGCCGCCAGCGACCTGCGGATTCGCGAGTTGTAGCCGTCGCCGCCGTCGTCGTCGAGCGCCAGCACAGCACCCGACTTCCGACCCAAGCCGCGGCGCAGGTACAGGTACGTATCAGCAGACGACATCAGATCGACGGTCACTTCATTCGAACTGTCCAACGAGAACGTATAGAACCACGCATACCGGGCGTGGCGATCCTCCGAACCGCACTCGGACGCCCACGCTCCGCTGACGCTCCCATCACCCGACAACGCCGACATACACAGATCGTCACCAACGTCATCATCCTTTACGATGACGGATACTGAACTGGCGCTGTCGATGTCGTAGGCATCGTCGGCGACAAGACTGACAGTGACGACACTGTGGGGTTCGTCTTCTTGATCTTCCTCGGTAGGCACAGAGAATGTCACCCTTGCCTGGCCAGACGGGATGATCACAGAAGTCGGTCCGCCGTTGGCCAGCATCTCGCCAGTCTCGCTTAATCGTAGATTGACGCTGAGAGGCAGTGGCAGAATTCCGCCGCGACGAGTGACGGCGATCTTCACGCTTGCCCCCTCGGTCACGCCACTGTTGACGATGTCAACTGCCACGGTTGGAGCAGCCACATACAGCGGTTCGGCGAAAATCCAAGGGCGCGCTTGCTTGATGGCCAGCCGGTCGTCTGATGTGATCTTGAATTCGACTTCAATCGCGAAGTCTTCGCCGTCCTCCACCCCATACAATGTCTCGAATCGATCATGGACAGTCTTGAGGTTGCTGCGCAGCTGTCGCATGTGAGCGTCGCTCATGAGAGGCTGACCAGATGCCGACAAACTGGAGTATTGCAGTACCGCAGCGGTTCCAGCGGAATCCAATAGCATCTGTTCGGGCTGGGAGTATGCTTCAGGGTTCGTGACGAGATCCTCGCCCACCTGCGAATTGACGTAATAGACATCGTCTTGGAACGTGATTGGATCATAGCTGACCGCGACGCCGTTGACGACTTCGTCGGAATAGTTGGGGTGCACAAGCACACCCATGGCAGCCGTGGTGTGGTCGACACGGTGAAAATCGCGTTCGAGAAAGGCGCGATAGTTCCACAAGCTCGCCCACACACTCTTGATCGACTTGTCGATACCGTCTGCGGCTGTCTCGTCGGGATCTTGAGTCTTCGAGCTATAGAGACCGGCACCGCTGAACGATGGGAGATCTTCGTTGTTGGTACTCGAACGGTATCTCAATGACTGGCCATCAGGGTATTCGGCATGCATTGCGGTGAGTGCATCTATGATGAACTGAGGCGTAGCTGCATCCTTGATGGCATCTCGCAAGTCATCCAGCATCTCCTCCTGAATGTCATAGTCGGACTGGAAGTACGGGTGCGCCAGCATGAGTGTCACGGCCTCGGCCAGCTTCGTCCCAGCTGCCAGCGTGATCTTCTCCTCTTCTGGTGCCTTCTTCTTTCCGAGAATGGTCTTCTTCCCGACCGCTGCCTGCTTCATGAATTCGTCATAGAAGTAAAACGGAACGGCAAAACCCGTCGGGGTTGTGCCATCGGGCAGAGACAGCTTGTTCAACTCTGCAACGTTGGCTGCCTTGACCCCGAAAGCAGTCCAGTCGGCAAAGCTCACGTCTGCCAAGGCTGTGATCGACGTGACACTCAGATCGCGTTGAAGAGTCTGCGTTCCTGCAGGACGCAGACTGTCGAAATGCGTGTCTACTTCGGCTTTAGTTGCTTCCCGGATAGTGTAACCGTCCGCAGCGACCTCATAGTACACATGCGCACCGATCAAGTCGACGACGGACTCATCGTCGAGCACATCGCGAATGAACGCGTTCGGGATCCCATTCTGAATGGCACGCAGGTTCACATGTGACAGTGGTGTCTGCGGGACTGTTGTAATCGTCCCGGCGACACGAGGCAAGTCGTTGGGCAACGTCCGGTAGATGGCTACATCGCGCGGACCAGGGCGTTCGCCCTCCTCCATCAGTCGCAACTGTCCGTATCCCTGTGCCCCGTTGAGCGGGACATAGTCTACGTCAGGATGCAATTGATGATCAAGCAGAACGCTGACCCTGGTCGCATCAATACGGGCACGATTCGTCTTGTAGAGGTTGACCTCGATCGGAGTCGAGGCATAGAGACTCAGATTGTTGTCGACGAATGGCATCGCCGACGCAAGTATCTCATGGTAACGCTCGAGAATCCAGAAACTGGACATGTGAGCTATCCATTGACGGAGACGATAGCGGTACACACCGAGCGTTCCGTCAGGTGCAACTACATTAGGCTCCCAGATCAACTCTCCGAACACGGTTTTTCCGAATCCCTCATTCTGAAGACCAACCGCTCTGGCGAAACTTCCATGAGCTTGATGCTTGTGCGTGTTCTGGAAATATACGGCCGGCTGCTCGGTATCGAGGTCTGTAATCCAAAATTTCACGACGCTGCGGCCGTATAATTCGGGCAGCGTGAGCCCCAGCAGATCGTCGTCGCTCCAGTCGCCCCGATATGACAGTTCCAAAAATGTCTCATGGGAGTCAATGGCAACACGGCCGTCTTCTGCGTCAATCACTTTGCCAGCACTGAGCGGATGATATGCACCCAAACCCGCTAACTCCGTGAGGTCATCTATGCAGTCGCCGTCGATATCTGCGGGACGCGAAACCGAGTACTTCTCGACGCGGTAGCGGTCGGCACTCAATGGCCGGAGAGAATCATTGAGAGTGGTGCTGCCAGCAACTCCCTGCGTAACGGAGATGGGGACGCTGACGTTCCCACTGTTGCCACGCGCTATCAGACGGTAGAGCACAAAATAGTCGTCAGCGGTGGAAGCCACCTGAATGGGCACATCGGTCACGGCGACTGATGTCGGGACGGGTGCGACGTAACCGGTGTCGCACGGTCCCGGAGACTGGCTGCCGGTCGCCGAAGTGGGGGGGGGAGGGGGTATCAGCACCAAGCTGGATGCCAACACCAGGACCGGCAGCAGCCATGCCAAGCAGCGACGGGAGGCGATCGGCATGAGCATGGTTTCGGCCCCGTCCAGCGATAGCGAGCAGCGCAGGATACCGGCGACTGTCCGCTCCACAGCGCTGGCATTCGACGGCGTCCGATCGAACGCCCGGTGTCCGCGCACTAGTGTTCGGAGCAGGAGCCCGGGGGGTAGAACTGCGACATGGCGGCAGACGGGATACAGCCGGTAGCTGACTGGACACAAGCGGAGGCTGAATTCTGGGCTCCCCAACGCAACGCCGTCGACGCGTCTTTCGCCATGCAGCCGGCGGTGTACGCCGACGAGGATTTCTTCGCTGCTGAGCAGGAGCGACTGTTCGGCAGAGCGTGGGTCGCGGTGGCCCTGGCTGAACAGATTGCACTGCCGGGCCGGCTGCTGGTGCGGTCAGTGGGCGGACGTTCGGTGCTGCTGACCCGATCCGACGGCGGCCTGCACGGCTTTCTGAACTCCTGCCGACACCGCGGCACCGAACTGGCCGAGCACGATTGCGACATCGCGAACACGATTCGCTGCCCGTACCACCGGTGGCATTACAGCGCTGACGGGCGACTCGTAGCAGCACCCCTGTTCGACGAGGTGCCCCGAGACGACTTCGACATAGCCGACTACGGACTTGTCCCCGTGCGTACAGAGGCCTGGGGCCCGCTGGTGTTCGTCTGCCTCGACCACGACACACCGCCGCTCGAGGAGTGGCTCGGCGATCTGCCCGACAGGTTGGCGGCCTACGGGTTCTCCGAGTGGCGCTCGACCGGGCTCGACGGCGCAGCACGAACGTTCGACGTGGCGGCCAACTGGAAGCTCATCGTGGAGAACTTCGCGGAGTACTACCACCTTCCTTGGGTGCATCCAGAGCTGGCCAAGGTGTCGCGAGTTCCCGACCACTACCGCTACCAGGGTCCGGGCATGTACTGCGGCCAGACCACCACACCGGTGTCGGGCGACGAGCGTGACGACTGGCTGACGCTGCCGGCAGCCGCCGGGCTCGACGATTCTGATGCCGCCAGCGGCAGGTTCGTGGCGCTGTTCCCCAACGTGACCCTCGCGGTGCTGCCGAGCCACATGTTCCTGATGGTGCTGCAGCCGCTCGCCGCCGGCCGCACGCTTGAGCACTGCACGTTCCTGTTCCCGCCAGGCCCGATGACCGCGGACGAGCCGTCGGCCGAGCTGCGGGAGGCGTTCGAGACCACTCGCCGTTTCTGGATCGAGGTGAACGACGAGGACATCGACATCTGCGAACGGGCTCAGCGTGGCATCTCGCTGGGCGGCGCACCGCCCGGACCGCTGGCCCCCCGCTTCGAGGAACCGCTCAACCGCTTCCACAAGATGACCGCCGACCTGATGACGCTCCCGTCGGTTGCCGACCTGACGGTGCCGGCGGGCGACCGTGCCGGAGGAGTCGACCTGTATGGCAGCGAGCCGAATCCCTCGCCGCCGGCCATCGAACTCGACCCTGTGACGCGCTAGGTGCAGGCTGCCGCCGCCTGCGAGACTGCTCAGCCGTGACTGAGCGCGTGCAAGCCGTCGTCATCGGCGGCGGCGTCGTGGGCGCCTCGGTGCTGTTTCACCTGACCCGCGCCGGCTGGACCGACATCGTGCTGCTCGAACGCTCCGAGCTCACCGCTGGCTCGACGTGGCATGCCGCAGGCGGCATGCATCCCATCAATTCCGACCCCACGGTGGCCAAGCTGCAGAAGTACACGATCGAGCTGTACCGCGAGATCGAAGAGCTGTCGGGCCAGGACTGCGGCATCCACCTCACCGGCGCGGTCTTCCTGGCCGACACGGCCGAGCGCCTGGACTGGCTGCGGATGACCGACGCACGCGGCAAGTACCTCGGCATCACGTCCGAGATGATTTCCGCCGAAGAAGCCGCCCGGCTCATGCCGATCATCGATCCCAGCCAATTCGCCGGGGCGATGTACGACTACGAGCACGGCCATGTCGATCCGACCGGCGTGACCTACGCGTATGCCAGGGCGGCGATGGCAGCGGGCGCACAGGTTCGTCGCCACACGTGGGCGCGACGCATCGAGCGGACGCCCGACGGCCAGGCGTGGCGCATCGGGCTGTACGACACCACCGCCGGCGACCTCGCCGGCTCACGAGACACAGCCGGCGAGATCGACGACTGGCTGGAAGCAACCCACATCGTCAACGCCGGAGGGCTGTGGGCACGCGAGGTGGGCCGCATGGTCGGCCTCGAGCTGCCGGTGCTGGCGATGGAGCACACCTACGTCATCACCGAGCCCATCGACGAGATCATCGCCCACAACGAGCGCTCCGGCGCCGAGCTGATGGGTTCCATCGACTTCGGCGGCGAGATCTACACGCGCCAGGAGGGCCAAGGCCTGCTGGTGGGCACCTACGAGCAGGCAGCCGTGGCGTGGCAGCGCCAGCAGACGCCGTGGGACTTCGACAAGCGCCTGCTGACCCCTGATCTCGAACGGATCGCACCGTCGCTGGATACGGCGTTCAGGCACTTTCCGGTGCTGGCCGACGCCGGCATCGCCCGCGTGGTCAACGGTCCGTTCACCTTTGCCCCCGATGGCAACCCTCTCGTGGGCCCCATCCGCGGGTTGCCGGGGCTGTGGTCGGCCTGCGGGGTGATGGCGGGATTGTCCCAAGGCGGGGGCGTCGGGCTCGCCCTGTCCAACTGGATGACCAACGGCGATCCCGGATTCGACGTGTGGGCCATGGACATCGCCAGATTCGGCGACTGGGCGACCCGGGCCTACACGGCCACCAAGGTGCGAGAGAACTACCGGCGGCGTTTCAGCATCAGCTTCCCCAACGAGTTCCTGCCCGAAGGCCGACCTCTGTCCACGACCTCCATCTACGAACCGCAGCGGGCGGCAGGCGCCGTCTTCGGGGATGCCTACGGCCTCGAGGTGCCGCTGTGGTTTGCTCCCGAGCCGGGAACCGTCGAGGACGTCACGTTCGGTCGCTCCAACGCATGGCCCCATGTCCGCGAGGAGGTGCTGGCTGTCCGCGACAGCGTCGGCCTCATGGAGACATCGGGCTTCGCCAAATTCCTGGTGGAAGGACCGGGAGCGCGGGCGTGGCTCACACACCTCACCGCGGGCAGGCTGCCGGGACCGGGGCGGATCGCGCTCGCACCGATGTGCAACGAGCAGGGCAACCTCACCGGCGACCTCACGATCGCCTGCCTGCCGACGGCCGGAGGTGCGCCTGACGGTCCGGTCGGATCAGTGACCGGCGGTGCCACGGCCAACGCTGCATCACGTGAGCGCTTCATCGTGTTCGGTTCGGGCATTGCCGAGCGCTACTACGAGCGCTGGTTCGACGCACATCTCGCGCATTGGGATGGCGGGCCGGTGGGGTACCGAACGCTCGGTACACAGATGTGCGGCGTAGCCATAGCCGGGCCGAACTCAAGAGCGCTGCTGTCGGAGGTGACCGACGCCGACGTCTCGAACGAAGCGATGCGCTTCGGCAGCTTCACCGGCATCGATGTCGGCTGGGCCCGAGCGTGGTGCAGCCGGCTCAGCTACGCGGGCGATCTCGGCTACGAGCTGTGGATGGACGCAGGACAGCTTCGCTACGTGTTCGACTTGCTCGTCACCCACGGCGCAGCACACGATCTGCGGCTGTTCGGTCTGACGGCGTTGGACTCGCTGCGCTTGGACAAGAGCTTCGGCAGCTGGGCACGCGAATACCGCCCCGTCTATGACCCTTTCGAGGCGAATCTGGGACGCTTCGTGAGAATGGCGAGAGCCAGCGATGATGGGACGGACTTCGTGGGGCGCACTGCTCTCGCCGCCAAGTACGGTCCGCAGGGCCCCGAACCCGGCGAGGACCTGCCGCCCGGTTCGATGATGCTGTGCACATGGACAGTGCCCGGGCCGTCTGATCGGGCCGGTTTCGATGCGCTGGCAGATGAACCGATCTTCTGCAATGGCGAACCGGTCGGCTGGGTGACCTCCGGCGGTTATGCCCACTTCAGCGATGTGTCCGTCGCCTTGGGCTACGTGCCGGTCCAATTCGCGCACGGCGGCGTCGAATTTGGGATCGAAATCGTGGGCGAGCGGCGTACGGCTCACCTCATCGAGGACTGCCTCTGGGATCCAGAAGGCATGGCGATGCGCCGCTGAGCCCAGTCAGACGCAGCCGTACCCAGTTGCGTCCACTTCATGCAATCCGCGGCCGCGGCTCATATCTTGGCTGCGGGCCGGTAGGTTCGCAGCAATGTCTGTGTGCTTGGAGATGCATCACTACGAGACCATCGTGGCGGTCTCGGAAACCGGTTCAGTGACCGCAGCGGCCGGTCGACTTCATGTCAGCCAGTCCGCAGTCAGCCATCGATTGGCCGAAGCCGAGCGGCGTCTCGGCGGACGCCTGTTCGAACGCCGGCCATCTCGCGGCATGCAGCCCACACCTGCGGCGCTGGCGCTGTGCCAAGCCGCTCATCGTGCGATGCCGGATCTGGCACGGGCTGAGCAGGACTTCATGCGCAGCGTCGGCGGGACGACGGCCACGGTCCGGATCGGCGTCGGGTCATACGACTGCTACCACTGGCTGGCGCCGTTTGCGGCCGCGTGCAGCGACCGACTGGACGGACTGCTGCTCGAACTGGTCGTCGTGGGCGACATGCCAGTGCCGCGACTCGCCGACGGGACGGCCGACCTTGTGCTCGCTCCGGGACCGGCGCCGGGAGCGCGTGACGCAATCCACCTGTTCACCGATGAACTCGTGCTGGTCACACACCCCGAGCATCGGCTTGCCGGCCGGACCTGGATCGGGCCCGAGGCGATTGCCGAAGAGAACTACTTCACCTACAACCGGCAGCCATCGCCTGGATTCGAGTACGAGCGCTTCGTCCGCCCAGCGGGCCTGTCACCCCGAACGATCACCGTGCTCGAGCAGACCGGCGCCATCGCCGAGATGATCGCTGCTGACTTCGGAGTCTCCATTCTCAGCCGGTGGGCGATGTCGCCGTGGCTCGACTCCGGGCGACTCGTCGCTGTGCGCTGCGGTCGTTCCGGACTCGACCTGGAGTGGTCGGCACTCACGCGAGTCGAAACCGACGACGACGCACCCGAACGGCAGGTCGCCAATGCCATCGTCGACTGGCTTGGCGATTCGAACAACAGCTGAGCCCGGCCGGTCGGCCTGACCGCCTGACTCAGTCGAGCAGCGACCTGCTGATCACGACGTCCTGGATCTCAGTGGCCCCGTCGACGTAATGCGTCAGGCGCGAGGCGGCAAGGTGCCGGGGCAGAGGATGGTCGCGCCGGCCGCCCACGGCGCCCATCACCTGCATGCAGTCCGCGAGGCCTCGCTCGGCGACGCGAGTGGCGAACTTCTTGGCGTGTGCTGCGTGGACTGCCGCGGGCCGGCCTTCGGCCACCGCCAGCGCCGCCCGGTAGGCGAGCAGACGGGCAGCCTCTAAGTCGGTTGCCACGTCGGCCAGCTTGAAGCGCACGCCCTGCAGGTCGGCGATGCGGCCGCCGAACGCCTGCCGCTTGCGGACGTAGTCGATGGCGGTCGCGAGGCCGGTACGCATCATGCCGCAGCACATGGCCGCTACCAGCACTCGAGCGATGTCGATGCCTTCCATCGCGGCAACGAACCCCTCGCCGAGGGGCACCATGACATCAGCGTCAGACACCCGGCACTCGTTGAAGCGCACCTCGTTGGTGCCGATGCCGTGGGCGCCGATGAGCTCGTAGCCGTCGGTCCGCTCGATGCCGTCGCTGCTGCCGTCGACGAGGAACGTCATGATTCCCCGGTGCCCGGCTGCGGGATCGGCCTGCGCGTACACGGACATCACGTCGGCTGCTGTGCCATTGCTGACCCACGCCTTGCGACCGTCGATGACCCACTCGTCGCCGTCCCGACGCGCCGCGGTGGTGATCTTGGCGGCATCACTGCCGACACCCGGCTCCGTCAGCAGGAAAGCGCCGAGCTGCTCGCCGGAGACCAACGGCCCCAGCGCCCGCTCCCGCATCTCCGCAGGGGCACGCCTGCTCACCGCACCCGCCAGATTGTTGTGACAGACGAGCACGAAAGCGATGGCGAAGTCGGCCGCGGCCACCTCTTCGAGCACCCGTGCGAGCCCGACCTGGCTCAGCCCCGAGCCGCCGTCGGCAACAGGCACGAGCAGACCGCACAGCCGCTCGTCGCCGGCGCTCGCAAACGCCTCGGCAGCGAAGCGACGTTCGCGCTCCCAGGACTCGGCATGCGGCGCGACCGCCGAACTGGCCCACGACGCCGCCCGGTCCACCACCGCTTGGTCTGCCGCTCCCACCGCAGCGTCGGCCACCTCCGGCATGAGTTCGTCGGCCAGCTCCGATGGGGGCATGACGTCGAGATCGATCGCAGCAGTGCTCATGGCCGAATCTTGCCATCCGCACATGCCGCCCATCCGGGAGCGGAGCGCAGAGCGGTGACGTGAGGCCTATGGCCCGCGACGCCATCCCGGGCCGTCGTACAGTTCGCCAACCGGTCGACTGCCGGGCCACAGACTGCCGAGAAGGGCTGCCGAGATGAATTCAGACCGCCCCTCCGCGCGCCAAGGCAATCGTGCCGGTGTCCAGCTCGGCGTCGACGAGGCGATCGGGCGCATCGGGCGCAGGGCACGGGTCTATGTCGCGCAGGGCTCGGCCACGCCACTCGGCTTGCTGGCGGCCATCGACGCCGCTCACGACGAGCTCAGCGACACCCAGCGCGGTTAAAGGCGGCGGACTGTGGCGGCTTGGCCCGTGGTGCCGTATGCCATGCCCGCCATGCGATGCAGGTTCCGGGTGTTGTGCATACGGCCATGGATGCGTGGGCCGGCGGCGAGCATGGCGCCGTCGACCACGAGTTGCTGACCGCTCACGAACTTGCTTTCGTCACTCGCCAGGAACAGCGCCATGGACGCTATGTCGGTGCCCTCGCCCCGATCCGGCCACGGCTGCATCTCGGACATGACCTCCTCGGCTTGAGCCTCGTTGCCGCTGTGCATCAGGGGCGTGAAGATCAGGCCCGGGCAGATGGCGTTGACGCGAATGCGGTGAGGCGCCAGTTCCAGTCCGGTGGTCTGCGCCAAGCTGATGACCGCGGCCTTGGCCGCCGAGTACGCCTGCGGTCCGGCGCCGCCGCCGACGCCTGCGATCGATGCGGTGTTGATGATGGAGCCGCCGGTGCCCTGCGGGATCATGACCCGCGCCGCATGCTTCGTGCCCAGCATTACCGAACGCACCATGATGGCGAACGTTTCGTCCCAAGCGTCCACGTCGAGCTCGGTGATCGGGCCGAATGCCCCGCCGATGCCCGCGTTGTTGAATACCGCGTCCAGCCGGCCGAAGGCATCGACCGCCAGCTCAGTCATCGCGGCCACGTCGTCTTCCACCGACACGTCGGTGCGGGTGAAGCGGACGCGGTCGCCGAGTCCGGCGCCGGTCAGCTCGTCCATGAACGCCCGTCCCGTGTCGGCGTTCAGGTCGCCGATCACGACCGAGGCGCCCTCGGCCAGGAACCGCTCAACCGTCGACCGCCCCATGCCGCTGGCCCCGCCGGTGATGACCGCGGCCTTGCCGGCCAGCCGTCCCCCGGAGTCACCGCTGCCCTCGCTCATCGTGCTGTCCTCCCCTACTGTCGAATAAGACGCCGCGATTGTCGCCGATATGGCGCCGCCGTGCCCCCGAAACGGGCGCACCAACCCGCGACGTGAGAGAATCCGAATGGGCACCACGGTTCACGGGGGGAATCATGACCACGACCGTTCAGCGACAGCTCGCCGCCGAGGGCGGGCAGCGCCACATGCACGATGTGCACAAGATCGCGCACGCCGGCGCCGTGGACGCCGATGGCCACATTCTCGAGCCGCCCGACCTGTGGGAGGAGTACCTCGAGGACCGCTACAAGGACCGGGCGCTGCGCATCGAGATCGAGCCTGAGCGCGGCCTCGAAGTGCTCATGATCGACAACCAGCGGAGCAAGCTGGCCCGTCCCGGCATGGTCTCGACGCTCGGCGCCATGGGCGCACCCGACCTGCCCGACATCATGTTCAACCCGGATCGCACCTACGTGGGCGAGATCCCCTACGGGGCGATGGACCCTCACCAGCGGATCGAGCTGCTCGATGCCGAAGGCCTCGACATCGCGGTGCTGCTGCCGACCATGGGGCTGCTGTGGGAGGCCGAACTCGAAGACGCAGAGCTGAGCCAAGCCTACACGCGGGCCTACAACCGCTGGATCTGCGAGTTCTGCCGAGATCACTCTGACCGGCTCATTCCCGTCGCACACATCTCCATGACCGACCCGGTTGCCGCGGCAGCGGAGCTGCGGCGCTCGGTGGCTGATGGCGCGCGCGGCTGCTTCGTGGCGCCGTTCACCCATTCGACGCGTCCGCTGGGCCACGCAGACCACGACCCGGTGTTCGAAGCAGCGCAGGACTTGGGCGTGCCATTCGCCATTCACCCCACGTTCGAACCGCAGTGGACCAAGGGCACCCGCATGGGCACGTGGGAGCACGTGCGCGAACTGCGCCTCACGGCTTCGATGACCGCATCGGATGGGGTGCGCCACCAGTTCGTGTCGCTGTTCGACTACGGCGTCTTCGAGCGCTTTCCGGAGCTGAAGGTGCTGGTGCTCGAGTCGGGCGGCGGCTGGCTCGGCTACTGCTTGGACCGCATCGATGCGGTGTTCGGGCATACCTACACCGGCACCCGCGTGCCGCTGCAGATGAAGCCCAGCGAGTACTTCATGCGGCAGGTGTGGATCTCGTGCGACCCCGACGAGCGCTCCATTCCCGCGCTGGCGGAGCGTTACGGGCACGACCGATTCATGTGGGCCAGCGACTTCCCCCACGCCGACCACACGCCTGAGTACGTGCTCGACCTCGACGAGCTGGTCGACATGTTCCCCGCCGAGTGGCAGCGGGCCTTCGTCGGCGACAACGCCCGCACCGTCTTCGACCTGTAACCGCCGCCGGCCTGCTTGGCGTCGCGGATGCGACTGGCGTGGGCAGGGATTGCAGACTGACGTGAACAGCCTATCGCGTTCTGTCACTCGGCGAGGTGCGCAGGCGACCGCTGTGACCGATCAATCGCTGTCGGATTCCCAGCGGTAGTCCCAATCGAACTGGATGCTGGCCGCGCTGACCGATGCTTCACCCGCGACAGCGTCCTCGCCGACGACGAAGATGACGTGTGCTGGCGGGAAGAGCGCCACTGGTGCCGTGATGATCTGCTTGAGCTCCGGGTGGCGAGAGTCGACAGGATGGCTCTCGCGCCACGCGAATGCCAGTTCGACGGCGAGCAGCGGCCAGAACAGGTCCTCGAAGTCAGATCGGGAAGGCCGCGAGCCGTCAGCGGGGCGAGTGTGCCCGAATGCCGCAGCAACCATGCGATTGAATTCGGCAGTTCGCTCAACGGACGCACCAACGGGATCAGCTGTCACCCCGCAGGCAGCCCGGCCGCGGCGGCCATAGCCAAGCCGCGCTTGCGGTCTTGCGCTGTGAGCGGACGGGTGCTGATGATGGACGTCTCGTACGGGATGATCTGCGTCATCTCGACCGCACGCCAGCCGACGCTGACCCTGTGGCTGAACTCGCTGCATTCGCTGCCCGTCATGCCGCGGAACTTGGTGCATGCCATGTCGAGGTAGCGGCAGTCATCGGTATCGAAGACGGGGCGCGGTGTCCTCAGGGCATGGAGCACGTTCTCGGGATTGGGCGCGCCGACATCTCGCTTCTGCAATGCAGCAGCACCTTCCGCGATCAACGCGTCGCGTGCCGGAACCAGCCGTACAGGTGCGGGACCTTCGGGGAGCTTCTGGTACGTGGCACCAGTCACCGAACGTCGCCGTTCGCGGAAGCTCTCGAAATCCGCCCACCACAGCACCTTGTTGAGCTTGACAGCACCGCGTCCGCCTGGGTCGTCTCGGAGACGGCCCGCGACGTACAGCATCGCCTCGCGGAGCCGCATGTCGCCCTCGTCGGGAGCGATAGGCATGCCGTGCCGGGACATGTCCGTGAGTTCCACCGCCGCCATTCTGCCAGACACACTGCCGGGGAAGCGCGACGGTCCGTCTGGCACCGAAAGTCGGATGTCGCCGTCTGTCACAGGCGGGCGCCAGCGGCGCACCAGACCAGAGCACCGCCATCGTTGATGAAACTGCCACGCATCCGCGCGCGGAATGCCGATTCTGGGCGACTTCGTCGCGCGGAGCCCATGGACATGCCGCTGGGTTGCAAGAACCTACCGCATTTCGACGGTGACCGTCTTGGGCGGGAAGTACAGGCCGTCTTGGATTGCGCGGTCGCCGAGCCGTTCGGACAGAGTGATCGTCACCGAGGTCGGCGGATTGTCGGGACAGTCCGCTCCGCCGACAACGGGCACCACCGCGAACGCCACCACTACCGCTTCGTCGGTCTCGACTACCTGCGGCCCTCGCAGCGCGTCGCCCATGGTGCGCCCGCTGGCGCAGCCCTGCTCGGTGACGAGCAGCGTGATCTCGGTGTCGTCGGGGCCGGGCAGACTGTCGGGATCGAGATGCACGTCGACACGGCCGAGTCCTTCCGGCAGCACGACATAGGGCTCACAACGCCGGCTCGAACCCTCCCCCGCCCACAGCCAGCGGTCGCCGCGGCGCTGGACTGCTGCTGTTTCTTCCCAGTCGCCTCCGTCCAGCACGAAGCGCACCAGATCAGGAGCAATGTGCACGACGGCCCAGTCGCCTTGCGGCAGCGGACGCGGCGTCGGGTCGGTCTGGCGGGCGGCAAGCTCCTCTCGGAACGCATCCACCGCCGGGTGATCGACATCGTCGATCGGCTGCCAAGCCATCAGTTCCGAGTACGGCTTGGGTGGCACACCCCAGCAGGTGACGACGGGGTCGGGGTTGCTCAGGTCGGGCAGCACCAGCAGCGGGCCTTCTGGAGGTGCTTCGGTGATGGTCAGCTCAAGGCAGACTGCATCAAGGCCGACCGACGACGGAACCGAACGGGCGATCTCAGCCAACGCACCGGGAGGAGGATTCTCCAAGAACACGTTCACCCGATTGCGCTGAGAATCGATGCCGTACCCGTAGATGCCCAGATCGCGATTCCAAGTGGCACTGCTCATCTGATCCTGGGCGGAGAGCAGTTCGCGTTCGCCGTAGGTGACCTGCACCACTTCGATGGCAACATCGTCGCGCTGCCCCAGCGGGCGCATGTCGCCATCGGCGGGACCGTCCTCCGGCGACGGCGGCAGAGCCAGCAGGGCCGTCTCGTGCATCTCGACCTCGTCGGTGAAGCCCACCATGATCGTGCCGCCGTTGTCACGGTCAAGCCAATAGCCGCCGAAGGTGTCGAATTGGCTGCCGTATCCCAGCACCGCCCCGACGGGTAGTTCTGGGTCCTGCGCAGCGGACCCTGAATGCTGGCCGTGATCTTGGCGACATCCTCGCAGTCTTCGAGACCGGACCCATCGGTGCCCGCAGGAACCGCTTCTGAACGGGCAGACCCGGTGCTGCCAGGTTCAGCGACCGCGGGTTCGCGCGTCGCCGCCCCGGCCTGCACCGAGACTGACTGACCGCTCTCGCCGGTGGGCGCAGCCCCGCCGCATGAGATCATCGCTGCCGCGAGCAAAGCGACGGCCAGCGACCGAAGCGCGCGCGGCGCGCGGCGGCGGTCTATCCGCTGCGCCATGCCCACCGAAAGTACCGCAGCTACCCGTCCCGAAGAACGCGGCACCTTGCCAAAGTGCGGCATCACGCTCCCACGCCATGGGCAATCCTGGCCGTCAAGGTCTCGCACGGGCTCAAGACCCGACTGAGGGCAGAAGCCCGCCAACGTCGCGGACCACGAACGCTGCCTCGGCAGGCTCTCTGATTGACGCGGTTTCGTTCAGTCGCCCTGCGTTCGCTGGACCACAGGTTCGCCCGGCTTCACCTACTCCTCGAAGACGTCGCGAGCCACTTGACGCCCGAATTCGCGCGTGCCCTCAGGCACGGTGAGATCTGGTCTGATCCCGACGGCCCGAGACCGTTGAAGCTGCTCGATCAGGCCTGAATTGTTGCGCTCCAAGAGTTCATCGAGGCGTCCCCCGAAGAGGCCCGTCATGGCCGCACAAGCACGCTTGCGGGCGGTCCGCACCGGTGTCGACCAGCAGGTCCATGTCAGCGAAGACACCTAATCGGGGCAGCAAGACGCGCGCTACAACGTACGGGCGCTGATCTGACTTGCCGAAATCGCCCCTTACGCGGCGCATCGGCCCCCTGCGGCAAGAAGCCAGATGGAGTCGTCGACGCAAGCATGGTGAACGACAGCACGGCCAATGTCCTCATCGGCCTCAAGGAGCGCAGCGATGACGCCTTCTGCCGAATCTCCGTGCGCTACGACTTGTTGATGCACGACGCCGACCCACTGGTCGGGATAGTGCTGCTTGAAGAACTCTCGGTTGTCGTCCACATACCTGCGGTCGGCCTTGAACTGGCGCTCACCGTCGAGGATGGCCTCCCGGCCGCCGACAGCCGCCACCAGCTCTCGAATCCGATCCTCAGAAACGGCGGCGCTCATGTGCTCTCACCCCTAGGGAGCAGGCCGTGAGCCAGCCCGCGGCACCGGACCCATGCACGACGCCAGCTTGCGGTGCCTGTCCCACAACCCGAGCCTACCGAGCGCCCAACCCCCGCCTCCGTCGGCTGTAACGCGAGTACGGGTCCAGGCTGGCATCGACAAGGATGACTGACGATAAACGCAGCAGAGCAACAGCACAGCTACGCACGTCTGCTGGTTTGGGCAATCGCGGGGACGATCGTCGCCGTCCCGGCCTGCACCGAGACCGACTGACCGCTCTCGCCGGTGGGCGCAGCCCCGCCGCATGAGATCATCGCCGCCGCGAGCAAAGCGACGGCCAGCGACCGAAGCACACATTGCGCTCGGCGGGCGGCGCTCCATCTGCTGCGCC
Organism: Acidimicrobiia bacterium; assembly: GCA_022826045.1. Taxonomy (GTDB): domain Bacteria; phylum Actinomycetota; class Acidimicrobiia; order Acidimicrobiales; family Poriferisodalaceae; genus Poriferisodalis. The sequence continues at coordinate 128,134 of JAJDVQ010000023.1, read as the reverse complement.
ATCCCTACCGACAGTACGTCAGCTACCCGTCAGCGGCATGTCGCCATACGCCAGCCGTCGCGGTGCCGCGGCACCCAATGTTGAACGGTCGCGCCGAACTCACTGGGTACCGTGGGCGCATGGTCGCCGCCGACGCCGATTCTTGGGGTTATCCCGGCTCGCGATGGTGGAAGTTCGACTTCCACTCACATACGCCGGCTTCGTACGACTACCGCGATCGTGACTCGGTCACGCCGGAAGATTGGCTTCTCGGCTACATGCGTGCGGGCGTCGATTGTGTGGCAGTCACGGATCACAACTCAGGTGCCTGGACAGACCGGCTCAAATCCGCTCTCGTCGAGATCGAGCGACAGGAGCATCCCGAGTTTCGGCCGCTGCATCTGTTCCCGGGAGTCGAGATAACGGCGAGCGACGGGACTCACGTTCTCGCGATCCTTGATCCGGACAAAGGCACAAGCGACGTAGACCGCCTGGTCGGTCTGACGGAGTTGCAAGAGAGCGACGACGAACACAACCACATCTCGTCGAAGTCGGTCATCGAAGTGCTGAGATTGATCGCCGACCGGCAAGCCATTGCGATTCCAGCTCATGTTGACCGGGCACGAGGCCTGTGGAAAATGAACGGGAACGCCTTGGAAGCCGTGCTGGCAAGCGATCACGTATTCGCGATCGAAGTGGCCGACCGCTCGGCTCCGAAGCCCGAGCAGTATGAACAACGCAAACTCGGATGGGCAGAGGTGCTGGGTTCGGACTCCCACCGGCTCACCGGAACCGGCGAAGCCGGACATCCAGGTTCGCACTACACGTGGGTCAAGATGGAGAAGCCGAACTTGGACGGACTTCGCCTGGCCCTGCTCGATGGAGCGAGATTCTCGATACGGCGCAGCGATGACCCCGAACCCCTTTCACCGCCGCCTCCCCCCGATCAGCGCATCTGCTCTATTGCCATCCATCAAGCACAGCTCATGGGTCGCCGAGAGCCCGAAACGTTGGGCTTCAGCCCGTGGCTGAACGTTCTCATCGGCGGCCGGGGAACCGGCAAGTCGACGGTGCTGCATTGCCTGCGTCTGGCGGCGCGGCGCGAGTCGGAACTCGACAAGCTTGATCAGCACAGCAGTACACGCACAACCTTTGAGCGCTTCAACCGCCAGCCGACCGGGCGCGACGACAGCGGCGGCCTTACCGCCGATACTCACATCAGTTGGACGCTGTCACGCCACGGCGTCATGCACCGAGTCCACTGGCCCGCCGAGCCTGGGGACTCTGACACGATCGTCGAAGACCAGTCCCCTGACGGCGGCTGGGTTGCCTCTGCGGCCCAACACGTCGACGAGCAGCGGTTTCCGATCCGGTTGTTCAGCCAGGGGCAGATCGCCGAACTGGCAGGCGACAATCAGTCCGCCCTGCTGAAACTGATTGACGAAGGAGCCAAATCGATCCAGAGCGAGCAGGCACTGGACGAAGCCCGAAGCGCTGTAATGGCAACTCGTGGCAGCCTCCGTGCCCTCGACGCCAAGCTCGCACAGCATCCGCAGGTCACTGTCGAGCTCGGGGATGTCGAGCGGAAGCTCGCCGAATTCGAGGATTCGGGTCATGCCATGACCATCCAGGCGTATCAGCGCAGCCAGAGACAGCTACGAGAAATTGATCGCCACTTCGAGGCTGCGCGGACTGCGGCTCAGCGGGTTGATGAACTGGCAGCCACGCTGGTCGTCGAGGACATTCGCGCTGACATCTTCGACCCAGCGCACGAGGCCGATGGCGATGCGCTGGCTGCGATCAACGCGGGCCGCAGCGCAATCGGAGACACCGCAAGCCGATTGCGCCAAGCGGCCGAGCACTTGCGCAACGTCGTCAGCGAGCAACGATCGCAGCTTGCCACGGGCACATGGCAGCGCCAACTCGATGCCGTACTTGCCGAGTACGACGCCATCGCTGATGCGCGGGACGGAGACGCCAACCGCTACGCGGCAGAACACACGCGCCTCGTGCAAGAACGCCAGCTGCTCGCCGATGCATTGGAGGAACTTGAGTCCGCGAACACTGGCCGCAAGGATTTGGCGGATCAGGAAGCGAACGAGATGGAACGGCTCAGGCAAGCGCGCCGAGCCTTGAGCAATAGCCGTGTTCAGTTCCTCGCCGACACGCTGGCCGAGAACTGGTATGTCCGCATCCATCTGGTTCCCTATGGCGACAACCTGGGTGCAGCGGAGCACTCGCTGCGAGAAGCGCTCGGGCTCGATGGGACCACATTTGAGCGCGAGATCGGAGGCAGCAACGAAGCCGCGTCAGCCGATGCAATCGTCAATCGACTGCTCACAGGGCTACCCGAGGAATCGGACATGCGCAGCAACGAAGTCGAGCGACGACTCGCCGAACTTCGCGCGCAGTTCACGGATGCTTGCACCGGAGCAAGGGCGGTCTTCGGTACACGCTTCGACCGGCACCTCAAGAACAAGCATGACAAAGCACCGGAGTTTTTGGACCGTCTATTGACATGGTTTCCGCCCGACAGCCTGCACGTCAAGCATCGGATGCCCGGCAGCCGCGAGGAATTCAGGTCCATCGATCAAGGATCAGCAGGGCAGCGGGCCGCGGCGATGCTGGCATTCCTGCTCGCACACGGCGACGAACCGCTGGTTCTGGATCAGCCCGAAGACGACTTGGACAACCAGCTCATCTATGACCTCGTCGTCCAGCAGATTCGCGAGAACAAGCTGCGCAGGCAAGTCATCGCAGTGACACACAACCCGAACATCGTCGTCAATGGAGATGCCGAGATGGTGAACGTGCTGGACTTCACACGCGGCCAATGCATCGTCTTGAATGAGGGCTCACTGCAGAACCCCGCCGTCCGAGATCAGGTTTGCGAGGTCATGGAAGGGGGCCGCGTGGCACTCGAACGGCGCTACCGGCGGCTTGAAGCCGGCTGAGCCAATGCTTGACAGCAGTCACGAATTGCTCGAAGCCATCCGGCTGGGAGAGACGAGCTTTCTCGAACTCAAGGAGGCACGCTTCTCGGAGCGCAAGGTGACCGGACCGTCTCGCGACGACTTGGCGGACGAGCTGGCGGCGTTCGCGAACAGTCAAGGCGGGGTGATCGTGCTGGGCGTGGAGGACAAGTCGCGCGACATCGTTGGCATTCCTCACGACAGGCTCGATGCCGTTGTCGACTACGTCAAGGAGATCTGCAACGATTCGATCACCCCGCCGATCGAGCAGCTCGTGCTCGACAGGCTCTCGGTGCCTTCGGGCAGCGGGCGCACGGTGAGCATCGTGAAGGTCGAGGTTCCTCGCAGTCTGTTCGTTCATCGCAGCCCGGGCGGCTACTGGCATCGCGTCGGCGACTCGAAGCGGGTCATGACGCCGGAGTTCCTCGCTCGCCTCTTCCAACAGCGCAGCCAGACACGCCTGATCCGATTCGACGAGCAGCCCGTGGCCAGCGCACACCTCGATGACCTCTCCCAGGGCCTGTGGACGAGATTCCGAACACAACGTTCGGACTACGAGCAGGAAACGTTCCTGGTCAAGCTCGGGATGGCAATGCGAGCCGATGATGGCAAGGCCAGGCCGACAGTCGCCGGAGTGCTGATGGGCAGCGAGTCGCCCGAACGCTGGCTGCCGAATGCGTATGTGCAAGCCGTGGCATACCGGGGCAGTTCAGTCGCTGCTGATGCTGTCGCCGCGAGTTACCAGTTGGACGCGGCTGACATCACGGGGCCCTTGGATCAGCAGATCATCGAGGCCAGCCGGTTCGTCCTCAAGAACATGCGTCGGGGAGCATCCAAAACCGTCGGGCGCGTCGACGAGCCGCAATTCGACATGGCGGCCGTATTCGAAGCACTGGTGAACGCCGTCGCGCACCGGGACTACGCGATACACGGGGCGAAGATTCGCCTGCGCCTGTTCTCGGACCGGTTGGAGCTGTTCTCGCCCGGCGCCCTGGCCAACTCGTTGACCGTCGAATCCCTGCGCTACCGCCAAACAGCACGCAATGAGACAGTCTGCAGCTTGCTGACGCGATGCCCTGCGCCCGACGAGCCGTGGCTCACCGAGGGCCGAACCCACTTCATGGAGAAGCGCGGCGAGGGCGTGCCGATCATCCTCGACAACAGCGCCGCGCTCGCAGGACGGGAACCCGAGTACCGGGTCCTCGACGACGCCGAGCTGATGCTGACGATTCACGCTGCGCGCACCGAGCAGGCCAACCTCTGAGGACCATCGAGTTCAGTGCATAGGCAGCATCGCCAATGGAGTCATCTGGCTGTACCGCAACCCGCCTGCGCATGTGCAGGGCGCGGGAAGCCGCCGAGCCTGCGTATGACAACTCCGTGATACGTTCTTGTGCCATGAGCATGCTGACTGTCAGGGTCTCGGCCGAGCTCGAAGCCCGGTTGCGCGCGGAAGCCCGTCGGCGCCACACCACGAGATCGGATCTGGTCCGGCGACTCATCGAAGACGGCCTCGGCGACCCAGAAGTCGAGCAGCCAAGCGTGAACTGCGCCGACCTCATGCGTGATCTCATCGGCTGCGTGGACTCCGGCATCGACGACTTGGCCGCCGATCCGGCCCACCTCGAGGCCGCCATAGTCGAGGACTTCGAACGTGGCCGTCGCAGTCTCGCTCATTGACACCGGCCCTCTCGTCGCCGCGCTAGATCGTTCCGAGCCTCACCACGACTGGGCGGCAGCGCAACTGGAGCGCCTCGAACCGCCTCTGTTGACCTGCGAGGCCGTCCTCTCCGAGGCTGCCTTCCTGCTGCGGCGTGCGGGCGCGAACGAGGCCTTGCCGCTGCGCCTCGCAGAGCGCGGCATGGTGAGCACTGTTGCTGTCACGGAGTCCGAGCGTGACATGGCGCACCTGCGCCGCCTCATGGAGCAGTACAGCAACGTTCCGATGTCGTTCGCAGACGCATGTCTGGTGCGGCTGGCAGAGCGCTTCTCCGATGCGCAACTCCTGACCCTCGATTCCGATTTCCGCATCTACCGGGCATCAGGCCAGCGCACAATCTCGCTGCTCACGCCCGAACCCTGAACCGGCGTCGCGCTGAACCCCGCTACGGTCGGCTCATGCACCGTTCTGGCTTCCCCGACGGTTTCGTCTTGGAGACAGGCGACGGCTGCTGCGCTGTGTTCAACATCGACCGGGACTCGGACACGCTGATCGTCGAAATCAAGAATCAGGGCACCGAGTGCTGCAAGCTGTATCTCGGCAATGAAGGCGAGGATGACAACCTCGACGCGTTGCGCCGACTGATCGGCAACGCCTGAGTGGCAGCAAGCACCCGCGCCCTGTCCGATGCGTACAGCAGCGCCAGCGTCGGCACGGTGATGCGCAGTGTGCGTCGGGGTCGCATGATTCTCGTAGAGTCACCCGCCATCAGGCTCCTCGCACCGGCTCTCGCTTGCGCACACGACTCCAAGGCGCCTCTTCGCCTGCATCGCTGCGGTACGTCTCAACGCCCGACGGCACCCCTCGTTCGCGCCGCGGTGCTTGCAGGGCAGGCCCAAGCATCCGATACTTGAGGGTGATGGGGGAAGCGGCCGACATCGGCCGTCGGGTGCAGCAGCTGCGGGTTGAAGCCGGGGCACCGCTCGACGATGTGGCTGGCGCGCTCGGTTTGACGGCCGAGGAGTTGACTGCCGTCGAGCGCGGCGCTCTCGATATCGGTGACGCAGAACTCACGACATTCGCGGATCTTGTCGGCGTCTCAGAGCTGGCGATCCTGGAGCCGGACTCGTTGCTCGGCCGACTCGCTGTTGCCCCTCGCGTTGGGGACGCGACGGTGTCCGCACGAGAGGCGCACCGGAGGCTGATCGCGCTCGCGGAGATTCATCACGTGCTTCGCGACGGCGGCCACGAGGCTCAGCCGGCAGTTGCGAGCGTGCCGGCGGGCGACGACGGGCGGTGGTTGGATCGGGCGAATCAGTTGGCCGAATGGGCCGGCCAGCGCCTCGGTGATCTGACAAGCGGTCCGCCAGAAGCGGACCGATTTGCCTCCCTCACAACGGCGATTGAGTACCAGTTCGGCGTAGATGTCATGGTTGAGTCGTTGGGCGAAGACGGGCCGCTGGGAATGTCCCTGACAGATCCCGAGTTTCCCTTCATCCTCATCAACGCAGACGTGATTCGACCTCGAGCGATGTTCACGTTGGCCCATGAGCTCGGCCATGTGCTCGCTGTGGATGGTTCTGAGATCAAGATCGACGAAGACCTGAGGGGCAACAACGACGAGGAGCGGTTGGCGAATGCCTTCGCCGCAGCGTTGCTGATGCCTCAGCAGGGAATCAACTCGTTGATCGAAGAACACGGGCGCGACGCGAGGTGCTTGGCAATGATGATCCGCTACTTCGGGGTGAGCTTCGAGTCGCTGATCTACAGGCTGCACAACTTGCAGGTCATCAACGCCGCCGGGCGTGATGCGCTCAAGAACGCCGGGCTCCACGGCCTGCTCCGGGCGCTCTGTGACACCGAGGAATCGGCAATGCTGCTGGCGGCCCGCGAGCGGCCGCCTCGAAAGCCGCCGCATCACCTCACCACCCGCTGCATCCGCGGAATCTGGGACGGCACCATCAGCGCAGCGCCGCTGGCAGGACTGCTCGATGTGGAGACCGACGAGCTCGTCGAGAAACTGAGCAAGGCGTGGGAGACGGCCGACGCCATCACCGAGGACTACTCGACGCCCAAGGACTCGCCCGACATCGTGAGGCAGGCCTACGACGCCGACCCCGTAGCTGTATAGCGGCGACACAACCGAGGCGGCGTGGTGGACGACAGACCGGTACTGCACGACGCCGTCACCTTGCGTCATTTCTCGGCAGCGGACTGTCTCGACGTTCTCGAGGGCGTCCATGGGTCGCTGCCCGAGCCCAGAGTGGCGCCGGCGGTTCTTGATGAGATCGGTGCCGCGGCTGATGAGGGCGAGGCGCATTGCACGCAGATCCTGGCTGAATCGTGGCTCGGCGATCCTCCGGAACTCACTCGCGACGAGCGACGACTCGTCAACAATCTGCGCATCGCTCTCTCCGACGGCCGGCGACCGCCCCAAGGCCACCGAGGCGAAGCACAGAGCATCGTGCTGGCCGAGAAACACGACGGGATGCTCGCGACCGATGACAACGCGGCCTACCAGTTCGCGACCCGCCGCCCGGAACTCGGGCACTCAAGGGTGATCGACACAGTCGAGATCCTCCGCAGCGCCGTCGAGCAGGACATCATCACGGCCCAGGATGCAGTCGACATCGCAGACGACATGGCAGCGGCGGATCGCTGGCTTCGGCCTGTGCACGACGGTCAGATTCGTGTCGACTACTTCGAGCCTGACTTCTGAGCAGAGCCACTGCGGTTCTCAGGTAGGGCTGCCGATGGGCACAGCTACGACTTCGAGTTCGGTGATGCCCTCGAAGTCGCTGGGATTGGCGGTGTACAAGGGCAAACCGTTGGCGATGGCCGTGGCTGCGATCAACGCGTCGTAGGCACGCGCCGCGGGCTTGCGGCCCGCTGCACGCAGATCTGCAGCGACCCGGCCAAAGGCCCGGGCCGCAGCGTCGTCGAACGGCAGCGGATCAAAATCGGCCTCGGCTTGCTGCAGATGAGCCTGACGGCGGCTGCGCTCGGTCTCGTCAGCGGTTGCGAGCGGCCCGACGGCGAGCTCGGCCAGCGTGATGGCGGTGATGGCCGGTTCCGCAGGCAGCGCATCGGCATCGACGATCCGCGGCAATCCGATGACCGTGTTCGTGTCGAGCACGCCGCGCCGGTACACCGCACTCACAAGCTCGGGTCCAACACGTCATCGATATCGGAGCGAAGCCGATCAGGGTCGACCAGCGGCAGGCACCGCCAGCGCTCGAGCAAAGCCGACGCATCAAGCGCCCGACGGGGCAACGGCCGCAACTCCGCCACCGGACGACCAGACCGTGTCACCGTAAGCCGTTCACCCGCCTGCACCCGATCCACGACGTCGCCCCCGTGGTTGCGAAGCTGCCGGATAGTCACCTCGTCCATCGCGGCATGGTATCACAAGTGAGACAGCTTAGCCAAGCTGGCCGTCGCCCAGGATTCCGCCTTCGTACGGGGAGGTGAGTCTCCGCCATCTTGAACTCCGCGAAGAACCCAGCGCGAATCATCCGACAGGCCCAGCCGTGGCCGTCTCAGCGAACGATGGCGTGGTCGAGCCGGCGGTGGATCATCGAGATGACGGCGAACGCTTCGAGCAGTTCGGGATCGGTTACGTCGCGTTCCAGTCTGGGCACATGTGCAGGTGGGTTGCGGTACAGCCCGATCATTCCGTTGACGATGCCAGCGAATCCATTCTGTTCAGATCGGTCGGTCTCGTCTGCGAGATGGTTGATGGCGATGCGCGGGTTGGCTTTCGGCAGCAAGGTCGCGTTGACGAGTTGCGTGCCGTCGTCTGTCAGTCCCGTCATGGTGCGCAACCGCGCTGTGATGCTCTTGGTGGCTTCGAACACGGCATGGAAATTGTCCTTGGCGAAAATCTCAGCGGTGCAATAGCGGAGTGCATCGGCGTGCGCTTCGCGTCTGACGAGCTCGGCGTGTACGGCGCTGGAGCGTTCGGCCGCTTCGTCGAGCGTGCGTGCTGCGCCTTGTGAATCCCGGGCGACCTGCCCTTTGTCGTTGACTTTCAGCCCTTCGAACACGAGCACAGCGTTGAGCGCGCTCTGGAGCCGGCCGAAGCCAGCAGGGTCGTCGTGAAACCGCACGGGCGACATGGCTTCGGTGATGAAGCGAACAACGCAGTTGCCCAGTCGGTCCTGATGTTGGCGATGCAGCAGGCCGTTAGCGATCCGCTTCCACTTCGTCTGACCAAGACCGTCGACGTCGCTGATGCTGGAAGCGGCAAACACGATGCCGAGTTCGGTGCCAGTCATGCCGTCGCCGAGCACTTTCGCAACCTTCTCGACGAACGGCGGCGAGAAGAGAGGAATCTGCTGTATTGGCACGCCCAGAGCGTAGGGAAGGCGCTCTTGGCGCGTTGCGCGGGATCTGAACGTAGCGGCCTGCTTCATTGCCGAGCCTTCGCGATTTTTTGGGATCGGGCTGCTGGGCTCGGTGGGGTCAGGTTATGTGATGAGGATGCCGCCGGTGGTCGCGTCGAACACGTCGATCCCTCGCAGCTTCACGCAGAACTGCTCAGCTGATCCCGCATCCACGATTTGCTGTAGGGCGAGTCAGCGTTCTTCGTCGATGGCTTCCATCGTGTCGTAGACATCGGTCTCGACGAGTCGGTCCACTATGTTGAGGCACCGCGTTCTGACGGACGGAGTGCCTTGTCGGTAGAGGTGTAGCACGAGAGCCGTGAGATCACGTCCCATCAGGGCGCTCGAAGTACGGATGTCGCCAATGTCGGCACCGCTGATCTCGACGACGCATTCGCACACGTTCAGCGAACTCGCTGGCAGCTTTCCTTCCCGGCGTGCGAGTGAACGCAGGAGACCCTTGCTGGCCTGCGAGAACGCCGGGCTGCCCAACAGCGCTTCGATGAGGCGTTGCGCATCGAGTTCGTCAAGTCCGTCGAGGTGCCGAGCAGCATCGGCGGCGGCGCTTCGGACGGCATCTTCGTCGTCACAGAGGGCGACAGTCAGGTCGTCCATGCAGTCCGGGAGGCTGTTGGCGTACACCACTGCTGCCCCGCGTCTGGCATCCGGCTGGAGGTCTACGAAGTCGTTGGTGCATGCTTCAGGCATTCGGTCGTTCCAACGCGCGATCGCCCAAATGCGGCCTGCCTGACTTGAAATCTCGCCGCCGTGTGCGAGCGCAGCCGCGAGGTACGGCCCGAAGCGATCGGGATCCTTCAGGACGGCGTTCCGGAGCAGGTGTTGCACGGTTGGTGCGTCCAGAAGCTCGAGTTCATCGCCGAGCAGCCTGTGTGCGACGTCCAGTGCGGTCTGCGGAGTGTACCGAGCCAACGCGCTGACAGCCTCGGCGGCACACACCCGCACAGCCATGATCCGGTCTGTGGACAGCGCCTCGACCGTGTCTGCCAAGTCATCGGCATAGTCCGGGCCACGGGCAAGAAGCCGGGCAATGACATGCCCAACTTCGCCTCGTGTCGAGTTGATCCCGGCCGTCAGAAGGTCACCGCCGAAGTAGACACCCCCGCCGTTTGCAGGTGTTCGCGCCAGTTCATGTTCAGGGTCAGCGTCGCCCGCGCAATCGCGGAGCATCTCAACGAGATTTGGGTTGACAATGAGTGCGTCAGCGATCGCCCGGCAGATCGAGAGGCTGCATTCCTCCCCGTACACATCACGCGCGTGCTGGCAGAGGACAGCCAACTTGTCGGCGTCGAGACCCTTCGCGACATTGGTCAAGATGTTGTCCATGGCGACTGCGGGGATCTGAGCGTCGAATCGCATAGCGAGCCCGGCGAAGCGCTCCGGTTCAGCCTGGGCGTGCCCGCCGAGTTGCTGGGCCAGTTCTCGGGCACCGCCGATGCCCCGTTCGGTGCGCCGGCCCCATGCTGGCTCGAGACTGGTGTGTTTTCGGAGCGCCCGAAGCCAGTTCTCGTCCGACATGTGGGTCGCGGAATCGTCGTCGATGGGCGAGCCGACCGAGTAGGCCTCGATTGGTTGCGGAGGGGTCGGAGGCGACTCGACGAAGCGTCGTTCAAGTTCTCGCAGCAGTCCGCGTGCATGCGTCGACATGCGTGTTGGATCAAGCGCAGAGAGAAGGTCGTACTTGTCCCGGTCTCTCCACCGGCGATTCTCCTTCTCGAACTCAGGGTTGTGGCTGAGCACAACTTCTTCAAGCCGGACCAACAGTTCGGCCGAGCAGCGCGGTGAGTGCTTCTCGATGAGATCGCGGGAAGCCCAGCAGTTGCCGTCCAGCCATCCGAGCCTGAGATTGCGTGGATCGGACACCAACCACTCGACGGCACTTTCGTGATCGTCGCCAGCCTCGAACGCCCGGCAAGCGAGGAATCGCAATTCAGCGCTCTCAGCGATCAACAGCGGCCCAAGTGTTGCCGCACACATCGCGGGGTCCGCCGCAGCAAGGTTTCGCAGCGCATCGTCGGTGGCATTGAACACGATGTCGTCAACGGAGTAGTTCGATGACACATGCCGATACCCCCAACGGCTGCCGATCGGAAGGAACTCGTCATGCTGCCGCTGCCCGACCATGGCGACGTCAATCACGAAGGGCAACACTGAGCCCACAAAAGCCTCAGGGGCGTCACGTGCGATTTCGACAATCGAAGAACGCAGCTGCGGGTCGGTCGACAGGTGCCCGGTCTCGAACGGGTCGCCACGGCCGTCGGCCTGCGCCCGGGCGAGGCCGCGCTGGAGGATCGCTCCGACGAGCCGGGCCGCGTCGGAGGGATCTTCGCTCCTGAGCGCGTCAACGATCCACCAGATTTCTGGGAGGCCGCCGAGTGCCGTGCCGAAGTTGTCGAGATACCCGAGTTCCATGAGCTCCAGGGTGAACTCAACGAGATCGCTGCCAAGCGAGAACGAAACCAATGACGCGAGGCGAGCGCGCCACTCATCGGTTTCCTCGATGCGGGGCTTCAACAGGCTGACGATTCGCATGGGCCGAGTTCGTGCGGCGGACACGAGTTGGTTGAACGCCATCTCGGCTTTCTCAGCGTCGTCGAGCCATTGTTCCCACAGGCCGAGGCCGTCGGCGGCATCGAACCATGCCGGTTGGCAGAGCAGGCTCACGAGCTTGCGAGCAAGCCACGAATCGGACCAGGCCAGCGGGCCGATCCGCGTCCAGTCCGCCGATTCAGCGGGGACCTGTCGCAGCAGATTGACGACCAGTGCCTTGATGTGGGAACGGATCTGATCATGTTCCAAGAGGTCCACGACGGTCCCGTAGAACGCGGGTAGATCGGTCGCCAAGAGGTGGTCCAGCACCTGGCGGGTCTGTGCCCGGCGGAACAGGGCCTGCCCGTCGCTCAATAGAAACGAGCGCAGATCGTTCCCCTTCGCGACGAACGAGCGCGCGAAGAGAAAATCGAAGTACGACTCGTGGAAGAACGCGTAATGCGTCTCGTCACGCACCAAGACGGACTCCGACTCGAGAGCCCCTACTTCCAGCCGGTTCGCCCCATCCAGAACCGACGCGGGGACGGCGAGAACCTCGTGCTCGTTCATGTACTCGACGATCGGCACAGTGACCGCATCCCAGTCCAAGTGACCTGCTCGTTGGTCAGCGCGGCGACACACTTCCCCGGTGTACTGCTCGTACATCTGCTGCAGCGTCGAATAGTCGCGGCCTCGGGCGGACTCGGACAAGCGGCTGAACACCGACAGGTGTAGTGGGGTACAAAGCAGTCGAAGAGTCGCCTCCGACGAAGGCACTGGCACTCCTGCCTGCTCCAGCAAGGCCGTCACGTCCTCCATTGCGAGTTCGCCGACGGTATGCCTGCCGAAGCTCCCCTGAGCGTCGAGCAAAGCGCACAAACGCGGATCGGCCTCGAGATCAGCCGACCGGGTTACGAGAAGCACCTTGATGTTCGGCGCACACTTGACTTCGGTGATGACCTCGTCAACTGCGTCGAAGTTGTCTGGCATCCGGCCGCTGTAGGTGCTGACAGCGTCGAGCTGGTCGATGGCGAGCAGCGCGGGTTCGTCGCCCGAGATGCCCGCCAGCAGCACAGTCGGGGACTCGTCCAGATCCATCGCTTGGCCCAATTGCGCTGATGTGGCAACACGACCGTCCAAATCCATCCGCGCGACAGCCACATGCCAGCCGCGGCGCTCGAGAAGGGCCGCTGTCTGGCTGGCGATAGTCGACTTGCCAGAGCCCGCGCTGCCGTCAATGACGACGACCTGACCGCTCTGCGGATCGCACAGCTTGTCGACGACGGTGTTCGCGTCTTGGCGGCTGACGAGACCGAAGGCTGGTTCCGAGAACTCGATGCGGCGCTGATGACGGGCCAGCGACTTGTGGAGGGCGTCGATGACGTTGCGGTCTCCCCGGATCAGGCGACGTGTGAAGTTCTGCGATTCGAAATGATCACGAACGACTGGAGACGTCAGTGCCTGATGCATGTCGTCGTCGCACAGGTTTCGTAGCTCACCTCGGACCAGATCAGGATCGTCGGTGTAGAGCAACCGCAGATTCACATCCACGATCATGCGCAGATCGTCGATCGTGTGATGATCCACATGGATCCCGCGAAGCAAGCGCCAAGCCTCATCATGCGTGGTGTTCCACGAATCGACGATTATGCCCAAGGCGGATTTGTCGTCCTGGGAGAGCGACGCAACGAACTCGTCGACACTCTCCGACTGCCGGGAACGGCTTGTGAGCGTGTCGAGAGCTACAGCGCCGGCACCCAGCGCAATGAAGCGGAAGAGACGCCCGCGTTCAACCTGCAGCTTCGCATCCGCAAGCACTCCCTCCGCTCGGAGCCTCCGGGGAGTCCAGGTCGCTGTTCCGCTCTTGACCTGCTCAACCCAGGCGACGCCCTCATCGTCGACAAGTTCGAACTCGATGCCGGTCCCTGCTTCGCCGAACGGCTCAAGGCGGATCCGACGCGCCTTCCCTTGGAGCATCTCGGCGAGGCGCAGCGCCGTCCACAGATGCTCATTCAGATTGCCAGCCTTTTCGGCTCCCCCGCCAGGCATCGCCTTCGCCATCGCTGCCTCGACTCCAATTGCCAGTGCCGGTTGAGTTCGTCGCCTCCGGCACCAGCCAGTCTGCCGCTCCGGTGTGACATTGCAGATAGCCAGATTGCGAAGCCTGGCCCGTACTGCGAGCGGGTCAGCTGGCGGCGGTCGGGACGCGGAAAACCTTCATGACTTCGTCGCCTAGGTGGTTGATGACCTTGACGGCTATGTGACCGGTCTCGGGGGCTCGGAATGGGCGCGACATGTCGCTGTGGAGGGAGGACCAGGCGTCTTCGTCGATCTCGGCCTTGAGGGTGGTCTTCAGCGACTTGTAGGGGTCGTTGGCGCCGAGGAAGTAGGCATGGCGGACGAAGAAGCTCTCGTGGTCGTAGTTGGTGTCGACGAACCAGCAGGCGATGGAGTCGGGCTCGTCGCTGCGGATGTCGCCGGTGGTGGGGTCGAACACGTCGATCCCTTTCAGCTTCACGCAGAATTGCTCGGCACCGTCGCTGGTGGGATGCGCCGTCAGCAGCTCGATGTCGGGTTCGCCGAAGATCACGAACAGGTTGCCGCTGCCGGTGCTCTTGAGCTCGCTCGCCATGTGCAGGTCGGCGTTCATCCTGGCCTGTAGCACCTGCAGCGGTCCTGACTTGGTGAACTCCGATGCGTGCGCGTCGTAGTTGAAGGCGCAGGCGATGAGCACGTCGAAGCCCGCCTCGGCCGCCTCACGCGAGGCAGCCACGAGGTCGGGCCGGGTGACTGTGCCGAACTCGGGGCCGACGAAGATCGCCGCCCTTCGTGTCTCGGCTTCGGCGGCGGCCTCGTTGTAGGCGCCCTCGGCGCAAACGTATTCGCCGGGCCAGGGCTGGAGCGAGACGAAGTCGATGCGGTCTGCCTTGTGGACCTGCTGTACGCCTGCGGCTCGCAGGTTGTCGAGGATGAGGGAGACGAAGTCCTGCGGTGCCTCGCCGTTGCTCCGGGCTTCGGCGACGGGGTCCATCAACTGATCGTCGGCATCGAGGGCCTGGTAACGGTGCGGCGAGATGCTCTCGACGGTGAACGGGCCGGCCACGCGCACCTTCGAGTTGTCCTCGTACGGCTTGTCGTAGAGGTACTCGAAGTCGGCCTTGGCGGCGATGGACTCGTCGATTGCCCGCTGTCGGTCGAGGCGGGCCTGCCAGAACCGCTCGTGCGGGTCGGCAGCCTCGGCGGGCCAATCTTCAGGTCGGTCGCGTGGCACCTCCCATTCGAGCAGGCCACTCGCCGGTGCCTCCTCGCCGGACGGCAACGGCACGGTCGCATCGGGTGACTGAGTGAAATCGATCCGTTCGCCCTTGCGGCCCCCAACCGAGACATCGAACGGCCCCGGCGGGTCTGCACGGAGCGCCGAGTTGAGATCGGCGAGCACCCTCTCGACAACCGGCTGACGCTGTTCGTAAATGACGTCGATCTCGGCGTTGTTGGCAATCGATCGCAGCGTGATGTGCGGGACGCGTTCGTAGACGAAGCCCTGCCTCACATCGCCGTACGTCAGCGCACCGGACGGTTCGGTGTGGCTGAGATCGGCTTCCTTCTGCTGTCCTTCGGGACTGTCCGACAGCAGGTAGAACGGATAACGAGCGCCCATCAGCCTCGCCCGCGCCAAGGCCAATGCGACCCGCGAGGTGTCGATAGTGATCCAGCGTCTTCCCCACTGCTCCGCCACGTATGCGGCCGTCCCTGAACCGCATGTCGGGTCGAGCACCAAATCGCCTGGATCAGTTGTCATCAACATGCAGCGAGCAATGATTTTGGCATGTGTTTGGACGACATAGACCTTTGGCTCAGAGAAACCGGCAGCGGTGTCAGTCCAGACGCTTTCCAGTTGCTGAGTCGGAGAATCTCGAAAATACTGTCGGAAGTACGTCGAGATTCCAAGGTCAAAGAGACGGTTAGCTCGTATGACCCGCTCTAGACCGTCGCGGTTCGTACGCCAACTCTTCTTGCCTTGTGGCACAACTTGTGACCCATTGAAGGCAAAGTCGTATATGCACGTCGGGGTATAACCAGAGGAATATAGCGACGATCTCTTGAAAACAGTCGAAACCTTTGTGTATGCATCTGATGGCCGAGAATAGTGCCCAGTGCCATCATCAATGTAGTTGAACTCAGATTCAGCTTCAACTGGCCTAGCCACCAAGATGCTTCGGTATTTTCTGTTTGCTTTATCCTTGGCGTACCACAGCACGTAATCATAGGTGTTAGCGAGACTCTGCGAGCCGAGCGGGCTAAGGGCTCGGTATTGGATCTGTGAGCAAAAGTTGTCTGCACCAAAGATCTCATCCATCAAACTACGCACGCGATGAACGTTCTCATCACCGATTTGCACGAAGATCGATCCGCTCTCCGTCAAGAGGTCACGGGCAGCCGTCAACCGGTCACGCAGGTACGTCAGGTAACTGTGGATACCGTCGCGCCAAGTATCTCTGAACGCACGCACTTGCTCCGGCTCGCGGGTGATGTGATTGGCCTTGCCATCTCGTACGTCGCGGCTGGTCGTTGACCATTGGAAGTTGGAATTGAACTTAATGCCGTACGGCGGATCGATGTAGATGCACTGCACCTGGCCGCGCAGGCCTTCGCGCTCGGCCAGGCTCGCCATTACCTGCAAGCTGTCCCCGAGGATCATGCGGTTCGACCAGTTCATCTGGTGCTGGTAGAACTCTGTCTTCGCATCGCCAGCAGGAAGTCCGTCGAAGTCGGAGAACAATTCGATCTGGAAGCCCGCCTCGGAGGCTGCCTGTTCGGCGCTGCGCAGACGGCTCAGCCGTTGCAGATCTTCCACCAGCGCTTTGGGATGCACCTTTTCTTGGATGTACAGCGGCGGCGCGGACACCTCAAGATCGGCCCAGTCGGTCATGTCCTTGCCACGCCACACCAACTGCGGGTCGAGGTCTCGATTGAGGCGCTTGTATGCCACTTGGATCGCAGCCGCCGCCTCGGATGACGACTGCGTCTGATATTCGGCTGTCGGGATATTCAGCCGCGCCGACTCGTCGTGCGTGAGGCTCTCGACTTCCTTCGATTTTGCGCCACGCTTGGCCATCGATCACTCCTCGCTGTGCAGTGCGAGCACTTCGCGCAGTGTCGTGATGAGCTGCGGCACTAGGACCGTCACTGTGTTCCACACTGAGTCTTCTTCGATGCCCTCGTAGTCGTGGGCGATGCGGTTTCGCAGACCGCGAATCTTGTGCCAGAGGATGGCGCTGAGCGCTTCTCGTACTGGCGGCGGCACCCGATTGGCCGCTTCCGCAAGGACCATGAGCTGCATGAGCGACGCGTCATACTCCAGCGTGCCCGGAAGGAAATCGGATTCCTGAACGCCTTGAGCGTATTCGGATGCCTTCTCAGCAGCTTCCGACATGCGCTTGATGTGCGGCAGCCATTCCTCAGGTCGAGTGCAGCTATACATCGATCGCTTCCCGCTCTGCGTTCGGGCGCACATGGTCGCGCAGCTTCCTGCTGACCGCGATGTCAACTCTGCGACCGAGTGCGTCCTCCAAGAATGGGCCCTCGCCAAAATTGCCCCAGCTCTCCGGCTCGGTGTGATATTCGACAATGAGGTCGATATCACTGGTGAGATGAGCCTCGTCACGGGCGAACGACCCGAACAGCTTGAGACTCGCAATGCCGAACTCCTCTTGCAGGCGCGGCTTGAGCTCTCGCAACGCGGCAAGCACCGCATCACGGCTGTTGAGCGTCTGCCGGCCGTCGCGAAATGCGCTCGCTTCCCGTCGCGCCTGAGCGATGGCAGTCTCGAGATCCTTCGCGAAATCCCAGTTGTTCCGCAGTTCGGCGAACTGCCAGTAGCCGAACGTGCCGAGACGGTTGACGCCGGGCACCCAGTAGTTGCGCATGGTGGCGGCCTTGTCCTTGGCGTCCTCGCCGCGGAAGCCCTTGACCTCCGCCACGAGATGCAGCGGTTCGCCTCCACCATCGCCGTCGCCTACCCGCAGGATGAAGTCGGGCACGTAGGTGCGGTTCTGGCCGCCGGTGCGATACGGCACCTCGAAGCCCATGCCGACGTTCTTGACGTAGGCCAGCACATCGGGATTGGCTTCGGCCACTTGGCAGAACTCCAGCTCCCAGTCGCTGTCGCCGATCGCCCAGTTGACGTGGCTGCGGTCGGCGCGGGTGCGCCAGCGCCGCGTCTTCGATGTGGTGAAGTTGACGTCGCGCGTTGTGCCGACGGGAGAGAACGGGTCGAGCGATGCCGTTACGGCCCCACCCACGCTCCGCTCAGCTTCGACAATCGCTGTGGTGATGCGCTCACACGCCTGATCCAGAAGTTGCAGATTGACCAACTGAGACAGGGTGGTGCCGCCCTCGCACACCAAGTGCTCGTCGAGCCAGCGCTCGGTGATGCACTTCAGCTGTACGAACAAGTGCAGTCGAGGCTGGCCGTTCCGGTCGCACCATTTCGTCCTCAGGAGATAGTTCGTGAGGTGATAGACGATGGTGGAGCGGCGGGCCTTGCCCGTGTCGGTGAGGCCGAAGTCGACGCCCTCGCCGACTATGCCTTCGTTGCGTGTGCGCGTCGGCCCGACCATGTCGGGCGTCAGCCGCAGCGTCGAGTCGTCGGTGAAGTGCGCCTCCAGCTTGTCGTCGGGCAGCTCCACTCGATAGCCGGCGACCCGCGGGAAGCGGATCTCGCAGGCGTCGCGCTCGGGACTGACGGCATGCACCTGCACTGTCGGTTTCGGCGGCTTGGGCTTCACGATCACCGGCTCAGCCGTGAAGTCGAACGGCACACCGAACACGTCGGCGTACTCGGTCTCGAACAGCCCGTGCTCATTGAGGTCGTACGACTGTCGGCGCAGGGCACGGCCCACCACCTGCTCGCACAGCAGCTGCGTGCCGAAAGCTCGGACGCCCAGCACGTGCGTGACGGTGTTGGCATCCCAGCCCTCGGTCAGCATCGCCACCGACACCACGCACCTGGTGTCGCCGCCGAGGCGGCCCGGCTTGCCGACGGTGTTCATCACCTCGCGCAGCAGGTCTTGATCGCTGAGGTTCTGCGCCTCGTGGCTGGTGCCGCCGCGCTCGATGATCTCGCGCCGGAACCGCTCGATCTCATCCGATGCCGCTGCACGGAAGTTCGAGTCGAGGGCGTCGCCCGATTCCAGCTGGCGGCTGTCGATCAGCAGCGTGCGCGGGCGGGCCAGTGCCTCGCCGTTGTCACCGAAGTTGCGGAACAGCTCCAGCCTGCCGTTGTGGAACGTCTCCGTTCCGTCGGGCAGGTCGCGCCGGTAGCCGCAGATGTAGTCGTAGACGACCTTCGACGTGGCCGTGTTGTTGCAGACCACGATGAAGCACGGCGGCACGTCGATGTCGTCGTTTGCTGCCCACTGGTCGAACACTTGCTCGTAGTGGCCGTAGAGCGCATCGAGCGCAGACTTCAGCTCAACCGGCAGTGCCGCATCGGGATCGAGTTGGCCGACCGCCTTCAAGCCCTTCTTCGGCATCTTGGGGCCGATGTGCTTCCACAGCTCACGGTAAGTGGGCATCTCGTTGCCGGGGATGTTGTCGGCCACCGGCACTCTCGGCAGCTTCACGATGCCGCACTCGATGGCATCCATCAGCGAGAAATCGCTGGCGACCCAGCCGAACAAGGTGCCTTCGGCGTAGCCCGAGCCGCTGAGGAAGAACGGCGTGGCCGACAGGTCGATCACCCGTTTCAGCCCGAGCCTGTTCCGCACGGCCTCGATGCCGGTCATCCAGACGCGGGCGGCCTCGGAGTTGTCCTCGGCTTCCCTGCGGGCGTCGCCGGCCAGGTCGGCTTCATCCGATTCGTCGGCCGAATCCGGCTTCTCCCGGTAGCAGTGGTGCGCCTCGTCGTTCAGCACCATCACGCCCTTGGTGCCCATCAGCTCGGGCATCACCCGCTGGAGTATCTGGCCCTCGGTCTCGCGCGTGTCGATCTCGGGCCCGTGGCCTTGCAGCAACGCCCGGCTGCCCTTCGCGAGGCTCATCGTCTCGCGCCGGATGAACGCGTGATAGTTGGTGATGACGATCCTGGCCTTGCCGAGTTCGCTGGCCATGTCGGCCGGGACGAGATCACGGCTGCGGTAGTAGCTGTCTGGATCGTTGGGCTGCAGCACACGGAGCCGGTCGCGGATCGGGATGCCGGGAGTGACCACGAGGAAGCCGCGGGTGAATCTCTGGCTCTGGGGGTGCCGCACGGCGTTGATGGTCTGCCACGCAATGAGCATCGCCATCACGGTTGTCTTGCCCGAGCCGGTCGCCATCTTCAGCGCAAGGCGAGCGATGCCAGGGTTGGCCTGCTCGCTCGCGGCTGCAATCCGATCGCGCAGGCGACGGCCGACGACGGTGTTCGGGGCAACCTCGGTGAGCCAGATGACGGTTTCGACCGCCTCGACCTGGCAGAAGAACGGTCGGATGCCGAGGAACTCGAAATGCCGCCAGTGCTTGAGCAAGCGTGCCGTCTCCGCGGTGACGTGCCAGCGCCGCTCGTCGGGCTCTGCCCGCCACTTGGCCACCTCAACGCGGATCGTGTTGATCAGTTCCGACAGGTCGTACTGCTGGCTTGCGTCAGCCAGCGACTCAGCCTGCTCGTCGAATACCAAGGCCTGCTGCGACGACTTGTCGGCCTTGACGCCCTTCTTGGCGTGCTTACGCGGCGCGGGAATCGGCGAGATGAACGAAGCGTCGCGCCGCCACTCCCGAATCTCGCCGGTCGGCTGCCGGTTGTCGTCAAGCTTCCAATGGCGCGTCGGAGCCTCGTAGGGCGAGTTGAGGATCGGCTGCTCGTAGAAGTCCAGCATGTCGCAGCCACGCTACGCGTCCATCGCTGCACAGGGCATGAACTGCGTGGAGCCCGCTCGCAGCGACCTGCGAGCCGCCTCGGATCAGGACGAACGGGACGCTCCAAATGGGATCGCCAGCAGCCTCGAATGATGCCGCCTTGCTTGTGGTCTCATGGCTTCACCCTGACCGGGATGTTCCCAGAGCTGCGAGCGCTCGGGTCGCGGCGTTCAGGCCGCACAGGCCGTGGGCTCCCGCTCCGGGCGGGGTGGACGCCGAGCACAGGTAGGTGCCCGGAATACCGGTGAAGTAGGGATCCTGGGCGAGTCGGGGCCTGAACAGCAGCTGGAGGGGCGACGACGCACCGCTCAGGATGTCGCCGCCGATGAAGTTCGGGTTGTAGACCGACATCTCGGTGGTGGAGCGCACCGCCGTTCCCACCACCCGCTCGGAGAATCCAGGAGCGAAGCGTTCGATCTGGGCGATGATCGCCTCGGTGGCGTCGCCGGTGTAGCCGTGCGGGACATGGGCGTAGGCCCACAGTGGGTGAACATTGCCGACTGAGCGGACTGGATCGGCGCGGTACTGCTGGCCGACAAGGACGAAAGGTCGCTCTGGCATCTGGCCGCGGTGCACTGCGAGTTCGTTGGCGATCACTTCGGCTGCATCCCCGCCGAGGTGCACCGTGCCCGCGTCGCCCGCGGCCGGTGCCCGCCACGGCACGTCGCCCTCGATGGCGAAGTCGACCTTGAACGCGCCGGGTCCGTGATGGAACCGGCGGTAGGCACGGGCGACCCGGGGCGGCAACCGGTCGCCCAGGATGTCGGCCGCGATCGACGGTGACACGTCGAGCAGCAGCAGGTCGGTCGGCGGCAGTTCGGCTGCGGACCAGACGCGAACTCCGGTCTCGGTCCGGCCGCCGTGTGCGGTCAAGTCGGCCACGAGCGCGTTCGCGATCGCCTGCGAACCGCCCTCGGCGACAACCCAGCCGTACTCGTGTCCTGCGGCCAGGATCATGAGCCCGACCGCACTGGACATGGGGTGATCCAGGCGCCAGAACGCATGCGCGGCGACGCCCGCCCACAACGCCCGAGCGGGCTCGTCACGCCACAGACGGGCCATGACGGTGGCAGGAGTCATCGCCGCCACACCGAACCGGGCCGTCAGCACCGGGTGACGGGGAACTCGCACCAGCGGCTGAGTGATGTCTTCGAACAAGCTGTCGAGGTCGGCAGTCAGTGCCCCGAACAGCCAGCGCCAGCGCGCTCCGTCGCGGCCGAGCCCCGCTGCGGTGTCGTCGATAGACCGGTACAGGAGGCTGGCCGAACCGTCATCCAGCGGATGCGCGCAATCGACGAGCGGCGCGCGCCAGCGCAGGCCGTGACGTTCGAGATCGAGCGAACGCAGGAACGGCGACGCGGCAGCCACCGGATGCACGGCAGAACACTGGTCATGCACCAGGCCCGGCACGATGGCCTCGGTGCTGCGGGTGCCCCCGCCGATGGTCTCGGCGGCTTCGAGAACCGTCACCTCGACACCGGCCCGGGCCAAGTGAACAGCAGCAGCGAGACCGTTCGGCCCGCTGCCGACGACAATGGCGGAGGTCACTGGCTCATCAGGCGTCTACCGCACCCGATGCCCGCGCGCCAGTCAAGCGTCCGCTTCTGATTGCGACTGTTCGGCGGCCTCGCCGGTGTCAGCTTGGGGCATCACGACACCGTCGGCCGTCTGGCGGGGGATCAGCCAGTTCCCGTTGTGATCGATCGACGGCACTTTGCGGGCATTGCCGGGATGCGGCACGCCCTGGGGCTCGTAGCCCTCCTTCCGCCACGTCACCGTGTGCGGAATCGGACCGTCAGGCAGCCACGGCTGGGAGTTGTAGGCGTCGTCGTGGCGATACCAGCCTTTCTCGACGGTCCCCAATGCTGCGTCGATCACCCGGTACTGCACGCGGTTGGTGTATGCCGGCCGCGACTCGGTGAACACTGCAATCACATCGCCGGGCTCGTACTGGCACCGCTCCTGCCACGCCGCGATCAGCCGCTCGTCGAGGCAGTGCCCGTCGCCGAAGTTCCACCCCGTCAGAACGTTGCTCAAGAACTCGCCCTCGCGCTGGATGCGCTTGTCGAGATCGTCGACGTGGCACATCAGGCCCGAGATGTGCATGCGGCCCATCGGGTGCATCATGCGGAACGCCACCGCCTTCTGAATGAAGATCTCCGAGATCTCAGGGCCGAACAGCGGCTCGAGCTGGTCGATCTGGTTGTCGGCGGATTTCACGATCTTGTCGTTGATCCGGTCTTCAATCTCCTTGTTGCGAAGCGAGAACGTCGCCGCCGCCCAGTTGCCGGCGTACTGCTTCATGCCCACCAAGAAGCTCACGTACTGCGGGCGGAAGGCTCCGAGCACGATGGGCGACAGCGCCGCAACCAGCACCACGACCAGCAGCACCGGCTCCATGTCCCACACCGCGTAGCCGTTGCCGGCGTGGAAGTTCGAGAACAGGAACGCTGAGCAGAAGATGAAGAACACGTTCCACTCGAGCGGAACCGCCAGCGGGAACGTCGAGATGATGAAGGTGTGCAGCATCCAGATGGACACGATGGCAATCCACGTCGCCCATCCCCACGGAGAGAACAGCAGCACCAACGGCATGATGAGCTCGCAGGTGGTGCCGCCGATATGGGCCAGCAGGTGCGTCGTTCGAGCCGGCCGGATGTCGCGGGGATAGTCCTTGACGGTCGCTTTGCGGAATCGGTCCCACACCACCCACGGCGTGTTCTGCACCATGATCGACACCGTCGAAGAGAACCCGTGCTGCAGCTTCGAGAAGCCGGCGCCCATCCAGATGATGACGATGAAGACCTTGGCGGCGATGATCATGTCGACGAAGTTGCTGAACAGTGAGAAGCACAGCAGCGTGGGCACGTACTGCTCGGCCCGCGACGACAGGAAGATGATCTTGTCGCGCATGGCCATCAGCAAGATCAATCCGCAGTAGATCAGCGTCGCCCACTGCGGCAGGATGCCGGTGCGGCCGTCGGGCAGCCCGTCCACCTGCTCCGGCGACAGCACCAGCAGCAGGATCAGGCTGGCCAGGATCAGCTTGTACAGCCCGGTGTCCCACGGCGTGCGGCGATTGCCCTTGGTGAACGGCACATGGTTGGGGTACGGCGGCACACGCAGGGTGTCGTTCTGCCACCAGTAGAGGATTCCGCCGATGGGCGGGTCGAAGTGGAAGGCCAGCGGGCCGCAGGTGGCCGCCAGACCCGTGATCTCGAGCAGGATTGTCCAGATCATCAGCTTCTGGTAGAGGATCGGCTCGTCCCACCAGCCGCCGATGTCGTTGAACTCGAGTCCGGCAGTGAACGCTCCGGCCACGATCAGCCCGAACAGCGCGTACAGGAAGATCTTCCACGCGTAGAACGTGCCGGTCTGCTTGGGCGTCCCGAAGCCGTGCTCGACCCAGTGCAACTGCAGCAGCTTCATCCGTTCGAAAAACGGGATCTTCGCAAACTCGTCGAGATCGACATCGGGCAGCTCAGCTGTTCGATACCCCATGGTGGTTACCTCTTTCGGCGGACCATCGCCGCGTGTCGTCGCTGTCGTTCGCGCTCGAAATAGAAGTCGTCCTCGGCGGCGGTGCGGGTCGAGGCGAGCTTGCCCGACAGCCGTGTCAGCTCGCGCTCGCGCACCCGCAGGCGCCTCCAGGCTTTCCTCTTGTTCTTGCGCCGCAAGCGCTCGATGTGGTCTTCCTCGGTCTCAGATGTGCCGGTCAGGTACGTCTCCTCGATCTCGTCGAGGCGGCTGAGGGCATCGGCAGCCGGCAGTTCCAGCAGGATCTGGCCGCGGGCCATCAGGTACATCCGATCAGACACCGCCAGCGCCTTGCGGGCATGCTGCTCGACGATCAGGGCGCCGGTGCCCGTGGTATCGGCCACCTTGCGGACCGCTCCCAGCAGCCGATCGACGATGATCGGCGCCAGCCCGAGCGACAGCTCGTCGGCCAGCAGGATCGACGGTTGACGGCTGAGCGCCCGTGCCAGCGCAAGCATCTGCTGCTCGCCGCCCGAGAGCATGCCGCCGCGCACCCCCAGCCGAGGCTCGAGTTCGGGGAACAGTTCCAGCGCTGCCTCCACCGAACCGCCGCCCACTCGCAGATTGTCCCGAGCCGACAGCTTGGTGAACACCAGGCGCTCCTCGGTCACCAGCCCGATTCCCCCTCGCCGGATGCGCTGGTACATGGGCGTGAATGTCGGCGTGTTGCCGAACATCACGATTCCGTCGACCGGCGTCAGCTCGCCGGCGATGGTCAGCAGCGTGGTGGTCTTTCCGGCGCCATTCGGCCCGAGCAGGCAGACCACCTCGCCCTGGTGGACCTTCAGGTTCACTCCTTGGACGACTGCCCGGTTGAGGTACCCGCACTTGAGGCTTCGCGTCTGCAGCAGCGGCCTCATGCGCCACCTCCCACAGCTTGCGTCGTACGGGGCTCGGCTTCGCTGTCGCGCTCGTCGGCGTCCGTGCCCAGATATGCGGCCACGACAGCTGGGTCAAGACGGATTTCCTCGGGACTCCCGACGGCGATCTTGTTGCCGAAGTCCAGCACCACCACCTCGTCGCACACCTCGTTGACGAAGTTCATGTCGTGCTCGACCACCAGCACTGCCATGCCCCAGTCCTGGGCCAGGCGGCGAACCACCTCGGCCAGCTCTTCGCTCTCGGCGGTGCTCAGGCCAGCGGCCGGCTCATCGAGCAACAGCACGCTCGGGTGCATCGCAACCGCTCGGGCAATCGCCAGCAGCCGGTGCTTTCCGTAGGAGAGATCCTTCACGTCGCGGTGCAAGTCGCCGTCGAGCTGGAACTCGATGATCGCCCGCACGACCTCCGGCGGGAACGGGGGACTCGCCGGTGCCACCAGATCGCGCAGGTACGACCGCATGTCTTGAGGGTCCGCGGCAACGCTGATGTTCTCGAACACCGTCGCATCTTCGAACAGCTCGAGCGTCTGGAACGAACGAGCAATGCCGTTGCGGGCACGCTTGGAGGGCGCCATGCGCGAGATGTCCTCGCCGTCGAGCACCACTCGACCCTCCGCCGGTGCGAAGCCGCACACGGCGTCAATCAGCGACGTCTTGCCGGCGCCGTTCGGGCCGATCAGCCCCGTGATGGTGCCCGGAGTGAGGTTGAAGCTGACATCGTTGACCGCGACGACGGCCCCGTAGCGCACGGTCATGTTCTCGATGCTCAGCACGCGAGCCGGGACCTTCGACTGTTCGCTCTCAGAGGCGTTCGGATCGGAGACGTCTTCCAGCTCGATGAAGTATGAGCGGCCCCACTTGCGAGCTCGCTTCACCAACCGGAAGATCTTCACCCACTCGGCGGCGACACCGTCCTTGTACCCGAGGACCATGAGCAAGATGGCGATTCCGCTGATGAGCTGGGTCCAGCGGCCCACCCCATCCCACGTCGATTCGAGCACTTCCTGGCTGAAGGCTGCGGTCGCCATGGTGGCGCCCACGAACGCACCGAGCAGGTGACCGACGCCGCCCACGATTGCGAGGCCCACAAACAGGATCGAGGTGAGGTTGGTGAACGACGTGTAGCTGACCGAGGTCAGCCGGAATGCCAGCACTATCCCGCCCAGCGCCGCGATAGCCGAGCTCAGCGAGAAGGCGAACAGCTTCGCCTTGGGCACGTCGATGCCGAGCGCCGTAGCGGCCCGCTCGTTGGTCCGAATGGCGAGCAACCGCCGCCCGCTGCGCCCACGACGCACGTTCGACACCACCCACACCGCCAGCAGCGCCATCGCCAGCACGAAGAGGCCGTATCGCTCCGGGTAGCGAATGGAGCCGATGTCGAGGCCGAACAGCTCAGGGCTGCCCACCTGAGTGCCTTGCACGCCGCCGGTGTATTGGCGGTTGCGGAACAGCATCAGCTCGATGGTGGTACCGAGTCCCAACGTGACAATGGCCAGATTGATGCCGCGAGTTCGTGCAGCCGGCAAGGCGAAGATGAATCCCAGCGGCACCGCGGCCAGCACGCCGGCGACCAGCGCCAACAGGAACGGGATGTCGAACACCGCAACGAGGCGTCCTGACACGTACGCGCCGAACCCCGCGATCGTGTACTGCGCCAGCGACAGCTGACCTGCGTAGCCAGTCAGCAGCACGATCGACAGCAGCACGATCGCAACGCCCATGGTGACGGTCAGCGCGTCGATCCACTTGGCCTGCTTGGTGAGCATCAGGAACGCCACCGTGCCGATGCCGAAGATCGTCCAGTCCCACGACATGCGTCCGTTGCCGATCATCGGCAGCTCGCGCAGGAAGTAGTCCCGCAGCGGCAGCGACCGGCCCTTGAACACCAGCACAGCCACAATCACCAGGAAGGGCAGCGACTGCCCCAGCCCTTGCTGGTCGACGTAGCGGCCCACAAGTGTCTGACCGATGCCCAACGCCAGGCCGGCAGCGGTGGCGATGGGGAATGACCGGAAGTCCCCGACCAGCGCCGCTGCCAAGGCTGCGAGCACCAGCGATGTCATGGCTGTGACCTGCAACGTGATGATGGGCACCACCAAGATGCCCGCGACGGCAGCGATGGCCGAGCCCAGCGCCCAGTTCTTGATGGCAATCGCATTCGGCGACAAGCCGATGGCCGAGGCGGCTCGCTCGCTCTCGGATACCGCCTCGGTGGCGAGGCCGAAGTGGCTCCGTCGATACATCGACCACAGCAGCACGGCGAACACGCATGCCACTCCGAACAGGATCAGCCGGTCGACGGTGATCGCAACCTCGCCCCACAGCGTCACCCGGTTGGTGGGCAGCCAACTGGCCACCTGACGGGCATTGGAGCCGTACCGGATGACCACGCCGGCCTGGATCAAGATGAGCACACCGAGAGTCGCGATGACGCGGATCAGCGTGCTGGCGCGCCGCAGCGGCCGCATGATCACCCAGTGCGTCAGGGCGCCGAGCAGCGCTGACAGCGCGACGCCCGTCAGCGCCGAGATCAGGAACGGCCAGCCGGCCCGGTTCTGCAGTTCCCACTGCAGGAACACGCCCGCGATTGCCGTTGCGCCAAGGGAGAAGTTCAGTACGCCGGTGCCGCGGTAGACGACGATCAAGCCTTGGGAGGCCAGCGCGTACAAGGCGCCGACCCCGAAACCCAGCAGAGCGAATCGGATGACCTCGTCCAATGATGCTCCCGTTGCAACGGCGCTCGGCCGGCGTGCCCCGGCGCCGGGGTGGCGGGCGATCGCTCACCCGGACCACCCCAGCGAGGGGCGTGGTGTCTCAGTTGACGGTCAGCCGGCGTTGCCGGTGGCCAGGTCGCCGACGTCTTCGAACTCGGTGGTCAGCGGCACGACCTTGCCATTCTCGAGCTTGCTGAACACGACGCTGCGGTTGAACAAGCGCTGGAATCCCGGGAGACCATCGGTCCACTCCTGGGTGAAGTCGAGCACCGGGACCATGCCGCCGAGATCGAGGTTGTCGGTGGCCGATGCAGCTTCGAAGAACGAGGTCGCATTGATCTCGCCGTCGATGGTCTCGGCGATCAGGGTGAAGGCAGCGAACGCCGCCCACGTACCCATGCCGCCCAGGCTGTTGTAGTCGTGCTCGGTGGTGTCCCAGCCGCCCTCTTCAAGGGCCAGCCGGTACTCGTCCCACGGCGCAGTCGAGATGTCGGGGTACATGCCGCCGATGATGTCGCCGTCGGTGGACTCCTCGTTTCCTGCGGCAGAGATCTCGTTCAGGTTGCCCTGCGGGCCGTACTGGCGAGCGTCGGTGCCCGACTGGGTCCACGCGGTATTCCAGGTGATGTACGGCGTCTCAGAGACGATGCCGATCACGCAGTCGGCACCGGTCGTCGCCTGGGCGACCTCCGACGAGTAGTCCTGCGCGGTCGGCGGCAGGATGATGATGTCGCCGAAGCTCTGGCCGAGGGCTGCTATCGCGTTCTCCATCGGCGGCAGGAAAATCTGGGCGCCGTCGATGATCACGGCGTTGATCGCCAGGCATCCGTCGTCGATGGCTCGCTTGATGATGCCGACCGCGTACATCGGCTGGTTGCCGATGGGGAACGAGTGCGGGCTCGTCAGCTCAGACGGCGTGATCGGGCAGCACGGGCCGAACCAGGTGATGTCGGACTCGGCAATCACCGGCACGATGCTCTCCGCGAAGAACGTGAACGAGCCGACGACCGACACCATGTTCTCCTCGACGGCTTCGCGGGCACATGCCGCAGCCACCGCAGGGTCGAACATCTCGTCGCAGACGGTGACCTCGAGCGGCCGGCCGCCGATGCCGCCCCGTGCGTTGATGTAGTCGGCGTAGGCCATCGCCGTGTTCGCGATGTTGTGATACGTCGGACCCGCCGCGTTCAGGGTGGTCACGGTCATGACCTTGATGGGCTCGCCGCTCGGCGCCGCATCGGCAGGCGCTTGCGTGGTCTCGGGGGCTGCTGCCTCGGTGGTTGTGGGCGCGGGTTCGGTTGCAGTCGCGCCATCGTCCTCACCGTCATCGCTGCCGCATGCAGCGGCAATCAGTGCGAAGACAGCGAGAAGTGCCGCCACCGTCCGCCACGCTCGCCGCCTCGAATGGCGCGTCGCAGCACGTTCACTGGTCGTCATGTGGTTCCCCTCCCTAGGGACACGGCAGACCCGATGGCGGGCCGATGCGACCGCCGCCTGCCAAGTGGGTCATTCAAGCACAGCCGTCGACCGGCTGCCGGGGGTTCAGGCACCCGGCATGTGCGGCACTGCGCGCAGGTGCTAGGCGATCGCGAACACGATGATCGCCACGATGAACACGATGGTCAGCGCCAAGACGGCCATCGCAGCAAATCCGTCGCGATTCGTTTTGTCCTCTGCTGATGGTTCGGTCGGTTTGCGCATCCGCTGTCTGCTCTTTCGGACCGGACTCTAGGTCCAGAACCAGCCGACGTCGTCGAGCAGCTGCGACACCGCCACCAGCGCGGCCATCTGGCTGACTTGGGCGATGGCACCCAGAACGTCACCGGTGCACCGGCCGACGTCGCGGCGCTCAGCGCGGCAGTGGATTTCCCGCTGCGAGCACCCCCAGTGAACGCGATCAGCACGAGCGAAACAGCATCTGCAGCGGATCAGCAGCGAACCAGCAGCAACCCGGAGCGAGCCTTGGGCAGGAAGTAGGTGGTCTTCGGCGGCATCACACCGCCGAAGTCGGCAACTTCGAACACCGAATCGAGCGGCACCGGCGCCAGCAGGATCGTGACCGGCGCTGGGGCGGCTTCCACGGTCGTAGGCCGGTAGGTGAGCCGCGGATCCGAAGCACTCTCCACGCCGAAGATGTCGCCGAGTATGAACTCGTGAACGAATGCGGCATCCAGCCGGGTCGCCGGGTTCTGGACGGGAGACGTGTCGTCGGCGGGTCCGGCGTGGCGCAGACGAGCGCGGAACCAGTGGCCTGCCACGCCCACGCCGACCCATCCCGGCGCCCCCGGGCGCGCTGCGACCGCGTCGGACACTTCTTCGACATCGCACCGAGCCCTCATCAATTCCATGACGCGCCTGGGCATCATGTCGAGTTCGCTCAGTTCGCGGTCAAAGCTGCCGAGGTGCAGTTCGTCGGTGGGTGCGCATGCCACGAGCACGTGCGAGAAGCCGGCCTGCCTGGCGGCTGCGACGCGATGGTGCCCGTCCACGATGTACAGCGGGCCGTCGAGGCCGACGCTGGCACCCTCGCCACCCCCGACGACGGCCGGCCACAGCGTGACCCGCGCACCGTCGGCGGTCTTGGTGTCGAGCAGCGGCTCCAGCGGTGTGGAGGCCCCGGCTGCGGCAAGGGTGGCTTCGATGACGTCGGAGACCATCGTCAGTCGCGGCGCGGTGACAACCACGGGGCTCGACATGCGGCCGACCTCGGTGAAGTGCACGGCCAGGCCGTGCACCCTGCCCGGCTGGGTGTCCTCGTGCGGGCGCAGTTCATGGGAGGCGAGGCGCACGCCGCCCAGCAACGCGTGCTGCGCGTGGCCGTCGGCCTCCACGCATTGCACGTACAGGCCTGGCTCCCGGGCGCCACCGAACACGCCCAGACCGATGAGCCGTTCGAGTGCCTGCGTGCTGCGCGTGGCGTGCTGCAGGTGCTCGCTGGGATGGCCGAAGCTCTCCGGCGGCAATCCGGCCACATGGGCAAAGGAGTCGGGATTGTCGGCGAGGTGCTGGGCGTGCTCGTCGGGGGTGAGCGAGTCGTACGGCGCGGGGATCACCGTCGGCGCCCATTCAGGCGTCAACACACGAGCGCTGACCGGCTCGATCATCCGCTCTACCTCCCCGCCGCCCCATCTCGCGCACCCGGGTTGTCGAGCCCCGCCCTGATGAGCTCTGGGCGCACGGCGATGCGGCGGATCGAAGTTATCTCACGCCCAGCAGCAGGTTCGACGCGCGGCTCCCTCGGCAGTGCGTTCGGCACCGTGGTTCTGAGACCTTGCACCACGGGTGTACGGTCAGGCTCGGAGGCGGCGATGCGCCTGGTTGGTTCCTTCTTCCGAAGACCAGCACCAAGGCAGGTCGCTTCTCGTGCCCGCTACGGGCAGAGCGCAACACCGGACACGCTCGGTCGGGTCCGGTATTCGACGTGCTCAAGAACTGAAGGGAACTGTCATGTCCTCGCCAAGGAACCGCCGGTGCCGTGCAGGCTCTATGCGTCTCGGTGCGCTGCTTGCAGTGTTGGCCGTCTCGGCAGCTGCACTCGCTCCTGTGTCAGCTGGCGCCACGAGCCCAGACCCAGTACTCCCCGCCATCAGTGAGCAATCGCAGACAACGCAGGAACAGCAGCCTCGAGGTCCCAACGACCCGCTTGCGGGCGATGCGGCAGCCGCTTCATATGCGCTCGACTACGGCGTGACACTCGCAGAGGCGAATCGGAGGCTCGACCGGATCGACCCGCTGCACTTGGAGTTGGAGTCAATACGCAGCATTGAGTCTGACAGAGTGGCAGGCTGGGGCATCGACCACACGGGGGGACTGACCGGCTGGGTTCTGCTGGCAGGTGACCAACCTGCAAGTGCTGCTGCAACGGACATCGCAGACCTGCACTCCGATGTGACAATTCGCATCGGCGCTGCGCACACGCTCGCGGAACTCATGACCGCACAGCACACGTTCGCGGGCGGCTCAGGCCTCGGCCCAGTAGGATCTGCAACGGACGGCCTTGGCACCGGCGTCGATATCGCTGATGTGGTGACTTTTACGCTGCTCGACATGAGCGACAACGCTCTGCACATCGGCGTTGACCCAGCGCTTGCGAACGCCACGGAGCCGGATGAGTTCAAGGGTCCCGGAGGGATCGGTGCCGTCGGAACCGCCGATGACGCGAGCGCGTCGGATGCGCAGCTCCAAGCAATGCAGGCGATGCTTACCACAGCGCTCGCAGGGAACATCGAGGTCACGTACGAGATAGTCGACGGGCGCGGCATTGGCACCGACGCGATGCTCGATGGCGGGCGAGAAATGGGCGGATGCACCTCGGGCTTTGCGGCACAGCACCAGCGGACTGGCAACTACGGCATCATCACTGCCGGACACTGCCGCAACTCGCTCTCCCTCAACGGTGTCAACCTGCCATGGGTCGTCGGGTACCAGAACATCTCAGCGGATGCCCAGTTCCACCGGGTAGTTGAGGGTTCAGGCCATACATTGCGCTCGACATTCCGGTGCAACGTCTTCGGGGCGCAAGGAAATTGCGATGTAGCCTCCGAAAAACCGCGATACCGGATGGCCGGAAACTACGTGTGCCACACCGGAAACCGCAGCAACTTCTCCTGCGGCACAGTTGTCAGCATTCACTACCAGCCAGCTAGGCATCAAGACCTCAGCAAGGCACCATGCACCAATAATGAAAGCACTGTGCAATTGACGTGCAATGCAGTATTCGTTCGCGTGCACGGTGACTCGTTGCGATCATGTGAAGGTGACAGCGGCGGACCGTGGTACCGAGGTTCGGTCGCCTACGGCATCCATAGGGGCAGCAATAGCGGCAACGACTGCAGCCTGACCGGCGTTTATGCCAGCTTCTCATCAGTCGGCGAGGTTGAGCAATTCTTGGGTGTCGACATTCTGCACCGTCAGACAGTGCGTTTCATCGGCTGACTAGAGACGGATCCATGCATCGGCCACGAGCCGCAGCAGCGTGGTGCTCCCCCTTGGCACGGCTGGCGCTGACACTGACAATCGCTGCGCTCATCGTCGCTTCGGCATGTGACGCCGACGAATCACAGAGCACATCGGCCTCGCTGGACACGAATGCGCCGATCACCACCACGACCACCACAATTCCATTCGCGGATTTCGTGGAGATGTATTACAAGATGCCTGTTGACAAGTTGGATCTGCTCGCACCCGATAAGAGACCGGAAGAGCATGACGTTGCCGACGATGTGATACACGGCATTGTGGAGATCGACAGTCCATGTCCTTACATTCATCAGCTTGAAACATGGGACGATGGCAGTTTCCACAGAGACAGTACCGGGGCCATACAGACATACCTGCTGGCGTTGCCGTATACGCTGACCCGATACGAACCGCAGACACAAAGGCTGTGGGTCGAGCAGCACGGCCCAATAGCGAACGGTGACAAGGCGACGGCCGTCGGTCGACTCGACGCGGTCGAACCCTCGGAGCGCTGTCCTTTGGCAGTCGGCGGGAGGCTTGTGGGAACGTTGATTCCGGGCCTGGCGGAGATCCTGTGCCGAGGAGACGGAGTAGGAGTATCCGGCTGGATGCCGGGGGCTGGAGAGGATCAGCCCTGTGTCTGATCGGCTTGTGCCGATTTCGATGGCCAGACCCGCGCGTGCGACCGAACTCGGCCGATGGCGTCTCGGCATCGCTGCCGCGCTTATCGCCGTGCTGACGCTTTGCCCAGCCTGCACGGCCGCCAGTGCGCCAACAATTCAACCCGTTCAGACATCAGCCACCCAACCGACACTCACACGCAATCTCGCCGGAATGCACTATGTCGAACCCGACGGAGCCTTTCACGGCGACGGGTCCAGTGGAATGAACGATTTGCCGAGAGTGCGAGGAACCGGAATACTCAAATTCGACGGCGCGTGCGCATATGTTCACTCGCTTGTCCTCCAACAAGGCCAAGATGCAATTCATAGCTTGCCTACGCGCGATGCACAGTCAGTCTCGGCCAATCTCGTCTTCCAGTTCGGTGAGGACATGGACCGCGCACCCGACAGCTTGTCGCAGTCGGTGTACCTTCTCAAGCTGGGTTACAACCTCGTTCGGTATGACCCAAAATCCCGCGCACTCTGGGTCAAACAGAGTGGGCCGATGGTCGAAGGCGACCGCGTCACCTTCGACGGCTTCTACGGAAGGAGCTCTTTTCCGACTTTCTTGTGCCCACTCTTGGCGTCGGGAAGGATCGGCACGGCAACGCTGACACCAGCGCCCTGATCCGCTCGTCGAGATGCGCTGCAACGCGAGGACACCTTGGTCAGGGGATCACGCCCGCCTGCTTCAGCTGCTCGATGTCATCCCAGTCGTAGCCGTGCTCGAGCAGGATCAGCTCGGTGTGCTGGCCGAGCTCGGGCGGCGGACCGCCAGGAGCCCACGCACTCTCGGAGAAATCCACCGGTGTCGCGACCATCTCAGTCGTCCGGCCATCATGCGTCGGCACCTTCACCCAGCAGCCCGCAGCGTGGGCCTGGGGGTCGGACCGCATCTCCAAGGTGGACTGCACGGGGGCCCACCAGACGTCGTTTGCATCGAAGATCTCGCCCCACTCGGCGCGCGTGCGCGTCGCCATGACGGCGTCCATCTCCGCGGTGAGGGCAGCCGTGTTCTCGAGGCGGAGCACGATGTCGGCGAAACGGGGATCGTCCTCCCACTCCGGCCGTTCCAGCGCGCTCACGACATACGGCCAATGTCGGTCGCCTTCGAGACCCAGCATCCAGAGCCATTCGCCGTCGCCACAGCGGTAGCAGTTGATGAGCGGGTTGGGCGGGCTGTCGCGGCCCCAGGCCTCGGTATCGGTGCCCGTCATGGCAGTGACGTTGTGGTCCCAGCCCAGCAGGTAGGTGCCCAGGCGCAACAGCGACGACTCCACGAGCTGACCCTTGCCCGTGCTGGTGCGGTGGAACAGGGCAGCCGCGACCCCGGCCGCTGCCGCCAGACCGGTCATGTGGTCGCCCATGCCACCGCGCTGGTACGGCAGGTCGGCGTCTTCGGGGGTCAACGACCGGACGATCCCTGCCCGCGACCAGAACGCACCCACGTCATAGGTCTGGCGATCCCGTTCGTCGCCTCGCAGCGAGAGTCCTGTGACGCTGGCGTAGATCAGGCGCGGGTAACGCTGCGCGAGCGACGGGTAGTCGAGACCCATGCGTTCGAGCCCGCCGGGTCGGATGTTGGACAGGAAGACATCGGCGTCAGCCAGCAGGGAGTGCAGGGCGGCGAGCCCGTCCGGCTGCCGCAAGTCGAGAGCGATGCTGCGCTTGCCGCGGTTGTCGAGATCGAACGGCGGGTTGCCGTCGCCCTGATACAGCCAGTCCAGCGAACGGAACGGGTCGCCGTCGGGCGTCTCCACCTTGAGGACGTCTGCACCCCAGTCGGCAAGGATCGCGCCACAGGCGGGTCCAGCGATCCACACGCCCAACTCGACGACGCGGATGCCCTCCATCGGCCCGGCCATCGGTCCTCCCCCTGCTCATCCTGTGCTGATCGCTTCATGCCCTGTGCTGGTTGCTTCTTGCGAAGTGTCGGCTGCACCGTGCTGGCGAAGCACCGAGGCGGCAGCGTACTCAGCGGTCTGCGCCGCCTCTCAAGCACAGTCGGCGAGCGGTCTCGACGTCGACGCGTTCGGCGGGTGCGAGATCCCGACTCGTGGCCGCTTCTATCCACTCGGCCGGATCAGAAGGAGCCGTCGGAGCGTCGGAGGACAGCGTGACGCAGATGCCGCGACGCAGCAGACTGCCGAGCGGCCAGAGCCACTCCTGTTCGGTCGTCGAGAGCTGATCGCGGTACTTCTGCGCGCGCCGGGTCACGAAGCTGGGCTGGGTCACGACCTTGACGCCGAGCCGGGCAATGCGGTCGAGCTGTTCGGGCAGTGCGAGCGCGCAATGTTCAATGCGGTCGGGCACTGTGCGGCGGGCGCCGCTCGTCGCCATTCCGGCCGGCAGCGGCGGGTGCGCCTCCAAGGCATCCAAGGTCGCTTGCAGTGTGTCGATGTCCATGACATGGACGGCGACCGGAAATCGATGAGCGCGCGCCGCCGCTACAAGGTCGGCGATAGCGCTGTCGTCATCGTGAGGCGGCATGACCTTGGCGTGTCCGACCCGCACCGCGTCGGCATCGTCCGCGCCCTCAGACGACAGAACCGTCTCGCCAAAATCAAGATCGCCCAACGAGTCGAGTCGGTCGGCGCCCACCATCACCGTGACGTTCACGGAGGGCACCTCAGCGGCGGCTTCTGCCAGCAGCTCCAGCGCGGCGACGTCGTTGGTGTGCGTCGCGTCCGTGCATGCGGTGATGCCCGCGGCAGCCAAGTCGGCCAGAATCTCGGCGACACACGCCACCGTCGCGCTGTGATCGTCCCGGGGCACCGCTGCCAGCAGATCCTGACGCTCGACAAGCACCTCGCCTGACGTCAGGCCCAAGGCGCGGCCCGCGGCCGTGTTCACCACCGCCACATGACCGGTGACGTGATGCAGCACGGTCGGAACAGCGTGCGTGACAGCGTCGAGCTCAGAGGCGGTCGGGTGGCGACGTTCAGCGAGCAGTGAATCGTCGTAACCCCAAACCCGGAGCCACTGACGCGAATCGCCCCCGTTGCCTTCAGCGCTGTCCTGGCAGTCTTGGCGCATCCTCAGTGAGGCAGAACTGCGCGCGGCATGTCCGACGATGTCAAGCATCTCCCCCACCGATGCCGCCGCCTGGACATCCACCGATCGGCGTGCGGCGGCACACGCCAGCAAATGCAGGTGATCGTCTCGATACCCGGTCGCCACAGCCGTCGTGCATAGCGCAATAGAACCCATCGCCGCTACACGACACTGTCAACAGCGTGACAGCAGCAACTAATTTTCAATGTATTTGAATAAATAACTTTGAGTCTGCCGCTCTCACCAGTATGGTGCGGTGCTATGTTTAAGGCGTGGACGCGGTGATCCTCACCCAAGTCATCTCGGCGGCAGTAGCCGTGCTTGCCATCGTGTGGCACCAACAGCGGTCCACAGAGCGACTGCGGGCCGAGATGCGAGCCGAGTTCACCGCCGTGCGAGCCGAGATCGGTGAAGTGCGGGTCGACGTGAAAGACGGCCGCGAGCGGCTGGCCCGCATCGAGGGCTTTTTGGGCATCGGGATACCGGTCGAAGCTGCTGCTACCGCAGCCGGCGCAGGCGTGCCCAGCGGCAATCCGCAGACCTGAGCTCGGCCTCAGATGCCCAGCTCGTCGAGCATGGGGATGAGGTCGCGGCGCAGCAGCTTGCCGGTGGAGGTCCGTGGCAACTCGTCCATCAGGTGCACGAACTCGGGGCGCTTGAACGGGGCGAGGCGCTCACGGGCGTGCGCAACCAGATCGTCGCCGGACGTGGCGCCGCCGGGTCGCACGACGGCCGCTGCTGCCACGCGCTCGCCCCATTCCTCGCTGGGGAGGCCCACCACGGCAGCCTCGAGTACATCGGGATGGTCGTACAGGACGGCCTCGACCTCATCGGGCAGCACGTTCTCGCCGCCCCTGATGATCATGTCGCCGGTACGGCCGTGGAGGAACAGGTAGTCGTCGTCGTCGAGGTAGCCGAGGTCGCCCGTATGCACCCAGCCCTCGTCGTCGATGGTGACGCGGGTCTTCTCCTCGTTGCCCCAGTAGCCGTCCATGGCGCGGAATGTCTGCAGCTGCACCTCGCCGATCACGCCGGGCGCGACGACGTCGCCGCTGTCAGCATCGACGACGCGCACCTGCACGTCCTCGAGCACCTGGCCCACCGACGACAGCCGGTGCAGCTTGCGCTCCTTTTCCTCATCGGTGCCCTCGATGCGGTGATCGTCGGGGTCGAGGACTGCCACCGTGGATGTCGTCTCGGTCTGGCCGTAGGCGCCGGCGAACGCCACGTTCGGCGGGAACATGTCGATGGCCCTGCGTATGACCGACGGCGGCATCGGCGCAGCGCCGTACGTGACCGCTTCGAGTCCGCCGAATGCTCCGTGGCCGAAGTTGGGGGCTTCGAGCACCCGGGCGAGCATGGTGGGCACCAGGAAGGCGTGCGTCACCGAGTGCGCCTGCACGCAGTCGATCCATGACGATGCCTCGAACTGGGGCAGCAGCACCACCACTCGCCCGCTGTAGAGAGCATTCAGCATCGAAGTCAGCCCGGCAATGTGGTACAGCGGCGCTGCGACGGCCATGCGGCCCATGTCCTCGCCGGTGGCGGCGTCGTTGGTGCCCATGACGTAGCCGGTGATGGCGCCGTTGGTGAGCTTGACGCCCTTGGGCATGGCCGTGGTGCCGCTCGTGTACAGCAGCGCGCACAGACCGTCGGGGTCGACGTCTTCGGGCACCGGGAGCTCGAACGCCTCGTCGCGGGCAGCGGCATACGACGACGGATCGTCGAGCACCAGGACATGCTCGAGGTCGTCGGGCTTGTTCTGCTCGATCATGTCGCTGTAGCGAGACTCGGTGAACAAGACGCTGATCTCGCTGTCGCTCAGCAGGTGGGCTGTCTCCTCCGCACCGGCGCGGAAGTTCATCGGCACGACGGTGGCGCCCACGAACGCACCTCCGAAGATGGCCTCGACACACTCCACGCTGTTGGTGGCGAAGACGCCGACCCGGTCGCCGACGCCGACGCCCAGCATCGTCAGCATCCCGGCCGTGCGGCCCACGTTGTCGAGGAGCTCCTGGTAGGTGACCTCGCGTGCGGTGCCTCCGCCGACTTCGGTTGAGGTGTCGATCAAGATGACCTGTTCGCCGGCAATCGTCGCCGGCATGAAGAGCAGCATTCCGAGATTCACGTCGACCCCCTACGGCCCGCTCGAGCAGATGTCGCGGCAGATACTCGCAAAAGTCACTGCCCGCGCGCCAACGAAGCAGCGACACAGTCTGCCCATCGAGGCCGCCAATGACTCGCCGGCCATCTCGCACCTCATGGCTTGGCCTCTCGGTTCAGCCTCTTACGCTGCCTGCATGAAGCGACTCGCATCCGCCTTGCTGGCACTCGGCCTGCTGGCTGCCGCCTGCAGCAGCGCCGAAGAGGCAACGCCGACCAGCACCGCCCCACCTCCGGCGACCACCGAGGCGCCAGCGCCGACGACCGCGGCCCCGGCGCCCACGACTGCGGCCATGCCTCCAGCCGCCGCCGAGGCACCGCTTGCCACCACTGCCACGCCGACCGCGACGGCTGCGTCAGCCGACGAGCCGGAGGCTGCGTCAGCCGACGAGTCCGGCGCCGAGCCCGATGCCGAGCCGGCGGATCCGCTCGACGCCGCTATTGGGGACTGGATGGAGCGCACTGGCGCGCCCGGCCTCGTACTGGCCATCACGCAAGGCGGTGCCGAGCCCAACACCTTCGCTTGGGGTGTGAGCGACATCGCGACTGGCGCTCCCATGACCGTCGACCACCATGTGCGCATCGGCTCGGTCACCAAGTCGGTCACCGCTGCTGTCGTGCTGCAGCTCGTCTCCGAAGGCCTGCTCGAGCTCGACGCGCCCGTTGCGCAGTACCTGGGCGACGACTGGGCGCCGGGGTACGAGCACGCCGCCGCAGTCACCGTGCGTGACCTGCTTGGGCATACCTCGGGCTTCGTCGAGTACGCGTTCGACGTCAGCTTCTACCAGCTCGCAGCGCCCCGGCTGGCCGAGCAGATCTCACCAGAGGAGATCTTGGAATTCGCCGCCGAGTACGGACCCGTGGCAGAGCTGGGCACCGAGTTCCACTACAACACCACTGGCTATCTCGCCGCGGGCCTGCTCATCGAAGCGGTGACCGGCAATTCGGCAGCCGCGGAACTGCGGGCTCGCGTGTTCGAGCCGCTCGGCCTCGAACACACCTACCTCACTCCGGACGAGTTCCCGCCCGAGCCCACGGCAAACGGGTACGTCGGCAGCACGATCGGCTACCTGATGGCGCCGCTGCTGGGGCTCACCCCCGACAACCAGATCGCCCACAACGACGCTATCTTCGTGGACATCGGCACCATGGCGAGCGAATTCGCGCGTTCCGCGGGATGGACCGGCGGCGGCATCGAAGCGCAGATCGGCGATGTGGCGCTGCTGATCCGGGGACTCTTCGCGACCGACATCCTCGATGAAGACCAGGTCGCGCTCATGACTGCGGGCCATCCGGATCCCGCCAACGACTACGGCTTGGGCATCTCGACCGACGAGATGCCCGGCCTGACGATCTACACCCACGGGGGCGGCGTGCCGGGCTTCCGCACTATCGCTGCCTACGCGCCCGCGTTCGACCTCGGCGTCGCGCTGACGACCAACCTGCTGGGTCTCGAGGGTGACGACGATGTCGGGGGGTTGTTCGAATCGCTGGCCCCGATCCTGGCTGCAATGAACTGAGGGGGCGGCGGGCCGGCGAGCCGCTCGAGGTCTTCGGCCATACTTTCCCCGTCCGACCGGTCCTCGGAGCCGGGCAAGGGGGCAGCAGTGAGTCAGTTGTTGGCCGGCATACGGGTGCTGGAGCTCGCTTCGGGAATCTCGGGTCCGTTTCTGGGGAAGCTCTTCGCCGACCATGGCGCCGATGTCATCAAAGTGGAGCCGCCCGGCGGGGATCCGGCGCGCCGTCATGGCCCGTGGGGCGAGAATGCGACGCCGCCACAGGGCACCGACAGCTCGGAGCGGTCGCCGCTCTTCCTGCACCTGAACACCAACAAGCGCAGCGTGATCGCCGACATCGGCAGCGGATCGCCCAACGCCGGCGACATCGAATTCGTCCGGTCGCTCGTTGCCGAGTCCGACATCGTGATCGAGGCATTCGCTCCCGGTCATCTCGATGCCGTCGGGCTGGGCTACGACGCCATGTGCGGTCTGCGGCCGGGCATCGTGCTCACCTCGATCACGCCGTTCGGCCAGGCCGGCCCCTACGCCGTGGCCGGCTATCGAGGCAGCGACATCGTGACGTACGCCATGGGCGGACCGATGTGGGGCACTGGCATCGAAGAGCGCGAACCCGTCAAGCTCAGCGGCGACGTCACCTCCTACCAGGTGGGCAACCTGGCGGCGGTGCCGACGCTGGCGGCGCTGATGACGAGCCAGCGCAGCGGGCGCTCGGCGCACATCGACGTGTCGGCCTTCGAAGCGCAGGCGGGCACGATCGACCGCCGGGCGTCGTACCTGCTCTATGAGGCCTACACCGGCTCGGACGTGGGCCGCGACGCCCGCCAGCCCCAGCGTGCGTCGCCGGTGGGCTTCTACCCCACTTCGAACGGCTGGGCACTGGTGTTCACCTTGCCGTCGTGGGCGCCGCGCATGGTGAAGACGCTCACCGACGCCGGTCTGGGAGGCGATGAGGGCGGCGGCGCTTCGCTGGCGGAGCGCTTCTCGAATCCGGCCTGGATCGCTGATCCGGATCTGCCCGACATCGTCGAGACGTCATTGTTCGTTTGGCTGGCAGGGCACACCCAGGACACGGTGGCAGCCGCAGCGCAGGTCAACAAGTGGGGCGTGACGCCGCTGAATGCGCCCATTGACCTGCTCGACGATCCGCACTTCGTGGCTCGCGGCTTCTTCGTGCCGGTCGAGCATGCTGCAGCCGGCACCGTCACGCAGCTCGACGCACCGTTCCGGGTGCACGGATCGCCAGCGACAGGTTCTCCGCAGCCCGCACGTGCTGCACCACGCCCTGCACCGCTGCTCGGAGAACACGATGCCGACATACGGGCTGCAGTCGCCGAGCAGCTGCGAGCAGGTGCTCATGGCGATGATCCGAGCAGCAACCCGCCAGCACCTGTCACGCCCAGCGCGAGACCGCCCGCGGGACTGCCGCTGGACGGCATACGAGTGCTGGACCTGACGGTGGTGTGGGCCGGGCCTGCCTGCACGATGTATCTGGGAGACCTCGGAGCGCAGGTCATCCGGGTGGACAATCCGTTCGTGTTCCCGACGGCCACCCGCGGACTGATGCCCCGCCCGCCCCGGGAGATCAACCCCGAGTTGGGCCCTCTGTCGGGCTATCCCGATCACGACCCGGGTCGTCGCCCCTGGAACCGCCAGAACCTGTTCAGCGCGCATGCCCGAGGCAAGCTGAGCTGCACCCTCGACCCTCGGACCGAGCTCGGACGCGCCACGCTGCACCGCCTCGTGCGCGAGTGCGATGTGATCGTCGAGAACAATTCGCTCGGCGTGCTGCCGAAGCTGGGCCTCGACTGGGACACCGTGCATTCGGTCAACCCACGGACGATTGTGCTGCGGATGCCGCCCATGGGCCTCGAAGGCCCGTACTCGGATTGGGTCGGCTTCGGCGCCAACTTCGAGGCGCTCTGCGGGCTGACTGGGCTGCGCGGCTACGCCGACGAGGACCCCACAAGCCTGACGTCTGTCTTCCACATGGACCCCGCCAGTGCCGCGACCGCAGCGTTTGCACTACTGGCCGTGCTGCGGCGCCGCGACGGCGCTGAAGGGAACGGGGGCACGGGCGTCGGCGAGCTGATCGAGTTCTCCCAATCGGAGAACGTCATGCAGCACATCGGGGAGTACTTCATCGACGCTGCGGCCACCGGCACTCGCCATCGGCCCGTCGGGAACCGCTCGATCGCGCGCGCTCCGCAGGGCTGCTACCCGTGCGCTGTCGACCCCGCCCGGCCAGACCACGACGACGAGTGGGCGGTGATCGCCTGCGAGACCGACGACCACTGGCATGGGTTGGCGCGGCTGATCGACGGCGGCAGCGGAAACCAGTCCTCACTCGTCGGAGATGCCAGTGACAGTGGCACGGACGGAGCGGCGCGGGCGCCCGACAACGCCGATCAATCCGCTCTTGCCGACGACGAACGACTGGCAACACTGGCCGGGCGCTTCGAGCACCACGACCACATCGACCAGCGCATCAGCGCCTGGACCTCGGCTCGCACCTCCGCTGAGGTCTTCCACCTGTGCCAGCAAGCAGGCGTGCCCGCCGGGCCGGTGCTGCGCGAATCGCAGCTGCGTGCCGACCCGCAGATGAGCGATCGCTGCTGGTTCCGCGAGAACGGCTCGGTCGAGCAGGGCTGGCACAGCTACCCGGGCCGGCAGTGGCGCTGGGACGGCCCCGAGATGCCATGGCGGCCCATCGGCATCCTCGGCGACGCGAACGAGTACGTCTACCGGGACCTCCTGGGCCTCGACGACGCTGAGTGGCAGGCGCTGTGCGACGAGGGTCACATCACCCGCGACTACCTCAACCCCGACGGCTCGTCGATGTAGCCGCGCAGCCAAGGGCCCGAGCGGCCCGTGAGCGCAACGAACAAGAGCGGGGAGAGCAGACGCCCCGGTTGGGGGCCGCGCAGCACGGGTAGATTGCCCGCATGGCAACTGACACGGGAACCGAAGCCGCCGAGATCGAGTTCTGGGTAGACCCCATCTGACCTTGGTGCTGGGTGACGGCCAGGTGGGTCGTCGATGACGTTGCTTCCGAGCGCAACCTGAAGGTGAAGTGGCAGCCGATCAGCCTGCTCTTCAAGAATGAGCCTCCGACAGACAGCCCGTACTATGACGCGGTGGTGGGCACGCACGGTCAGCTGCGGGTCATGGAGTCGATCCGGGCCGCCGAGGGCGACGATGCAGTGTTCGGCGTCTACTGGGACTTTGCCAGCCGCATCCACCACGACGGTGACCGTGACTTCGACATCGCGAAGGCGCTCGAGGAGTTGGGCATCGATCCCGAGCACGCCAAGGCAGCCGCGGATGAGAAGTGGGATGCCGAGATCCGCACCCGCATGGACGAGGGCTTGGCGCTCGTGGGCACCGATGTCGGCACGCCGATCATCGCCCTCGACCGCAGCGACGGCGAGCGGGTGGGCATCTTCGGCCCGGTCATCACGCGGGCGCCCAAGGGCGAAGACGCCCTGAAGCTGTGGGACGGCATGGTGGCCATGATGGACATCGACGGTTTCTGGGAGCTGAAGAAGACCCGCACCGAGCGTCCCGAGTTCGGCGAACGCCCGGTCACCGTCCCGCCAGTCGGCTGAGGATCCCTGCAGAGGTTCTAGGTCGATGAGCGGCACGATCCTCGACGATCTCAAGATCATCGACACCGACAGCCACTGGTCGGAGCCGTACGACCTGTGGACGTCGCGCGCGCCGGCGAAGTACCGCGACCGCGTGCCACGCATGACTGAGCGCGACGGCAAGCGCCGCTGGTGGTTCGACGACGCCATTCCTATTGGGCTGCCGATCGCCTCGTCGGTCGTCGATCCCGACGGCCAGAAGGTCACCGGCACGGTGTTCTTCGACTTCGACAACGAGATGGTGCACCGTGCCAGCTATGACGCCGAGGCCCGGGTTGCCATGCTCGACGAGCTCGGCCTCGACGCGCAGATCATGTATCCGAACGTGGCCGGCTTCGGCAACCAGAACTTCCTGAAGTCGCCCGACGACGCCCTGCGGCTCATCTCGGTGGAGATCTACAACGACGCCCTCGCGGAGTTCCAGGAGGCCAGCAACCAGCGGGTCTTCGGCATGGCGCTGCTGCCGTGGTGGGACCTCGACGCTGCGGTGCGCGAGATCGAGCGCTGCCACGCCAACGGCCTGCGCGGCATCGTGACCTGCTCCAATCCCGAGGAAGCCGGGCTGCCCGATATGGCGACATCGCACTGGGATCCGGTCTGGCAGGTGTGCTCA
Source organism: Acidimicrobiia bacterium (assembly GCA_022826045.1). Classification (GTDB taxonomy): domain Bacteria; phylum Actinomycetota; class Acidimicrobiia; order Acidimicrobiales; family Poriferisodalaceae; genus Poriferisodalis. The sequence goes on along the minus strand of JAJDVQ010000023.1, from coordinate 83,949 downwards.
GACCTCGCGATACCGGTCAACTTCCACATCGGCTCGTCGAAGGGGAACCTCGACTACTACGGCAAGGCGCCATGGCCGTCGTTCGGGCCCGAGCGGAGGCTGGCGGTGGGCTCGGCGAACCTGTTCATGGGCAACGCCCGGATTGTCGGCAACATGATCTACTCCGGCGTGCCCGAACGCTTCCCGGACGTGAAGTTCGTCTCGGTCGAGAGCGGAGTGGGCTGGCTGCCCTTCTTCCTCGAAGTGCTCGACCACCAGATGCACGAGACGGCGCCGAACGAGCTGGCCGAACTGTCGATGCTGCCGTCGGACTACTTCCGCCGCCAGTTCTACGGTTGCTTCTGGTTCGAACGCTCAACGGTTAGGCCCACGCTCGAGTACGTAGGCGCCCAGTCACTCATGTTCGAGACCGACTTCCCCCACCCCACCTGCCTCTACCCCCGCGACGACCACGACCTGGTCAAAGCCCTCGAAGGAATCCCCCGCGACGACGTCGAGCGCATCATGTCCCTCAACGCCGCCGAGCTCTACCGCATCGACATCTGACACATCTCGGCCCGGTCATCGGCCGCCCTCCCGACAGCGGCAGACCCCACTCGGCAGTCGGGTGAGAGCCACCGGGCAACCAGCCCGCCCTATCCACCTGACCGGCCAACGGGGGGAAGTGCCCCAGGACACAGTTCAGGAAGTGCGAAGGGTGACGGACTCGCCGTCGGCAACTCGGGCCGCGAGCCCCCGCAGCCCCTCCGCATCCAGCGAGTCTTGTTCGGCCCGATGGGATCAGGCTGTGACTGGGTCGGTGACAGTCTCCGACATGATGACGATCTCGGGTTCTGCGCCGGCTAGGTCGGCGGCCTCTCGAATCATGGCCTCGAGTTCAGCGAGCGTGGCGGCGTTGGCGAAGTAGGCGCACTCGCCGATGTCGCCCTCGGCCAGCCAGTCCCCGCTGCCGTCGCCGGATGGCGGCCCGCAGCCGATATGAGTTTCATTGCATATGCGCTAGAGTGCATGACATGGAGGTCGTTCTCCATCCGCTCTTCGAGACTTGGCTCACAAGCCTCACCGACGGCTCACTCACGGGAGGCGTGGACTGGTGGGAGGTCACCGCGGAGATCGCAGCGCTGCTGGGAGCGCTTGAGCTCCATGGCAGGAGCCTCGGCGATCCGGAGTGCCACGAGGTGGTCTCGGCGCGGTACGACATTCGGGCGCTGAGACGAACGCCTCCGACGGAAACCACGCCCTACGCCACCGGGCCGCCCGTGATCCGGGTTCTCGTGGGGTTCGCTCGAAACGAGAGTGGACACACCATCGCAGTCGCATTGGTCGGCGGCGACAAGACGACGCTCGGCAATCGCTGGTATCCGGCCAACGTCGAGCGTGCGCAGCAGCGACTTGATCATGCGCAGCAGCGACTTGATCAATGGTGCAGCCGGAACCCCGGCTTCGCCCGATTGTCAAGCGAGGACGCAACTAGGCGCCAATTGCGCGCCGAGCATCTTCGCCCAGAAGGAAGCAAGAAGGGACACAATGCACGACAGCGAACGACTTGAACAGGTCCCCGTGGACACCGCCGACGTCGATGACGTACCGCCGGGCGCATGGGAACGGGACCTCTCGATGGGACCGGTGCACGAACGAATCCAATCCCACCCGGAAGCCCGAGCGCGTTACGAGGCAGTGCGAGCCGAGATCGAGCGGCACCAGGCCACCCTGGCGCAAGTGCGCAAGGCCCGCACGCTCACCCAACAGCACATCGCCGAACATCTGCGCATGGACCAGTCAGAGGTCTCCCGGCTCGAGAACCGCAGCAACATGCTGCTGTCGACACTGCGCTCGTTCGTGCGCGCCACAGGCGGCGACCTCCACCTGATCGCCACCTATCCCGACGCAGAACCCGTCCACCTCCTCGTCGGCACCGAGCCAGCCGAGCCGACCGCTCCGGACTGACCGACAGGAAGGGAGTCATCCACCTCCGCGACCAAGGAACAGCCCTGCCAGCCTGACGAACCCGCTTGCAAGGGAGTATCTGACACCCGCGGCTCATGCGGAGACGATGGCGAGTCCTTCGCGTTCGGCTGCTTCGGTGAGGCGTTGGTCCAGGCTCACGAACTGCAACCGGACGCCGAGTTGTTCTTGCACATGCAGTGCGGCGCCGAGTTGGGCGGCGTCGGCTGCACGGAGCGGATGCCGTGCCAGCACCGATGTCGCACGCGAACGCACGGGCAGCATCTCGACCGCTTCGTGCCATGTCGCGCTGAATTCGCCCAATCGGCTCGCGATGCTGCGGCGCTGCTCCCGCGAGAGTTCGCCCTCACGCGTCCGTCGCTCTATGGCGCTTGCGATCTCGACGCGCGTCCATGCCCATGTTGCGATGACACTGTCCTCACGCAGCCACGACCGCACCGTGTCAGACGTCGATTCGGCAACGAAGAGCGGCACGAGCGCCGAGGTATCCCAGTACCTCACACACGATCCTCTCTCTCGGCCGCCAACGCTTCGGAGAGGCTGGTCGGGACCTGCAAGGGAGGCTCGTCGAGCACGGCCGCGGCATCTCCGTGTCCCGCTCGCAGCACGCCCGACTTGATCAGCCGGCTGAGGTGCTCGTCCTCGGCCTCGGCGGGCGGCACGAGCCTTGCCACCGGCGTGCCGCGATCAGTCACCTGTATCTCGCCGCCTCGTCGAGCCTCACGCAGGTAGCGGGACAGATTGGCCTTCAGCTCGGAAACGGATACTGCGCCGGCACTCATATGACCAGATTAGTCAGCAATGAACGACTTGATAGGTCAGCGAATGCTCCAACGAAGCTCACGCCGTTGACCGTGGTGCCGAGTAACTGCTGCGGCTGCTAGACGAGGTATCGATGTCAGTAGGCGAGGAGTTGGACGAGGTTGCCGCAACCGTCGTCGAGAACTGCGGTCGTGACCGGTCCCATCTCCGTGGGGAGCTGGGTGAAGGTCACCCCGGCGGCGAGGAGGCGCTCGTACTCCGATTGGATGTCGTCGACGGCGAAGGACGCCAGCGGGATCCCGTCGGCGATCAGGGCATCGCGGTACGGCGCGACAGCGGGATGGCCGGATGGCTCGAGGAGCAGCTCGACGTCTTGGCCTTCGGCGCCGACGGTGAGCCACCGGTCGCCGTTACCGACCGGCACGTCGGTGCGCACCTCGAAGCCGAGCACCTCGGTGTAGAAGCGGAGTGCTTCGTCTTGGTCGTCGACGAACACGCCGGTCAGGTGAAGGCGGATAGTCATGGGTTGGTCTCCTCGTTGAGCCATCGAGCCATTGCCGCTCGCAGCGGGGCGGTGTCGATGGTGTGGAATTTGCAGCGACCGTCTCGCCGGCTGCGAACGAGCTGCGCCTCTTCGAGAACGGCGAGATGCTGCGAGATCGCTTGCCGGCTGAGTCCGATGTCATGTTCGGCCGCGAGGCGGCCGCAGATCTCGAACAGGGTCTGGTCGTCCCGAGCGACCAAGACGTCCAAGATCGCTCGGCGGGCCGGTGCGTTCAGTGCATCGAAGACATCGGCCACGACCAGGCACTATAGGCAAGCTTTTACTTGCAGGCAAGTCACGACTTGCTTCTCCGGGTGCCGCGAGCGACCGCGACACAAGCCGGACAGGCTGCCATGGTGCCGCCGCGATAGAACGTGACGATGAAGTTCGGGATCTTCTACGAGCTGTCGGTGCCGCGGCCGTTCAGCCGGGCGAATGAGCGGCTGACGTACCACAACGCGCTCGAGCAGTGCCGGGTGGCCGACGAACTGGGGTTCGACCACGTCTGGGCGGTGGAGCATCACTTCCTCGAGGAGTACTCGCACTGCCCTGCGCCTGAGGTGTTCCTCACGGCCGTCGCGGCGCAGACGCAGCGCATCCGGGTGGGCCACGGTGCGGTGGTGTGCGTGCCCGAGATGAACAATCCGATCCGGGTTGCGGAGCGGGCGGCAGCGCTCGACATCATCTCGAACGGCCGCCTGGAGCTGGGCACAGCCCGCTCGAGCACGTGGACTGAGCTCGGCGGGTTCTGCGCCGACCCCGACGACACGAAGAAGACCTGGGACGAGTTCTGCCGGGTGATCCCGCAGATGTGGACCGATGACGACTTCGGCTGGGAGGGCGCCCGCTTCGAGATGCCGGCCCGCAACGTCATCCCCAAGCCGTTCCAGGAGCCGCACCCGCCGATGTGGGTGACCGTGACCACGCCCGGCACCGAACTGGACGCTGCCGAGCGAGGGTTGGGGTGCCTGGGCGTGAGCGCCGCCCCGTTTGCCGAGCAGGAACGCCGCACCACCGAGTACTACCGGCGGGTGGCGAATTGCGATCCGGTCGGCAGCTTCGTGAACGACCAGGTCCACACGCTCAACTTCCTCTACTGCCACGAGGACTACCGCCAGGCGGCAGCGCTGGGCCTGCCGATGGTGGGTGCATTCAGCATGTCGAACGCGCACCTGTACTTCACCCGCGAGGCGTACCCGACCCGGGCGTACCAGACGCTCGGCAATGCCGGTGCTGCGCTGCGCAGCCGCGGGACCCCGAACGGCAGCGCACCTGTCGACGACCCGAGCGTGGCCAAGGGCTTGCCCGAAGGCGTCGGCATCGGCGACCCCGACCATCTCGTGCGGACCATCCGCAAGTGGGAGGACGTCGGCGTGACCGGCATCAACTTCCTGCTCAACGCCATGGAGATGATCCCCCAGGAGCAGGTGCTCGACAGCCTGCGGTTGTTCGCGACCGAGGTGATCCCGCAGTTCCAGACTCCGGACGAGCGGGCTGCGCGGGTGCAGGCACCCACCTCCGTTCCCGACGTCAGCGCTACTGGTGCGCCGGCGCCCTCCACGATGCCCGCCGGGGCGAGCCGATGATCTCGGGAACGGCCTCAGTCGACGAGCTGGCCGCCGGCGCTCCCGAGATCGCTGCTTTCGGCACAGAGTCGGTGCGGCTCGGCGGGGTGACGGGCCTGTCGCTGGTTGCCGAGCTGCGGCGCCCGGCGCGTGAAGCTGTGCTGCCGCCGGGATTGCACCCCATCGTGCCGCCCGCTATGTCGCTGCTGGCGTGGGATGTTTCCGAGAGCCCGTGGGGAGCTTTCAGCGCTGCGTTCGTGCGGGTGGTGTGCCGCAGCGGCGCCCGCGCCCGGACGTTCTGCGTCGGCGCAGCCGCTTCCACCCACGACGCCGTTGCGGGCTTGCGGTCGCAGTTCGGTTTCCCGGCCCACCAGGCCGAAATCTCGCTGCGACGGCACTACGACGAGGTCGATCTGCGGGTGTCAGCCGAAGACGACGACGGCAGGAGTCACGTCGGCGGCGAGGGCGGCAGCGCCGGCCGCAACGGCAGAGGCAACGGATTGATGCTGGCCCTCAGCGCACTCGATCCCGATCCGCTGTCGGTCGGCGACCTCCAGCACGTCGGCTCGATGAACCTGGCGCACACACCGCTGGGGCTCCGACTCGTCCAAGTCGAGACGCATCACGAGCCGTCGCGTGTCGAGCGGCTGGCGGCCCGGATCGATGCGTTCGATGCAGGCGCTTGGGGGCAGCCGCTGCTGGATCCGTACTGGGCCGTGAGCTGCTCGGTGTCACTGGAGGACGTCGAGATACCCGCCATCCGCTTCGTCTGCGATCCAGCGTTGCCCGCCGCAGAGGGCACCGAACGGGTGCAGTAATTTCCGCTGACATGAGCGAACCGGCCGCAGCTACACCTGACACAACCGATGACATGGCCGACGCACCGCAATTGCGGGCGGTGGGGGTGACGATCGACTGCGCCGATCCGGAGCGCATCGCCGACTTCTGGCAGGCCGCCATCGGCTTCAACACGCGGGTCGGCAACGGACATCCCTACATCACGCTGTCAGAAGCCGGCGGCGGCCGGATGCTCAACCACCTGACCATCCAGCGTGTGCCCGAGGCCAAGACGGCCAAGCTGCGGGCACATCTGGACCTGTTCACGGGCGACATGGACACCGAGGTCGCCCGCCTCGTGGCGCTCGGCGCATCGGTGCTAGTTCCGGCCGCAGAGGAGGTCGCCGGTCACCTCGGCTTCCGGGCCACCGTCATGGCCGATCCCGAGGGCTCGGAGTTCTGCGTCGTCTCTCGCTAGGGAACTGAACCAACCGCTCCCGCATCACGCCGATGCGGTGCTCTGTCCGGGCACATTATCGTCCAATTCACATAACTGAGACCGTCCAGTCCATATAATTACATCCGTCCAATTCGCATAATTCAAACCGTCCAGTGAGTAAACTTGCGGCGTGAACGCATATTTGCCCCGCATCGTCGACGCGGAACTGGACCTGCTCACCGACGGACTGCCCGCCGTGGTCATCGAGGGGCCACGTGCTGTGGGCAAGACCGAGACGGCCCTACGGCGCGCTCGCACGGTTCACCGACTCGACGACAGCAGGCAACTGGCCATCGTGCGGGGCGATCCCGAGCGCCTGCTCGCTGGCAACCCTCCAATCCTGATCGACGAATGGCAGCGCTATCCTGACTCGTGGGACATGGTCCGGCGCCGAGTCGACGCTGGTCCTGGCACAGCGCGCTTTCTGCTCACCGGCTCAGCCGCTCCGGCAACGCTGCCGACGCACTCAGGCGCTGGCCGTTTCGTCACGCTGCGGATGCGCCCGATGTCTCTGGCAGAACGAGGCATCACAGAACCGACGGTCAGCCTGGCCGAACTGCTGAGCGGCAGCCGGCCCCGGCTGGCGGGCCGCTCAGCCATGAAGCTCTCCGACTACGCGCTCGAGATCGAGCGATCGGGCTTTCCTGCGATCCGCGAACTCGACCGCGGTCTACGGGAACACCAGATCGGCAGCTACCTCGACCGAGTCGTGGAGCACGACCTCAACGAACTCGGCACCGGCGTGCGAGACCGTGCATCGCTGCAACGCTGGCTGCAAGCCTTCGCCGCCGCCACCGCCACCACCGCCACCTACACCTCGATTCGCGGCGCAGCCACGCCCGGCGCCGGCGACCCACCGTCGATGGCCACAGTCGCCGTGTACCGACGCGTCATGGAACAGATGTGGATCGTCGAAGAACTGCCAGCTTGGCTGCCCACACGCAGCCGCCTGCGCCGCTTGGCGGCATCGCCCAAGCACCATCTCACCGACCCTGCGCTTGCCATGAGCGCCCTAGGCATCGATGCAGAGGCACTGCTCGACGGCATAGCCACGCCACAGGTAGCCCTGCGCGACGGCGCGTTGCTGGGCAACCTGTTCGAGTCGCTCGTGGCCCAGTCGGTGCAGGTCTACGCGCAAGCCTCGCGAGCGCGCGTATCGCATCTACGCACCCGCGGCGGCGAGCACGAGGTGGACCTGATCGCCGAACGACGTGACGGCAGAGTCGTCGCGCTGGAGGTGAAGCTCACTGCCACTGTCGATGACGGTGACGTGCGGCACCTGCGCTGGCTGGCGGACCGGATCGGTGACAACCTGCTCGATGCGGCGGTGATCAGCACCGGTCACGAGGCCTACCGCCGCCAAGACGGCATAGGAGTGGTCCCCGCCGCGCTGCTCGGCGCGTAACACAGCCGCCAGCTGACGAATTCGGATCGCGCGCCAAGAAGTTCTCCGGTGTCCCGGAGGCCTGCGGCGGCAATCACGGGACGAGTAGGCCTCATTCGACGCGCAGCAGTGGATTATGCGAGATGTCGTAGCAATGGGGCCTATACGGAATAGTGCCCACAGGATCGGCCATTCGGCCGCTGACCTGCGGTTATGCCGTCGGATGGGACGGCGGGCGAAGACGCTCTGACCTGCGGTTTGGCACTATCCGGTATAACCCCCCAAGGAATCGCAACCTCGAGCGCTGCACCGCTCGCCGAGCAGGCGCGGTGTACCGTGAAGTGCTACCGCCGAGTGACCGAGTGGAGCCCTCTCGGCCGCTTCGTAAACGACCAAGTCCGCACGCTCAGTATCCGTACCGCCATGAGGACTATTGCCAAGCGGCGGCGGCGAGCCGGGCCGAGCGCCTCTCGACGGCGAGGCCATCGGTCAGCGGCAGGTCGTTCGCGGCGCTCAGGCAACGGCGCAGCGCCCGCGCTACTGGCTGATCGATCCGGGCGAGCTGACCCGCTAACTCCGCCGTGCGGCTGTCGAGATCGTCGGTCGGCACGACCTCGCAGACGATGCCGAGCCGGTGAGCTTCGGCTGCGTCGATGTTTCGCCCGCTGAGCACCAGCGGCAGGGCAGCCGCAGGGCCGATGGCTGCGGTGAGGCTCTGCGTGCCGCCGGCTGCGGGCAGCATGCCGAGCTTGGTCTCGGGCAGACCCAGCACGGCGTCCTCGCTGGCGATGCGCAGGTCGCACAGCAGCGACATCTCCAGGCCCGAGCCGAGCGCGTAGCCGTGCAAGGCGCACAAAGTGGGCACTGGCAGGTTCACCAGCGGCAGCCACGGATCGCGGTCCCAGCGGATGCGCCGGGCGTCGAAGATCGACTCGGCGGTGCCGAACTCGGCAAGGTCAGCGCCTGCGCTGAAGTGCTTGCCGTCGGCGGCGAGCACCACGCAGCGCACATCGGGCACGTCGCGGACGGCGGTGATTGCCTCGATGAGCCCGTCGCGCATGTCGAGGTCGTAGATGTTGAGCGGCGGGTGGCACAGCGTGATCGTGGCCACGCCGTCATGGCCGAACACCAGCCGTACCCGCTCAGCCATGCCGATCGCCACGCGGCTCGGCAACGGGCGGTTCGCAAGCATTCGATCTGCCGACGCCGCCAAATTCAGCCATGATGCTTACTATCAAACCCTGCTGCACCGACCGCGGCGATCGCGGTACTGCTGCAGGTTGCCCGGGTGACGATCGGCGCAATAGCGCCTGCCAGCGACACACGTGTGTGCTGGGAAGCGATGTCCTTGAGCTGATCGACCGCGACGCGCGCCGCCTGCAGTCCGGCGAGTGGATCGGGATAGGAATATGCTGGTGCCTGCGGTTTGTCGCCCAGCCAGCCCAAGCCTGACGCGGCATGCACACCCGTGCCGTACGCGATCCAGTCGCGCTCCGGTGAGTCCGGCTCGAACGCGGTAATCGCCAAGGTGCGAAGCCGCGGGTGGCGAGCACAGAGCTGCTCTGGCAGCAACTCGAGATTGGCAAGCGCCCGTGGCGAGAGCGAAGTCACCAGCAAATCCGCAGTCGCCAACAGCTCATCAAGGCTCCGGCGGCCTTCCGGGTGCCGGGGATCGAGCTCGACCGCAGTCTTGTGTGCGTTCAGCTCGTCGTACATCGGTGTGCCCACGAGGCCGTCAGGTCGTGCCACTGAGCCGACCTTGCGCACGTGGGCGCCCGCTCGACCGAGCAACTCGGTGCAGAGCGGGCCGGCCCACATCGACGTCAGGTCCACCACGTCGACGTCATCAATGCCGGACGCAAATGGCACCGTGCCCCCTGCTGAGATCCCACCCCGCTGGGCCGACGCAGCGGGAAGCCGGCGGTACGGCGTCACCGGCAGGCGCCATTCCTGCGCAGCAACGGCAACGGCTTCTGGATTCGTTTCGCTGCGATGCACCTCAGCGAAGCGTTCCCAAGTCCCGGCGTCGTCGGGGCCGAGGTCCACGCACAGCGCTCCATCACCCCACGGAACCGGCTGAGTCGCCGGGTCGGCGTTGTCGAGATGGCGGGGCATCTCGATCCAGTTCTCGGCGTCGCCCACCACACCGGTGCCCAGCCGTCGGTCGATCTCCACTGCGAGCACAGCGCCGTAGTCGAACAGGCCCGGCGGCAGCCAATCGCTCACAGCTGACGCCCTGAACTGTGTCTGATGGTGCTCATGGCTAACGCCCTGAGAAGTCGGGCGGGCGTTTGTCGAAGAAGGCGGCGAGACCCTCGGCGCGGTCTTCGGTTGCCGCGAGCTGGTGGTTGAGGTCACCTTCGAGTCGCAGGCCGTCAGCCAGCGGCAGCTCCGAGCCCCGGTGCACGGCCTCCTTGGCAAACTCCAGCGCCAACGGTCCGGCGCCAGCCAGCTCGTCCAGCCAGCGATCCACCGCCTCGTCCAGGTCGGCCTCGACGGCGTGCGTCAGCCCCCACTCCAGCGCTGTCGCCGCATCCAATTCGGTTCCAAGCAGCAGCATCGAACTCGCCCGTGAAGCGCCGATCGCGCGCGGCAATCGCTGGGTGCCGCCCCATGCCGGCAGCCGCCCCTCCAGCGCATCGCGCATCGCGAATCGTGCACTCGAATCGCACAACCGCACATCGCAGGCCAGCGCGATCTCGAGACCCGCGCCAGCGCATCCACCCGAAATTGCGCACACCACCGGGTTTCGAACCGCAGCCAACGCCGACGCCGGGTCGGGCTGCAGCTCAAGCGGGTCGAAGCCAACGCCCGAGCAGAAGTCACTGCCGGGCTCATTGCGCAGCACCAGCACCGCCGGCTCGCGCGCCTCGCGCACCGACGCGCACAGATCAGTCAGTGCACGCGCTGCGGCGCGGTCCAGCGCGCCGCCTCGCAGTGTGTGCTCGATGCGTTTCAGGGTGCCACCACCCCCTCGGGTGGCCGGCGCAGGTTGCCCTTAATCGGCCGACTTGGTCTTCTTGGGCTCCTGCAGCGCCATGTCCTTGCCGTTGCACTGCAACGTCACTGCGCCCGGCTTGGTGACGAGCACCTCGATACCGGAATCCTCGTCCTGGTAGCGCTTGCCGACCTTCAGTCCCTCGCCGCCAGACGACGCCGAAATGTCAGCCTCGCCGCCCTTGGTGACGATGACCTGTACGCCGCCGTCGAAGTCCAGACGCTCTCCAGCCTTGGTCGCCACAGCATCCCCCTGGTCTCATCGTGTTAATGCGAAATGTGGTCCGTATGAAGCTACACGCCGCGCCTCGGCAATACCTCGCCGTGAGCACCCTCGAACCCGGCCCACCAGATCCATCCGGGACGAGACGGCACAATGATCCGGTGACGTCGCACAGCACAGCGCTCGTCGTCGGGGGAACCGGCCCGACAGGACCGCTTGTCGTCAACGGGCTGATCGAGCGCGGCCTCAACGTGACCATCTTGCACACCGGGCGGCACGAGACCGACCTGATCGGCCCCGAGGTCCGCCACATCCACAGCGACCCCTTCGACGGCGAGGCCACTGCCGGAGCACTCGGCGGCGAGTCGTTCGATCTCGTCGTGGCCATGTACGGCCGGCTGCGGGTGCTCGCACCGCTGCTGGCAGGACGCTGCGACCATTTTGTGTCGATCGGCGGCGTCGGCGTGTACCGGGGATTCGGCAGCCCCGACGACCTGTTCCCGCTCGGCATGCCGGTGCCGCTGCCGCACGATGCGCCGCTGGTCGGCGACGGCGAGGAGTTCCGCAAGCTGCGGATGATCCGGGTCACCGAGGAAACCGTGTTCGAGCACCACCCCAGCGCGATCCACCTGCGGTACCCCCAGCTCTACGGGCCGCGCCAGCCACTGCCCCGCGAATGGCCACTGGTGCGACGGGCGCTTGACCGGCGCCCGCACGTCGTGGTGGCCGACGGGGGCTTGACGGTGAAGAGCCAGGGATGGATCGGCAACGCCGCGCACGCCACGCTGCTGGCGTGTGATGCACCTGTCGCCGCGCTCGGCGGCATCTACAACGTGGCCGACTCGTCAGCACTGTCAATCGCCCAAATCGCCGAGGTCGTGGCGGACGAGCTTGGCCATAGCTGGGAACTGGTGTCGCTCCCCTGCGAGCTGGCAGCGCCGGCGCGGCCGCTGGTGGGCAGTTGGTCCACCACCCACCGGGTGCTCGACATCGGGCCAACGGTGCGGGATCTCGGCTACCACGACGTGCTGGCGCCCGTCGCTGCGTGGCGGGCCGCCACCCGCTGGCTGGCCGAGAACCCGCTCGAACGCGGCGGGGCGCTCGAGCAGCGGCTCGGCGATCCCTTCGACTACGAGGCTGAGGACCGACTGGTCGCGGCATGGAAGGACGCCCGCCGCGGGTTCAGGACAGCGCTGGACAGCATCGAATGGTCCAGCGAGCCGAACTACGGCAGCGCCTACGTCGGCAACCGCCCCAACCCGGGTGTCACCGACAAGCGCCAGAGCCTGAACGCCGCCGAGTCTCGAGCCGGGCCGGCCGGCAGTTGAGCGGCTGAGCCGATCCGCGAGCGAGCCTCGCAGGGCCGTTCAGCGGGCCAGCGGGCCGCGCAGGAGCTGACCCGGCACGGCGCCGGTCACTTTGCCGTTCTCGGTGATGACTTCGCCGTTGACGATGGTGGCGGCGAAGCCGGTGGCCGTCTGGCGTAGGCGGGGCGCCCCTGCCGGGAGGTCGTGCACCAGCCTGGGCATGTCGGGCGACACCGTCTCGGGGTCGAACACGTTGACATCGGCGGCCTTGCCGACCGCCAGCACCCCACGGTCATCGAAACCCCATGCCGTCGCGGGCAGCTGCGTGATGCGGTGCACGGCGTCTTCCAGCGTGAACTCCTGACGATCGCGTACCCAGTAGCCCAGCAGGTGCGTCTGCAGCGACGAGTCCATGATCTGTGTGACGTGCGCACCGCTGTCGGAAAACGTCGGGATCGCCCGGGGGTGCTTCAACAAGTGCAGCACCAGATCCTGGTCCTGATTGGCGAGGGCCTGGACGAAGAACATCTCCAAATCGCTGTCGAGCGCAAGATCGACGAACGCTTCCATCGGCGTCGTACCACGCTCGGCAGCGATCACGTCCATCGTGCGGAACGGCGGCAGCGGCTGCGTCAACGGGTAGATGTGCGACCAGATCGGCTTGCGGGCTTCGGGCCCGAGGGCCCTGCCGTAGTCGCCATTCTCAGCCTCGTCCACCAGCCGAGCCCGGATCTCGGGGTCTCGGAGCGCCGACCACTGCTCGCCCCGAGAGTCGGCGCGCAGCTCGCGCCACAGCGGCAGAGCATCGAACGGCAGCGAGGTCTTGAACGACAGCAGCGTGCCCAGGCAACGGGAATGCGCCTGCCCCCACGAAGTGCCGCCGGCGGCGTTGATGCCGTCGAGCAGCTTGATCACCGGCTTCCAGTGGTGGTCCTCGCTGGAGGGGGCGAGCATGCCGTAGGTGATCGGCACCCGGGTACGGGCGCCCAGCTCGACGATCTTGGCCACATAGGCGTCGTTCCGTTCGGTGTCGCGTGAGCGCAGATCGCCGTGATTGGCCAGCTCGAAGATGCCAGCGCCCATGACGCCCATCTCGCTGACCAGCGCATCGATCTCCGACCATTCCGCCAGGCGCGAGGCAACCGGGCGGTCGTCGGCGGTCTCATGGTTGTACGAGATGGAGGTGGTGAAGCCGATGGCGCCGGCACGCAGCGAGTCGCGCAGCTGCTGCAGCATCAGCGCGAGCTCGTCGTCGTTGGCACCGCGGTCGAACGCAGCTTCGCCCATGGCCCACGTGCGCAGCGCCGAGTGCCCTAAGTAGCCCGCGTAGTTGATGCCCTTGGGAGTTGCATCCACGAAGTCGAGGTATTCGGGGAACGTCTCCCACGTCCAGTCGATGCCTGCAGCCATGGCTTCGGCGGAGATGTCCTCGGCCCGCTCGAGATTGCGGACCACCAGGTGGCGGGCGTCGGCGCGGGCGGGTGCCAGCGTGAAGCCGCAGTTGCCCATCACCGCTGTGGTCACGCCGTGGAAGCAGGAGCTTTCGCCCATGGGATCCCAGGCGATCTGTGCGTCCATATGGGTATGCACGTCGATGAACCCGGGTGTGACCACATGGCCCTCGGCGTCGATCGTCCGGTCGACCCGGCGGCCTGCGAGATCGCCGGGCGACTCGCCGATCTCGGCAATCACGCCGTCGGAAATGAGTACGTCGGCCCGACGCGGCTCAGCGCCCGTGCCGTCGATCAGACTCCCGCCCGAGATCAGCAGATCACCCATGTCGTGCCCCCGTCATCGCCGCCGCATCCGCACGCGGCCGTGCCCGCATCAGCGTACGGCAGCGGGAGGTCGGGAACCGGCGGACGCTCGGCCCCAAACGGCCCGGCGAGGCTCCCGTCCCGCCTCATATGCTGCGCGCCGTGACACTTGAAGCAGAAGCATCCCAAGTCATCGACCAGTTGAATGCCCTGGGCCGGCCGTCGTTCGAAGATGTCGGCCACGAGCGTGCCCGAGCAGGCTTCGAGGAAATGCCGCCTTCCGGCGAGTTCGTCGAGGTTGCCACCACCGAGGACCGGACGATTCCCGGCCCCGACGGCAACGACATTGCCGTGCGGATCTACCGGCCTGGCGACGGCGCGGCCACTGCCGACGCAAGCGGCACGCTCGGCTGCCTCGTGTACTTCCATGGCGGCGGCTGGGTGGTCGGCAGCATCGAGACTCACGACCGCACGTGCCGGGCGCTGACCATGCTGGCCGGAGTGGTGACGGTGTCGGTGGACTACCGGCTCGCACCCGAGGATCCGTTCCCAGCGCCGGCTGATGACTGCTGCGCTGCCACACAGTGGGTGATCGACAATGCCGGCGAGCTGAGCGTCGATCCGGCACGGGTGGCGATCGGCGGCGACAGCGCCGGCGGCAATCTCGCCGCCGCCGTGGCGCTCATGTGCCGCGACGGCGCAGCGAACGGCGACGCTTGCGGTCAACCGGCGCTGCAGGTGCTCATCTACCCGGTCACCGACTTCGACCGCGACACCCATTCGATGATCGCCAACGCCGAGGGCTACCTGCTGACACGCGACACGATGGCGTGGTTCGACGATCATTACTGCCCGCCGTCAGAGCGCAGCAACCCGTACGCAGCCCCGCTCGCAGTCGACGACCCGTCGGGCGCGGCGCCTGCATTGGTCATCGTGGCCGGTCACGATCCGCTGCGGGACGAGGGCGTCGAGTACGCGCAGAAGCTCGCCGATGCCGGAGTGCCCACCACGCTCATCGAATACCCCGGCCAGTTCCACGGTTTCTTCGGCATGACCCGCTTCCTGGATCAAGCACACGAGGCTCAGGAGCTCACCGCCATCGCGATGCGGCGTGCCCTCGCAGCCCCCGAGGCCGACTGACGGAAACCGACCGACGAGAACGACACGGCGACATCAGCGAAGAGAGACGGAAGACATGCCAGTACGAGACAGCCACCGGGCCGGGACGCCCTCGTGGGTCGACTTGGCGACCACCGACGTGGAGGGCGCCATCGACTTCTACGGGGCGGTCATGGGCTGGGAGTACGAGCGCGACCCCACCGGCGAGATCAACTACGTCATGGCTGTGGTGGACGGGCACCCGGCCGCCGGAGTGTTCGACATACCCCCCGAGATGCTCAGCGAAGGTGTGCCGCCTTGCTGGAACGTTTACGTCACCGTGGACGATGCCGACGAGTTCGCCGGTCAGGTTGCGGCGGCCGGCGGAGCGGTCATGCGGCCGGCCATCGACGTGCCCGAGCCGGGTCCGGACGCCGCCGGCCGCATGGTCATCGCTGCCGACCCGACAGGAGCCGTGTTCTGCACGTGGACGCCGATTACCGCGATCGGTGCGGGCATCGTGAATGCCCCGGGTGCGTTCACGTGGGCCGAGGTCGCCACGCACGACAACGACACCGCAGAGGCCTTCTACTGCGAGCTGTTCGGCTGGGAAGCGGGAACGATGGAAGGCGTGCCCGACTCTCCGACGGTGTTCACGCTTGACGGGGAGCCGGTGGCGAGCACGTCGCTGGCACCGCCTCCCGGTGTGCCTCCGCACTGGCGGGTGAGCTTCGGGGTGAACGACGTCGACGCCGCCTGCGCTGCGGCGACGGCCAACGGCGGCAATGTGATCGTTCCACCCTTCGACTGGGGCCCGGGCCGCATGGCCACGATCGCCGACCCCGTCGGCGCGACATTCGACGTCGTCACCCTCACCGACTGGCCCGAGTAACGCTCAGCGCAGCCTCGGCCGGTGCGGGCTATGCGACTGTTCCGGTGCCCTGCTCAGGAGTCGTGAGCTTCCAGTGCTCGCCGCAGCAGACGCTCAGCTTCCGGCGACCTCTTCCAGCCGATGCTCGGCGCACGCCAATGTGCATAGAACTCTTCAGCCGTAGCGAACTCGCCATCACCGGCGCGGCAACAGGTGACCGAGGGCTGTCAGCTGCTCCCGGAGATCACCGGGCGACTGTGCCGTGAGTGGCCAGCCGCTGTGCGCTGCTTGCTCCCGGAAGACGCCGACGATGGACGGACGCCAGTCGCGGGTCTCGTTTCGCAGCCAGTTCAGAAGCAGGGAATCCACGGAGCAAGTGTGCAACATTCCATGTCAACCCGTTGCAGTGGGCGCGAGCAGCGCGCGACCTCAAGCCACCGTTGCAACCGTGGCTGCCACCTGCTTCGCCAGTTCGGGAGGCACTGCGTTGCCGACCTGAGACTGGATCGAAGCACGACGGCCTACAAAATCGAAGTCGTCAGGAAACGTGAAGAGCCGCTTGAGCTCCGGCACTCG
Organism: Acidimicrobiia bacterium; assembly: GCA_022826045.1. Lineage (GTDB taxonomy): Bacteria > Actinomycetota > Acidimicrobiia > Acidimicrobiales > Poriferisodalaceae > Poriferisodalis. The sequence goes on along the minus strand of JAJDVQ010000023.1, from coordinate 67,624 downwards.
CAACCGGCGATTCTCCCAATGGAACGGGCCGACGTTGGGACCCGGTTGTGCCTGAATGGTGGGCGATGGTCTATGTGGGTCCAGCTTGAGCAGGAAGGACCAGAACCGCGAGCGCCACTCGAAAATGGGCTCGGGATGCCCGCGCTTTGCGGTGAAGTGGAGATAGTTGTCGCCCGGTGGAATCTCAGGGAGCAGGTGCCCCCAGCGGCCCCGGACCACTTCCTCGGGCTCGGGCACCGTGGCAAGATCCGCCAATGCCTCACCAGCGGTCGTGTGCGGCAGTTCGCCGCCGACCGTCTTGCGCCGCTCCCAATCACCGTGGTGGGTAGGGGCGGGAAGCTCTGGAACGGTCTCGCCGTGATTCGCGCCAACAATGAACAGACGCGGTCGAGATTGAGGAACGCCATAGTCGGCTGCGTTCAGCACGCCCCAGCGAGAGTCGTAGCCCGCTGCGCTCAACTCCTTCTGCAGCCGCTCGAAGGCCGGGCGGCTGGCCTTGTTGTCGAACGTCAACGCATACACATTCTCGAGGATGAAGAATCGCGGCCGCGCTTGTGCCAGCACTGCGGTGTACGCCTGCAGCAGGCTCGCTGCGGGATCGACGCCCTCCCTCTTCCAGTCGAGCCAGAACCCCGACTTCGAGAACGCGACGCAGGGAGGCCCCCCAACCAGCAGGTCCGGCCGGTCGCGGCTGGTGAAACCCCCAGCATGGAGAAGCTCTCTGGTCGTCACGCCGCCATCGCGTCGCGCAGCAAGCGGGTACAGGTCGGCGCGCACGACCTCCCGCAGGCCGGGGAAGTGCGCGCTGGCGTTCTTCTCCATGGTGTCCGCCGCGTCAGCGTCCCACTCGACCGCGACGGTAGTTCGGAACCCCGCTCGCTCGACACCAAGGTCGAGCCCGCCTGCTCCTGAGAACAACGAAATCGCCGACCCGACCTCCACCGGTTCAGTGTGGCCCGTCGTTGCAGCATCGGCGCGCATATGCAGATAGGGCTTCAGGCTCAGCTGAACTCCGACCACGCGCCTGTGGTTCCGCGAGACATCCATAGGCGCAAGGTACGAATCCGGTGTGACAGTCATGATGTTGGGGTCAGCAGTGCGGGCCTGGGTCTGGCTCTGGGTGTTACGGGCCGGTGTGCCTTGTTCGTGATCTGTCGGCCTGGTGCTCGGGCTGTTGGCGCGCGCCGACCGGGGATTCGCTACATAGGTTCCTTGAGCCTTGTCAGGCCGCACCGGGCTTGGTGAGGTCGATGACCCGGACGGCGATTTTGCGCGTCTCGTCGATGTCGAGTTCTTGTTCGATCTGTCTGCGCAGCTCGTCGGGTGCTGTCGGGCGTAGACCGGAAGCCGGTGTCGGCATCTGCTCGTCTCCGAACCACAGCACCAGATAGACGCCGTAACCGTCTGTGGCCGGATCGATGGTGTACTGGCCCATGAGCTGCCTGCGCATCGCATGCCACAGATCGCGCGACGTGTTCTTCTTGATCTCGACAGGCACGTTGAAGCCAGCGCGGCTCACCCGCAGATCAGCTCGCTTGCCAGCGGCGTAGCTGCCCTCGCCGACGACCTCCACATCGGGCGGCATCCGAGGCTGCAGCAGCGACTTCAACGCGTCTCGGCAGGAGTTCTCGGGCTTGGGCTCCGTCGGGCGGCCGTGTGCGTCCTCATTCCAGAATGGCCGCCACGGATCATCGGAGCTGCCCCGGAATTCGTCGGCGATGTCGTCAAGCCGAGCCAGCAGCAGCGCCGCTAGATCAGCGGCGTTTGCCGGTGCCCCGCCCCGAAGCGTCTGATGAACCTCGTCCACGGTCGGAGGGCGATACTCGGCGTTGCGTCGCTCGATGCTCTGATCTTCTCGGGCCCGTCGCAGGGCGTCGTGCCATGCCGCCAGCTCTGACAACTGCTCAAGCCGATGCAGCGCGCTGGTGGCCGCGGGATCGGGCGAGCGCGAGAGCACAAGAATGAGGTTCTCGACCCATTCGGCAGCCCTGATCTCAGCGGTGACGGTGTACGCAGCGCCGAAGTGATCGAACGGCGCGAAGGCACCTCCGAGCACCTCGATGAACGTCTCGAGCGTCGCCAATTCAAGCCGGGCCACAAAGTGTGTATCTCTCCCCCATCGAAGTCCGAGGCTGTTGTGGAGGAAATCGGCAAGGCACCGGGCACCGGAGGGATGTCCCGCCGCGTACTCGGCAAGCCGATCCACGTACTGGTCTTCGAACAAGAAGACGGCTGCCGCGAGCCAGCGAGCACGCTGCGCCACCGTCAAGCTCTTCGCAGCCAGCTTTGCGTCGACCAGGTCACGGACCCCTTCAGTCCGACCGCTGGCGATCACGGCGAAGAACAACGAGTCCAGCAGCGACAGCTGACGCTGAGGCGCTGCCGTCGGAAAGGACTTCAGGACCCTCAGGCGAATCCGGTGCTGGGTCGAGTCGTCGAAGCCCGACGGTTGCAGTTCGTCGAGCGCGCGGCTCGACTCGCTGCCAGCGCGCACCTCACCGGTCGCACAGCTGACGAACACGTCTTCGGCCAGCTCGGGGTCGTCGGTGAGCCATCTCGTCAGCCACGACGGCGAGCGGTCAAGGCCGTGGGGCACACACAGATACGTCGCGATCACTCGTCGCTTGCGCTCGTCACTGAGCGAGTCCAAGGGCACGGCCTGGCAGCTGGCGTCACGGCTGGCGGCCGTCTGTGTCTCCGTATGGCCCGCTTGACGGCAAGCGTCAACATGAGAGCCACCTGGGCTCTCTGCGTCGATGTGTTCGCCAATGTGCAGGCCGGCGAACAACGGCCATGCAACCCAGGCGTGCTTCGACTCCGCAGCGAGCGAGACCGTCTCGTCAACTGTCGGCAGCTCGGCTCGAAACACCACATCGGCCAGCGCATCCATGACAGCTGCCGCGAGGCGCTCATCGCCCTGCAGGAACTCCCTCAAGCGTTCTCGACCGCTGGTGTCTGGATCGTCGGTGCGCCGATGGCCGAAATAGACATGCGCGAGATCGTGCAAGTGATGGACCGGAAATGAGCCGTCGCTGAGCGCGTAGAGGTTGTCTCGAATGTGATCGGCCCGCTCCTGACGGTGCTTGTGCTCCTTTCGGCGGTTCTCACGATCCAAGACCCGCATCTCGGCTTCGAATGCGGCGCGCTTCCCATCTAGTGGCGATGCTGCCAGCAGACCCTCCAACCCGGCACTCAGCAGCGGGCTGCTCTTCGTCGCGTCGCTCACAGAATCGAGCGTCAAACCCTCATTGATCTCAGCATCCGTGAGCTGCTGCCTGACGACGTGCCCCAGAATGTCGACCGCGAGTTCTGGGTTGCTGGCTTTGAGCGCGAGTGCCTGTTCGAGACACCATCGGCCGAGATCACGGGGCAACCTGCTGTAGAACAAGGGCACCCCTAGGAACCAAGCCCGGTTCCAAATGGGGCTGTCACCGCATCGAATCTTGAGCCATTCCAAGTAGAGCCGGCGTTGGGTCTCGGGACGTTTTTCGAGCCAAGCGCGGACCGGGCCTGCTGGATCGGCATACCGATCCGTGACAGCTTGGCCCTCACCCCCTAGATGGCCTGACTGCTCTGTCTCTTCCGCACTCAGGCCTTCCAGAGCACTCGACACGGCGTCACGGAGCCCTTGGCGTGCATGGGGCCGAATGTCTCTTCCGCAAATAGCGGCCGCCGCTAGCCAGCCGAAGAGACGGGCGACGTCGACGTCGTCACCGAGTTCGTCAAGTGCTTTCACGAGCAGATCGACGGGCATCATGTCCTGTGCTCGACGACGGAGCACTTCGTCGATGCCGAACCGAAGGCCCTCTTGCCGCAGATTCGCCCATAGCGCGTCCAGTGCGTCCGCCGCATCGTGAGCCGACGACTGATTGACGATGGCACGGTTCCAGAACGAAGCGAAGGCACCGTGGTAGCTCTCGCGAGTGCGGATCTCCAGGTAGGACCAGATTTCGTCAGGCCGCACCCGATGGGGATACAGCTCGCGCAACGTGAGTCCCGCGAGGTCATCTTTGGGATCGGTGAGCCGACGTTCTGCGATGTCGGTGAGCAGCGCCGCCAACGCGTCGTCGCGCGTTTCGCGTTTGGATTCGAGCCGAATGAATGCGCCAAGCGCGGCACGACGGGTCTGCGCCGACCAGATCGGTTCGCGTGCAACGGCCAGCGCCAACGTCGACAGCGGCTCGGCAGCATCTGCGCTCAGCGCCTCCGTTTCAGCGAGAACCCGAAGCAGAAAGTCTGCGATCCGATCACTCGGAGCGTCACCGGGTGTTGCGCGAAGCAGCTCAGCGATGGCCTCGACGGTCCCGTTCTCGACGATCGAACGGAACGCCCACGCTGTCAACTCTCGATAGCCAACTTCCCGGCCGTCTCGCCATTCGTGGCCGAGGAGCGGACCGTCGGTTGCATATTCCGCAATGGCTCGCAGTAGCTGAATTTTCTGCTCGCCGGTGAGCCATGCGATGTCGCCATACAGGCCAATGCCGACGGGATCAGCGTCGATGAGTCGGTCGAGTGCCTCGTCAGAGTGCGCTGCGAACCAAGCCGACAATCCGCGCAGCGATGTCACGACTCGTCCGTCGTGTGGACTGGTCATGAGCGCGACCACACGTCGTGCAGGTAGACCACGCTTGACCAGTCGTGCCAGGTATCGGCCGCCGAGGAATTCTGCGATACGCCGGTGAAACGGCGTTCTGCGCGGCCAGCCAACCGCGGCATCCGAATCGGGAGTTGCCGAGAAGAGCTTGGTGCCAAGCACGTGCCGAAGAGAGTGAGCATCTCCGTCGAAGGACTCGGCCGGCGATAGTTGGATCCTGTCGAGCGCGACGTAGGGCGAGTCGTCGTCTTCAGGCCCAAGCGAGAAGCCTTCGACACCTGCGAGCAACTGAAGGGCGGCGAGTCTGCCGACCGCTGCAAGCACGACCTCAAGCGGTGGTATGGCACCCGCGGCGGCGACGTGTTCGTCGTTGTGCTCACGAGCCATGCGCTCACAGGCAAGCTCGAAAGTCTCGCGCCGGCTCTCCGGCCACGTTTCGCCCCCGTGAACGAAGGCACCGGTGAGCAATTCCAACGTCAGCGGATTGTCCAACATGCCGCCGAGTCCACGCTGTGCGGCCTCATCGAAGAACGCCGAGGTGTTATCGATTTCGAGGTGGGACGCCACAAGTTCATGTTTGGCGCGGTGGTCTAGAGGGTCGAGGCGCAGCACGGCCACGGTGCCGCCAGGAGTGGCGCTCTCAAGACTTCGTCGGTCGTTGCCGCCGAGCCAGTCAGCTTCGCGGCAGGAAATGCGGTAACTCGGCCAGCCGAGTTGATCAAGTCGGTTGCGGATCTGGTCCAGAGACGTCCGACCATCGGCCGTACCAGCCCTGATCTCATCAAGACCATCGATGAACAGCGTCTTGTCACGCCATTCGGGCTTGATCTCGAGCGTCACGAGATCGCGGGCGCTGACGTACGTCGCGCTGTCGCCAAGCTGAGCGCGTTCGTTGCGAAACTCGGTTGTCTTGCCGAGGCCTGCATCGCCCAGGAGCACGTATGCGTGCTCGCTTCTGAAATCGCTGAGCACTCTTGGCTCCGCCGAGGAGTCGTGACCCTGCGCCTCAAGCGCTGCGACTCCGCCTCCGAGGTGGGTACAGGTGCGTTCGACGTAAGTCTCGCTCATGAGTCCTCAACCCACTCGCTCGCTGGCACTGACAGAAACTCATCCAGCGGTACGCCACCTTCGCCCACGACGAGGGTGCGGGCATCAAATCGATTCTGGAACTCTTCGAGACCCGACAACGATTCACGAGTCGGTCCGGTCTTGACCTCGATCCCCAACAAGCGAGGTCCTCGCTGCACGACGAAATCGACCTCGACCACGGTTTGGCCGCGCCGGTCGCGCCAGTACTTGAGATTGCCGCTCGACGGCATCGTGTTGATGAGGTGCGCCCCGACGGCGCTCTCGACCAGCCGGCCCCAGAAACTTCGATCAGCACGGGCCTCGTCAAACCTGTAACCCGACACCATCGACATGAGCCCGGTGTTGATCACATTCAATTTCGGTGTTGACGCCTTGGCTGAGACAGCACGATTGACGTGCTTGTCCAGACCTGTGAGCAGTCCGACCTGTGAGAGCAACTGCAAGTAGCCGGTCAGCGTCGTGGTGTTGCCAGCGTCCTGCAACTGGCCGAGCATCTTGGTGTACGAGAGGATCTGCCCGGAGTAGCGAGCCCCTACCTCGAAGAGACGCCGCATGAGGGCCGGCTTCCGGATGCTCGTCATACTGACGACATCACGCTCAATCGTGGGTACCACGAGGCCGCTGCGGACGTACCGATGCCAATCCTCGTGCACAGACATGTCTCGCATGGCGCCCGGATAGCCGCCGTAGAACACGTACTCGTCAAGGGTGATGCCAAACGCCGAGGCCATCTCGGTGAATGACCAATGAGGGGACACCAGCGGCTCGAAGCGACCCATCAGGCTCTCGTTGAGCCCGGTCTGCATCTGGAGGGGTGCTGAGCCGAGAATGACGACGTGCAGCGGGCAACCAGTCAGACGGTCTGCATCCCACAAGCCCTTGATGGCAGCAGACCAATCTGGCAGCTCTTGGATCTCGTCCAAAACCAAGACGTAGCCCTGCGACGATGACAAGGCGCGGTCGCGGCATTGGTCCCACACGTCGACGAGCCATTGCAAATCGCGTGGCGCAGATGGCAGTCGCGCTTGGCTGGCCTCGACTGGGTCGGAATCGAACGGCCTCGCCGAATCGGATGTCCCATCGGCACCGCCCGGCTCCATCGCGACCATCCGCCATCCGTGCTGGATCTCGTCGAGCGCCTGCCTGACGGCGGTTGTCTTGCCTGACTGTCGAGGCCCGAACACCGCGATCAGCCGCTCGGGTGGCTCGTTGAGCCGCTCTACGATCGTCCTGACCAACGGTCGCCTGTATCCCGCCACAGAAGCAGCATACAGGCTTTAGTGATGCTATTGAGCAAAATTACTCAATAGCATCACTGCCCCATTTGACTGGTGTGCGCTACTTGGCGTCAGACGTGCCGAGACGATGTCTGCCACACCTATTGAGCAATTTCACTCAATAGGTGTGGCGGCGGCAGGTGTCGGAGGAAGCGACCAAGGTGGCTGCGTTCGCTCAGCGCAGGGCACCGGCTGCTTCGAGCGCTGCGATCTCGTCGGAGCTGAGCCCGAGCAGGCCGCTGAGCACCTCGTGCGTGTGCTGGCCGAGCGTGGGAGCGGGCGAGCGCACGCCATTGGTGCCGTCGGAGAGGAGCCACGGGATGCCGACGTGGCTCATCCGGCCCACGACCGGGTGATCCAGGCGTTCGATCAGCCCGCGCTCGACGAGGTGCGGGTTGACCTCGAGTGAGCGGGAGCTGAGCGACGGGAAGGCGGGCACACCAGCGGCTTGCAGCAGCTCGGTGATGTCCCACTGGTCACGCTCACGGGTCCACGCGCCGATGAGCTTGTCGAGCTCAGCCTCGTTGGCCTTGCGGTCGGCCGCAGTGGCGAATCGATCATCGTCGGGGTCGATGCCGGTGATCCTCGCCAGCGCGGCCCACTCGGCTTCGTCGACACAGCAGACGGCAACCCAGTCGTCGTTGCCGGCACAGCGATACAGGTTGTGCGGAGACCACAGGGGGTCGAGGTTGCCGATCGGATCTGGCTGCGTGCCCCGCATCACCCATTCCATCCAACCCTCGACCGTGCACGCCGTGGTGGCCTCCCACATCGACGTGTCGATGAACTGACCCTCGCCGGTGCGTCGCCGCGCCACGAGCGCGGCGACCAGCGCATACGCCGTGGCAATCCCGGCTGCCGGGTCGCCGAGCGACACCCCGAGCTCGTCTGCATCCGTCCCGGGATAGCCGGTCATGGACGCCAGTCCCGACAGCGGCCCGGTCGTCGGCCCGTAGCCCATGTACGACCGGTACGGCCCCTGGTGGCCGTAGCCGCTGATGGCGCCCACGATCACGTCGGGACGCTCTGCGGCCAGCGCCTCGTAGCCGAGACCCCATTCGTCCATGACGCCGGTGGCGTAGTTGGACACCACCAGGTCGCACGACAGTGCCAGACGCTTCGCCAGCGCACGGCCCTCGGCCGTGCCCAGGTCGATGGTGATGCTCTGCTTGCCCTGGCCGTACTGGTTGAAGTAGCCGTTGGTGTCGAGCGTCGGCGTGTGACGGCCCGACTGCGTCGGCAGACGGCGACCGAGATCGGGCCGGGCCGACGACTCCACCTTGATCACCGTGGCACCGAGATGTGCCAGGTGCAGCGTGCAGTAGGGGCCCGCCCAGACCCAGGTGAAGTCCGCCACCGTGACGCCGTCGAGCGGGCGGCTCGACGGTGTGGCCGAAGATGCAGGTGAAGGTGCTGGCAGTGATGCCGTCGCAGTGTCAGCTGTGGCAAACGAAGCGCCGCTGTGCTCGCCCAGCGACGGCGCCGGTCGGCGGATGGACCACCACGAATTCGTGAGCCGCGACGGCGCGCCCGGCACGGTGATGTCTCCCAGCCCCGGCTGGTCGTAGGTGACGAGGAAGTCGCGGGCAGCCAGGTGCGGGTCGGCGGCCATCTGTGCCACCGTGTTCACGGGGGCAAACGCCAGGCGCTCTGCCTGGCCCCGATGGAACAGCTCCGTCACCGGCTGCGCCGCGATCCACTCGCCGAGCCACATGCGCAGCAGGTCTTCGTTCTCGAAGCGACCCTCGAGCGTCTCGAAGATGTCCATGTCGGCCCACTCCGGCCGGCCCATGAAGTCCTTCAGCCGCTCCCACTGGTCGGCCTCGACGCACACCAGGAAGATGTGCCCGTCGCTGGTCGGGAATATCCCCCACGGGTTGAGGATGCGAGCACCGAGGCGGCTGGGGTTCTCGCCCCGGTACGACCAGCTGATGAATGCAGCTTCCAGCATCCCGACCACGTAGGACATCTGGGCGAAGTCGATGTGCTCGCCGCGACCGGTGCGCTGTGCACGGTCGACGGCGGCGAGCGATGCGCATGCAGCCGCGAAGCCCGACTGGAAGGCAGCTTGGTGGCCGTGGGGCTTCAGCGGGGGCAGCTCGGGATCGGCCACGCAGCCGGGGGTAAGCCAGCCCCAGCCGCCGCCGTGAACGACTTGCAGCTCGGTCGCTCGCCAGTCCGCATACGGACCGGTCTGCCCGAATGGCGTGATCGACAGCGTCACCAGCGACGGGTGCTGCGCCCGCAGCGGTTCTGCTGTCAGGCCGTGCGCAGCCGCTGTTGCCGGCGCCAGATCGTGGATGAACAGGTCTGCGTCGGCGAGCAGCTGTTGCAATGCTGCGCGGCCGTCCGGCCGGTCGAGGTCCACCACGGCGCCGCGTTTGTTCGTGTTGATGGCAGCGAACAGACCGGCCGTCAGCTCAGAGCCGGCATCGGGGACGATCTGGGAATCGGGGTGCCCACGGTCAGCAGCAAACGGCCCGCGGCGGCGCGCGGCATCGCCCTCCGGCAGCTCGACCTTGATGACGTCGGCGCCGAGGTCGGCGAGCAGCTTGGCCGTCCACGGGGCCGCCACCATCTGTCCCAGCTCGACGACACGGATGCCGTCGAGACCGCGCGCGGTCATCGAAGCGTACGGCCTTCGCGGACTCGGTTCCCGGGCGTGCCTGATGACCGCCTGCTAGCGCTGCGGCGGCTCAAGGCGACTCGTGCTTGAACGACAGCCGGACCTTGGTGCGGAAGGCGGCGATCGCGCCACCCTCGATCACGACGTCCTGCTCGACCACCTCGGCGACCCGGAGATCTCGCAGAGTCTTGGAGGCCTCAGTGATCGCGTTCTGCGTCGCCTTCTCCCACGACTCCTCGCTGGTGCCGATCAGCTCGATCACGTTGTAAACGCTGCTCATTGGATTCTCCCCCGGCGGCGCGCTGTGTGCCGCACGAACGTGGTGTGCCCTACAGTCTGCCCCACCGGAGCACACTGGATCGCTCGCAGGAACGAGCCCCACACCGAACAGGTCGGCACCTTGAACGAATCACCTCAGCGCAACCGCAACGCTGTCGAGAAGGTCATCACGCTGGTCGCGGCGAGCCGGATTTCCTGGGAGGACGCGGCACGTCGAGGGGTTGCCGAGGCCACCAAGACGATCCGCGATCTGTCGGTGGCCCACGTCGAAGAGCGCGACGTGATGATCGTGGACGGCGAGATCGCTCTCTACCGCATCAAGCTGCGGGTGGCGTTCCGCGTCGACCGCATGCGGCCTGGCCTGACACCGGGCGCGCCCGATGTGGAGGTGACGCGCTGGCTCATCGTGGCCAACCAGACGCTGGGCACCGGCGAGGTCGTTGCCGAGATCGACCGGCTGAATTCCCACGGCCCGTGCGAGTTCCACCTGCTGGTGCCGATGACGCATTCGAAGAGCTACGCGCGGGCGCGCCGGCTCTCGATGCTCGCAGCCGACCCCGTGACGGGGATCCCGTCCGAGCATGTGCCCGCGGCGGACTACCTGGGGCCCGACACGCTGGGCATGGAGCAGGCGCAGAAGCGTCTCGACGCCCAGCTTGCGAAGATCGCGGCTGCGTCCTACGCCGCCACCGGTGAGCTCGGCGACCCTGATCCGCTGCGGGCGATCCAGGCGGTGCTGTCACGCTCCAGCTTCGACGGCATCATCCTGTCGACCCTGCCGGCGGGGGCCTCACGACTGGTCGGCGCCGACCTGCCGTCTCGGGTGCGCCGCCTCACGAACCTGCCGGTGACGTACCTGCCCGGCAAGGAGCCCGGCGAGCTGTAGTCGGACTCTGGGCGCTGCCGCGCGCCGAGAACATCAGGCTCTGTCGAGAGGCATAGCCACGAGCGTCCGAATTCACAATGGGCGGCGGGACGACGGTACCGCAGCCTGATCGTGATCACCGTGCTCGCCACGATCGGTTCGAGCGAGGAGCTGTCGCTGCACACCGAGGTCGGGCTGAATCACGGCCTGACGCGCACCGAGATCAAGGAGATCATGATGCAGATGACGATCTACGGCGGCATCCCCCGCGCCGTCGAGGGCTACCAGGCGATGAAAAGGGCCTACGACAAAATCGACGCTCGCGGCTGACGCCGCGGCGGTCGGGTTCGGCATGCCGCACAGTTATCCGATTCGGCAAGTCGCATGAATCAAATTTGGTAGATCAATACAGTTGATTTCTGTAGAACAAATTGTCAATTTTTGTAGATCAAACTATTTGAATCTGGTAGTTTCGAGCCTGTGGATGTCCACAGCCCAACGCCAGCGGCCTCGTCGCTCTCACCTGACGGCTACCGCACTCGTATCGCCGAAACCACTGCGACCCAAATGCTGCGAACTGCTCGGGCCTTGCTCATCGAGGGGCCGAAAGGATGCGGCAAGACCTGGTTCGGGAAACACTTCGCGCGCAGCGAAGTTCTGCTCGAACAGGATCCTGGGGCGTTCGCGCTCGCCCAAGCTGAGCCCCACAGGGTGCTCGAGGGCCCAACGCCTCGACTCATCGACGAATGGCAGCGTGTTTCGGCCTTGTGGGGCGCCGTTCGTGGCGAATGCGACGCCCGTGCCCAGGCCGGACAGTTCATCCTGACCGGGTCGGCCACGCCCGCAGATGACATCACCAGGCATTCGGGTGCGCTGCGGATACAGCGGCTTGCTCTGAGGACCATGTCACTCGCCGAACAAGGGACCTCCACGCAGGAGGTCTCGCTCGCGGCACTACTGAGCGGCGAACCCGCCACAGCACGTCGCACCGGGCGCGGTGTGCCAGACGCAGTTGACGCAATCTGCCGCGGAGGCTGGCCCGGGTTCGAGGCCGATGTGCCCGCACAAGACGTCATCGATGCGCTGCAGAACTACCTCGACGACATCGCGCGAACGGACATCCGCCAAGTGGACGGCGTTGCTCGCGACCCGGTACGTGTCCGAGCGCTGCTGCACTCTCTGGCGCGCAACGTCAGCACTGCGGCGAGCCTCAAGAAGCTCGCTGTCGAGACAAGTGCTGACGCGCCGCTCGGGCGGCACTCGGTTCGCTCATACCTCGACGCTCTCGAACGGCTTCACGTGCTCGAGCCGCTCAAGGCATGGCCAACCCATCTTCGCTCCCGATCGCCCCTGCTGACCAGCTCCAAGCATCACTTCACCGATCCGTCGTTGGCTGTTGCTGCCTTGCGCGCCGACCCCCAGCGCCTCCTGGCCGACCCCGAAACGCTCGGCCTGCTGTTCGAATCGCTCGTCATCCGGGACTTGCGCGTCTACGCCCAAGCGAGCGGAGCACGGGTGTTCGCGTTCAGCGACACGGCGGGCACCGAAGCCGATGCCATCGTCGATGGCGGATACGCCCGCTGGATCGCCGTCGAGGTCAAGCTCGGCGGCAACGAGCAGATCGAACAAGCGGCTCGCTCACTCCTCGCCGTGCAGCGCAAGGTCGATGAGACCAAGATGGGCCTCGCTGCGAAGCTCGTAGTGGTCACCGCTGCCGACGGATTCTCCTATGAGCGCCCCGACGGCGTGTCAGTGGTACCCCTCTTCGCTCTCGGCCCCTGACCGATCGCTGAGCGGGGTCACCGCATGAGCAGCTACGCCGTTGTAAGCGCTTGGTTTGAAGCGTCCAGTTCTGATCGATTCAGAAGGTGCCGAAGCGGGCTTGGGCGTCTTCGCTGGTGATTGACCGGGCCGAGGCATCGCCGTCGAACTCAGACAGATCGCCGAGTCGGGTGATCTGGGCGTAGCCCCGTAGCTGGTGCTTGGCCATCTGCACAGACAGCGACGGCAGGTCAAGCAGGCGTGCGACCCAGCGCTCGACAGCCGCATCCAGGTCTTCGAGGCCTTCGCACACTTCATGTGCCAAGCCCCATTCGGCCGCCTTGCGCCCGTCGATGCGCTCGCTGGTCATGACGAACTGGCGCGCACGCGCCATGCCGAGTTCTGCGATCAGCCGCGGCGTGGCGCCCCACGGCAGCGGCACGCCCAGTTCCACCTCGGGCACGTACCACATCGCATCGGCTTCGCTGATGCGGAAGTCGCAGCTCGTGGCGAAGCAGCACCCGCCGCCGATGGCATGCCCGTGTACCCGTGCGATTGTGACCGCTTCGCAGTCCTCGATAGCCCGGGCCGCCCGCCGCCCCAGCTGGTTGATGTAGCGAGCCTCCCGGTCGTTCGCGGCAGTCGGTGGCTGCTCCTTGCGATCCGCACCGGCACAAAACGACTTCCCGCGCCCGCCCAGCACAATCACCCGGTGCCGCGTCTGCCCATTCAGGGCCAGAAACAGATCCCCCACCTCGCGGATCATCAGCTGGTTGTGCGCATTGCGCGACTCCGGCCGGTTCAGCCACACCCGAAGCGTCTCCCCGTCAGGCTCCAGCTCAATCGTCTCCAACGAAGGCAGCTCAAACGACAACAAGCTCATGCCGCCCATCGGATTCCATTTCGTCGAGGCTCATGAGCACGAACGACGGCCGGCCGTCACGGGTCACGACGATGCGCTCGTGCAGGCGCTCGATCCGGTCGGCCAACTCCGACAGGCGGGTCTCCGCTTCTGAGAAAGGCAGCACTTCAACCACGGTCGGCGGTCCTAGGCCCGCCGGTGATCGTGGGCGCGAGTGCTCGCCCCGATGGCTCAAGCCGGTCTCGCAGCGCCCCCCGCACGAACTCCGACAAGCTCTCGCCCGCGGCGTCGGCGGCATCCACGATGCGGTCCAGTTCATCGGCGGGGAGTCGGAACGACACCACCTCGCTGCCCGTCGGTCGCACTTCGATCTGAACGGACAAGTCGTCCCATTCGTCAGGGTCGTAGCGGTTCTCGTAGAGATCGTCAGCTTCCGCCTCTGGTTTTGTTGCGACTGCCGGCTTCATGCGACCCATCTTTGCCGCTCGAACGCTGGCCTCTCCGACCTCAGGCATCACTCAGACTGTTCGCGCTGCGGCGGGACCCGGAATTCGCACCGCGTACCGCTGGCACCGGCCATCTTGCGGTCAAGCGTGGCCAGCGGCCAGCCGAGCGATTCAGCCAGCGCGACGTGCCAGGCGTCGTAGGCAGAGAGATTGAAACGAAGCTCCCAAACTCGATCTGTCAGCGGCGCGAACGGGAACAGCTCGATATCGAGCCGGCGAAGGCTCCGAAGCGCCACCGTCGACTCTGACCGTGAGAGCGTCGGGCCACCCTCAAGACGTCGCAGGACGTTTGCAACCTCGGCCATCACCATGGATGGTGCCGCCAATGGTGTCCGTGCGAGCTGGACTCTCGCCCAGCGGCCGTCGCTGCCGGCGTCAGTGAGCACCGCCACCAGCACCGATGAGTCAATGACCGATGTCATCGACGGTCGGCATCACGCGCAGCAAGAATCTCCTCAGCCGATACATGGGTGCCCGCAGCTTCGACTCGACGCCTGGTCTCCGCTAGCCACGACGCCACCGACGGCCGAGCAGCGAGACGCTCCAGTTCTCCCCGCAGGTACTCCTGCATGGACTGACGCCGTTCCGCGGCCTGAGCAGCAATCTCGTCGCGTACATGGTCCGGCACGTTTCGGATTGTGATCTGCACTGCCATGCCAGCATTTTGCCTGCGTTGCCAGCATTCTGCAAGCACAGCTCTTTGACCAGCGCACATCTGCTGAACCTGGCGCAATGCGTCGATCCCACGCAACTCAGTTTCAACTGCCACACGCCGGCCAATGCAATTGAGGGCCAGAATGTCGGCCATGAGTGAGAGCAATGGAACATCCACCCCCGACCTGTCCGGGGTGAAGCACTACGACGTGGATGCGCTGGGCACGCGGATTCATGTGGCGGAGGTGGGCGAGGGGCCGATGGTGCTGTTCGTCCATGGCTTTCCGGAGTCGTGGTACTCGTGGCGGCACCAACTGCCTGCGGTGGCTGCAACTGGGTATCGGGCGGTGGCGATCGATGTGCGCGGATATGGACGCTCCTCTGCTCCCACAGCGGTCGACGATTACCGCATGGTGCGCCACGTCGCCGACAACGTGGGCGTCGTGCGGGCGCTCGGCGAGGACACCGCCGTCATCGTGGGCCACGACTGGGGCGCACCTATCGCCTGGAGCTCAGCCCTGCTGCGGCCCGACATCTTCACCGCGCTCGGCCTCGTGAGCGTGCCCTACAACGCCCGCAGCGACTTCAAGCCCAGTGCCGCCTTCCGCATGATGGGAGGCGACAAGGAGTTCTACATCGAGTACTTCCAGGAACCGGGCCGTGCCGAGACCGAGATGGAGGTCGACCTTCCCCACTGGCTGCTGGGCATGTACTTCTCCGCCTCGGGCGACGGCGTGCGGGCCCGGCAGGCATCGGGCGACTCATCCGGCGGGGGCTTCGGCGTCGCGCCCGGCGGCAAGCTCTCGGACAACTTCATCTGGCCCGAGGAAGGCTCCTGGCCCCGCTGGATGTCGGAGGCCGACTTCGGCTACTACACCTCGGAGTTCACCCGCACCGGCATGTCGGGCGGGCTGAACCGCTACCGCAACGTGGACCGCGACTGGGAGGACATGGCCGCCTTCGACGGCGCAGCCATCACCCAGCCGAGCCTGTTCGTCGGCGGCGAGGTCGACGGGCCGACCGTGTGGGGCGCCGGCTCCATCGCCAAGTTCGGCGAGACGATGCCCAACCTGCACAAATCGGTGATCCTCGACGGCATCGGCCACTGGGTCCAGCAGGAAGCCGCGGACGAGCTCAACGCCGAACTGCTCGACTTCCTCGCCGCGCTCTAGCGCACAGTCACGACGATCTGGCTCACGTGTCGAAGCGGGGGCCGGGGCCGTAGGCGACGCCGGGGCCGCGGGGGGCGTCGGTGATCCGTTCGAGCACGCCGCTATCGACGAGCTCGCGCAGGATGGCCGATGCCCTCGGAGTGCCGACTCCGAACAGGTTGCGGATGACCTGATTGACAATGCGACCGTGCCGGTTGACATGCGCGACAACGGCGCGTTCGATCTCGTTGCGGTCTCGCCCGGAACGTCGGGCGGCCGGGCCCAAGCTGCGCTCTGTCTCGGGTGTGAGGCGGTAGCGAGTCGACGCTCCGTTCGGCCTGCCTCGCGACGGTTCGATGAGCGGTCGAGCTTCGAGCGCCATTCGTGCCATTGCTCGGGCCGCTTCGCCTTCAGGGCGCTGGAAGACGGGAGCCATCTGGGTCGGCGCAACCGTGCCGGACTCGCAGAGCCGACGCAGCACCAGCAGTGATTCGACGTCGTCGCGCTGAACGTCCTCCAGTTGGGCCACGAACGAAGCGAATTCGGCCCCAGCCGGACCGCCATCGAACTGCACGCGCACGGATTCCACGGTGCCCGAGATCGCGGGAGGCGGCTTGCCGAGGCTCAGCATTGACCGATACATACGGGCGACACCGGTGCCGAGCTCCTCGATGAGGCCAAGCGCTCGAAAAGCACGCGCAAGCAGCCGATTGCGAGGCCGAGAGGTGGTCGAGAGGATGTTGTGCTCAGTGACGCCGCTGACGAACGGTCCCATCGATATGACCGACAGCGAATCGTCGAAGTGCTCGACCCGTGCCGGTTCGGCAACGTCGAGGCGACGATGCACGAGCGCGTTGGCGACGGCTTCGCGTATCGAGCCGGGCGGGTATCGGTGCATCTGCAGCTGCTGGCCGTTCGGCAAGAGCAATGCCTCGAAGGGGTTCCGGGCGGCGACGAGCTCGAGCACACGGCCGAATGCCGGCAGCAACGGCATGGCGATGCGCTCTGTTGCGTCGGTTGGGCTGCCTGCGCTCAGACGGTGCTGGTAGACGATGATCTCGTCGCCGGTCGCGCAGAACATCTGCTCGCCTGCTGCGTACAGCTCTCCATCGGATGAAGCCAGACCCATCGCTGAGCACAATTCGTCGTCAGGCAGATCTGCCCATCTTCGACGGTCTCCGCCGAGGCGCCTCAACTCCCCGCGGGCAAGGTCCATCGCTGCCGGATCGAGATCGTCGACGGTCCGGCCGCTGCGTGCCTCGGACGGATCGATCCCTTGCCGCTCGCTGTGCAGTGCAGCGATCTCGTCAGGTGCCAAGGGAAGGCAGCTGCGCCCGATGCGCCGCGTGACTCTGCCAGCGACGCCATGCACGGTCGCGCCAGCCGGCACCTGAACGACCAGCAGCCTCGCCTCGTGGTGCCGATGCACCGTCACACTCACCGTGAGACCCGGCGTCACCGTCTCGAAGATGTGGCGGCGCGCCTCCAGATCGTCAAGATCCGTGCCCGAGAACGCCACAGCGCCGCTCTGGTCGTCGTCGATGCCCAGCACGACGGCGCCGCCATGACCGTTGGCCAGGCACGCGGCGGCTTCAGCCAGCGCCATGCGCGTCCGCCGTGCTCCCCCGCGGGCCGACTTGAACTCCAAGGTCTCCGACTCGAGCTCCCCGGCAATGGTCCCGCGCCCGATCGCCTCGAAGGCCTCAAGCACCTCGTCCGGCATGCGCTCTGTTGCCATAATTTTAGCTTAACAGAGAATTCGATAAGACTAAAATCCTAGAGGTCGTCGAACAAATTCGCTCGGGCTGCGTCCGATGTTGCAGCAACCCATATTGGCATCAAAATAGCAGGGCAAGCGGCGAATCGGGTGCCAGCATGGCCGCTTGCAAGAATTTTAGCTTTATGGACAAGAGAACAGACACTAAAATTCTCAACAATTGTTACTGAGAACTCCAGACGCATAAGCAGACCCAGCCAGGCACGGCATCAGGCCAGGCGGGTGGCGCGTCTGGTGGCGAAGAGGGGCGCCACGAAACCGATCGCCGCCACTGCGGCGCCGAACAGGAACGTGGCTCGCAGCCGACCGACAGTCCAGTCGGCGTCGTCGCCGGCAAACGCCAGCATCGACTGGATGCCCATGATGATGCCCATCCACATAAACATCTGATTCATGCCGTTGGCGACGCCGAGGTCTTTGTCTTCGACCGAGTTCGCGACCAGCACTTGGTACGCGGGCGAGCCGATACCCGCAGAAACGCCGGACAGCACCAAGCCCACGACGACCGCCGCGAGGCCCCAGACGCCGGGGTCGCTGCCCAGCGCGAACGCCGCCATCGAACCGATCATCGCAGTAGTGCCGACGAGCATCGGCACGCGAGGCCCCAGTCTGGTGACCGCAGTGCCCCCCAGCGGTGAAGCGGCCGCGAACGCTCCGGGCCGCGGCACCATCAACAACGCAGCCACGCCCACCGAATAGGCGTAGCCATGCTCCAACTGCAGCATCGCCGGCACAATCGCGAAGGCGCCCATGTAGGCGAACTGGTTGCACGCTGCCGATAGGAGCGGCAGCGAGAAACTGGCACGCCCGAACAGCCGCAGGTCAAGCAGCGGCGCCGACGCTCGTCTCTCCCAAGGAACGAACAGCGCGTAGCAGACCGCCGAGCCGGCGAGCATTGCCAACAGCGCCGAGTCCGACATCAACGCTGCATCCGACGACACGAGCGCCGGAAGCCTCGTGATGGCCCACAGCACCAGTAGCGTGCCGCCGCCCAGCAGTGCAATGCCCAGGAAGTCGATCGGCACACGAGGCCCGCGCGGGATTGCCTTCACCACCGATGCCGCCATGATCAGCGCCGCCAGCCCGACGCCGCCGAAAATGGCGAAGACGCCACGCCAGCCGGTCAAGTCGAGCAGCGGACCGCCGATGACGACGCCGATGGTCGGCGCCCCGGTCATGGCGAACTGGAACCACCCCACAGCCCGAGCGCGCTCGGCAGGTCCGAACGCATGCATCAGCAGGGCCATCGCGGACGGCATGAGCATTCCGCCGCACACACCGAACAGGACGCGCACCACGATGAACCAGCCGATGCTCGGCACCCACACATTCGCGAACATCGTCGTAACCATGCCGCCCAGCCCGATCAGGAAGATCCGCCGGTGCCCGAACCGGTCCGCCAGCTTGCCGCCCATCGGCGTGGTGACAGCCATCGACAGCATCAGGCCGGTCAGCACCCAACCCGCAGCAGCCGTCGAGGTACCCATGTCATCGGCGATGTCGCTCAGCGAGGCAGTCACCAAGGTCATCAAGGAGCCGAAGCCCAGCACGGCCAAGCCGATGACCAACAGCAGACGCCAGCGGTACTTCGGCCCATGCGGCGGCGATTCGGCCGTCACAGCCGAGCGGTCGACGGGCGCATCAGGAGGCAGCGCCGGACGCGTGGCGACGGGCGCCGCTGACTCAGCGAGCGGCCGACCGGCGGCATCGAGGGCCTGCGGAATGACGGCGAAGACCGACGGGCGCCCTGCAGCCGCCCGCGTCGAGGCACGCACACTCGTTCCTGCGGGTTTCACGTGTTCAAGACCAGCAGGACGACGCACCGAGCAGTGCGTCAGGCGAGCACTTCACGCACTTCACCGAGAGCGGCGGGATCAGTGTCACGGGTTCAGTAAACGCCTTCCCGCGCCGTTTGCCTCAGCATCGTTGCGGTTGCAGACCGGGCGCGCCGCCGTGCGCTGGACGCAGCCGGGGCAGCCTGCACTCGGCACATGCGTCACGTTACGGCGACACGCGACGGGCGCTCAGCGCGTGAGGTGACCGTCGTCGAGCATGGCATCGGTCTGGTAGCGGGCGATCTTGCCCATCTCGGGATGGGTCAGCACCCAGAAACGGTTGGTGCGGACAGCATCCAGCACCATCGGCCCCACATCGGCCGGGTCCATGCCCTCGGCCAGGTAGCCCTTGAGCATGTCCCAGAACTTGTCGCCCTGATCGGTGCGCATGTGGTGGGCGGCATCTTCGGGGTCGCGATTGCGCTGGCTGTACACGATGTTGGTGTTGATCGGCCCCGGGCACAGCACCGAGGCATGCACCGGCGAATTCCGCAGCCGAAGGTCGCGTTCCAGCGTGGCCATCAGCGCCACCACGCCGTGCTTGGACACGTTGTACGCACCCAGCGAGGCGCCGCCGTACAGCCCGGCCACCGATGCAGTCGAGTTGATGTGGCCCTCGCCGGTCGCCTCGATGATGGGCAGGAACACGTGACAGCCGTAGATCGGACCCCACAGGTTGATGTCGAGGGTCCAGCGCCAGTCCTCGAGCGACATATCCCCGACGGGTCCCGGGATGCCGACACCAGCGTTGTTGCACAGCACGTGCACGGCACCGAACCGATCCACAGCAGCCTCGGCGAGCGCCTCGATCTGCGCCAGCTGCGATACGTCGGTGCGCACCGCGATGGCTTCCGCGCCAGTCGCACGCACCTCGGCCGCGGCGTCGTTCAGCGGCGCTTCCTCGATATCGGCCAGCACCACATTCATGCCCGCCGCCGCGAGCGTGTCGGCCATGGCACGGCCCATGCCGCTCGCCGCGCCTGTCACCACGGCAACTCTGCCCTCGACCTCCATGGCCCCTCCGCTCTGTCGCTCGTGCGGTCATTCTGGCTTGGATGTGTGACAGGTGCACGACCAGACGGTCCGCCTGTTCGCGACTCCTCCCGGGCAGTCCCGAGCGCCCTGTGTCCGCCTGGCCTCGGCGCAATGGCGGGCTAGTCGAAGTCGATGACGGTGCGGGTGCCGACGCGCTGGCGCATCTGCTCGTAGCCGACGTTGATGTCCTCCAGCGGCATGTGCGCCGAGATCATCTCGTCGAGCATGAGGCGGCCGTCGAGATACATGTCGACGTAGCGCGGCATGTCCACCCGGAAGGCATTCGAGCCCATCATCGAGCCCTGCAGCCGCTTCTCGAGCATGAACACCTCATAGCCGGTGATCTCGATCTTCTCGCCGAACGGCATCATGCCGACGATGACCGTGGTGCCGCCCGGCCGCGACGACGACCAGGCCTGCTCGCAGGTCTGCTTCAGCCCGATGCACTCGAAGGCGTAGTCGACGCCACCGCTCGTGAGCTCCTTGATGGCCTCGACAGGGTCGCCTTCAGAGGCGTTGACTGTGTCGGTGGCGCCCACTTGGCGGGCCGTCTCCAGCTTGTCGTTCTCGACATCCACCGAGATGACCCGGCCGGCCCCGGCGATGCGTGCGCCCTGCACAGCCGACAGGCCGATGCCGCCCGCGCCGTAGACGGCCACGGTTGCGCCGGGCTCGACGCGGGCCGTCTTGAACACCGCGCCGAGTCCCGTGGTGACGCCGCAGCCGATGAGGGCCGCACGGTCGAGCGGCATGTCGTCGCGGATCTTCACGACAGCGTTCTGGTGGATCAGCATCTCCTCGGCGAATCCGCCCAGACGGGCGAACTGGCCCACCTCGGTGCCGTCCTTCTTGGCCAGCCGCGGTGCGGCACCGGACGGCCGAGCGACAGCCGCGGGGTTGGCGCAGATGTTCGGGCGGCCGGTCAGGCAGCGCTCGCATTGACCGCAGAAAACCGACAGACAGGAGATGACGTGGTCGCCGGGCTTCACGTAGGCGACGTTCGCGCCGACTGCTTGGACCACCCCGGCGCTCTCGTGGCCCATCACAGCGGGGAGCTCGTAGGGCCAGTGGGCATCCATGAAGTGCAGGTCACTGTGGCACAGGCCCGCATGCACCACCCGCAACACGACCTCGTCGGGAGCGGGCGCATCGATAGAGATGTCCTCGATGTCGAGTTCGCCCGGAATCTCGTTGAGCACTGCAGCTTTCATGATCGGCTCCCCTCTCCTGTCACGCACTCCAGCGGCGCGACTCGGCCACGCCGCAGCGTACTCACCCTCAGAATGCTGCAGGAAACCTCACGGTGTCGGGCCTCCGCGCCGGAGCACTTCCGGCCGGATCAGCAGCCACAGCGTCATGCCGGCGAGCCCCAATGAGGCCATCAAGATGACCGCGGCGCGGGCGCCGAGCTGCTGCGCCACCTCGCCGAGCACGTAGGTGCCCAGCGGCAGCGCACCGATCGCCATGCTCAGCAGGCCCATCGCACGGCCCCGCATCTCCTCTGACACTGTCGTGAGCACCAGGGTCGACTGCGTGGCAGCGAAGAGCCCGCTGCCGCAACTGGCGACGTACAGCGTGATCACGGCGATCAGGACATTCGGCGACAGCGCCCACACGATGAGCATCGCCATCGCCACGAACACGCCGAACGAGTAGGCGATCCCCCAGCGACCGTCGCCCCACCTGGCGGTGACCAGCGATCCGGTGATCATGCCGAAGCCGGTCATCGAGCCGATGATCCCGATCTGCGATGCCGTGGCATTGACCTGATCGCCGATGAGCTGGACAGCCGGGAAGTAGGCGAACATGAAGAAGTTCGCCATCACGGTGACGCCCAGGATGCTGAGCAGGCTCCGATTGGTCCGCGCCAGGCGCAATCCGTCACGCAATTCGGTCAGCGGCGATGTTCGCCGGGGCTGGCCTGAGGCTGTCGCTTCTGGCGAGGAGTCATCGATCATCTCGTGCGGCGCAGAGCCCGAGGGCACCAGTTCGAACACCCGCTCGGCCATCGACCGTGCCCAGCGCGGGTGAGCCAGTCGCAATCCGGCCAGCCCGAGGTCGGCACGGCTGCGCTCGGTCATGCGTTGCGACTGGGCGGGCATCGAAGGCGGCACGTGCGGTACCCACATGAGGAGTACCAAGCCGAGGCCCAGCATGGCGGCCACGCCCAGGAAGGCAGCCCCAACGCCAGCCCGGTCAGCAACTGCGCCACCCAGCAGCTGCCCCGCCGCCACGCCTGAGGCGAGCGCCATCGTCTCCCACGCCATTGCCCTGTGCAGCCGATGCGGCCCCACGATGTCGAGCACCAGCGCTCGACGGCTGGTCATGTCCACCACCCAGCCGATGCCCGCGAACAACAAGAACGGATACAGCAGTGCGATGCCCAGTTGCCCGGCCCGCTCGGCCAGCCCTACCACGGCCACGAACGGCACCAGAAGCGCCGTCTGCAATCGCACGGTGCGCCGACGGTCGAAGCGATCCGAGACCACCCCGCCGATGGCCCCGCCGAGCAGCAGAGGCGCCCACATGATGGCCCCAGTCAGCTGCACCATCCGTGGCGAGCCGGTGATCTGGTTGACGTGATAGCTCGCAAGGAACGCGATCGCCCAGCGTCCCCAATGCCAGCACAACCCGCTGAACCACAATGGGGCGAACCCGCGTGCCGAGAATGCCCCACCGCCGCGGACCTCGGGCTCAAGGCGCGGCACCCCACTGACTGCCGCACCCCTGCGCATCAGCGCGGCATCCTACGAGGGCGCGCTGGTCGGCGTATCTTCCTCTGCCCGCTGACAGATCAGGCGGGAACCGCAGATGCCGGGGCGACGGTCACCGGCACGCCGTTGACGGCGGCGTTGCCCGACGGTACGTCCACGAAGTCGGGCGGGACGAGCACGTTGTAGTTGACGCCGGCGTACCTGCTCGCCACTGACTGGCGGGTGCCCGGCTTGTCGTGCCCCCATCCGTGAGGCAGCGACACCACGCCCGGGTACATCTGATCGCTGACTTCCACCGGCACCTCGACGGCACCGCTCGACGACGCGACCCGGGCCAGTTCCCCGTCGGTCACGCCCGCGTTCGCGGCATCGTCGGGATGGATGAGCAGCGTGCAGCGATCCTTGCCGCGCACCAAGACCTCCACGTTGTGCATCCACGAGTTGTTCGAGCGCACGTGGCGCCGGCTGGTGAGCACCAGCGACGCATCGGGCCGCTCGAGACTCGCCTCCAGGCGCCCGATATCCGAAGTGATGCGCTCTGGGGCCAGGTCGATCTTGCCGTCGGCGTTCACCACGATGTCGTCGACTTGGGGGACCATCGGACCCATGTCGAGCCCGTTCGGCAGCTCCTTGAGCTTGTCGAGGTTCAAGCCGTCGGGATTCTCGCCGTAGCGGTCGCCCCACGGACCGGTCCGGATGGCCAGATCGTTCAGCCGCTCGGGTCCAGGCTCGGGCGACGTCTCCAGCGCCATCGCCGGATCCGCGCCGGCCAGTTCGGCGAGCGCTGAGAAGTACAGGTCGTCGAACTCCGCCGCATTCACGTCTCCCATGCCGGCACACATCGCTCCGAGCCGGGTGAGGATCTCCCATTCGTCGGGTCGGTCGTCGGCGGGCGGGAACAGCGGCGGCGCATACTTCGCCGCGGACCGCTTGGCCCAGCCCCACAGCATCTCGGAGTAGAAGTGTTGCTCCAGCGCGGCCAGCCCCGGCAGGACGACGTGAGCGTGGCGGGAGGTCTCGTTCAGCGCATTGTCCACCGAGATCATCGCTTCCAGCAGCGGCAAGGCGCTGTCGAGGCGCTCGGAATTGGGGGCCGACAGCACCGGGTTGCCGCCCACCACGATCAGTCCCTTGAGCTGCCCCTCGCCCGGTGTGTCGATCTCCTCGGCGAGGCAGCCCATCGGGAACTGGCCGAGCACCTCGGGAATGTCGCGAACCCTGCTCCGCCAGCGGTCAAACCCGCCTTCGAAGCCCCAGTCCTGCTGCAGCATCGACCACGCCACCGGCTTCGCCCACATCATCCCGCCGACCGCGTCCAGGTTGCCGGTGAGCGCGCAGATGACATCAGGCAGCCACGACGCCAGCGTGCCGAACTCCTGATTGCAGGTGCCGATGCGGGCGTACCACACAGCGCGCTCGGCGGCGGCGAACTCGCGCGCGAGGGTGCGGATCGTCCCGGCGTCCGCACCGCACGCGTCGGCCACCCGCTCCGGCGGGAACTCAGCAGCAATGGCCCGCACCTCGTCCACACCCTTGAGCCGATCAGCCAAGTGGCCCAGCCGCACGAGCCCTTCGTCGAACAGCACGTTCACTACGGCGAGCTGCAGCAGCGCATCGGTGCCCGGCCGAACCGGCAGCCACTGGTCGGCATGGGCGCAGGTTTCGCTGCGGCGAGGGTCGATCACCACCACCTTGCCTCGCTCGCGCACGAGGTCCAGCGCACCCGAAACATCGGGGCAGCCCATGAAGCTGCCCTGGCTGGCGGACGGGTTGGCGCCCTGGACCACCATGAAGTCAGTGCGGTCGATGTCGGGCACCGGGATGCGCCATGAGTGGCCGTACATCAGCTGGCAGGCCACATTCTTCGACCACGTGTCGACGGTGCCAGACGTATACACCGTGGGTATCCCGGCGAGCTGCAGGAACATGCCTGCGTAGCGGCTGATCGAGTAGTTGAAGCCAGTGGCGTTGCCGAAGTAGGCGGTGATCGCTTCGATGCCGTAGGTGTCCCGCACGCCGCCGAGCAGCTCGGCGCAGCGCTCGAGGGCGACATCCCAGCTGGCCTCGGCCAAGTCGCCCGCTGCGTTGCGAACCAGCGGCCTGCGCACCCGATCGGGATCGGCGTACATGTGCCCGAGCACGGTGCCCTTGGGACAGATGTAGCCCTTCGACCAGACATCGTCGCGGTTCGGCCTGATCAGCTTCACTTCGCCGTCGGCGTGATGCACCTCGAGCCCGCACATCGCCTCGCACAATGAGCAGCTTCGGATATGAATCTGGCGGTCGGTCATGCGGGCCCTTTTCTCGCGGCATGCCCGAGGTACCCCGGGCTCCTCCGAGATTACGACCCGAGCACGTGCAACCGCCCGCTCTTGCAGCTGATTGCCAAGTGAGCCGGTGGCGGCTCTCGGCGAAGGCGCTGATCGGGATTAGGCGCCTGCGGCTACTATCGAGGCGGTGACATCGACCGATCCGGCGCCTGCACAGACAGATGCCCGCACCGAGCCGCAGCCCGTCCTGACAGATGTCTGGCAGGGCGACGGCGGCGACGGCTTCGAGGCTGAGCGCAGCAACGTCAAGATCTGCCGCAACGCGCGCCATTTCACCTTCGACGGCTTTGCTGAAGGCGACGAGGACATCGCCACGTCGTGGCGAAAGCTGCTCGAACGCGAGGGCAAGTCATCGCCCGACGGCACCTCAGTGCGCGACCTGATCCTCGGTCCGACGCCAGGCGACTGAGGCCGGCGGCGTCCCGAGCTCGAACGGTGAGCGAACAGCCCCGCAACGAGACACCGGCGAGCGTCGCCGACCTTCAGGCACAGCTTCGCTCGGCCGGCTACCTCGCGAGCCGAGGCCTGGCTACCGCAACGCTCATCGGGATGCGGCTGGGCCGGCCGATCCTGCTCGAAGGAGAGGTCGGCGTCGGCAAGACCGAGATGGCCAAGTGCCTCGCTCAGATCGGCGGGCACGAGCTCATCCGCCTGCAGTGCTACGAGGGCATCGACACCTACCAGGCGCTCTACGAGTGGGACTACGCACGGCAGATGCTGCACGTGAGGGCGCTGTCGGAGAGCGAGCTGACCGACGCTGAGGCCGTCAGCGCGCTGTACGGCCCTGACTTCCTCATCGAGCGACCGCTGCTGTCGGCGATCAAGGCCGGCAGCAGTGCAGTGCTGCTCATCGACGAGATCGACCGTGCCGACGACGAGTTCGAGGCGTTCCTGCTGGAGCTGCTGTCGGAATTCCAGATCACGATCCCCGAGATCGGCACCGTCACCGCGGACAGCCGGCCGATGGTGGTGCTGACCTCGAATCGAACGCGGGAACTGCACGACGCCCTCAAGCGCCGATGCCTGTATCACTGGATCGGCTATCCCAGCTTCGAGGAGGAGATCGAGATCGTGCGCTTGCGTGCGCCCGATGCCGTCGCGACCCTCGCCCACAAGGTGGTTGCTGCCGTTCAGCGCCTGCGCGACATGGATCTCGCCAAGCCGCCGGGCATCGCCGAGACGCTGGACTGGGTGGATGCGCTGGGCGTGCTGGGCACCGACGATCTCGATGCGGCGGCCGCAGCCGACACGATCGGTGCGGTCATCAAGGACCGCGACGACCTCGAACTGGTCGAAACCGAACTCGACAGGGTCGTCGCCGATGCCTGACACAGGCATCGAGCCCGACCTTGACAGGGTCATCGCATATGCCTGAGGGAGTGCCTGCGCCCGGCGACGATGCTGGCTCAGAGGCTCTGCCGGAAGGCCAATTCGTGGCGAGGCTCGTCGGCTTCGGCCAGGCGCTGCGAGACGAGGGCCTTCCCGTCGGCTCCGATGACGTGGTCACGTTCTGCTCCGCGGTCTCGGAGCTCACGCCGAGCGATCTCGAAGACGTCTACTGGGGCGGCCGCACGACGCTGGTCCATCGTCGGGACCACCTGCCGCTCTACGACGAGGTGTTCCGCCGCTACTTCATGGGACACAGGGCCCCGGCCGACCCCGATACTTCCTCCGCCGAGCCGATCGCGCAGGGCCAGAGCGGCACCCTGAACGTGCCCGACAGCGAGCCCGGCGCCGAGTCGGGCGACGATCGGCCGATGGTGCTCGGGCGGCAGGCCTCCGGCGTCGAGATTCAGCGCGACAAGCGCTTTGCCGAGTGCACGCCCGGCGAGCTGGCTGCGCTGCGGCGCATCATGGTGCAGGTTCGACTCGAACCGCCCCGTCGTCGCACCCGGCGGCGTCGCACCGACCCGTCGGGGGCACGCCTCGACATCCGCCGCATGGCCCGCGACGCCATGCGTCTCAGCCACGCCGCCCCGGTCCTGCATCGCGTGACGCGAGCCGAGCGGGCCCGCCCGCTCGTGCTGATCCTCGACATATCGGGGTCGATGGCCGACTACTCCCGCAACCTGCTGCAGTTCGCATACTCGATGCGCAGGGCGGCCCAGAAGGTGGAGGTGTTCTGCTTCGGCACCCGGTTGACGCGCATCACCCCAGCACTCGACCGGCGCAACCCCAACGACGCCATGAAGCTGGCCGCCGAGCAGGTGCTGGACTGGGACGGCGGCACCCGGATCGGCGCATCGCTGGACAGCTTCATCCGCAGGTGGGGCCGCAAGGGGCTCAGCCGGGGCGCCACGGTCATCATCTGTTCCGACGGGCTGGACCGGGGCGAGCCTGCCGCCCTGGCCGATGCGATGGAACGACTCAGCCGGCTCTGCCACCGGACCATCTGGATGAACCCGCTCGTCGGCGACGATGTCGAGACACTGCCGAACACGCTCGGCATGATGGCTGCCGGCCCGTTCATCGACAGCCTCGAGTCGGGCCACGATCTCGCCAGCCTGGAGCGTTTCGCCGGCACGCTGCCCCATGTCGGCTAGACCGTGGTCAGCACCTCAAACCAAGCTCGAAGTGCCGACGGCCGAGACTGATCGGACTCGCTGGGCACAGCACACCAGCGGCGACTGAACGGATGCGAGCACATGGCCAAGTGGAGCGTTTCCATCCAGGCCGAGGGCGATCGGCCCGTCGAGCTGGACGAGGTGGTCGCGCTGGCCGATGCTGTCGCACCGCTCGAAGGCATCGCATCCGGCGTCGGTGCGATGGCCTACGGCGCCCAGATCGTTGTGGAGGCTGAGAGTTCCGACCAAGCCGTCGAAGCGGCCATGGCGGCGTTCGCTACTGCTGTCGAGACAGCAGACCTCCCCGCTTGGCCGATGACCCGTGCCGAAGTGATCGGCGAGGACGAGCTGGAGTTCGACGAGTGACGCGGCCCCGATGATTCGGCCCCAATGATTCGGCTCGGTTCGCTCGCCGGCTACCCGTTCGAGGGACCACGGGTGCTCGGCGGCTGGACGCCGCCGAGGGGTGCCGCCGTGTTCGCGGTCCTGTACCGAGCCGACCCCGACGGCAAGCCGTACGACTACGCCGTGCTCGATGTCGACCACGCGGACAACCTGGCTGCAGCGGGGCTGCCGTTCGGCCATCCCCGCGCCAAGTGCTGGGAACGGCGCGTCGGCAACAAGTGGAACCTCCACATCTGCACCTACGAGGTGCCGGGCGGGCTGCGCTCGCATCGCGAGCAGATCGTTCAGGAGCTCGTCGCCATCTACCGGCCCGGCTGCGCGCCCGACCAGTTCGACCGGGTGTGGGAGGACGAATGGATCGGCAGCTACCGGGCCCCCACCGCAGGCCCGCTCACCACCACGCGAGATCCGAGCGGTTCGGCTGGGTCGGCGTCTGAGTCAGGCCCGAACTGACCGCAAGCGACTGCTCTGGGCAATAGCCGACGGCACAGCGGACCCTGCCGAGGCCAGAATCCTCACGGCCTGAGCGCGTCTTGGGCGCCTCAGAGGGGGAGCTACCGTGCTCATGTGCCCTGCAGACCGCGAGACTAGGACTGAAGCGTCGCACTGGGGTGAACGGCATGTCGGGTCGGCAGACAATTGGCCGTGGATGGCTGGGCGCGGCAGCGCTTGCGGTCGCGGCCGCTGTGTCGGTGGTTCCGGTTGTGGCGGGCGCGGATGCGGGTGGCGAGATTGCGGCGGATGGTCCCGTGACCAGCGCGCCGCCGTCGGCCGGCGACGCCGCCGGATTTGAGCGTGCCGTGCGCGGGCAGGGCGGCGGCGTTGCGGCCGAGTTCGGGTTTGTGTACTTGGGCCGCGGGGGTTCTGTGGCGGCAGGTTTCGATCGCTATTACTGGATGACCGCGGGCGGCCTGGGAGTTGCTTCTGCGTGTACGGGGTCGCACACGAGTGCGGGACATTGCACGTGGGCTGAGTTGTTCTGGGCGCGCACGGGCACCGCTGGGGGCAGTTACCTGTCGGGCGACGCGGTGCCGATGTACTTCGATCGCAGGTCCGCCACGGTGTGGCTGATATTCGGCCCCGACGCGGCAGTTGAGTCGGGTGTGTGGAGCGGCACCCAAGGTCGGTTCAGCGCGACGGTGGCGGTGACGTGCGCTGCGCATGAGGTGTTCCGGGTCGACGACTGGCCGCCGAGCGACCGCCATGACGACATCTGGCATGACGTGAGGGTGTGCGAGGCGAGCTTGGCTGACATGGCCGAGGCGGGCGGCATGGCGTCGGTCCCGCTGCGGCCCGACGACTTCGATGTCCGCGTGCTGCCGGGCAGCGACCCGATCAGCCGCGCCGGCTCCCACACCGAGCTGACGCTGGGTCTGCGCCGCGCGACGGGGGCGCTGGTGTTCCGCGGCAGCGCGGAGCCGGTGCCGGTCACGGTACCGCTGTCGGGTGTGCCGGTCGGTGCTGCTGTCACGCACGGCCCCGGCGCAGGTGCGCCCGTCATGTGCTTGGCGCCTCCCGCCAGCCGCACAGACGATCCTGGCAATTCGAGCGTGTGTCTGACCGACCCTGACGGGCGGATCACGCTGCGCTACATGGTGCCCGCCGCCGCAGGACACGCGTTGCGCAGCGGACGCTACACGCTGGTGGTCTTCGAGGACCGCGACCGCGACGGCGTTCTCGACCACCGTCCGGGTCGCGTTGGCCACGAGCCCGCCGCGGCGGTCGACATCGGCGTCGCCAAGAAGATCAACTACGTCGCACTCGGCGACTCCTACTCATCGGGCGAGGCCGGCCGCTCCGGCCGCCCCGGCTTCCAAGGCAAGTACCAAACCCAGACCAGCCCAGCCGACGACCACTGCCGACGCTGGAGCAAGGCCTACCCCGCAATCCTCGCCGAGCAATTCCTCGGCGACGACACGCTCGGCACAGACGTCGCCTTCCAGACATTCGCCTGCACCGGCGCCGTCACCCACAACATCCACGACCCACGGGGACCCAGCAGCGACGTCACCCAAGGCGATCTAGTCGAAACAAACAAACCCTCGCATGTTGTGCCGAGCCTCCGATACGACTCGGACACCGGCGTGCTGCTCACACCGCCCACTGGATGGGAACCACGCCAGGCCGTGTCTCTGGCAGATGCTCAGTCGATGAGCGATGTGGACTTGGTCACGGTTACCGTCGGCGGCAACGATGCCGGGTTCGCGCCGACCGTCGTGCGCTGTGTGACGATCGGGTGCGGCGCTGTCGGTTCCGAAGTGTTCGAGCACATCGGCAACCGGGTGGCCGCTGTGCTGGCGCATCTGAGGACGGCAGCGCCGAATGCTTCGATCTTCTTACTGGGATATCCGGCGGTGACGCCGGCGTTCGAGGGCTGCCCGGCAGCGACAACCGCGATGATCGACGCCTTTGAGCGGACCGGGCGAAGCGACGCTTTCTTGTCCTTCGGACTCTCCGAAGCATGCGTGTCAGCGATCGCTGACTACGTCGAGAGGATCCGGCAGTGCGAACCACTGGACGCGGGACGGGCCTTTCACGCATCGGAGGGCTGGTCCGCGGCCCTGCGGGACGCGCTGGCGTTCTTGTTCGGCGACAATCTCCATGTCGACGCCGTCGAGGCGATTCACCTGAGAGCGGCGGCGGTCGGTCTCAACAATGCGCTGCGGGACGCAGCTGGTTCTGCTGGAGTGCATTTCGTGGAAGTGCTCGACGTCGCCGCGACGGCCGAGCGCGGGTCGAGCTTTGGGAGCCACTCGCCCTGCGATGACGCGCCTTGGGTGCACGGTGTCGTGGTCGACGACCGAGAGCCCAATGCGACTTCGGGAGCGAGTTTTCATCCCAGCGCGCAGGGCCATCGGGAGATGGCACGGATGCTGGAACTGGATATCCGCACCCGGGTTGCGGCCGGCGCGCCGCTTACGGAGGCGGGCCTGCCGGCCAACCCACCGCCGCGGCCGGGTGCCGGGCTGCGCAGCCCAGCTGACGTGCAGGAGCAAGGCACCCAGCACAGCCCCGACCAGGTCGTGAGTGCCACCGCGGACTCGGCTGCCGCCATGGCGTCGGACACAGTCGGCTTTCTGATTCAGCGGCGCGCGAGTTCGGCATCTGGGTGCGGCGCTGCGTTCGTGTCGCCCGGCGAGCAGGTCGCTCTCACCGCAGGCGGCTTCGCAGCCGGCGCGACGGTGACCTTCGCCACACGGGCAGGATCGCTGGACGCAGCGGCTGTGGCAGCGCCAGCGTTGGAGGCCACGACCGCGGACGCCGACGGCAGGATCAGTGTGATATGGACGGTGCCAGCCGTGCCCGACGTGTCAGCCGACGCTGCACCGCGCTCATTCGGGATCGAGGCTTCGGGTGTGAACCCCAGTGGCGGTGCCCACACGGCGCGGCCGGGCCTGCCGTTGGTGGTGTATCCGGGTGTGGTGCCGTGTGCGGTGGCGGATGCTATGTCGACGTCGTTGGGCAGTGCGGTGCGGGTTGATGTGCTGGCCAATGACGTTGCTGCGTCGGGCGGCTTGTTGGATGCGGGTTCGGTGCGGGTGCGTGGTGCTGCGGGCGGTTCGTTCTCGGTGGACGCTGTTTCGGGTTCGGTGTCGTTCGTGCCTGATGGGGGGTTCTGGGGGACGGTGGAGACGTCGTATTCGGTGTTCGACGGCTGGGGGGTCGGCGTCGAGGCCAATCTGACGATCACCGTGGATCCGGGATGCACGATCACGGGAACCGTGGATGTGGTGCTGATCGAGGGCACCGACGGCGACGACGTGATCTGTGTGCCGGACCGGGATGACTGGCGGGCGTTTTATGTCATCGATGCGAAGGGCGGCGACGACGTTGTTCTGGGTGGCGCTGGCGTGGAGTGGATCTACGGCGGCGCGGGGGCCGATGTGGTGTACGGCAACGGCGGCGATGACCGGATCGTTGCGGGCTCGGGCGCTGACACGGTCTACGGCGGGCCGGGCGTGGACTATGTGTACAGCGCGGATCTCGCCGATCGCGTGATCGACAGCGATGGCGGCTTCGAGACCGTCCTGTCCGCGGAGTCGGTTGCTCCAAGCGGCCCGGCGGCGGGGCCCGACTGGGCGTGGGTGGGCGTGTCGCACACTGTCGATCTCGATGTGCTGGGCAACGACCACGATCCCGACGGCGACCTCGACCCGTCCACGCTGCGGATCGCCGCGCCGCCCGCTTCGGGTGCTGCAGCGGTGGTGCTCGCTGCGGACGGCCGCTCGGTAGTCAGGTTCGGGGCTGCGAGCGTCGGCGGCACGGTGTCGTTCTCGTATGAGGTCTGCGACGCGTCGGCGCGGTGCTCGACGGCGACGGCGACGGTGATGGTCGGCACTGCGGACTGCACGATCGTCGGCACCGCCGGGCGCGACGTCCTGCGCGGCACGCCCGGCGACGACGTGATCTGCGGCCTCGACGGCAATGACGACATCTGGGGCCTCGACGGCGACGACATCATCGTCGGCGGCGCGGGGCGCGACACGATCCGCGGCGGCACGGGCGACGACACCATCTGGGGCGGCCCCGGCGGCGACACCGCGCACGGCGACAGTGGCGACGACGCCGTCTGGGGCGGCCCCGGCCACGACATCCTCGCTGGCGGACCGGGCGCGGACCGACTGTCGGGCGGCACGGGACATGACGCCGTCACAGGCGGTGACGGCTCGGACCGCATCTGGGGCGGCCCGGGCGCGGACAGTCTCATCGCCAACAGCGGCGACGACGCCGTCTGGGGCGGCCCCGGCGGCGACACGCTGTACGGCGGCAATGACAGCGACACTCTCTGGGGCGGCCCCGGAAACGACGCGATCCGCGGCGGCGCAGGCAACGACACCCTGTACGGCGGTCCCGGAAACGACTCACTCGACGGCCTCAAACACCACGACACCATCTGGGGCGGCGACGGCGACGACACCCTCAACGGCAGCCACGGCGACGATCGGCTCTGGGGCGGCGACGGCGACGACACCCTCAACGGCAGCCACGGCGACGACCACCTCGACGGCGGCCCCGACACCGACACCTGCCGAAACGCACGCACCCGCGCAGACTGCGAATGAGCGAACCGACCGAGACCCGGGGCGGCGACGCCAGCGGTCGGCGCGGCTGCGGGCCGGTGGCCGGTCTGGGGACACGGTCCGCAGCCAGGGCGATTGATGCGGTGGTGACGGCAGTGCTGGCAGGCGCGGCTGTGCTGGCGGTGATGCTGGTGCTGTCGCCGTTGCTGCTGGCCGCGTTGGCGCAGGGGTTCGCGCAATCGTGGGGGCAGTCGTCGGCGTCATCTGGGGGCAGCGGCGTGTTCGGCGTCGCGACGGTGCTGATGATCGCGGCGGCAGCAGGCGTGCCGGCGCGTTATGAGGCGTTGCAGGTGTTTCGAGGCCGTCAGACCGCCGGCAAGCAGATGGCCTATCTGGCCGTGGTGGCTCATCCGCGCGACGGCAGCGTCGGGTTGACCAAGGCGGGCTGCTGGGTCCGCTGGGCGGTGCCCCACGGCGCTCTGGCGGCAGGCGCGGCAGTCGGATGGGGAATCGGATCGAAATGGGACAGTGGGCTCATCGGCGCAGCAGCCACAGGCATGGCGGCGTGGACGGCGGTGTATGCATCTGTGCTGCTTGACGGCGAGCGCCGCGGCTGGCACGACCGCGCAGCAGGCACCGTGGTCATCGCCGAACCACGCGACGACAAACCCGATGGGCTTCCCCCCGAACCCCCGGCGATACCCACGCTACGCAAACCGGTCGCAGCAATGCTCATCGCAGCAGCATCCCTCGGCGCTGGCGCCGCGGCGGCAGCGGGCGCGTACTTGTTTGACTTCATAACTGACAACGAACTGGACCTCTACGACGAGCAGGTCAGGGCCAATAACCGGTACCGCTTCTGGACGGGCCCGGACGGGGATGTCTGCTGGCACGACGACGGTGTCATCTACTGCGATCTCGAGTCCATTGGTGGACTGCACTGGAACTCTGGTGAGCCCGAGGCCATCCAGCAGATCTTTCTTGGCCCGGGATATCTGTGCTCACTGGCCGATGGCGGGAGCGCCCGATGCTGGGAATGGAGCAGAGACGTGTCACCCCGTCCAGCGCGCGCTCCCGAGCGCACTGCATTCAGTTATCTCGAGGGCGCGGCAGGATTCGTTTGCGGCGATACCCCAGACTTCGCCATGATCGTTTGCTGGACGATCGGCACCGACCCGCCCGTTTACCGTGAAGTCATCCACCGCGCCAACGATGACACAGAACTGTCCATTACGGGCAGTGCCGAGAACAACCCATCACGAATCGGCTACAGCGTGCGGCCGCGAGGCGCCCGACCCGGTCACTTCACCTCGGGAATCGGAGTCTTCGATCCCTTCGCAAGGCAAGACCCGCGCGTGTGGTCAGATCAATGGACCCTCCGGGAGATTGATGAATCGCCCGGCACGGCACCAGAACCGCACAGCCTGTGCCTGCCAGCCCGCGGCCAGAGGGCCCGAAACTGCTGACCGCTGAGACTGCCCCATGACACGGCAGCCAGACAGATCTGCGTGCACCAGCGCTATCACACTCCGCGCCATGAGCGTCTGAGTCAGACTCAAGCTGAGCGCAGGCGACTATTCGGGGTGATAGCCGACTGCTTCGTGAAGCCGGCTGCGGCGCGTGCCCATCGCAGGCCGGGCCGGCGACGGCTCGCGAGGCTCGGGCTCGGGCTCGTATGTGGCGCCGGTCACGATGCCTTCGGCCATGCCGTACAGCAGCGGCAGTGCGCCCGCGATGACGCCGGCCGTGTTGTTGATGCGCTCGACGCCCGGCTCGACAGCCTCGGCATCGGACTTGATCTTCCACACGATCTGCGAGCACTCCTCGAGCAGGCCGGCGATCCGGGTGAGCTGGCTGCCCACCACGAACAGGTAGAACGCGAGCCCGGCGATGAACAGGCCGATCAGGATGACGGAGAGAACTACGAGCGTCGTCATGAGCGCACCTTGTCGAGTACTCGGCCGAGGAACAGGTGATGTTCGAGGCCTTCGGACAGCACCGCATCGACCCCGTCGGCGGTGTCGGCGATCAGGGCGGTGTCAGAGGTGTTGGCGGCGGCCCGCTCGAGCGTGCCTTTGATGGTCTCCACCCGGCGCTCGATCGTGCGCACCAGCAGCACCAGCATGGTGAGCAGCACCACCACGGCCACGATCACCACGAAGCCGCCGATGACGACCCCCCACCACAGGTTCTCTTGGGTGTCGGTGAGAGCCAGCAGGTTCATGTCAGCCTCCTAACCGGTTCCGGCCGCGTTTGAGGCCGTCGACGATCACCGTTGCCGCAGCGATCGTCGTGTTCAGCTCCCCGAGCGCCGCCGTGTTGGTGACGGCGTCTTCCAGTCCGTCGTTGATCTCGGTGGCCCGATTGCCGATCGAACGGGCCAGCATGAGGATGGGCACGACGAG
The DNA here is from genome assembly GCA_022826045.1 of Acidimicrobiia bacterium. Classification (GTDB taxonomy): domain Bacteria; phylum Actinomycetota; class Acidimicrobiia; order Acidimicrobiales; family Poriferisodalaceae; genus Poriferisodalis. The sequence goes on along the minus strand of JAJDVQ010000023.1, from coordinate 31,874 downwards.
GGCGACCACAGCGATAACGACGACGATGCCGATGACGATGCCGATGACCCATCCCGTCGTGGATCCGGCGTCCGAACTCTGGGCGAGCAACTGCAGCATGGCGGCGCCTCCCTCAGATCGATTCGCAGAAGTCGTGGACAGGCATCAGCGTCGAGTTGACCGACGGCAGCACGGTGGGCACCGTCGAGGTCTGTTCGGCGATGACGCGAACGCCGCCGGCCACTTGGGCGAGCGTGCGATGCACCGCAACCAAGTGCAGCACCACCCGCAGCAGGCCCACCGCGGCCGCCAGGATGATCAAGCCGCCGATGATGACAGTGACCCAGGCAACAACAGGCATCACGTCCCCTTTCAGCCCAGGAGCTTTCCGACCGAACCGGCGTAGCGGACAGCACCGTCCGCCACTTCTTCAATCGTCTCGTCAGTAGTTGCGAGCAAGTCCTGCGTGGTGTCGAGCTCGCCGATGATCCCCACGCCGCCGGCCAGGATGTCGTCGCTGGCCTTGCGAATGCGCTCGATCGCAGCGAGCACTCGGTTCAGCAGCGCAAGCGCGACCGGCACGACCACCAGGAGCAGTATCAGGTTTCCTATCCACCAGAGCACGAGCGCCTCCTCACACGGCCTCGGGTCGGTACGGAAGGGCAAGTCGGCGCACGACGCGGGCGAGGCCCATGCCCGCGGCACGCAGACCGATGGCGAGGCCACCGGCGGCTTGAACCTGTTCGACTTGGTCTGGATCGCGGCCCTCTGCCATCGCGGCGAGCCGGTTCTGGACGTTGGCGGCGAAGTCATTCAGCAGCACAGCGGTGATGTCGCTCACCAGGCCGCGCCCGTACAGTGCTGCGGGCCCGGAGAGCTGCAGGTCCATGGCCACCTCCACGCTCGTGCCGCCCGCAGCGTCAGCGAGGCTGGCGTTGAGTTCGAGCGTGGCTTGGCCCCGGCCCTTGCGATCGGCGCCGCTGGCAGCGACAGAGATCGTCCGGTTCTCCTCGTCCCGCTGCGTGATCTCGGCACCGCCGTCGAAGTCGAGCTTGATGGGGCCGAGGCCGATGGACACGGTGCCGCCGTAGCGGTCGTCGCCTAGCTCGGTGGTCAGCTCGGTGCCCGGCAGACACGCCGCCACCTGCGGCACGTCGCCGAAGAAGCTCCATACAGCCTCCAGCGGCTGCGCGACCTGGAACTGGTTGGTGATCTGCATCAAGCGACTCCCCGCTCACGTGCGAAGGTTGTGCGGCACCCCGCGCAGCAGAAGTAGTAGACCTCGTCGCCGATCTCCAGCGACGGCGTCGCCGGATCGATCTGGACGGTCATGCCGCAGACAGGGTCGACGGCCAGCGAGACCTCGGGCGGCGGCACGGTGACCGGGGCAGCGAATGCACCCTGCGCCCGCAGTTGCACCAGCTCGGCCAGGATCGATACGGCGACCTCTTTGTGGGTGGTGCTGCCGAGATCCAGTCCCGCGGGCACCCGCAACGAGGCCAGTCGGTCCTCGTGCACGCCTTGGGCCGCCAGCACAGAACGCACGGAGTCGCCCCTCCGGCTGGACGCGACGAGGCCCACATATGCCGGCGCCGCCTTCAGCGCAGCTGCCAGCACATCCTCGTCGCCGTGGCCCTGGGTGGCCACGACCACCATCGACTGGGGCGTGAGCAGTCCCTCGCTGAAATCCGGGCCGCTGACCTGCTCGACACGCCAGTCGAGTTCGTGGGCCAGCGACGCCAGCGTTGCTGCCATCGGCGAGCTTCCGACGATCACCAAGTGAGGCACGGCCACGACGGGCTCCAAGTAGATCTGCAAGGCGCCTTCGCTCTGGCATGACATGGCGACGGCAGTGGTGCCGGGGAGCAATGGAAGAGATGCGCTCCTTCCAGCGTGCTCGCCAGTTGTCTCCCGCTCTTGTTCGCTGCGCTCACGGGCCGCTCGGGCCACGGCCTCGCCTGCCGGCTCGGCCTCTGGCGGCAGGTCGCCGAACCGGTCGCTCGCTCCCAGCGCCAGCAGGCGCGGTGCGCCAGTTTCGAGTGTGGCGATGGCCTCGCGGATGAACGTGGGCTCAGCGCAAGCACCGCCGATCCACCCGTACATCTCGCCGGACGCCGTGTAGATGGCACGCGAGCCCTGCTGACCCGAACTCGGTCCTTCGCGCCAGACCACCGTAGCCAGCACGAATGGCTCGCCGCTGCGTGCGAGCTCGGTGGCGTGCTCGAGCACGCCCCAGCCCTCGACCGCGCGGGTGCGGCTCATGGCTCCGTCTTCACCGGCGGAGCGCCGGAGACATCGTGGCCCTGCGTGATGGCCTCATGCACCCGATCGGGCAGCAGCGGCATGTCGATATTGCGCACACCGCTGTCGCCGATGGCATCGATCACCGCGTTGACGAACGCCGCCGGGCCGCCGACGGTGGCGCACTCGCCGATGCCCTTCGCACCGATGGGGTGGTGCGGGCACGGCGTCACCACCTCGTGGAGCTCAAAGCCCGGTGTCTCCCACGCGGTCGGCAGCAGGTAGTCCATGTAGTTGGAGCCGATGCAGTTGCCGTCCTCGTCGAAGGTGATGAACTGCATGTTGGCCATGGCGTAGGCCTCGGTGAGCCCTCCCATGATCTGGCCCTCGACGATCATCGGGTTGATGCGCACGCCGCAGTCGTCCACCGCCACCACCCGCAGCACGTCCCACACCCCGGTCTCGGGATCGACCTCGACGGTCGCGATGTAGCAAGCGAACGGCCACGTCAGGTTCGGCGGGTCGTAGTAGGCGTTGTTCTCCAGGCCCGGCTCCATTCCGTCGGGCATGTTGCTGTAGGCAGCAATCGCGCATTCCTGGATGGTCACGCCCCGGTCGGGAGCGCCCCGCACCGAGAACCGGCCCAGCTCCCATTCGATGTCCTCCTCGGAGACCTCGAGCAGGTGCGCGGCGATCTTGCGAGCCTTGGCGCGGATCTTGCGCGACACCATGGCCACCGCCGCCCCGGCCACCGGGGTGCTGCGTGACGCGTAGGTGCCCATGCCGAACGGGGCCGTGTCGGTGTCGCCCTCTTCGACCAAAACATCCTCGGCCGGTATGCCCAGCTCGTGGGCGACGATCTGCGCCCAGGTGGTCTCGTGGCCCTGGCCCTGTGTCTTGGCGCCGGTGCGCAGCAGCGCCTTGCCGGTCATGTGGACCTTCAGCTCGGCGGAGTCGAACATCTTGATGCCCAAGATGTCGTACTCCCGGCTGTTGCCCGCCCCCAGCGGCTCGGTCATGGTCGAGATGCCGATGCCCAGCAGCCGTCCCCGCTGGCGCGCCTCCTCCTTCTGGCGCAGGAAGTCCTCGTAGCCGATCGCTTCGAGCCCGAGGTCGAGGCATTTGCCGTACTGGCCCGAGTCGGTGAGGAACCCCCATGGTGTGCGATGGGGGAAGTCGTCGTCGCGCACCAGGTTGATGCGGCGGAACTCGGCCTGGTCCATGCCCAGGTCGGCGGCGGCCGCCTGCACCATGCGCTCCTGGAAGTACATGGCCTCGGTGACCCGGAATGAGCAGCGATACGCGACGCCGCCGGGTGCCTTGTTGGTGTAGACGCCCTGGGCGGTGAGATGCGCGACGGGAATGTCGTAACAGCTGAAGGCCGAGTGCATCAGGCCGATCTTGAACTTGCTCGGCTGGGCATCGGAGAAGAAGGCGCCGTGGTCGGAGTCGGTGTGCATCCGCACGCCGAGAATGCGGCCGTCGTTGCGCAGCGCCATCTCGCCCTTGAGGTAGATGTCGCGGCCGAACCCCGTCGAGATGAGGTTGCCGCTCTTGTCCTCGATCCACTTGACGGGGCACTCGAGCAGGATCGACGCCAGGATCGACACGACGTAGCCCGGGTACACCGGCACCTTGTTCCCGAAGCCGCCGCCGAGGTCGGGGGACACGATGCGGATCATGTGCTCGGGCAGCTCGGCTACCAGGGCCACCGCGGCGCGGATGATGTGCGGCGCCTGGGTGGTCATGTACACGGTGAGCTTCGAGGTCGCCCGGTCGAAATCGGCGATCGAGCCGCACGCCTCGATGGGCGACGGGTGCGAGCGCGGGTAGTGCATGTCGATGGTCGAGACCACATCGGCCTGCGCGAAGGCCCGATCGGTGCCCTCACGGTCGCCGACCTCCCAGTCGAACACGACGTTGGAGTCCTGGCCGGTCTTGTCGTCGCGGATCAGCGGCGCGCCGGGTGCCTTTGCCTGGGTCGGGTTGACGATGGGCGGCAGCGGTTCGTAGTCGACCACGATCGCCTCGCAGCCGTCCTTTGCGATGTAGGGGTCGTCGGCGACGACGCAGGCCACTTCCTGGCCCTGGAACCGGACCTTGTCGGTGGCGAGTACAGCCTGGGTGTCGTACGACAGCGTCGGCATCCACGCCAGATTCCGGGCGGCCAGCATGTCGCCGGTGAGCACCATGCGAACGCCGGGGACGGCCCAGGCAGCGCTGACGTCAATGGAACGGATGCGGGCGTGAGCCAGCGGGCTGCGCAGGATCTCCATGTGCAGCATCCCGGGCAGGGCGATGTCGTCGATGTAGTTGCCCTTGCCGCGAATGAAGCGGTTGTCCTCCACCCGCCGCCGGCTGGCGCCGAGGCCGCCGATCTTGATCTCGTCGAGCGCCATCTCAGCCCTCCCCGCCTGCGTCATCGCCGGCATCGTCCGCACCGTCGCTCTCGGCGTTGGCGCCTAGCTTCTCGGCGGCCCACATCACGGCCTTGACGATGTTCTGGTAGCCGGTGCAGCGGCAGAGATTCCCCGACAGCGCCCAGCGGATCTCGTCCTCGCTGGGGTTCGGGTTCTCGTCCAGCAACGCCTTCGCGGCGAGCATCATGCCCGGGGTGCAGAAACCGCACTGCAGGCCGTGCTCGTCCTTGAAGCCCTCCTGGATCGGGTGCAGCTCGCTCGCCGTCGCCAGGCCTTCGACGGTGAGCACCTCGTGGCCGTCGGCCTGGACGGCGAACATCGTGCAGCTCTTGACGGGCACGCCGTCGTACAGCACCGTGCATGCGCCGCAGTTGGTGGTGTCGCAACCGGTGTGAGTTCCCGTCAGCCGGAAGCCGTTGCGCAGCAGGTGCGCCAGCAACAGCCGCGGCTCCACGTCGGCCGCACGGCGCTCGCCGTTCACGGTCAGCTCCACACGGCGAACCGGCACTGCGTCGCCGGCGCCGCCGTCGCTCGGACGGACCTCTTCGAACAATGTGCTCATGTCAGGCCGCCTCGTGTTCTGATCGCTGGATCTGAGCGCCGATGCGCCGCACGAAGGTGGCGACGACGTGGCGCTTGTAATCGGCGCTTCCCCGGTGGTCAGAGCGTGGCTGAGCCGCCTCGGCCGCGAGCTGGGCTGCCGCGTCGACGGCGTCTGCACCGAGCACCGTGCCGACCAGCGCCGCCGCGGCATCCGAAGCGTTGATGGTGGCAGGCCCGACTCCGGTCAGCCCGATGCCCGCCCGAGCAACGCTGCCGCCCGACATCTCGACCGAGACCGCGACGCCGACGGTGGCGAAATCGCCGACCCGACGTTCGAGCTTGAGATAACCGCCGACGCGGGCGCCGCGTGCTGCGGGAATCACTGCTTCGACGGCGATCTCGTCGGGAGCGAGCACCGTCTGGAACGGGCCGTCGATGAGATCAGCCACCTGAATGCTCCGGTGCCCATTGGGGCCCTGGGCCACGATGGCGCCTTCCAGCGACACCATCACCGAGGCCCAGTCGCCCTGCGGATCTGCGTGGCACACCGAGCCGACCAGCGTTCCCCGCGTGCGCACGAGCGGGTCGGCCACGAGGGGGGCCGCCGCAGCGATGGTGGGCTGGGCATCGGCGAGCGCAGCGGACTTCTCGAGATCGGCGTGCCGGCACAGCGCCCCGATGCGATAGGTGCCGTCGGGATCGGACCGGTGGTAGTCGAGACCGCCGATGCCGTTGATGTCCACGATCATCGCGGGCGCTGCGAATCGCAGTTTCATCATCGGGATGAGGCTCTGGCCGCCCGCCAGGATCTTGGCCTCGCCGTCTGCTGCGGCGAGCATCGCTACTGCCTCGGCGACGGTCGAGGGCGCTTCGTACCGGAAGCGGGATGGATACATGCGTCAGCCCCCTGTCGACGGCCCGCCGGGACCTTGCGGATCGGGCACAGCTCGCGGCATCGCGTCGGCGTCGGGATCGGGCCGTCGCTCCTGGTGTGGCGGCCATGGCCCCTGAACTGGCTGACCGGCGACCTTGAGATAGTCGATGAGCTGCGGCCAGGCCCAGACCGTCGGGCTCGCACCCTCCTTGGGTGCGCCCTCGATCACTTCGTACATCCTCGGGTTGCCTGCGCTGTGGCCCGATGACTCGATCGGCATGGACTCCCCTTCCCCCGGAGATGCGGCCGTGCCTGCGGCACAGCGAACTTACCACTGCCCGTCGCGGCGCTCCGAACGAAGTCACTCGTCGCGCCGGTTTGGTGCGCCCGCTCCGGCATCTGTGCCTCTGGCGGCCATACTCGCGGGCATGGCGCTTGGCTTCGGCATCGGCGGCCCGTTAGCGGCGGCGAGCTTCAATTCCGGCTGGTATCAGGCTGTGCTTGTCGTTCACTTGGTGAGTGCGGTGGTGGGATTCGGCGGCAGCGCCTTGGGCACCGTCATGCTGAGACGGGCATGGGCTGATGGTCCTGACGCTGCTGCTGCCGTCCGGCGCTCGTTCGAATTTGCGTCGAACCGCTTGACGGACATGGCGGCATATCTCGCCGGTGTTGCCGGCGTGGTGGCGGTGCTCATCGATGACCGCTGGACGTTCCGGCAAGGCTGGGTCACAACTGCGTTCATTTTGTACTTCGTCTGGCTAGGCATGGCCCATGGCGCACTGCGGCCGACCAGCGCCAAGCTGGCCGAGGCCATGGATGCGGGTTCCGAACGGGTCGGCGATGCGGAACGGCTGCGGAAGCGGGCCGAGCTGTGGTCGACGGCAAGCAATCTGGTGATCGTGGCCGCCATTGCCGTGATGGTGACCAAGCCCGGCCTCTGACCGGCTTTCGACGCGCGAAGCCCATCGTCCTCGCAGCTTCGGAGCGGGCGCGCAGGCTGCAGGGCTTCATTGCTGCACCCGGAATGTCCCGGCGCCGACGCCTCAGGCCGCGGCTTCCCTCTGCTGGAGCCCGCAGGAACTCAGGCGGCGATCTGCGACTCGCATCGGGCACGCCACTCCTCGGGCAGGCGGTCGCAGAAGCCTCGGCGGCCTGACGGCTCGGTGTACACGTCGCCGGCACGGTCGATGATCGTCCACCAGCACGCGTCGGCCTCGTCGGCATCGCTCAGCAGCGAGCACATCACGATCGCCTCGTCGGAACCGGAGGCCTCCCAGAAGCGGTCCTGCGCCGCCCCGGCGAGGCATTCCACGCGATCTGCCCCGGCGGGCGCGTGGCCGCAGAGCTCGACGGCCGCCGCGGGATCGCCGCGGGTCAGGTTCCCGACATCGCGGCCGTACGACGAGAAGCACAGCTCCTTGGACCTGCCGTCGAGCGTGGCGCATGTGGCGGCGATTGCGGCCATGTCGCCGTCGAAGACCCGCCACATGTGGGTGGTCTGGTAGTAGTAGCAGTCGGCCCGATATCGCTCGCCGACCACGTCGCAGGGGTAGTGCGGGTCGTCGCTGCGCAGGTACTCGGTGATGTGCCCCATCAGGCCCGAGAGCCCTCCCACCACGTTCTCCATGAACACGCCCGAATAGCACGACGGCGCGTCGTCTTCGCGCACCTGGTCGCAGAGCCCCAGCGCCTCGTGGATCTCATAGGACGTCCACGCCATCAGGCCGTGGCCTACGCCGTGGAAGCACTGATGACGCACGAACTTGTTGTCCGCGGGCCCGCAGAGCGCGTTGGTGTCCTCGGCGAGACGGGCAGTGCCGCGGTCGGCGAACATGGCCTCGGTCGCGCCGTGAAGCGCCCCCGACTGGCATTCGTGACCGGCGATGGAGAAGGCGATCGGCCCGAAGATCTCATAGGCGATCCGGCCGACGTCGTGCGCCGTGTCGTGGCAGTAGCGGCCGGTGCGCTGCTCCGCCTCCTTGAGCGCCGCCGTGGTGCCGGCCGGCCCGAAGCGCTCCACGAACTCCGCGAGCATCACGGCGTCGTCGAAGAGCGCTTCGCCGTCGACTTCGGCCGGGAACGGCGGGAACTCCGGCACCGTCATGTCGGCAAGCAGCGGCGCAACGCCGCCGCCGGCGTCTGCGGCGCCGGTCGCGACCACGGTGCCGGTCTGGGACGCGTCGATGTGGTTGTGGTAGCGCCACCAGCCGTTCTCGGTGAACGTGAACGACCAGCTCTCCCCTGGCGGGATGGCCTCGAGCGGGTCGAACTCGGGCAGGATCTCGTGCGTGGGATGGATGTTCGACGCCGGCCACACCGGCACTGCCGACTCGTTCACGAACCTCACCGTGTCGCCGGTCGTGATCTCCACACGCTCGGGCGCGAACGCGCCGTCGTCGCCGTAGACCACCGTCCGCACTCGGCCCGACGGCCCGCCGACGGCTGTCGGCGCGGCGACGCCTTCCGCAGTACCGGCGCCGGTGGCAGCATCGGCGTTGGTCCTCGCGGGCGCTGCTGCGGGCACCGAAGCCGGCGCCGACGCTGTGTCCGGCGACGGAATGCCGTACACGTGCGCATGAGGATGGCTGTGGGTCACCCCGTCAGCATGGCGGTGAGCATGGCTGTGGCTGTAGGCGATGTCGAGCGATTCCGGCGGTGCCACGAGGTCCGCCGCCGCATCGTCACCGGCGCGGGTCTGCCACCACAAGATCGCGGCCACGCCGCCGACAACCGCTGCGGCGAACAGCCCGTACGCGAGCCAGCCCGCCGCCGCATTCCTGCCCTGCCGTGCGGTGGGCTGGTCATCCTGCGGTTCGGTTCGAGACCGTCGCGGGACACCGAGGCGTCCGAAGCCGGAGCGCCTCACGCATCCGCCCTCCCATGGCAGGCCTGACGGCGCCCGGCGATCTCGATGGTGTCGCAGAACTCCCGCAGTCCTGCTTCATCGGGGAAGATATGCGGTGCGTCTCGCAGCAGCATCTCCCAGCAGCTGTCCGCGACGAACTCGCCGTCGGCCCTGTCGGCCAGCGTGCAGAGCTGCGCTGAGAACGGTGCGTTGGCCGGCTCGGTGAAGCGGCTCAGCGCCGCGCCCTGGAAGCACCAGGCGATCCGTTCCTCGGTCGCTGCGAGGCGGCAGTCGGCGGCGGCCACGGCCGGATCCGCGCGGTGGATGGAACCCAGGTCGCGCCCGGTGGACATGAAGCACGCCTGCGTCGAGTTCCATGCGGCCTCGCCGCAGACCTCCATGACCGCATCGGTGCTCCAGCCGAAATAGAACAGATTGCTCGACTGCCAGAAGTAGCAGCCCGGCCAGTACTGCTCAGCGAGCACGTTGCAGGGGAAATGCGGGTCTGTCGTGCTGATGTACTCGGTCGTATGGCCCATGCGGCCCGACACGCCGCCGATCCCGTTCTCCATGTACACCCCGCCATAGCAGGAGTCGCGGTTCTGCGCCGTGGGAAGGAGGTCGCAGAGCCCGAGCGCTTCGGGCAGCTCGTACGACGTCCACGCCATCAGGCCGTGGCCCACGCCGTGCAGGCACTGATGCACGAGAAACGGGTTGGGGCCAGCACACACAGCCGACACGTCCTGGGCGAGCCTCGCCGTGCCGCGCTGCGCGAACATCGATTCGATCGTGCCGTGGAGCGCTCCCGCATGACAGTCGTGGCCGACGGCCGCGAAGGCAGCCGCTCCGAAATGCTCCCAGGCGATGTGCCCCACCTCATGCGCCGTGTCGTGGCAATCGCGCCCGGTCGCCAGTTCGACCTCCTTGAGCGCCACAACCGTCGCCGCCGGGCCGTGGGACAGGACGAAGCGCTCGAGCTCTGCCCGGTCGTCCATCAGCACCTCGCCGTCGACGCCTGCGGGCACTGGCGCGAATGCCGGCACGTCGACCGCCAGCAGCAGCGGCGCGGTGCCGGTGTCGGCGGCATCTTCGCCTCCCGCAGAGGCACGCTCGTCGGCGGGCGGAGCAGCGGCGTCGGGCACTGTCCGCGGCGCTGCCGGAGCGTCAGCACGCGCGACCGTGCCGCTCGCCGCGGAGTCCACGGCATCTGCGCCGGCGAGTGCTTGCAGTGCAGCGTCGATCTCGGGGTGCCGATGAGTGTGAAGTGGCTCGGCCAGCAACGCGGTGAGGCTCTCAGCAGAAGCCTGGCCCTCGAGGGCTGCGTCTGCGCCGGCCAGCGGAGCGCTGGTCGTCGAGTCGTTGCCGGGCACGCTGCACGCCGACACGAACAGCAGCATCGCTGCCGACCGCTTCCAGCGGCTTCGCGTCCGGTTGCCGAAGCGCGGCTCCGGCGAGCGTGCTGCCGGCGCCCCCACTACAGCAAGCCCAGCACGGGCGACCCCCAGTCGCCGACGGATGCAGGCGACACTGTGACCGCGCTCGGCGCGTTGAGCACTTCGCAGTCGAGCACGCCCCATAGTGCCCATTGCGAGCCGGTGTAGAGATAGATCTTGCAGTCGCCCGAACTGCCTGCACCAGTGATCGAGAAGTAGACGGCGCCGATGCGAGCGGTGTCAGTCGGCGGATCAGCAGCGCCGATGCGAACGTCCTTGGGCCGCTCTGCTCGATCCGAGGCCGGCGTGGCGAATGCAGAGAACAGGCTGCGCGCGCGTGGCGCTGGGATCGACAGCGCAACGACAGCCGAGCCGCTCGAGCCGAAGCTGATCGATGTGGACATGGCGGGCGGACCCGGCGGACCGGGCGGGCCGAACGGGCCGGGCGGGCCGGGCGGGCCGGGCGGACCAGGCGGGCCTTGTTGAGAGCTGGTCGGGCCGGGCGGGCCCTTGGGGCCGAGAGGGCCTGGCGGGCCGTTGGGACCGGGCGGACCGGTCGGGCCGGGCGGACCGGGCGGGCCAGGGGGCGCAGTGACGCCGGGAGGACCCGCGGGACCGGGCGGACCAGGCGGGCCGCTGCCGGACGGGCCCGTAGGGCCGGGCGGGCCGTTGGGACCGGGCGGACCAGGCGGGCCTTGTTGAGCGGCCGGCGGGCCAGTCGGACCGGGTGGACCTTCTGGACCAAGCGGACCAGGCGCGCCGACGCCGCCTGAACCCTGCGAGCCGGGTGGACCTGGTGGACCAGGAGGGCCGCTGCCGGACGGACCGGGAGGACCAGGCGGGCCGGGCGGGCCGGGCACGCCGCTGCCGGCTGGGCCTGGGGGACCAGGCGGACCTGCCTGGGCACCCGCTGGACCGGCGTCGCCCACCTGTCCCTGCGGACCTCGCGGGCCGGGGGGGCCTGCACCGCCGCCCGTGCCGGCCGGACCGGGCGGGCCAAGCGGACCAGGCGCGCCGAAACCGGCCGGTCCTCGCGCACCGGGGGGGCCGGGCGGGCCGGGCGGGCCGACGCCATCCGGGCCGGGGGGACCGGGAGGGCCGAGCTCGCCCGGGTCACCGGGAGGGCCGGACGCTCCTGGAGTACCTGGAAGGCCGCGTGGTCCTCGTGGGCCGTCAGGCCCGGGATAGCCCGGGTCGCCGCGATCGCCTTCTGGCCCCTGATCGCCCGGCGGGCCGGGCGGGCCGGGCGGGCCTGCAGCGTCATCCGGGCCGGTCTGCGCTGTCGCGATGCCGACAGCGCCGTAGAACCACACTCCGCTTGCAAGCAGCGCCAGCACTGCTGCCGACGCGATCATCCCCACAGGCCGCCGGCGCAGGCGGGCGAGCCTCAGTCGGCGCATGCGAACGATGCCCGTGGCACCCAAGCCCTGTCGCTGTGCTCATAGAGCTTGCACACGGTGCCTTGGCGGGAGATGTACACCATGCCTTCAGCGAAGCTGCCCGTCGAGGGCGGCGGACCTTCGCCGAAGTGGATTTCCAGCGCGTCGTCCGAAGGGCGCTGAGTCACCCATTGCGGCGCCGACCAACTGTCGCTCGAACTAGTACCGCCACTTGTGCCCTGCGGGCCGGGGGGGCCGGGCGGACCAGTCAGGCCCGGCGGGCCGGTGGGACCGGGCGGACCGGGAGGACCGGAACCGCCGATGCTGCCGCCTGGGCCGGGAAGACCGGGAGGACCGGTCGGACCAGGCGGACCGGTCGGACCGGGAGGACCGGTCGGGCCGCCCGTCGAGGCACCCGGAGGACCCGGAGGACCCGTCGGACCAGGCGGACCTTGTGTCGAAGCGGTACCCGGCGGGCCGGTCGGACCGGGAGGACCGGGAGGACCGGGGTTGCCCGAGCCCTGCGGACCCGGAGGACCCGGAGGACCAAGCGCGCCGGCACCGCCCGAACCCTGCGGACCCGGAGGACCGGTGGGGCCAGGCGGACCTTGCGGACCGGTGTCGCCCTTTACGCCCCGGGGACCCGGAGGACCCGGCGTGCCGTCGCCTCCGCCGCCGCCCGAACCGGGAGGACCAGGAGGACCGGGAGGACCTGATCCCGAAAAACCGCGAGGGCCGGGGGGGCCGGGGGGGCCAGGCGGGCCAGTGTCATCAGATCCCGAAGGTCCCGGCGGGCCTGCTGCGCCGATGACGCCCTGTTCTCCCTGCGGGCCCGCCGGTCCCGCCTCGCCGGTCTGCCCGCGGGCGCCGCGCGAACCGGGCGGGCCGGTCAGTCCGTTCGGACCGGGTGGACCGGGCGGGCCGACCTCGCCCCTGGGACCCGGAGGACCCGGTGGTCCTGGCACCACAGATGAGTCTGAACTGCCCGACACGCCGACACTGTCGGAAGCGTCAGCGTCCTGCTGCGAAATCGAAGGCCCAGACTCGTCGGCAGAACCGGGCAGGTCAGCTTGGCCGTCGTCGCGAGAGGCAAGCGTCTCGGTGTGGGCCCGGCTGGCCGACACCGACAAGGGTGACGCCGTTGCAGCGGTGTCAGCAACCGGAGTTGTCGTAGTTGCAAAAGCGTCGTCGGCCGGCGACGAAGCCGGGGGAAGCTCAGCGTCGGCTGTTTCCTCGCTGTCGCCGCATCCAGCCAAGACGGCAAGCAACGCCAACGCGCCGCCGAGGATCGAGACACGCCCGCGCAGACCCCCCCCCCCCCCGCAGTTCGGAATGTGTCCGCCGTCGCAACTCATGAATCAGTGCCCCAACGTCTTGGTCGTACTTTTCGGCGCGCCATTGCGGCCGATAGGCGCAATCGACTGGCATTTATAGCATCGGATCCTGCCGATGAGATGCACGTCGTCGGCACGGTCGGCTCGTAGCGTCGATGCCCATGACAGAGCAACGGCAGCACCAAGTCTGCGTGATCCCCGGCGACGATGCCGCTCCTGAAGCGATGGCGGCCTCGCTGCGCGTGCTGGATGCGCTGGACCTGCCCATCGACTGGGACCACGTGCCGGCGGGCGACGAGCTGGCAGCGTTGGCGCCCGACGAGCGGGAAGCGCTGGTCGGCGAGCACATCGACGCTGCCGACACGGTGCTGTTCGGATCGTCGAACGGCACCACGCCGGGGGCGTTCCGCATGCGCTGGGGCAAGCGCACCTACGCCAACGTGCGACCGGTGCGCTGGCGGCCCGGCTACGCCTCGCCGCTGGCCCGGCCAGAGGGGATCGACTACGTGATCGTGCGGGAGAACCTCGAGGACATGTACGTCGGGGTGATGGGCCCGGCGCAGCGGCTGCTCGATGCGGGTTTGACCGAGGGCCGTTCCCGCGTTCCGCCCGATGCCGCCGACGGCCGCTTCGCGGCGAAGATCATCACCCGTCCCGGCACCGAGCAGGTCACCCGCTTCGCCGCCGAGCTGGCGCTGAGCCGCGGCGGCAAGCTGACCGTCTCGGCCAAGACCAACATGCTTCCTGCCACCGACAAGTGGTTCTGCGACATCGCTCGGGAGGTGGCCCAGGAGTACCCGGGGCTGGTCTACGAGCAGTTCATCGTCGACGACATGGCGCACCGTTTGGTGGTGCGGCCTCACGATCTCGACGTGCTGCTGCTGCCGAACCTGTACGGCGACATCCTGTCCGACCAAGGCGCCGGCACGATCGGCGGCATGGGCCTGGCGCCGTCAGGCTGCTACGGCGACGACTGGGCCTACTTCGAATCGGCCCACGGCACCGCGCCCGACATCGCCGGGCAGGGCATCATCAACCCCACTGCCACCCTGGAGTCGGCCGAGATGATGCTGCGCCACCTGGGCCTCGACGCACCGGCAGATCGGCTCGACCGGTCGCTGGCCGCCGTGTACGAAGCAGGCGAGCACCTGACCCCCGACCAAGGCGGCACTGCGGGCACCGAAGGCTTCGCCGCCGCCGTCATCGACAATCTGTCCGGCGACTGATCCGCAATCTGCAACTGCCCTCTTCACTACTCCATCTCGTCCATCTCGCACCCGCTCCGGCTGTGGTGGGTGGTAGTGGCACCATGTGTGGCATGCGGAAGACGACCGTCTACCTGCCCGATGAGATCAAGTCCGGCGTCGAGCGCGAAGCCCGACTCCGGTCCTGCTCGGAGGCCGAGTTCATCCGGCAGGCCATCGCCGAGGCTGTGACCCGTCCGGCACCACGCGCTGGCATCATCGCGGGCGACAGCGCGTGGGCTCTTGAGGCCGATGAGCTCCTAGCGGGCCTCGGTGAGCCGCTTGTCGTCGCACCGCTCTCGCCCTGATCGGGGCTAGCACTGGAAGTCATCAAGAGCCGGTTCTCGACTACGAGATCAGGTGTCACATAACTGCAATGTGCCGCACGGCATATAAACGTTCGTTTGTCACACCGCGCCGCTAGAGTGAACGCATGTTCTCTCAGGTGCAGTCGGCGCTCGACTCGCTCGCAGCGGCCCTCGACGGTGTCGAGGGTGCGCCCACCGCCGAGCTGCACGAGGCGCTGGGGCTGGCCAAGCCGCTGCGCGCCCGGCTCGAGATGCTGGAGACAGCCGTTGCGTCGCAGATCGCGTCGCGAGAGCGGCACGGCGACGGCGGCGCGGGTGTACTGCACCAGATCGCCGCAGTCCCGCGTTCCGATGCAGCACGCAACGTGCGTGCAGCCGCCGAGCTCGCACAGGTGCGCGAGGCCCGGATCGCGCTGGCTGACGGCGAGATGTGCATGGCCAACGCCGCCCGTCTGGCCCGCGCCGCGCGCCAGACCAGCCCCGAGGCGGTGCAGCGTGATCCGGAGCTGGTGGACTTGGCCAAGACGCTTCCGCCTGACGAGTTCGCCCATGCATCAGCGCGCTGGACTGCGAAGCACCAGAGCGCCGCTGACCTCGCCGAGCGGCACCGTCGCAATCGCCGCAACCGCAACGTGCGCTTCTGGAGCGGCGAGGACGGCACCGTGCAGATGCGCGGTGCGTTCGACGCAGAGATGGGCGCCCGCATCCAAGCTCGCCTCCGCGACGAAGCCGAGCGCCTCCGCCAAGCCGACCGTCGCCTGCAGCGTTACGGCGCTGTCTCGAACCCCGACGACGCACGGCGAGACGACACCATCGGCGGCGACACGGCATGCGAGGGTGCCGTGCGCACTCGCGACCAGCGCATGGCAGACGCCCTCGACGGCATCGTGACCCACTCTGGCTCCGCGCCCACGGCTGCCCACGAACCCCCTCGAGGCGGCACCGCTGCTGTCAACACGACGGGCTGCGCGCACTCCAGCAGCAGCGGTCTGAACGGCATCACTGCTGACGATTCAGCGGCCAGCGGCAACATGAACTGCGACGAAGCGACAGCGAACGAGGTCAACAGCGCGGTCACGGGCTGTTGCCACGCCACCTGCGGCGGCACAGGCTCGGGCGAACACAAGGCCCAGTCGACTCAGGTCATCGTGCGAGCCGACCTCGCAGACCTGCTCGACGACCACGGCGGCATCGGAGAGATCGCCGGCGCCGGTCCGGTGCCCGCCAGCGTCATCGACCGGCTCTGCTGCAACGCCGACATCTCCGTCGTGCTGTTCGGCAAACAGCTCACACCCCTCTACGAGGCCGTCGCCGCACGAGCGCCCACCGCAGCCCAGCGCCGCGCCCTGATCGCCCGTGACGGCGCCTGCATCGGCTGCGGCGCCCCGCCCGGCGACTGCGAAGCGCATCACATCATCCCGTGGCTCTGCGGTGGTCCAACCAAGATCGACAACCTCGTGCTGGTGTGCTGGTCCTGCCACGACAAGATCCACGACCACAACTGGCAGGTCATCAAGCACAACAACCGCTACCGGCTCATACCGCCGGACGCGGAGTCAGCGCCCAACCCCGCCAGATCCAAGAAGCCGACCCCCCGCCGCAACCCTGCGCCGCTGCAAGACGCCGCCCCGACCCGCACACTCGATTTATCTCGCGAGCCCGCCCTGTTCCCGTAGCAGCCAAGACGCTCGACGCCGAGCATCTTGATGCCGTGCGCACAGCGGCAGGCGGTCCCGAGGAGCCCGCGAACCTGCCCTGTTCCCGTAGCAAGCGGTTGAAGACGTCGGTTGCGACATCTGAGCAACCCCTTGGCTGCGGGCGAGGCCCGCGATGAACAGGGCGGCTGCTGAAAGAGTCGGTCTTCGGCAGCACGCGCCAACACCGTGGGCGACGATCAAGAGACTCCGCAATGGCAGTGAGTTCCTCGAACCTTCCCGATGTGAAGACGGACGGCCTCTCGCGGGGCTCTTGGATCTTGGCTGCGCTCGCCTCATCGACCACCGAGGCGGTGAACAGCGACGAGGATCCGGAGCACTTCGAAGGATGGTGGACCGAAGTTCCGGGGTGCCAGGGAGCATGGGGGTTCGGTGATACCCCCGACCAGTCGCGACAGATGCTCAGCGAGACACTCGAGGATTGGGTGGTGCCAGAGGTCGACGCTGGGCGCTCCATCCCGGTTTTCTGATCCCGGTTTTCTGCGGGCTGCGTGTCGTCGCTGCCCGGTGAGTCCGCGTCTGGGTCCCGCATCGCGTCGCCAGCTCAGCCGGTGGCTGCGTGACCGCGGCTGGGACGGTCCCGTGTCCGGCGCCAATCATGCTCACATGATTCGTGGTTCCCGGCATGTCGTCCTTCCGACACTGTCCGAGATCGGATCGGGCTTGTTGCTGCGGATTCTGAAACAGGCCGGCTGCACACGCGAAGACTGGCTGAGCCGCCAGTTGCCGACGCTCGTCGTTCAGTCATCGCGACATGGCACCGGATCGTTCGTCGGCGCGGGGTGTAGAGCTCTTGCGTCAGTATCTGGAGTACGCCGACTCCCGATGCGAGGCGCTCGGCTCGGCCGCACATGATGTGCCGCTCAACCCTTTCGAACTCTCGGTACAGCGCGGCCTGCAACGTCGCGGCATTCCCGCCATGCCGCAATTCGCCGTCGTCGGCTACCGGGTCGATTTCGCGTGCGCTCATCCCGACAAGCCAGGGCTGATGGTGCTCCTTCTTGAGGCCGACGGCGCCAGCTACCACTCCGGCGCGATCGCCAGAGATCGAGACCGCATCCGCCAGCAAGTGCTTGAAGACAAGGGCTGGAGCGTTCACCGCATCTGGTCGACCTCATGGTTCACCGACTCCGAAGCCGAACTCGACAAGGCAGAAGAAGCCTGGCGCAGGGCGGTTTCTGCTGCGGACGCTCCGTGAAAGCCACAGCGATCGGCGAGTTCGTCGGCAGTACGGCCTGTCACCTCGCCTGCGTCTCGCGGTGCCAAGCCGGATATTCCGCGCATTCGCTCAAGGGGAAGGCAGAGCATCGCCGACTACACGCACGCCGAACTGGTATCCCTTGCCCGCTGGATCAAGCGGGACACGCTGCTTCGTACCCAAGCCGACCTGATCTCGGAACTTGCCGCCGAGTTGGGTTTCAAGCGACTCGGCAGGCGAATAGTCGAGGCCCTGACGGCAGCGGCCAAGGCCGTCGGAGACGGGCCGACGGCCTAGCCGTGCCGGAATATGCGAACAGTGGCGGTGGGGCCGTTCCATTCCATGCGACTGCGACGGAGCACGTCGAGGCCAAGCAGCATGTCTTCTTGCAGCGTGTCGGCACGCCCGACGATCAGGTCTTGAGGCTTGCCGATGACGGTTCCGTGCGATACGAATGAGAACGCAACGGCGTAGCAGAGAGCGGTAGTCCGACCGGCGGCGGTGCGCAGCACCGTTGTGCGCGTCGGGTCAAGGCCGAGTGCCTGCGCGATGCGGCCGCTTATCAGTGACATCTGAGTACCAGTGTCGATCAGTGCCCTGCCGCGGACTGGCAGCGGCAGCGGGCGCGCGACCATTCGATGCTCTTGCACGTCGACGGCCGTGGCGTTCAACTCGAAATCGACGTGTGCGCCGCTGCCGGTGATGCGGGCCGTCAGCGGCCACGGGGCAGCCGCGGACTCAATGCCGGGCCCCCAACGAATTCACCATCAACTCTGGGTCGGCCTCAAGGATCGGCTTGACGCAGAAGCGGCGGGCGGCGGGGTCGGCATAGCCAGCGCGAATCGCGTCCCATTCGTCGTCCAACACTTGGAGCAGCGGCACCAGTCTTGAACCGCGGTCGATGAGCAGCGCCCACTGACCGGGATGGTCAGCGGCAAGCGTCGATCGAAGCTTTTCAAACCGCTCCTCCAAGCGGGTGAGCACAGCATCGGGCTGCGCCATGGCACCCATGTTGGCGAATTGGGCCTGCTGCAACTGGCTCACTCCGGCAGCATCGCACATCGTCGCTCGGGGACCACATCATTTTCCCGACCCGCTGATTCCGGTGTCCGTCCGGCGCGAAGCAGCGGCTGCCGGTGTACACACTCGCGTACGGTTCGATGTGGAGACAGGCGAAGCGAGATGAGCGAGCAGACGGCGATGATTGGGCGTATTTCGAATCGGCCCATGGCACGGCGCCCGGCATTGCCAGCCAAGGCATCATCAATCCGACCGCCACGTTGGAATCGGCCGAGATGATGCCGCGCCACCTCGGCCCCGAGACTCCAGCGGACCGGCTCGACCGAGCCATTGCCCACGTGTACGAAGCGGGCGAACGCCTGACGCCCGACCAAGGCGGCACCGTCGGCACCGAAGACTTCGCCACCGCCGTCATCGACGCGCTCGCGTAGTCGCTCCGAGAGCCAGAACTACACTGAGGCCATGGTGCAGGCCCCGTCGCAGTTCCCGTCAGAGGAATGGCTCGACGCTGCGCTCGACGGTGCCACTGTCGAAGAAGTCTTCGATGACGATGGCTCGCCGGCGGGATGGTGGGCCGAGAACCCAGACTGCTCCGGTGCAGCCGCATACGGTGCCACCCACGAGGAAGCTCGCACGAAGCTCCGCGAAGTGCTCAGCGGATGGGTCCAGTTGGGTCACGAGCTCGAACATCCGATCCCCGTGCTCCGTAAGGGCGAGATCGCCGCACCTGCATGACGAGTCGGCTTCCCCCAGCCACACGTCGCGATCTCATCCGGTTCCTCAGCGAGCGAGGCTGGGACGGTCCCCGACCCGGCGGGAATCACCACTTCATGATCAAGGGAACCCACCGACAGGTCATACCGACGGATCGCGAGATCCCCGCCCCGTTCCTGCTGCAACTGCTCAAGCAGGCTGGCTACACACGCCAAGACTGGCTGGATCGATAAGGACTAGGGACGGTCGGACATGAGCGAGCAAAGCGGACGCGGCGAGACACTGCCTCGGGGAATTCCCGACGACCGGCCAGCTGACGGCGACGACAGCGCGCCGGTGTCGTTTCGCCTGGACGAGCTTCGGCCATGGGGCGTTGCGGCGTACGTGGCGGCCGGCATGGCTGCCGACGACGCGGCGACCGTCGTCGACAACCAGCTCTGGTCGGACCGGCGCGGCGTCGACACGCACGGCTTCCAGCGGGTGAGCTGGTATGTCAACTGGTTCCGCGACGGCACCACCGACCCGACTGCACAGTGCGAGATCGTCACCCGCACGCCGTCGGTGCTGGTCGCCGACGGGCACCACGGGCTCGGCCAGCTCGTGATCACCCGCTTCATGGAGCAGCTCATTGACGCCGCCCGCGAGAGCGGTCTGGTGGTCGGCGTGATCCGCAACTCCAACGATTGGGGCTGCGGCGCGAACTACCCGTATCAGGCCGCTGAGGCCGGCTTTGTCTGCTACGGCACCACCACGTCGGTGCCGAACCTGGCGCCGTTCGGCAGCCGCCGGAAGCTGTTCGGCAACAACCCGATCGTGTGGACGTTCCCCCGCCGCGCCCAGCCGCCGATCGTGCTCGACATGGCCATCACACCCGTCGCGCTCGGCAAGGTGCTGCGGGCCCGCTCCGAGGGCTCGGAGATCCCGGTGGAGTGGGGATTCCTGGACCGCGACGGCAACCCCACGGTCGATCCCGACGTGGCGGTGCGCGGCATCGTGCCGGCGATCGGCGGGTACAAGGGCATCGGCATGATCACGGCCTCGAACATCGCCGCGGGGATCCTGGGCGGCTCGGCCCACACCGGCGATGTGGCCGTGGGTCGGCGGGGGCAGTTCTTCCTGCTGATGGACCCGGGCGTGTTCCGCGACCGCGAGGGTTACTACGACGACATCGAGGACATGGTCGCCCAGATCCGCGTCGCCGGAGAAGAGGATGCGCTGCCGGGCCAGACCGTGTACCTGCCCGGCGAGCTGGAGCAGCTTGAGATGGATCGGCGGACTGCGGCCGGCACCGTCAGCTACCCCGCGTCGGTCGTCAGATCGCTGAGCCGTGTCGGCAACGAACTGGGCGTGCCGTTCGAATGCGAGCCAGTGTTGGCACCGGCCACCCGGCCACAGGACACGTCGTCATGAGCTCCGCAGTCGCCGACGAGGCCGCGGGCGACAAGATGCTGGCGCTGGCGGCGGAGTGGATACCGACACTGCGGGAGCGCAGCGTTGAGATCGACTCGTTGCGACAGATGCCGCAGGACTTGGCCGAAGCGCTGGCGGCCGTCGGCTTCTACCGGACGCTGGTGCCGCCCGAACTGGGCGGGCTGGGGCTCCCACCGGCGGTGGTCGCTGAGATCAGCGAGGTGCTCGCCAGGGGCAACGCCTCGGCAGCGTGGTGCACCTTCATCGGCGCAACCTCGCAGATCATGTTCGCCGCGCTCGAGCCGGCCCAGCTTGCAGAAGTGCTGGAGCAGCCCGACGTCATCACGGCCGGCGTGTTCGCGCACTCAGGGACAGCCACGGCTGCATCCGGGCCCAGCGGCGACGACGGGTACATCGTGAGCGGGCGCTGGGCGTGGGCTTCGGGATCGCACAACGCGGCGTGGATCTCCGCAGGCGTGCAGATCGACAGCGACGACGGCACCCGGCGAGATGGTGACGACGGAGGCAATGGCAGCGGCGACGACGCCGGGCGCGGCGACGACGGCACCTGGGACGGCACCGGGCGAGATGGCGATGGCGGAGCCGGTGGCGACGGCCCCCAGCCGGCGCTCGGCCGGGCGTTCTTCCGGCCCGACGACATCGATCTGCACGACGACTGGTACACCAGCGGGCTGCGCGGTTCGGGTTCGAGCACATTCGAGGCTCACAATGTCTGGCTGCCTGCATCGCGCATCGCCTACGAGCGCTCGATCCTGAAGTCGTCGTACGCCGCCGAGCCGCTGTACCGCATGCCGCTGTTCGGCCTGCTGGCGCTGCCCATCGGAGCTATCGCGCTGGGGATGGCCCGGGCGAGCGTGGACGAAGTGATCGACGTGGCCAAGTCGAAGGTGCCCCAGGGCTCGCGCCGCACCCTGGGTCAGCGGCCGGCACTGCACTCGGCCGTAGCGGTTGCAGACACTGAGGTGCGGGCAGCCCGGACGCTGCTGTACGCGTGCATCGATGCCGCGTGGGAGCGCGCACAGCACGGCTTGCCCGACTTGGAGCTGCGCCGTGACCTGCGCACCGCGACCACCCATGCGATGCAGACCAGCCTCCGCGTCATCCAGTCCATGAACGCTGCCGTCGGGGGCACGGCTGTCTTCGAAGCATCCCCGCTGCAACGCCACCTGCGCGATGCCCTGACGGCGTCGGCTCACTTCATGGTTGCGATGCCGGTGATGGAGCTGGCCGGCCGCACCTTCTTCGACCCCGACGCCGACACCTCCGGCCTGTAGACCGTCGGTCAGCAGCGCTCAGTCGTCGCGACGGCGCTGGTGCGCGGGGAGCGGGAATGTGATCGGGATGAGCGCGGTTTGGTCGATGTCGATCAGCGACGGTCCCACCGGACCTGATTCGCCGCTGGCACGGGCAACCGCCTCGCCGAAGGCAGTTTCGAACTCGGCGACGCTGCGCACGCGCCGGGCCGGCACGCTCATGGCCTCAGCCACAGCAACGAAGTCGATGCCGCCGATCTCGGTGCCGTGGTGCTCGTCCCACAGGGCGTCCTGGATGATGCGCAGCACGCCGTAGCCGCCGTCGTTGAAGACGCACACGATGACGGGCAGGCCGTGCTCGGCAAGCGTGGAGATCTCCCCCACCGACAGCATCAAGCCGCCGTCTCCCTGGATCACGACGGTCGGCTGGCCGGTGGCGAGCGCCGCACCCACCGCCATCGGCACGCCGGGGCCGATCGCCGCGTTTGCTGCCCGGATCGACGTGCGCGGCGCCACGATCGGCAGCAGCCGGTTGCCCCACATGTAGCCGGGCACGGTGGTGTCACGCACGATGCGGGCCTCGTCAGGCAGCATCCGGCGGATCGCATCGCAGATCGCCGCGTGGTCTGGCCCGATCTCCTCCCGCATCGCCTCCATGTCGGACGAGCGGTGCTTGCGGGCCCGCTCGACGTAGCCGTCGTCGATGGTAGGCGCGCCGTCACCCAGCCGTTCGAGCAGCCCGGCCAGGCTGAGCTTCGCGTCCCCCACGACGGCCAGCGAAGCCGGGTAGTTGAGGCCGATCACGCCCGGGTCAGCGTCGAGGTGGATCAGCTCGTCGGGCAATTGCAGCGCCCACACCCGCGTGGCGTAATTCTGGAAGCGAGTGCCCACGGCCAGCAAGAGGTCAGCCTCGGCGAAGACGTCGGCCATCTGGGGACGGTCCGATCGGAAGCCCAGCGACAGCGGGTGCAGCTCGCTCAGTGCGCTGCGGCCCTCGATGGTTGTGACCACCGGCGCACCGAGACGCTCGGCCAGCGCGGTGAGCTCGGCCGAGGCATCGGCGCTGACGACGCCGCCGCCCGCCCAGATGAGCGGCCGCTGCGCCGCAGCCAATCGCTCGGCCGCATCGTCGAGCAGGGCAGCATCCGGCCGCAGACGTGACACCTCGGGAGACCCCGAGATCGGCCCGTCGCCGGCCTTGGCGTACTGGAAGTCGATCGGGATCTCCACGGCGCCGGGCTGGGGGCGGCCGGTGCGGATGTCGTCGGCGACGCGGGCGATCTCGGCAGAGATCTCGCTGGGATGCCGAACGGAGGCCACGCTGCGGCACACCGAGCGCAGCATGTCGACCTGCTGATCGTTCTCGTGCAGGAAGCCCTTCCCCTTGCCGTAGAACCGTGACTCGGTCTGACCGGTCAACATCAGCACGGCCGAACTGGTGAATGCGGCCTCGTAGAGGCCGGGCACAGCGTTGGCGGCGCCGGGGCCGGTAGAGGTGAGCAGCACGCCCATCTCACCGGTGGCGCGGTAGTAGGCGTCGGCGGCGTGCGCGGCGGCCTGCTCGTGGCGGACCTTGACGACCTCGATGTCGTCGCGCACCGACAGCGCCTCATACATCGGCAGGTTGTGGACGCTGACGATCCCGAACACGTGCCGCACGCCCAGGCGCGCCAGCGTCGCCGCGACGGCCTCGCCGCCGGTCATCTCACTCATGGCAGTCACTCACCTCGGGCCTCGCTCATCACCCGCACGGTAGCCCTGCCGCGGCGCCGACCGCCCGTCGTGCGGCACGGCCCGAGTTCGGCGGCGCCGCGGTCCGCCGCCCAACTGACGGATCAGGCGTCGAGGCTGAACGGCGGGTACTGATCGGTCAGCAGGTGCAGGTACGCGTTCATTCGCAGGTTCACGCCGAACCACGAGACGACCCACCCGCGCATACCGTCGGGCCAGCGGCCGGTGAACAGCACTGCGAAGAAGCCGAGCACGACCAGCACCGCGGTGATGAGACCGGTGATCGCGGTGAACACCAGGGCCGGAATCACCAGGATCAGCCGGAACGCAACCGTGAGCCGGTTGCGTTCGGTGAGCTGAGGCTCGATGTCGACAGCGACCGGTGTGCCTCCGGGCTCGGGCGCAGACATGGCGAACTCGAACGGCGGGTAGCGCTCGTGCAGGAAGTCGAGGTAGGCGTACAGCCGGGTGCTGTAGCGGAGATACATCGACTGGAAGTCGGCCAAGCCTTTGGGCAGCTTGCCGGTGAACACGATGGCGATCCAGCCGAACAGATTGAGCAGCCACGCAATGTGCTGGAGGATCTCGAAGATGATGAGGTGCGGGATCAGCAGCAGCCAGTGCACCAAGGGTCGCCAGTTGGCGATCCGCTCCGGTGACTCGACGGTGACGGAAGCCGGGTAAGCCATGCCGTCGAACCTACTTGGAAGCCCGGAACGCTCGATGCATGGTCGAGCGGCGGGCGAGAACGGGTTCTATTCGGCGGTGCTGAAGGGCGGGTACTTGTCGGTGAGCATGTACATGAAGGCCAAGTAGCGCGCGTGGGCCCGGTAGAACCCGATCACGAAATTGCGCATGCCTGCGGGCCAGCGGCCGGTGAACAGGATGATGAAGTAGGCGATCGTCACCACTGCGACGACGAGATAGGAGTAGACGGTGACGAACACGATCTGCGGCAGCCCGTAGATCGGACGGAACAGTGCTGCCAGACGATTGCGGTTCCCCGACGGCACCGCGACATTCACTGCCACCGGCAGACCGCCCGGATCCTCCGCCGACGAAGCGAATTCGAATGGCGGATACTGATCGTGGATGATGTGCACGTACGACAGCACACGGGTGTAGTAGCGGATGTACATCACTTGGAAGCTCG
This sequence comes from Acidimicrobiia bacterium, assembly GCA_022826045.1. GTDB lineage: Bacteria > Actinomycetota > Acidimicrobiia > Acidimicrobiales > Poriferisodalaceae > Poriferisodalis. The sequence goes on along the minus strand of JAJDVQ010000023.1, from coordinate 7,059 downwards.
CGATGCCTGCCGGCAGCCTGCCGGTGAAGAGCACCACGAGCATGGTCAGGAGCGCGAGCGCCCAAGCCACGACGTGGAACACGGCAAGGATCACGAAGTGCGGGATCAGCATGATCCAGTGAACCAGCGGACGCCAGTTCGCCACGCGCTCTGACGGTTGGACGGTAACGGAGGCGGGGTAATCCATGCCCTGAAACTACACCCACCACCGCCGACGCCCGTGACCCATCCGGACAGGTCGCCGTGCCGATTGAATGGGCGGTTCATGCTGGTCTCGCTGACCTCGACGACACCCGATGCGACCGACCTGGGATTCCTGCTGCACAAGCATCCCGATCGGGTGCGCTCGGTCGATGTCGGCTTCGGGCGCGCCCATGTCTTCTACCCCGAGGCGACACCCGACCGCTGCACGGCCACGCTTTTCGTGGAGGTCGACTCGTTTGCGGCCTCAAAGCGGCGTTCTGGTCGGCAGTCGCTGCACCTCGGAGGACTCGAGCCCTACGTGAACGACCGGCCGTACGCGGCATCGTCGATGCTGAGCGTCGCCATCGGCCGGCTGTTCCGAACTGCGCTGGCCGGCACGTGCGATGCCCGGCCCGAACTCGTCGATCGGCCGCTCGACCTCGCCGTCGAGCTGGCGGCGCTGGGGGTGCGGGGAGGCGCGGACGTGCTCCAGCGGTTGTTCCAACCGCTGGGCTACGACGTCGAGTGCGCTCCCATCCCGCTCGACACGGAGTTCGGGGACTGGGGAGACAGCCGCTACTGCTCGGTCCGGCTGGCAGGCCGGCACACCGTCCGCCGCACGCTGGAGCATCTCTACGTGATGCTGCCGGTGCTTGACGACCGCAAGCACTACTGGATCGGTCCCGACGAGGTCGACAAGCTGATGCGGCGCGGAGGCGAGTGGCTGGCTGCGCATCCCGAGTCGGAACTGATCACGCGCCGCTACCTGCGCTTCGGCACCCTCGCCCGGGAGGCGCTGGCGCGCCTCGCTGAAGCCGGCGAGGACGTCGATCGGGCCGACCGACGCCATGACGATGCGGAGCAGGCGAACGAGCGCCGGATGAACCTGCGGGAGCTGCGTCTGGATGCGGTCATGGACGCCGTGCGGGGCGCGGGCGCCGGGCGAGTCGCCGACCTGGGTTGCGGCGAGGGGCGGCTGCTGCAGCGGCTCATCGACGAAGCCGCGGTCACGGCGATCTTGGGCATGGACACCTCGATCGGGGCACTCGAACGTGCCGAGCGGCGCCTCGGTCTCGATGAGATGTCCGAGCGCCGACGGGAGCGCGTCTCGCTGGCACAGGGCTCCCTCACCTACACCGACGAGCGCCTGCGCGGCTTTGACGTGGTCACGCTGGTGGAAGTCGTCGAGCATCTCGATCCCGAGCGCCTCGACGTGTTCGCCGATGTCGTGTTCGGCCGCGCCGCCCCTGCGGCGGTCGTGCTGACGACGCCGAACCGCGAGTACAACGTCAGCTTCGAACACCTCGGCCAGTCCGGGCTGCGCCATGGCGACCACCGATTCGAGTGGACGCGCGGCGAATTCACAGCCTGGGCGCGCGGAGTCGGGGGCAGGTACGGCTACGGCTGCGAGATCAGCGGCATCGGACCTGACGATCCCCAGTGCGGGCCGCCGACCCAGATGGCGGTCTTCCGCCGGGCACCGTGAGCAGCGTCCGATGAGGCCCACGCTGACCGAGATCGAGATTGCCGAACCGGGGCTGGTCGTGCTGTGCGGCGCGTCGGGATCCGGCAAGTCCACCTTTGCCCGTCGGCACTTCGCCTCCACCGAGGTCGTGTCGAGCGATCAATGCCGGGCCATGGTCGGCGACGACGAGACCGACCAGACCGTCACCGCGGAGGCCTTCGATCTGCTGCACACGATCGTGCGCAAGCGGCTCGAGATCGGTCGCCTCACGGTGGTCGATGCCACCAATGCCAAGACGCCCGACCGCAAGGCGCTGGTGGAGATAGCTCGCCGGGCCGACCTGATGGTCACGGCCATCGTCTTCGACCTGCCGCTGGCATGGTGCGTCGAGCGGAACAGTTCACGCGACGACCGGCAGACGCCACGCCATGCCATCAAGCGCCAGCACGAGACGCTGCGCCGCAATGCCCGGCGCCTGCGCAAGGAGGGCTTCGCCCGCGTCCACACGATCGGCACTGCCGACGAGCTGGACTCGGTGCGCATCGTGCGCAGCAGGCTCTGGTGCGACCGCCGGGACGACGTCGGGCCATTCGACATCATCGGCGACGTTCACGGCTGCCACACCGAGCTCGTCGAGATGCTCGATCGCTTGGGCTACGACGTCGCCGCGCGCCCTGTCACCCACCCCGACAATCGGCGGGCGGTGTTCGTGGGCGACCTTGTCGATCGTGGGCCAGGCGTCGCCGAGGTGCTCGAGGTGGTCATGTCGATGGTCGATTCCGGCAGCGCGCTGTGCATCGCGGGCAACCACGAGAACAAGCTGGGTCGAGCCTTGGCGGGACGCCAGGTGCAGATGACGCACGGGCTGGCCGAGTCGCTTGTCCAGCTCGAACAGCGCAGCGCCGCCTTCCGCGATCAGGTGGCCGTATTCGTCGACGGGCTCATCAGCCACTACGTGCTCGACGGCGGCCGCTTGGTGGTCGCCCATGCGGGCCTTCCCGAGCGGTATCACGGGCGGGCGTCGGCTCGCGTGCGAGACATCGCGCTCTACGGCGACACCGACGGCGAGAGCGACGAGTACGGCCTGCCGGTCCGCTACCCGTGGGCCGCCGACTACCGTGGCGACGCGGCTGTGGTGTACGGCCACACGCCGGTGATGGCCGCGGAATGGGTCAACAACACGATCTGCGTGGACACCGGCGCCGTCTTCGGCGGCGAGCTGACCGCGCTGCGCTGGCCCGAGCGCGAGTTGGTGTCCGTGCAGGCGGCCGAGGTGTACTACGAGCCCGTCCGACCCCTCGACGCCGAGCCTCACGCCGACGACCGGGCGCACACCGCACTCGACATCAGCGATGTCGCGGGCAAGCACATCGTGGACACGTCCCTCGCCGGCCGCGTGACGATCGAGGCCGAGCAGTCCAGCGCTGCGCTGGAGGTGATGAGCCGCTTCGCCGTGGATCCCCGCTGGCTTGCCTACCTTCCGCCCACGATGGCACCGGTCGCCACCAGCACCCGTGACGGGTACCTGGAGCATCCCGACGAGGCCTTCGCCTATTTCGAGCGTGCCGGCGTGCGCGAGGTCGTATGCCAGGAAAAGCACATGGGCTCGCGGGCCGTGGTGGTCATGGCGCGCGATGTCGGAGCCGCCGAGGCCCGATTCGGCATCGCCAACGAGGCCGGCGGCGTCATCGTGACCCGCACCGGACGGGCGTTCTTTGCCGAGTCCGCGGCGACTGCTTCACTGCTGGCACGACTGCGTGCTGCGGCCGAACGAACCGGGCTGTGGGATCGCCTCGGCACCGACTGGCTCGTGCTCGATGCCGAGCTGCTGCCGTGGTCGGCGAAGGGCGCCGAGCTGATCCAGGACCTGTATGCCTCGACGGGAGCAGCGGGCACGGCCGCCCTGAGCACCGCGAGCAAGCTGATCGCCGCTGCCGCCGGGCGCGGCGTGGCGCTCGACGAACTGGCTGCCCGCACCGACGAGCGGGCTTCCCATCTGGGGTCCTTCATCGACGCATACCGGCAGTACTGCTGGGACACCGACGGCGTCGAGGGCGTCGAGATCGCGCCGTTCCAGATTCTGGCCGCGCACGGCGAGGTGCTCGCCCGCCGTCCGCACGCATGGCACCTCGACGAGATCGACGCGCTGATTGCCGAGGCTCCCGATGTGCTGTGCCGCACCGATCGCCGGCACGTCACGATCGACGACGCTGCGTCAATTGCCGATGTGACCGACTGGTGGCATTCGATGACCGAGCGTGGCGGCGAGGGCATGGTGGCAAAGCCCGCCGATCCCGTCACGTTCAACGACAAGGGCCTCGTGCTGCCCGGCGTCAAGTGCCGCGGCCGGGAGTATCTCCGCCTCATCTACGGCGCCGAGTACCTGGCGCCGGAGAACCTGCAGCAGCTCCGCCAGCGATCGCTCAAGCGCAAGTCGTCGCTGGCGCGGCGGGAGTTTGCGCTCGGCATCGAAGCACTCGACCGGTTCGTCGCCAACGAGCACCTGTCACGTGTGCACCAGTGCGTGTTCGCCGTGCTCGCGCTGGAGAGCGAACCGGTTGACCCCCGGCTCTGAGCCGCCGGAGGCTACGCGGCGACGAGCGGGAACTTGTCGTTGTCGCCGGGATACTCGCCGGCGACTGATGTCGTGTCGTCGTCGCCCACGATGGGATCGCACCCCGCATGGGGGTACCACACCGCGTCGTCACCCAGCCAGCGGGTGGACAGCGCCACCCGCCGGTGATCGCCGGCATTGCCCGGCGAGCCGTGGATGATCCACGACGAGAAGAACAGCGCATCTCCGGGCTCGACGTCGAACCCGATGATGTCGTACGCAGCCCGGTCGGCCTCCACGTCGGGCATCTTGGGACCCTCGAAGTCGGCCATGAAGCCCTTCTTGCCGTCGAAGGACTCGGGTGCGTAGTAGGCGTCCCAGCTGTGCGAGCCCCGCACGAACTCGAGCGAGCTCTCCGCCACGGTCGCCGACGTCATCGCCACCCACGCAGAGCAGATCTGCTTGCCCAAGAAGGGCCAGTAGGGGATGTCCTGATGCCACGGCGTGGGGTTGGCAGTCCGCGGTTCTTTGATGAGCAGGTGGTCGAAGTAGAAGCGGGCCGTCGCCGAGCCCATCAGCGCAGCGGCCATCTGCGCCATGCCCGAGTTGAAGACGAAGTCGCCGATGACCGGGTCGATCTCCCAGCGGTACCTGCTGGTGAACAGCCGGTTCTCCGGCGCTCCCGGATTCGTGTCCGACACCCACTTGCCGGGCTCGCGCAGCTGCTGGTCGGCCACGCCGAGCACCCGTTCGACCCACGCGTCCGGCACCGCATGGGTCACCTTCACCACACCGTCTGCTGCGAACACCGCCTTGTGCTCGTCGGTGATGCGCTCGCCCGGCTGCGAGCTGGCCTGGATCGGGTGGCCGTGGGGACGGCTCATGGCTCTCTCACCGCCTCCAGCAGGCCGGCGATGCGGGCTGGGCTGTGGGTGCGCTCGGGGGTCACGCCGAAGGCGTGGTGGGCAGGTACGAGATCGCCGAATGGGCTCACCACGTTGACGTTGTCGCCCCCGATGAGGCCCGGGTGCTCGACTCCGCAGGCGTCGGCCAGCCGGAACAGCTCCTTGCGCAACCCGATGACGTAGTTGGCGAGCCGCACGCTCTTGAGCGTAGGGTCCAAGCCGCGAGAGAGCCACTTGTTCTGCGTGGCCACGCCGGTGGGGCAATGGTCGGTGTGGCAGCGCTGCGCCTGGATGCAGCCGATGGCCATCATCGGCTCGCGAGCCACACCGATCATGTCGACTCCGATGTTGAATGCCAGTGCTGCGGGGGCCGGAAAGCCCAGTTTGGCCGAGCCGATCAACACGATCCGATCGGTCAGGCCGGCCTCGCCGAACGCCCGGTGCACGATGCCGAACGCCCGCCAGAACGGCAGCGCGACGTGATCGGTGAACACCAGCGGTCCTGCACCTGTTCCCCCTTCTGCGCCGTCCACCGTCACAAAGTCCGGTCCCCGGTGGGTCTCGGCCATGTGCTGGGCCAGCTCGGTCCAGAAGGCCTCCTGGCCCACCGCCGACTTGATGCCCACCGGCAGACCGGTCGCCCCGGCCACCTCTTCCACGAAGCTCACCAGCTCGGGCACGCTGCCGAACGCCGAATGGCGGCTGGGGCTCACCACGTCTTTGCCGACCGGCACGCCGCGTGCCTCGGCGATCTCGGGGCTCACCTTTGCCCCGGGCAGCAGACCGCCCACGCCGGGCTTCGCCCCCTGGGACAGCTTCACCTCGATGGATCGGACCGGCGCGCCCTCGACGGTTTCCAGCAGGCGGTCCATCGAGAACGTGCCATCAGGGTTGCGGCACCCGAAGTAACCCGTCCCCATCTGGAAGACCAGGTCGCCACCGGCGCGGTGGTACTTCGAGACTCCGCCCTCGCCGGTGTTGTGCATGCAGCCGGCCAGCTCCGCCCCGCGGTTCAGCGCTTCGATCGCCGTTCCCGACAGCGACCCGAAGCTCATAGCCGACACGTTCACGATCGACGCCGGCCGGAAGGCCTGGTCGCGGTCGCGCCAAGCGCCCATGATCTTGCCGCACCCCAGGGGTGCATCGGTCGGCACGGTGCGGCCCAGCGGGAACGGGCTATGGCGGAACGTGATGTGACCGGGCTTGTCGATCTCGTCGTCGGTGCCGAATCCGAAATAGGTGTTCTGCTGCTTAGCCGTCGAGTACACCCAGCGTCGCTCGTCCCGGTTGAAGGGCCGCTCTTCCTCGTTGTGCGCGACGATGTACTGGCGCAGCTCGGGGCCGATCTTCTCCAGCAGGAAGCGCAGATGGCCGATGACTGGATAGGTGCGCAGGATCGAGTGCCGCTTCTGGACGCTGTCGTGAACGAATACGACCACGACGAGCGCCCCGATGACGATCAGCCCCCACAGCCACCACGGCACGGCCCGAACCTACCGCGGACGCGGCTGGTGGTCAGCGTTCGGGGCATGCGAGAGCTCTGCGGGCGCGCTTCGAGATCGTCCGGCGAATCCGGCTCGCCGCTTGCTGTCTAGTCGGCGGCGGTGCCGTTGCGACGGCCGATCTGCGACAGCATGCCGTCGTGGCGAGCCACCGTCTGCTGCAACTCGGAGATGTCGCTGCGCATGCCCTGCATCTCGGCACGCACCGCTGCGAACTCGGCCTGCATCTCGACACGCATGGCTGCGATCTCGGCCTGCATCTCGACACGCACGGCTGCGATCTCGGCACGCAGGGCAGCAGACTCGGCTTGCATCTCGGCTCGCAGGGAGCGGATCTCGGCGCGCATCTCGGTGCGCAGGTCGGCGATGTCTGCCCTGATGCCGCGCATGAAGAAGAACAGCATGGCCAAGAACCCGGCCCCCAGCACGCTCACGATCGCTGCAATCACG